>CP022705.1:617500-1217500 GCA_003491285.1 Methanobacterium sp. BRmetb2
GATGGCTTTGATAAAAAAAGGAGAAGAAGAACCTGACTTTGAAAAAGTATACATCGGCGAACTACCTTTAATGCTTAAATCAGACATATGCCATCTTAATGGACTAAATTACGATGAACTAATAGAAAAAGGAGAAGATCCTCAAGACCCCGGAGGATATTTCATTGTGAATGGTTCAGAAAGAGCCATTGTAACTATGGAAGAAATAGCTCCAAACAAGATAATATTAGAAAGAATTGGCGAGGTAGAAGATAGAAGAGCCAGAGCCATAGTAACCTCTATAAAGAGTGGTTTTAGAGCCAGAATTTCATTAGAATACCGGAAACCTAGAAAAAGCGGAGTTTTTCTTAGGATATCATTCCCATATGTTCCAGGGGAAATACCACTAGTTGTTCTACTTAGAGCACTGGGACTGGGAACAGATGAGGAAATTATAACTAAAATTTCAGATGATTTCAACTTCCAGATGGTTGTGGCCGACGATATACAGGTTTCAGAACCTACACTCAAACTTGAAACAGAAGCAATGGAAGAATTTTCCATGGAAGAGAAGAGGGAATACCTGATTAACAGTGCCATTAAATACATAGGAAACCGCGTTGCTAAGGGTATGACTGAAGAATATCGTATTAAAAGAGCAGAAGATGTTATAGACAGATATCTACTGCCACATATCGGTGTCGAACCAGAACATAGAGCAGAAAAAGCAACTTATCTGGCGGAAATGACTGAAATGTTACTTCAAGTAATTTTTGAAATGAGAGAACCACACGATAAAGATCATTACACTAACAAAAGACTCAGAGTATCTGGAGACTTAATGGAAGATTTATTCAGAGTTGCATTTACCAGCCTGACTCGAGACATGACTTACCAATTGGAAAGGAGTTTAGCGCGTGGTAAAGAACCATCAGTTAAACAGGCCGTTAGGTCTGATGTTTTAACTGAGAATATTAAACATGCAATTGCCACTGGAAACTGGGTTGGTGGAAGAGCTGGTGTAAGCCAGCTGTTGGATAGAACCAGTTACATGGGAACATTATCACATTTAAGAAGAGTAGTATCTCCCCTAAGTAGAAGTCAACCTCACTTTGAGGCAAGAGATCTTCACCCCACACAGTTTGGAAAGATATGTCCCAACGAAACACCAGAGGGTCCTAACTGTGGTCTGGTGAAAAACCTGGCGCTTTTATCAAAAATATCAGAAGGTTCAGATCCTGAAGAAATTGAAAATATGATTAAGAAGATGGGAATTTTAGATTCTTAAGCTGGAGGAAGATTTTGTGGAAAAAGCTAAAATTTACATTAATGGTAAACTTATAGGAAGCTGCGAAGAACCTGAAGAATTTGTCCAAGAGATTAGGAAAAAGCGAAGATCAGGCGAAATTTCAGAAGAAACCAATATAACTTATTATAACGATACCAACGAAATTTACATATTTAACGACCCCGGAAGGGCTAGAAGACCTCTTATAATAGTAAACGACGGTCAATCAATGTTAGAAGATGAAATTCTATCTAAACTAAAGCAGGGCGAGATGGAATGGAAAGATCTTCTAAATGATGGTATAATCGAATATTTAGACGCTGAAGAAGAAGAAAACGCTTACATTGCCATGTCTTCGGATCAATTAAACGATGAACACACCCACCTAGAAATAGATCCCTCTACCATGCTGGGGATATGTGCCGGTATTATTCCTTATGCCAATCACAATTCCTCTCCAAGAAATACCATGGAAGCAGGGATGACTAAACAGGCACTGGGTCTATATGTTTCAAATTATAATTTAAGGACAGATACACGAGCTCACCTTTTACATCACCCCCAACTACCTTTAGTCAAAACTAGAATCATCGATGCAACTGCTTATGATAAACGACCTTCTGGCCAAAACTTTGTAGTGGCTGTGATGAGTTATGAAGGATACAACATGGAAGATGCTCTTATCCTCAATAAAGCATCTATTGAAAGAGGATTGTCACGATCATCATTTTTTAGATCATACGAAGCTTCAGAGCGAAGATATCCTGGTGGACAGGAAGACCGGTTTGAAGTGCCAGAAAAGGGTGTTAGAGGATACAGATCCGAGGAAGTTTACAAGCATTTAGATGAAGACGGAATAGTAAACCCCGAGTCGGAAGTAAAATCTGGTGATGTTCTGATTGGTAAAACATCTCCACCCCGATTTTTAGAGGAAATAGACGAATTTGGAACTGTGGCTGAAAGAAGAAGAGAAACCTCAGTAACTGTACGACACGGAGAAAAAGGAATTGTGGATGCAGTACTATTAACTGAAACCGTGGAAGGAAGTAAACTTGCTAAAATACGGGTGCGTGACCAACGTCAACCTGAATTTGGGGATAAATTTGCTTCAAGACACGGACAAAAAGGTGTTGTAGGTTTAATAGTTTCACAAGAGAACATGCCCTTTACAGAAGAAGGTGTTGTTCCAGATCTAGTGGTCAACCCCCACGCTATCCCTTCAAGGATGTCTGTAGGACAGGTTCTTGAGATGATAGCAGGTAAAGCTGGTTGTTTAGAAGGAAAACGAATGGATGGAACACCTTTCAGTGGAGACCATGAAGGAGAAATAAAAGAACTGTTAAAATCCAATGGATTTGAAACAGCGGGTGTTGAATCACTGTATAACGGTATAACCGGTGAAAGAATAGAAGCAGAAATATTCATTGGAGTAGCTTACTACCAGAAATTGCACCACATGACCTCCGACAAAGTTTATGCCAGATCCAGAGGACCGGTCCAGGTATTAACCAGACAACCAACTGAAGGTAGAGCAAGAGAAGGTGGTCTTAGATTTGGAGAAATGGAAAGAGACTGTCTAATAGCACATGGTGCTGCTCTGGCCTTAAAAGAAAGATTATTAGACGAATCAGACAAGTACGAAGCTATTGTTTGTGGTGAGTGTGGAATGATTGCTGTGTATGATCGAATCAGGGATAAGAAATACTGTCCAATATGTGGAGAATCTGATTCATTCCCTGTAGAAATTTCCTACGCATTTAAATTATTACTTGACGAACTTAAGAGCCTATGTATATACCCAAGACTGGTTTTAGAAGATAAAGCATAATCTAAACATTATATATTATGGAGAAAATTAAAGGAGAGAATATTCTTGAGAGGAATTTTAAAAAAGATTTCCCAAATTAATTTTGGATTAATGTCTCCAGACAATATTAGGAAAATGTCAGTGACCAAAATTATGACACCTGACACCTATGATGAGGATGGATACCCTATAGAAAATGGTCTCATGGATCCCCGCCTAGGAGTAATTGACCCGGGACTTAAATGCAGAAGCTGTGGATCTAAAGGTGGTGAGTGTCAAGGGCACTTTGGTAGTATAAACCTGGCAAGGCCAGTTATTCACGTAGGTTTCGCAGATACCATTCACAAAATACTAAGATCCACCTGCAAAAGCTGTGGAAGAGTACTTTTAACTGAAACTGAAATATTCAATTATAAAGAGAAAATAGAAAACCTGATCAAAAATGAGGAAAGTTTAACTCCAATTATAAAGGAGATTTACGCAGAAGCCAGGAGAGACAAATGTCCTCATTGTGAAGAAGAACAAGAAGATGTGAAAATAGATAAACCAGTCTCTATTGTGGAAGGGAATTACAAACTAACACCTAGCGAAGTAAGGGAAAGGCTGGAAGTAATTCCTCCTGAAGATGCACTTATCCTCGGAGTAAATCCAGAAGTTGCAAAACCAGAATGGATGGTTTTAACTGTTCTACCAGTTCCACCGGTAACAGTGCGACCTTCCATAACCCTGGAAACTGGTGAAAGATCTGAAGATGATTTAACCCACAAACTGGTAGATATTTTAAGGATTAACCAGAGACTAAAAGAAAACATGGAAGCAGGAGCGCCTCAACTCATTGTAGAGGATCTTTGGGAACTGTTACAGTACCACGTTACCACTTACTTTGATAATGAAGCATCAGGAGTACCTCCTGCACGACACAGGTCAGGAAGACCATTAAAAACACTTGCTCAGCGGTTAAAAGGTAAAGAAGGAAGATTTAGAAGTAATTTGTCCGGTAAAAGAGTTAACTTTTCAGCAAGGACTGTTATATCTCCTGATCCAAATATCAGTATAAATGAAGTAGGAGTTCCTGAATTAATAGCAAAAGAAGTTACTGTTCCAGTATATGTAACTGATTGGAATGTTGAAGAGTTAAAAGAATACATCAACAACGGCCCGGATATTCACCCTGGAGCCAACTATGTTATCAGACCAGATGATCGAAAGATCAGAATCTACGACGAAACCAAAGAAATGGTAATGGAAAAATTAGAACCAGGATACATAGTGGAAAGACATTTAAAAGACGGAGATGTTGTTCTATTTAACAGACAACCTTCACTTCACAGAATGTCCATGATGGCCCACGAAGTACGAGTTTTACCATATAAAACATTCAGACTTAACCTTTGTGTATGTCCTCCTTACAATGCAGATTTTGATGGGGACGAGATGAACATGCACGTCTTCCAAACTGAAGAATCCCGTGCTGAGGCAAAATCACTTATGAGGGTTCAGGAACACATCTTATCTCCAAGATTTGGTGGTCCTATTATTGGAGGAATACATGATCATATATCTGGTGCATATCTCCTAACTAAAGAAGACTCTGTATTTAGAGAGGATGAAGTATTCCAGATGTTACTTAGATCAAAACTCCCCCTACCAAAGAAAACCGGTAAACCATGGACTGGAAAACAGATATTCAGCCTATTATTACCAAATGATCTTAATCTAGTTTACAAAGCAGAAATATGCCGAAAATGCGACGAATGTTTGAGAAAGGAATGTGAAAATGATGCATACGTTGTGATAGAAGATGGTAACCTGAAATCAGGAGCAATTGATGATAAAGCATATGGTGCATTTTCTGGTAAAATATTAGATCATATTGTAAAAGAATATGGAACAGACCGTGCACGTGAATTCTTGGATGCTTCTACAAAACTTGCCATTTCCGGTATAATGATTAAAGGGTTTACTACCAGTACCAACGACGAAGAAATACCTCGAGAAGCCAAAGAAAGGATTGAAGAACTCTTAGACAAAGCAGAAAATCGGGTTGAACAGTTAATTGAAGCTTATAAAAACGAAGAACTGGAACCACTGCCTGGACGAAGTCTGGAAGAAACTCTGGAAATGAAGATCATGCAGGTTTTAGGTGAAGCCCGGGATAAATCAGGGGAAATAGCAGAAAGTTACTTTGGAATGGACAATCATGCAGTTATAATGGCACTAACAGGTGCTAGAGGTTCCATGTTGAACCTTACCCAGATTACTGCTTGTGTAGGTCAACAATCTGTTCGTGGTGGTCGTATAAAAAGAGGATATTCTGAAAGAACTCTTCCACACTTTAAAAAAGGAGAGTTAGGTGCCAGAGAAGGAGGTTTCGTTCACTCAAGTTATAAAAAAGGTCTCGATCCCTTAGAATTCTTTTTCCACGCTATGGGAGGAAGAGAAGGTCTGGTAGATACTGCTATCCGGACTGCCCAGAGTGGTTACATGCAGCGCAGACTGGTCAATGCATTGCAAGACTTGAATGTTAAACCGGATGGAACTGTGATGGATAATAGAGGAGTAGTAATCCAGACTATGTATGGTGAAGACAAAGTAGATCCTGCAAAAAGTGATTATGGTAAAGTAGTAGATATAGACAAGTTAATTGAGGGAATGAGAATTAAATCAGGTAAATAATAATCCTTATTCATGCCAGTTACATGTGATGGCACGTATTTCATAACCGGGTTTTTAGGTGATTTTGTGCAAGAGTTGGAAAAAAAGGTTGTAAAGATTATAAAGAAAAAGAAGGCTGACTTCCCAGAAAGTTTCATACAGGATATAACTGAAGCGGCCCAGAAACATGAATTAACTGATAAAGAGTTAAATGAGTTAGTAGGCCAGATTAAAAAGGCATACGAACGTGCCAAAGTTGAAGATGGTGAGGCTGTGGGAACTGTGGCCGCCCAATCCGTAGGAGAACCTGGTACTCAGATGACTATGAGAACATTTCACTATGCAGGGGTAGCTGAACTTAACGTTACACTGGGTCTTCCCAGATTAATAGAGATTGTTGATGCTCGTAAAAAGATATCAACTCCCACTATGGCCATATTCTTCGAAGAAGAATTCCGATCTGATGAGGAGTTTGTAAGGAAAATGGCTAATAAAATTGGTAAAAGTACCATGAATGATGTCATAAAAGATTTCAACATAAATTACGCTGAAATGAATGTTATCGTAGAATTAAATGTTGAAAAGATCAATGACAAGAGATTAGATTATGATGACATTATAGCCAGAATTGAAAAAGCTTTTAAAAGAGTACACATAGATAACAACATACTAAGTTTTGAACCTACAACTTCTAACATAAGAGAATTACGACTTTTAGCTGATAAAATTCGTGATTTACAGATAAGCGGTGTTAAAAACATCGGAAAAGTCGTTATAAGAAAAGAAGAAGAAGAATGGGTTATACACACCGAAGGTTCAAATCTTGGAACTGTTCTTAAGATGGAAGGTATAGATAAGGTCAGAACCACTACCAATGATATTCATGAAATAGAAAAGGTTTTAGGGATAGAAGCAGGGCGAAATGCAATAATACACGAAGCACAACGTACCATGGAAGAACAAGGACTTACTGTAGATGTTAGACACATAATGCTAGTAGCAGACATGATGACTGCAGATGGTAAAGTTAAATCCATTGGCCGGCATGGTATAAGTGGTGAGAAGGCAAGTGTTCTTGCTAGAGCTTCTTTTGAAGAAACTGGAAAACACCTTTTAAGGGCCAGTATTCGTGGTGAAATTGATCATCTTACTGGAATAATTGAGAATATTATAATAGGACAACCAATACCACTGGGAACAGGTTCAGTTGGTGTCGTCATGAAACAAAAAAAATAGGAGGCAGTAGATGGACGTAGATAGAGGAATAAGAGTTGCTGTTGATACAGGAAATGTCACATTAGGATCAGATAAATCAATTCAGGAATTAAAACTAGGTAAAGGAAAACTGGTGATAATCGCTGAAAACAGCCCTGAAGATATTAAAGAAGATGTAATTTATTATTCTAATTTATCAGATATTTCTGTTTATAAATATGAGGGTACAAGTGTAGAACTAGGATCAGTATGTGGTAAACCATTCTCGGTGGCCACCCTTATTATAAAAGATCCTGGTGACTCAAACATATTAGAAGTAATGGGGTAATTTCTGTGACTATAAAATTTTCAACCAATGAAATAAGATACATAGCTCTCTTTGAAAGTATGACTGGAGCTATGGTAAAAGACTGTATAATAGATGATTCAAATGGAAAATTAACGTTCCTTGTAAAAAATGGCGATATGGGACTGGCAATAGGTAAAAGAGGAAGTACTGTTACTAAAGTCCAGAAAACCGTTGATAAGGGCGTTGAAGTCATAGAACATTCTGAAGATCCAGTGGAATTTATTAGCAATTTAATGGCCCCTGCAAAAGTCAGGAGTATCCGAATACTTCAAAAAGAAAATGGGGAAAAAATCGCAACTGTTGAAACAGATGCTAGAAATAAAAGAACTGCCATTGGAAAAGGTGGACAAAACATTGAAAGAGCAAGAGTTTTGGCCAAAAGGCAGCATAACATAAACAACATTGTGATAAAGTAATTATATTTATGAAATAAAGTAGATATTCACAATACTATTGTTAAAGATAATCACGATTTTAATGAGGAGGAGTTTCATTGCCAGGATTATTCGCAGCTAAAAAGCTTAAAAAGAACAGACAAAATTTTAGATGGAAAGATACACAATATAAAAGGAAATTATTAAGATTAGATGTTAAAGCTGATCCATTAGAAGGCGCACCTCAAGCTAGAGGAATTGTAATAGAAAAAGTAGGTATAGAAGCAAAACAGCCTAACTCAGCTATAAGAAAGTGTGTAAGGGTTCAGCTCATAAAAAATGGGAAACAATTAACTGCCTTTGCCCCTGGAGACGGGGCTATAGGATTTATAGATGAGCACGACGAGGTTATGATTGAAGGTATAGGTGGACCTTCTGGTAGGTCCATGGGTGATATTCCAGGAGTAAGATGGAAGGTAACCAAAGTTAACAATGTAGCCTTAGAAGAAATGGTTAAGGGCAAAATAGAAAAACCAGTGAGGTAATTTTTATGACTCAGGTATTTGATAAATGGGATTTAGAAGAGGTGAAAGTAGAGGACTTGGGCCTGGTAAATTATATTTGCTTAGACGAAATATTAGTTCCACACACCTTAGGAAGACATGTTAAAAGACAGTTTGCCAAATCCAGAGTTTCAATCGTGGAAAGACTGATGAATAAGGTTATGAAAACCCAGCGAAACTCCGGAAAGAAGAACAAAGCATACAATATGGTAAAAGGAGCCTTTGAAATCATTAACAAACGCTCAAAACAAAATCCAGTTCAGATACTGGTAAAAGCCGTGGAGAATACTGCTCCCCGAGAAGAGACCACCCGTATCAAATACGGTGGTATAGGATACCAGGTAGCAGTGGACATTGCGCCTCAGCGAAGAGTGGACCTGGCTTTAGGTTTCATTACCCGAGGTTCCATGCAGTCATCATTTAAAAGTAAAAGATCTGTAGAGGAAGCGTTGGCTGATGAATTATTATTAGCATCAGAATCTGATACTAGAAGCTTTGCTATTCAGAAAAAAGAAGAAAAAGAGAGAATTGCAAGATCTGCCCACTAATATTATAGGGATTTAAGTATTATTAGGTGATTATGGTGAGTAGACGAAATAAAATGATTAATAAGATTAAAGAATTGATGTACGATCCCAAACACATACGGAACATTGGGATAGTAGCACATATAGATCACGGAAAAACAACCCTTTCTGATAACCTACTTGCAGGTGCAGGTATGATATCATCGGAACTTGCAGGAGACCAGTTATACCTTGACTTTGACGAACAAGAACAAGCAAGAGGTATAACTATTGATGCTGCAAACGTATCCATGGTCCACCAATACAAGGATCATGAATACCTCATAAATTTAATAGATACACCCGGACACGTTGATTTTGGTGGAGACGTAACCCGTGCCATGAGAGCCGTAGACGGTGCAGTGGTAGTTGTATGTGCTGTAGAAGGGATCATGCCCCAAACAGAAACTGTACTAAGACAGGCTCTAAAAGAGAACGTTAAACCAGTATTATTTATAAACAAAGTAGATCGTCTTATAAATGAACTTAAACTGGATGCAAATGAACTACAACAAAGGTTCATTAAGATTATAGCCAGTGCAAACAAGTTAATCAAATCAATGGCGCCAGAAGAGTTCAAAGAGGACTGGTTATCTAAAGTTGAAGATGGTAGTGTGGCCTTTGGTTCAGCCTATCACAACTGGGCTATAAACGTTCCTATCATGCAGAAATCAGGAATAACCTTCACAGACATTTATGATTATTGTAAAGAAGAAAATCAAAAAGAATTAGCTGAAAAAGTTCCATTACACGAAGTTTTACTGGGAATGGTTGTAGAACATCTTCCAAGTCCAGATATTGCCCAAAAATACAGGGTACCCAACATATGGGCAGGAGACATTGAAAGTGAAGAAGGTCAAACCATGATAAACACCAGCCCAGATGGACCCTTAGCAGTAATGGTTACTGATGTAAGTATAGACAAACACGCTGGAGAAATAGCAACTGGACGTGTTTACGGTGGAACCATAGAAAAAGGTAGTGAAATATTCTTCGTAGGCTCCATGGGAAAAGCTCGAGCACAGCAAGTCGGAGTATATATGGGTCCCGAACGGGTAAATACTGACAAAGTTCCTGCTGGAAACATTGTAGCTATAACTGGTGCTAAAAATGCCGTTGCCGGTGAAACCATTACCAATTACGGGAATAAAATAGAGGCATTTGAAGGATTAGAACACATATCAGAACCAGTGGTTACTGTTGCAGTTGAGGCTAAAAATACCAAAGATCTTCCAAAACTCATAGAAGTTTTAAGACAGGTCGGTAAAGAAGACCCGACCGTAAGAGTAGAAATAAACGAAGAAACTGGTGAACACTTAATATCTGGTATGGGTGAACTCCACTTAGAGATTATCGCATACAGAATTAATGAGAAAGGTGTAGAAATAGAAACATCAGCACCAATCGTAGTATACCGGGAGACCATAGCCGGAACCGCCGGTCCAGTGGAAGGAAAATCTCCTAACAAACACAACCGTTTCTACATAGAAATCGAACCACTAGAAGATAAAGTATTCCAGGCTATACAAAACGGAGACATTAAAGAAGGCCGAGTTAAAGGAAAAGAACTGGCAAACACCTTCATCGAATACGGTCTGGAGAAGGATGAAGCCCGTAGAGTATGGGATGTTTACCGCCGATGTCTATTCTTGAATATGACCCGTGGTATCCAGTACCTGGATGAAATAAAGGAACTTCTGATGGAAGGATTTGAAAGTGCGATGGATGACGGTCCAATTGCGCGGGAAAAGGTTATGGGCGTTAAAATAAAATTAATGGATGCCAAGATTCACGAAGACGCTGTTCACAGAGGTCCTGCGCAAGTTTTACCAGCAATCAGGAAAGCATTATATGGTGCTATCATGATGGCCAACCCAACTTTACTGGAGCCAATACAAAAAGTATTTATAAACACACCGCAAGATTATATGGGTGCAGCAACCAGAGAGATACAAAACAGGAGAGGCCAAATAGCAAACATGGAACAAGAAGCAGACATGGTTACAGTGGAATCAAAAGTACCTGTTGCTGAAATGTTTGGATTTGCAGGAGACATAAGATCTGCTGCTGAAGGTAGATGTTTATGGTCTACTGAAAACGCAGGCTTTGAAAGACTTCCTGGAGAACTCCAGAAAAAGATAATACGAGAAATTCGTGACAGAAAAGGATTAAGTCCTGAACCATACGGGCCAGATCACTACATAGGATAATCCCATAATCTAATCAAATAGATATGATCAAAACCCGTCTATCTTATAAATAGATATTTAAATAATCAAGTCAAATACTAAAAGAAGTTAGACTAAAAACTAGTCAATTATAGATTTAGACTAATAAATCAAAAAAAAATGCTAAACACTAAATGGAGGTATATTTAATGGCAAAACAAAAAGAACATATGAATTTAGCGTTTATTGGACACGTAGACCACGGTAAATCCACACTTGTTGGACACTTGCTCTTACAATCTGGAGCAATCGCTGAACAACAACTTTCAGACGGAGAAGACAAGTTTAGATTTGTCATGGATAAATTGACAGAAGAAAGAGAAAGAGGGGTAACTATCGACCTTGCACACGCAAGATTCGACACTCCTAAATACGAATTCACTATTGTGGACTGTCCAGGCCACAGAGATTTCGTTAAAAACATGATTACCGGTGCATCACAAGCAGATGCAGCAGTACTGGTAGTTGCAATAGACGATGGTGTAATGCCACAAACCAAGGAACATGCTTTCCTTGCAAGAACCCTGGGTATCAACCAGTTAATCATTGCAATAAACAAGATGGACCTTGCAAAATACGACGAAGCAAAATTCAACGCACTTAAAGACGAAGTATCTGAACTCATAAAAACAGTAGCATACAAACCATCAGACATCGAATTCATACCACTATCTGCATTCGAAGGTGACAACATCACCAAACCAAGTGAAAACACACCATGGTACAAAGGACCTTCTCTCGTAGAAGCTTTAGACCAATTTGCAGCACCAGAAAAACCAACTGACCTACCACTAAGAGTACCCATCCAGGATGTTTACTCCATCACTGGTGTAGGTACCGTACCAGTAGGAAGAGTAGAAACTGGTGTAATGAACAAAGGTGACAACGTCATATTCGAACCAGCTGGAAAAGCTGGAGAAGTTAAATCCATCGAGATGCACCACGAAATGCTAGAAAAAGCAGAACCTGGTGACAACGTAGGATTCAATGTAAGAGGTGTAGGTAAAAACGACATCAGAAGAGGAGACGTTGCAGGGCACACCGACAACGCACCAACCGTTGCTAAAGAATTCACAGCACAAATTGTGGTATTGCAGCACCCTGGTGTTATCACCGTAGGTTACACGCCTGTATTCCACTGTCACACTGCTCAGGTTGCATGTACTTTCCTAGAACTGCAGAAAAAGTTAGACCCAGCCACTGGTCAGGTTAAAGAAGAAAACCCAGACTTCCTCAAAACCGGGGACGCTGCGTTTGTAAAGGTCAAACCTACCAAGCCAATGGTTATTGAAAATGTTAAAGAAATCCCTCATATGGGAAGATTCGCTATAAGGGACATGGGCCAAACCGTGGCTGCTGGAATGTGTATCGATCTGGTACCAGCAAAATAGGAAAATAAAAATATTTTCCCCCTTCCTTTTATTTTTATTGGAGGATTAAAATGCACAAAGCAAGAATAAAACTTACAGGCACTGACCCAGAGAAACTCGCCTATGTATGTGACCAGCTGCAGAAAATAGCTGAACGTACTGGTGTAGACTTATCAGGTCCAATTCCACTGCCAACCAAGAAACTAGTAGTACCAACCCGGAAATCTCCAGATGGAGAAGGAAAAGCTACCTGGGAAAAATGGGAGCTAAGAATCCACAAAAGATTAGTGGGTATTGAAGCAGATGAAAGGGCCATGAGACAGGTCATGAAGGTCAATGTTCCTGATAATGTGAGCATTGAAATAGAATTAAAAAGCTAATACTCGTATTAGCTGACTACTTATTTTTTATTATATATTCAACCAGCCGGGATAGTCTAGTTTGGTAAGGCGCGGGACTTGAAATCCCGTGGAGGAGTCCTCCGCCTGGGTTCAAATCCCAGTCCCGGCGTTAAATTTTAAACCAATATAAAAATTTGATTAAATTACAAAAAATATATTTCATATTAAAATGATTAAAGATTTTTTTTTGAATTTAAACTTTTTTTTTATAAGTAAAAATTTCGATAATTAACTATCCTCTATAAAATTCACCATTTTTTCCATATTAACCCAAAGCTTTCTAAGTGTTCTCATTGAAAATAATTTGTACTAAATCTGATTTCTTTCATTAGCATCGATTATTTAGAAAATATTTAGAAGCCATTAGTATCACACTATCAAATAAATATCTGTATTTTAAAAATTGAAAACTAAATCATACATATTATATTAGGTATCTGAGAATCCCCACTATAACTATATTTTGGCCTTACCTCAAAAGATTCCGATAATTCAATAATGTTATTAATATTTTCACAATTAAATAATTTCCAACCGTTAGAATGACCAGATTCACTAAAGCCAGAAACTTGAAATGCTCTTAATTTTTCATTATTATTTCTATCTAAACCGTATGCGTGAGGCTCAATAATCCGTTTAGTGCCTTTATAATCTATTTTAAGTCTATTTTTATTTCTAATTGCAAAACAAATTTTTTTATTCATATACTTCAACTCTCCACTAATTTTTCAAGAATATATACGATTTTAGGGTTTAAATCATCCTTTTCAACTATATTTGCTAATGCAATGCCTAAATCAACTTTATCCATACGCACACAACATACATCTGAACTATACTCAGCTAATTTTGTGCTGAATTTTAGATCATTTTCAATGCAAGCTTTTCTAATTAGTTTAATGGACTCATAAAACCATTTTTTCTCAAATTTTTTATACACCTCTGCATCTTCATTCAATTTTACATGTTTTTTCCATGCTATATAAATAATTAAAGGATCAAAAGTATCTTCAAATTCTTTATATCCTAATTCACGTTTATTTTCTTTAGGAATATTCAAGTTTCTGTTGAACTCTTTTAATTTTCTATTTCCATCATTATCTAAAAGAAGGTAAATATAACTCTCTTCAAAAAACTCAAAATCCCTAAAAACTCTTGCTAATTTGGAAGCATCATCAATACCGTTTCCTCGGATGATTTTTACTAAAATATTTTGTAATTTGAATCCATAAATCTTTTCAAAAACCATTGGAATAAATTTTTCTTCAGTGTGACCTTCAACTATTAGTATTTTCTTAGAAAAAAATAAATTAGTGTTGTTAATTCCTAAAGATTTTAATGTTGATATAATATCTTCATCTGTATCAACAGCATTAAGCTCCGTCTGATAATCATTAAGAGTTAAAAGGCGGATATTCTTTGGTGAAAATGAATTTAAAATAAATGGAGAGTGTGAAGTGACAATCACCTGTTTTTTCTTTCTAACAAAACCCCATAATATATTTAATAAATCTAATTGGGCTTTAACATGTAAATGAGTATCTGGTTCATCAAAAATGTATGAATGTAATTGTTCCTCGTCAATTTCTTTTCTGATTTCTAATAAAGCCATTGTAATTCTTCTTTTTGTTCCATCTCCCTTTTTTTCAATGGGTATTATTTCAGTTCCTTCCAATAACTGTACTTTAACACCTATATTCAGCTTTTGAGTTAGTTGTGGAATGATTTTGATTTCTGTAATATTTGGCAAATATGTTTTCAATTTTTCAATTGATCCTTGATCTACAATTTGTCTTTCTAAATCAGATGTTGAATTATATAAATGTTTATTTATAATCTCCTCAACTGTTTCTCCATTAACATCTCTTTTCCAAATATCTTGTCTTATTTGATTAAAATAAAGTTCATCTATATGATCATCTAAATTCTGAAAATGTTTACCATCTAAAAAAAACAAATTATAATCATTAGGAATTCTGGATATAGAAGATGTATAGCTGTTCGATTCTAATTCTGTTATTTTTTCATTTATTTTATTTGTTAGACTATCAATTCTTCGCATATTGCCTTTATTAATCCCCAAATGATCCATTAATTCATACAATCTTCTTCTTTGATCCTCTTCATTTAGCTCTTTAAAAGTATTAGAATCTAACTCTTCTTTTATGTTATTTATAGTTTCTTTAGAAAGTTTAACGCAATTATTTTCTAAAAGTAAACCATTTTCTTCATATTTTACCTGTTTAATGTAAGATCTGTCTTTAATTTTTACTTCAATGACTGCTTCCTTTTCGCCATAAGAAATATCATCTTCTTCAAATTTTTGTTTATTAAAAATAATTTTCAATGACTCAAGTATGGAAGTTTTACCACAATCATTTTCACCTACTATAATTGTTATATCCTCTTCAAAATTCATTTTGAAATTCTTTAGAGAACGAAAATTTTTTACATGAATCCATTCTATCATTTGGACATCCCTAAAAATTAATTATTTTAATAAACTAGTAAATATTTAATGGATATCAATATATAGTTTAGGATTATAAATGATAATATTTTTATACAAAAAGATTTATGACGTAAATATTCATATATCACAAAGTTTTATTGGAACTATGTATAATAAGTGCAAAGGGTTTATTATGATCAAATTCATTATAAAAAAAACTGGGTTTAAAAATAATAAACGAAAAAAGTTATTAAAAGATTATAAAAGACTGTTTTTATGTGAGAATACTTAAATATTTACAATTCCTGCCAATTCTATTTCAACTGTAGCAAATTCCATTTTATATTAGTTTACATCTCAAAGACATTTACAAAAGAAGTTATTCCCTAAGATTTTATACATATTTTATAAAAAAATCTGCTTGTTTACAACTAATATCATATATCTAGTAAGTAATATAAACTTATTAAGGAGGTAAGATTCCATGATGATGGTATCCATAATTATTAGAAGATTGAAAGAAGGAAAAACCTATGAAGACTTCCGAAAAGCATGGTACCACACAACAGGCTTTGGAATAGATTCAAATTTTCCCAACCGATTTTGAACCACCACTGGGACGTCTTTATACAGTAATAAATGCATTCGACCCCCGGGAGATAATAGTCATTGGTTTTGGCCCGGAAATATCCCAGGAAAATCTAAAAGCTACTTTAAACATTGATGTGAAAGAAAGATTAGATAATCCATTAGATGAAGTCATTGAACCAGAAATAGGCCGTTCATTTGGTTTATTGGTCTCAGAAGATGATTTTTCGCCTAAAGGAGAACTGGAATATGAAGATCCATCCGTAAGTGGAGAAAAAACAAATATGGCCGAAATCGAAGGATTAATAAACCTGGTTAAAAAAGAGATAGAATTGGCCTCAGCCAAAAGGGACTCATTAAAAAAAGACCAATAATTAGACACAATTTTGTGTAAGAGATAATCAAATACACTGCCATTGTAGTCTATACTGTCTGAACTGCATTCCCTGCATTGAAAATATTTAATTCGTTTATGTTATCATTGTATAAATATTTCATTTATATTTAATCCAATTACGCCCAACACTATTATTAATAAAAAAATAATTTTTGAAAGATTGTAAGGTTCCTTAAAAAATATTATTCCAATAATCGATATCCCAAAAATACCAAGCCCTGCCCATATTGCATAGGCAAAACTTATATCAAATTTTTTTAAAGCAAATATAAATACAGTTAATCCAATTATCCAAAAAACAAATGTGAATATTGATGGATATAAATTTGTAAATCCATCAGATAGTTTCATACATGTTGAGCCCAGTAGTTCAGCGAGAACACCAATTAATAATAGTAACCACTTCATTTTATTTACTCCATTCTACTCTATTTAATATTGTTATTCTATTTATTCATCTATATCTTCTATATATCTAACGTGTTTTTCGTATTTTTCTTGCCACGCTGGAGTTGTAATACATATCTGCTCTAATTTACCCTTAAAATAAAACTTCTTGCCTGGCGGGACAATTACCACATCTTTTTCTTTAACTTCATATTCTTTATCTTCAATTATCCATTTCCCTTTACCCTTCAAAATATAATAAATAAATGCACTTTTCGTGTGGTAAAATTCTTCTAAGTGTCCTTTGTCAGTTTCTTGATAAACTACAGCTGCTGGGGGACATTCTTCTTTTGTGTTGTAGATACTCATTTTAACGCCATGTTTTTCTATAACTTTGTTATCTTCAAATTTAAAAATCATAAATATAACATCCTACAGTAACCACTGCTTTTTTTAAATATTTTTCATATGTTTTATATACTAATTCCTTCTTTATGTGATCATTTTATATGATAAAGTGTAGTTAAAGCTGGGATGAATTTTTTAGCTGAGAATTTATTGGAAAAGATTATATATTTGATATTAAATATGAATTTCATGGAAAATAACACCGTCCAGAAGTATGTGCTCATCATCTGTGCTCTTTCTAGTTTTGTAATCACAGTTACCACCTCCAGTGTTAATGTAGCCCTTTCTACTATTGGTAGAGATCTCATTGTATCTACTTCTTTTCTCACCTGGCTGCAGAATATATATCTCTTAATAGGGGCCAGTTGTATGATTCCCTTCGGCAGATTGGGAGAGATACATGGTAAAAAGAAGGTTATGTATTATGGGATCATTATATTTACCATAGGATCCTTTTTGTGCGCAGTTTCAACTTCTGGAGATATGTTAATGGTGTTTCGGGCACTGCAAGCCGTGGGAAGTGCCATGATTTTTGCTAATATATTCTCTCTCATCACTTCAGTGGCTACTCCTGGTGAAGGTGGAAAAATCCTTGGAATAGCAGTGGCCATCCCTTACATCGGCTTATCTCTGGGGCCAGTTTTAGGAGGTATGCTCACCCATTATTTGGGATGGAGGAGCATATTCCTTTTCAACGTACCTTTTGGTTTAGCAACAACATTCTTCCTTTTGAAATTGAAAGGCGAATGGTGTGAAGCAGTTGGGGAGAAATTTGACTATATCAGCTCTATAGTAATGGCATTATCTCTCACAGCCATTATTTATGGTCTTTCCACCATCACATCAGCCATAGCACCCTACCTTATTTTAGGAGGGGTCATTGGAATAATTTTATTCTTCTATTTGCAGGGTAAACTGAAAACACCTCTTATTGCACCGGAAATTATTCGTGACCGTATATTCCTTGTGAATAACACCACCTCCCTAATAAATTATGGGCCAGGGATATTCGTTGGATTCCTGTTAAGTTTATATTTCCAAGATATCCGGTTGCTTTCTGCACAGCAGGCCGGTCTTCTATTGGCAGTGCAAAGTGTATTTGTGGCTATATTTTCCTTCATTTCAGGTAGGTTATCTGCTAAAATAAGACCCCGGTTTATTGCTGCAACGGGAATATTCATAACATCCTTTGCTCTGGCGCTTTTTGTTTTCGTGAATGAATATACATCTTATTATTTTATTATAGTAAGTCTTGCTATTCTAGGTTGTGGTTACGGTCTTTCAGCCACATCCAGTACTGAAATTTCCATGAAATATTTCGATAAAAAATTTAGGGGCGTTTCCTCTGCCAGTTTAAACACAACACAGTACGTGGGACAGATGTTAGGAATGGGGATTACTGGAGCTGGTATTGCCATATACATGGGCACATCCCAAATAAACCCCCAAAATTTTGCCCTTTTTATTGAAAGCTTTAAATTACCATTTTTAGTATTCTCTGTCCTCTGTTTCATGGCTGCATTTGCTTATTTTATACCCCGAAAATAAAAAGCACTTTAATTTCAGATTTTTATTATCTTTTAGAGAATTTTTACCTAAATCATTAATCACGTGATCTTCTTGAAATTCTTGTACCTAAAGACAAAAATGTATTAAAAACAGGCATAACCACATTATCTGCCAATATTAGTTTGTATTTGAATCCAAAACCTTCAAATTCTTTAGAAACATCTTTTAAAAGTTCAGGTATCTCCAGTTTTTGAGGACATGCCTTTACACATTTTCCACAGTTTATGCACAGTCCTGCGTATGATTTCTGCCCGGATAAAACTCCTCCTAATTGAGCAAGATATATGAATGACTGACCTTCATCGAACATGTACTTGTTGTTATAAATTTCGAAGCACCGGGTAATGTCCACCTTTACTGGACAAGGCATACAGTAGCCGCATCCGGTACAATCAACGACCATGAGATTGTGATAAACTTCTTTTACCTCATCATAAAGCTTTAAATCATCTTCACTTAATGAGTTGGGTAGAACTTCACTGACTACTTTGATATTTTCTTTAACCTGGTCTTCCCCATTCATTCCTGACAAAACACAAGTTACTTCAGGGTGGTTTAAAACCCATCTTAATGCCCAGTCTGCAGGACTATGTTTAACATTGGCTTTATCCCATATTTCAAGTGCTTTATCTGGTACTTTTCCTGAAAGAAGGCCGCCTTTTAATGGTTCCATAACAAATACCGGTATTCCTTTGGAGTAAGCATATTCTACTCCTTCAGTACCTGCCTGGTTATGTTCATCCAGATAATTGTATTGGATTAAGCAAGCATCCCAAGGGTATGAATCTATGAATTCTTTAAATGCTTCAGTATTGTCGTGGGACGAAAATCCTATGTTTTTTATTTTTCCCCTTGAACGGGCATCTTCTAAAAATTCTAAAACACCCAGTTTTTTAAGTCTTGTAAAACTTTCTTTAGTAAGAGTGTGAATCATGTAGTAATCTATATAATCTGTTTGAAGCTTTTCAAGTTGTATTTCCAGATATCTTTCCATGTCTTCATATTTTTTAATGGACCAGGAAGGCATTTTTGTGCAGAGTTTGACTTTTTCTCGGTATCCACCTTTTAGAATTTCTCCTAAAAATGATTCACTTGATCCTCCGTGATAAGGAAATGCTGTGTCAATAAAGTTCACTCCATGGTCAATTGCATAGTATATCTGTTTTTTAGCCTTTTCTTTATCAATTCTACCGTTTTTGGTAGGTAGTCTCATAGCGCCAAATCCCAGTGCCGAGATTTCATCATCATTTTTTATATTCTTCCTGTACTGCATCCCCATACCTCCTCGATTGACTTGTCAGTCGAATTATTGGTTAAAAAAATTTTATTTGGATATACCATCCCAGAACAGTTCAAATGAAAGTTCTATGTTTTCTTTATTCATTTTTTCAGGATATTTTTCAAAATGCATTACTGTATTAAATACATTACCCCAAAAATAGTCCATAAGTAGTTCATCATAAATTTCCTTGATCTCTTGTTCTTTAAATCCTAGTTTGTATACTTCAAGAAGTTGGACAAACTTATCTTCAATTCTACCTTTAGTAAAGGCTGTGATGTAGGGAGAACAATGAAATGTCAATATAAAATTGAATTTATAGGGGTATTCTATACCAAAACACACAAATTTAAGCCATAATGATCTAACGTTTTCCTTAAATGATTTTTCATGGTTGTAATCGTCACCTACCTCTTCCAGGATGCTTTCTTTGCAGTAGGTATAAATTCTATCAATGAGTTCTCCTTTGGTCTTAAAATAGTGGAAAAGCGTGCCTGTAGCTACACCGGCATTTTTTGCAATTTCTGCTGTGGATGTTCCATGAAAACCCCTTTCAACAAAAAGTTTCAGGGCAGTATCCACTATTTTTTGCTCTTTTTCCTTCAATTTTTTACATCCTGAAATGGTATAAATAGAATATATTGACTGATTAGTCAGTTTAGTATTTATAGTTTTCTAAATGTAGTATAAATAAAAAAAGTTGAAAAATGAAAATATTATTAATTAATCTTTAACCAACTTCCTACCTAACTCCCCTGCCTTTTTCATGTCATTTTCCTTGTTTTTAACCTCTCCAGGAACTGGATTTCCCTTTGAAGAGAGCAAATCAACGACAGTGTAACCAAGGAAGTTGAACATATTTCGGGTGTAATCAAAATATTCTTTGAACATGTTTTCAGGGTTTCCCTGTGAAAATATCAATGCCATGTCTTTTTTACCGTATTTTTCCTCAAAACCAGTTCTAAAGAATGCGTAGAGTCTGTCTGTAAATAGTTTTGCCTGGGCAGACATCTGCCACATGTAAACTGGCGATCCTAATATGAAAGCATCTGCTTCTTTTATTTCTTTATAAATGATCTGCATATCATCATCCGTAATACATTGTCCTTCATTACTTTTACAATGTTGGCATGCCTTACACGGCGTTATGTCCATTTTAGCCAAATTAAAAATCTTTGTCTCGGCTCCAGCGTCATTTGCTCCTTTCAAAGCCTCTTTGACAAGAATTTCGCTGTTACTATCCTCTCGGGGACTTGCTGTAAATCCTACTACCTTCATTTTTGAAACCTCCATTATTTGTCAATTAACTGGAATTATGTAAAGAACCATTACCTGATTTTTTCAATTATTTATAATAACATTAAATTAGTTTATTATTTCATATTCCCCAATTTTAACGTCCATAGTATTCCAAACCTTTGCTTTAAATCTAGAACCAACTTCCAAGCCAAGTAATGTAGTTTCTATATTAGAACTCCCCCCTACTCTAAATACGAAATATCCATCCTCAAAGGTTATTCCAGTTGGAACAACAGTGTGAGAAACTGTGTTATTCCTGTGAAAGGTCTCCCTTACAACTCGAATTATTTTAGCCGGTCTTGCAGTATATAAAAAACCCATGGGGACTTCCATACCATTTTCTATTCCTAAAGATGTCCAGTCAAAGTTTGAACCTCCAGTCTCCACAATCCTGTCAATTTTAACTACTGCTGAATCATTGGGTGCGTGGGACAGTTTACTACCTTCCGAATATGCCACAGATTCATCTATGGAAATAGAAACAATTGTGCCTTCAAATATGATATAAGGGGCTAGGGCAATCTCTGGTTGGGTTTCCGAGTTTTTAAAAGTAATAAAGGAAGTAAAAATCACTCCTAAAACTGCCATAATTAAAATTAAAGTAATCCAATATTTTTGTTGCATATAAATCAGCCCCCTATTGTTTAAAACCCTTAAAATTGCCTTTAAACACAAATAATTGGTTTTCATTCTCCATAAGTGCCGCCAGTATTATCTTTGGTTAAAGTACCAATTTTTCAATTAAAAGTACTTTAACCAGACTTTTACACACTGGACGGTGCACAACACCTTTTGGCACAATTAGGAAATCTCCCTCTTCCAAGTCAATAATTTTGTCTTCAAATTCAATTTTCATTTTTCCTTCAATTATATAAAACATTTCATCGGACTGGTCATGGACATGGAAGTCAAGTGTTCGGTTCTCTACTTGAACTATATTTAACATGTGATCATTTAATTTGCCTACACTTAGATATTTAAATAACTCAGAAAAACTGGTGGCAGTAGACTGCAAATTAACCTTTTTCAATTTTTTGTTTATTATCCCCCATCTTTTCACCAATTAAATAACCTAATGTAATGCTGATTTTTCTTCACTTAAAGCAGGTGATTATGTTATCATGATTTTTTTGTTTGAAATGATTTAATCCATGCTCATATCTACTTTAAATTCGGTTTGGATTAAAAAATGAATTAATTATCCATGATACTATTTTTTGATTTAAATTCTATTAAATTTTAACTGATGATCTTGTTATAAAAATATTATATCTCACTTCTGTATATCTCCAATAATGTAACAGATCCCGTGCAGTAAAATAAGTAGCACGATGTAAACTTATTAATTTCATGACTTCGAATCAATATTCTTGGCAGCCTATATGAAACTCTATAATCACATCAGATTGCCGCAGATTATTTGCATTTTTTAGGACTTAATTAAACTTCAGGTTTATACATGAATGATAAAGCAACCAAATTTTTATTAACAAATCTAAAAAAAAGGAATTAAAAAATTAAAAGTTATCTCAAATATAAACATATTTAAAACCGTTATTAACTACATTAACGGCTTAAATTACTTAAAACACATTTAAAACCCGAAAATAAAATAAGGACTGTTATGGAAATAGTCCATAAAAAATAAATCTTGATAAAAAATTCAATTAATTCTCGTTATGGTGAAATACTTTCCACTGTAAATTATGGTCCCTGATAAGGTTAATTGTCTACCCTTTAATGATCGCCCATCAAAATTTCCACCATCTATGGAACCAGAACTTGTACTTGGAGGTGAAAAATTCGATGGTGGAGTGAAATTTGATGGATCAGTAGAATTTGAAGGTGGCCCATTCAAACCATTTACAGAACTTTGATTACCATTGTCCATGGGATTTTGACCAGGGCCTTTGTTTTGAGATGATTGACGTTCAGTATCAAAAAAGGGTATCTCATCAATTGAATTAGGTAAAATTGGTGGGCCGTAAGGAAGTAAAAAACTTCCACTGTAACTTACATCCTTACTGTTACTACCAGGATTATTCAGATTATCTGGCTGGTTGTTATTCTGTTGTAAAGTTGAACTATTGTTCTGTGGCAATCCAGAATTATCATTATCCTGTTTGAATACAGCATTATTATCATTAGGTTGCATTCCAGAAGTTGTCCCATTACCAGTGGTAACCACGTAGATTGTGCTGTTACTGTATTCTTCTTGTAGTTGCTGAATATTGGACGATTCAGACACATTGCCTCCTAAAACATATTCAACCCAGTACTTTATCTGGAAGTCCTGGGCCACTATAACTGTGTTAGAATTATTTTGTGACTGATTTTCTTTTATAGTCAGTAATTCATTGTACTCGTCAAGGGTTATGGTGGGACTCATATTTTCAAAACTCTCGGAAGCTACAAAGAAACTTGAAAAAGCAAAAACTACTGCAATGGAAGTTACTAAAAGAGTAGTATACTTTTTCTTATCAGGATACTTCAAAATAGCAAGATTTTCAAAGAACTTCAGCCCCAGAGGGATAATTAGTGCAATGGGTAAAAATGCCATTAGAATAAATCTGGATTGATATTCGGTGGACATAATGGACAGGACTCCTAATACTACTCCCAAGGTAAGATACATCCATGCCAGCAATGTGTTCCTTTTCATCTTTCCCATATCAGTAATATTTTCCTTGAATCCCCTATATAACATAATAATTGCGGCAGCTATGCCTAATAAGTAGGGTAAACTAAAAAATACACTTCCATTAATGGAACTACCCATTATACCGGCCCCAGTAGCACTATTAGATGTGGAAGTTATGTTGAAAAATGAGACAACTGTGGTGTATTTGGAAAACATCACAGGATAAGTTACAAACAGGACCATGAAACATACCATGATCATCAAACTCATTATTCCCATGACTTTAAGATCTAATTTCGGAGTTTTATGCGTTTTAAATATTTTAAAGAGTATGTTGAATAGGATTAGGGATATAAATAGAATAACTGCCAGAGCTCCTGTATATATATGGGTTAATAGATTAAATCCCAAAAACAGGGCAGCTAAAACTCCATACTTCTTCCAGTTGCTGATATTTTCCAGCCATTTCACTAAAAAGTACATAAAAAATGTGAGAAAAACTACCCCTACCAGGTTTTGCATGAAATTACCTACCATGGCAAAGTAGTTGATGTTGACGGTTATAAGAAAGGCTGCCAGTAGAGCTGGGATCTTGGAACCTACACCCTTTCTATTAATGTAACACTGGGTAAGTAAATATGCTGGAAAGGCCATAAGGGATCCTAAAAATGCCATTCCAATTTTAATACCTAAAAATGAACTTCCAGTCACTACAACAAATGGTGTTAATAAATAATATGCTAAAGGAGGATCATTACTTGCTGGAAAACCATAGTTTAATATGTTACGAACCTGGATATCATAAAAGGCTCCATCTATTCCATAAGAAAGGGAATATCTTGTTAAAAGATAAATATCCAATATAAAGGAGAATAGGAAAATGGCAACTAGGATTAAAAGCCAATACCTGTCCTTTATGACTTTCATAAATGTTTCCTTTCTATACTGATTCACCAATACACCTCGGATAATGTAATTCTAATAATAGGGAGGGGGGTTAGGGTCTAAGATTAAGGAGGCCCGTGTCAGCTATCTACATAATAAATCTTAGACCCATTTTTTAATCAAACGACTGATTAAACATTTTTAAAAAACTCAAGTTTCATATTGGTGGGGTAAATTATTACACTGAAAATGTACAGTGCAATCTCCCGCTTTTTAAAACTTGTTTTTTGGGGTTTATAATCTGTTTGACTTACTTATTTTAGAAAATAACATATAAAAGTAATTTTTCCCATATTAAACCAGTTAACACCCATTTTATCCAATTTATGCCAGATTCGACCCAAATCTTACTTGAGAAAATAAATAATGGTGAATCTAATTTATAACTGTTTAAACTACTAAAACCTTTTAAAATCAAATATAAATATTTTAATTCCTTAATTAAAAAAATGCGCAATATTCATTACCATATCCCCATCTAAATAGAATAATATGCAATAAATAGTTAATAGCCGTGTTTAACATTTTTATATATATTTTTACTTCCAACTAATTTTTAGAAGGGCTAAAAGCGCCACTAATTGACTTACATTAATTAGTAGAAGTGACAATTCATTTCCATTATTATGTATTTGAGGTAGTGGGTGTGGGGGTTGTGGAGGTGCTAAAAAGCCCAATGAAAGCAGATTCTGAACCAGTAAAAACGTGCCAAAAACCAGAAGTCCAATTGTATACTCGGATTTCCACTTTCTATAATTCTTCCAATAAATTGAAAGTAAGACCACTATAATACAAATGTTAGCAAATGCCACAAATAAACCGAATACACCTAAATAATTAAACAATTTAAAACCTCCATGAAACTCTTTTTTAACTTATTTTTGTCTTTTTTCAGATTCTCTCCATATATCAGTGAAATCATCAAAATTTTCTTTCATAATATCTGAAAGCATGTAAACTGTTCCATATTGTCCTTCACCAGATGAAATAACAATTTTGTTCTTAATTAAAACTTTAATATGATGTCTAACAGTTTTGTAATCTAATTTAAGATTATTTGCCAGTTGATTAGCATTATAAGGTCTGGAATTAAGCTCATTGATTATTCTGGCCCGATTTATTCCGCCCCGCGTTCCAGCAACTAACCACCATAGTAAAGCTTCCATGATATCACATAAAATTATACATTATATTAATTTAGATTAAATCCCTGAAAATATACACTAAACTAATTTTTCAGTTAGTGGGTTTATATTTTGTTAGATTTACATAATATCTGATTATCATTAATATAAAAAACTTTATTAAAAACAGGTAATTTTCATGAAATAATTTCTGAAAAATTTGAGTATATATCAGCATTCGTATAATAAAGATATGTTTTATCAACACCATTCAATTAAAAAGTGATAAAATGAACTCTAAATTGATCTAATCTCAAGGATATCCAGTAAAAAAGTAGATATAAATAAATTTGCTGAAATGGTTGTGAATAATCCTAAAATATGGGATGAAATTGTCAATTTGATGTTGAATCATGGAAAGTATCTCGTTTTGACATTATTTCTGATCTTTATTAAAATCAGTTCCTCTAGTCTCAACTAGCTTTTTAAATATTTTTAATTCTTCTTTTGATTGTTTTATCATCCTTCTGCGAAGGAAAGGTAGTAATAATTTTAAAATAAAAACTTTCCCTTTCCCCAACCATTTTAGGTTCATTTCAGTTTTATTATCAATTGGGCGGAGTGTTGTTTCTACTTGAGCACTTAATGCTTCTCCAGTAACCTGTGATACATATTTTCTCTTGGGTTCACAATATATCAATTCATCCTCCATTATATAGGAACGGCCTTTTTGTAAATAATGCAAACGAGCGATTGAACCAACCTCACCCGGTGCTTTTTTAATTACTTCAAACTTTTCCAGGTCAGTTTGCCAATATGGAAAATTATCAGGATTCATTAAAGCTTTAGATACAATAGATACTGGTTTATTAATAATGATGCTCACTTGAAACATGGTCATAATAGTACCCCCAGAAGAAATAATCTCTAATCTTATATTAACTGGTTAATCCTAAATTATTATATTTATCTCAATTTTTTATAACAGTACTCGCAATTTTTGTTTTACGCCCCTTTTTATACCGAAAATCACATTTAGAATATCCTTCCGCCAGAGTACCTGTCCGGTGCAACCCTAAATTGCCATATTTACTTTCAGGAATATCTGTAGCACACATGTAGGGTACGAATTCGTCAGCTCCATTCTGGTGGAAAAACTTGCAGATGGCACATTCAGTAAAGTCCAGCCCAAAATCAAAATCTTCTCCTTCTATAAAATCATACACATAATCTTCAGGGTATTTACGTTTCTTGGATTCTCCTGCAAGATATTTTAGATAGTTTATTGCCTGAGGATTATCCATGGGCATGATTTTATCACTGTTATCCTTTAAAGACTTGTCTGCGTACTCATAACAAATTTTTCCAATTTCAGCCACATCTTTACCCATTCTTTTTAAAACCAGATACACAGCAAGATCCCTGGTGGTGGAGGTAAGAGTTACTGTTAAAGGATTTTCATCACCACCTATGTAGGGCATGTCCTGAAGAAGAGACTTGAATTCTTTTTTTATATTACGAGCAGCGTTTCTTGCGAATTTTTCGCCAAATTTCTCTGCCATAACTTTTTCAATGCCCTTATTGAAGCTATGAAATTCAGTTAAGAGTTTGATCTTATCTTTTTGGGAATAACCTTTCATAAAAATAAATCTGTTGTCATTTTGTAAAGAAGTTTCGATTTATTCTGCAGATCATGCTAAATTCCTTTTTAAGGGGATGAAAAATTGAAGTAAATTGAACTTAACTTATTTTTAACTTCTTATTATATCAATTATAGCCAGAATAACACCGGCACCTATTAAACTGTAACTTAACCATTCATTATTACCCAAAACAATTCCTAAAATCACCAAGAAAAATGCAATAAAAACGATTTTAGAAGGTTTATCCTGTTTTTTCATTTTACCTGCGTAAATAGCCAATAGAGTTATAATGGCCAGTGCAACTAGGCCTATTAACAGAAAAATACTTGATAAATCCATAAGTTATTGTTATAGGATCTGGTTAATAAATAATTCTGCTACAAGTTATCATTAAATAATATAGAGAAAATAATGTGCTATCAGTGGTTATAGGGTTCATATAATTTATTTTAAATTTTGAATTTAGGAACTACAGAATAGGTAAGATAAGTTTTACCCCACACGGAGAAATACGGATATATAAAGAGAATTTTCCAATTATCATTCGTCAATGACATGTAAATGTTGGTGAAAGTAGAATTGGGTTAGCCAACCATATAAAAGGCAAACTATATCATCCTTAATTTCTTTTCATAACAAAATAGCCGTATATGGACACATAGCAGAGGACGGCAAATATTAGGAAGGGTATTTTACTGCCTTCAATGAAAAGGGCGTAGTTACTGGGATTTAATGGTGCGTGTCCAATAAATATGTTAAGAACAGCTAGCGTAATTCCCATACCCATCATCTGACCCATTACCCTCATAGTATTTAATGTTGCGCTGGAAACACCGTAAAACTTGTTATCAACATAATCCACTGCAATTTGAGTGCTTGAAGATGCAGAAAGACCATAGCCTGATCCAATAACAGCTAGGGCAACTACTATAAGTTCTAAAGTCGTGTTTTCTCCTAAAAACACCAAAAATGTTAATCCAATAGCTGTCAACAACATTCCTATAGCTGCTATATATCTAGCCCGTATTGATTCCAGTAATTTGCCTACTGAAAGCGAAAATATGGCTATAAAAATGGACTGGATACACAGCAATAATCCTGTCTGATTTGGACTCAAGTCCCTGATGCTTTGAAGGTATAAAGTCAAAAGGAAGAGGGTGAAAATTCCTGGCCCGTAATTTATAAGGGATGTTAAATTGTTTATTATGTATATCCTGTCAAATAACAATTCAGGATGTATTAAGGGGTTTTTAACTTTCTTTTGAAGCCAGATAAATAGGATAATCCCCACTGAACCCAATATCAATGTAAATATTCCTATAGTGGTAGTAATTTCTGAAAATCCATACATTATCCCAATTAATGATAATGCAAGAACTGAAGTACTGCTCAGACATAATTTATCATCTTTTGATTCAATCCATTCCCCTTTTAGTTTTAAAATAGCCATAATAGCTGCTAGGCCAAAAGGGACGGAAAATAAGAAAACAGCTCTCCATGTGAAAAATTCAGTCAAAAATCCTCCTAAAACTGGTCCCAGGGAAAGTCCAACATAAGCTACTCCTACACTTAAAGATAAAACTTTACCCTTTTCTTCTTGGGGATAGACAGATGCTATTAAAGAATAAACATTCCCAAAAATCATTGCACTTCCCACTGCCTGTATGATTCGAGATATTAATAATATATCACCCGAAGGAGCCAATGCACATAAAAAACTGCCTAATGTGAATATAACTATTCCATAGGTAATGATCTTCTTTTTACCATAAATATCGGCTATTTTACCAAAAGGAATTAAAAAAATGGCTGAAACAAGTAGGTAGGATGTTGTAATCCAGCCCAAAAATATAGAAGTAAGCAGAAAGGTTTTACCAATTTCTGGTAGTGCAATATTAACCGAAGAACTGATATAAGGAACCAGGAAACTCACTAAAATACTTACCAGTAAGACATACTTCTTTGTTACATCATTTATGTGACTCATACACTTTGTTCTCCATTTACTAAAATGTTCGGATAATTAGATGTTTTGAATCTAATTGAGAGATTGTTAAATAATGAGAGTTTAATTAGGTGTTTACAGGGTTAAAAATCCTGTTTAAGCTTTAATATCAGATATAAATACTATTTCCTGTCTTATCATTAAAAAGGTTTTTTATTTGATCAAACTATATAAATTTTTAATAGGGTTGAATTATCAATTCTTCATAAAAGATTAATCACTTATTATAAAATGGTTAATTTAATAAATATTTAATGAAGTGATGATTATAAATAGAACAAACTTATCTACAAGACCGTATAATTTAGTTATAGACCATAAAAACAGTTATCTATTGCCGGGATAGTCTAGTCTGGTAAGGCGCAGGATTCGAAATCCTGTTTGAGCGTTGCTCTTCCTGGGTTCAAATCCCAGTCCCGGCGTTAAAAAGAATGAATGCAATAATAAATGATTAAGAAAATCAAATAAGAGAATTGAAGATAACTAGAACTCCAGAAGGATAGTTGAGTTAATATGGAAAAGGACAACACTACCCCTTACCACTCCCAAGATTATGATGCAAATGTTTTAAATACACTCCCCTATTACCAGTCCTACCACCAGGAAACCATTAATCTAATCAAATCAATAAATACTGAACCAAAAAATTGGTTGGATACAGGATGTGGAACCGGTACAATGATAAATTTGGCAGTTAAAGAATTTCCAAAAACCAAGTTCCTACTTCTAGATCCGGCAGATAGTATGGTGCAACAGGCCCGGATGAAGTTTTGTAATCTAAGTAAAAATCGTTTAAAATTTCTCAAACCATCCACAACCCAGGATTTTAATGAAAAACTGGAAGAAAAAGTAGATGTGATAACTGCCATTCAATGCCACCATTATTTATCACCTAGAGATAGAAAAAAAGCCGTTCAAATTTGCTACGATAACTTAAAAGAAAATGGAATATTTGTAACCTTTGAAAATATACGTCCACTGACCAAAAAAGGGGTAGAAATTGGAAAAGAATACTGGAAAAAATTCCAATTAGAACATGGCCGAGATATAAAAGAAATAGAACCCCAACTAAAACGTTTTGATGTGGAATATTTCCCTATAACCGTAGAAGAGCATTTGAAATTGTTAAGAGAATCTGGTTTTAAAATTGTGGAAATTCTGTGGTATTCTTACCTACAAGCAGGTTTTTACTGCATTAAATAATAAAATAATGAGTTTAAAGTTTTAAATACATTATTCCAGTCTTATTATTAACCTAATTATTGGAGTAGTTAAATATTATTTTTAATATCATTTTGTTTTAGATTTTAGTTAATTTAATTAATTTTTTGAGTCGTAACGAGTTTCATAGAGATATTGATAAGAGAAATCCATTTGAAAATATGATTTCAGTTTTTTGAAATTGAAAAACCATAGAAATTTACTCACAACCACCTTTAATTAAAACACATAATGAGAACTTTAGATCACAATTAGTAAAATATTTATATCTCTTAAAAGTCTCTAATGTTCATGATAAAGAACCTAACAAAACCCAGAATATCTATGCAAAATCCACGCCAGATGTGGTTCGTACTAGTTGCTGTATGTTTAGTGAATTTCATGTTCAACTTTTACATTGGAATGATGAATATCTGTCTACCTAACATAACCGAATATTTCGGGGCCAGTGTAATGACGGCTACTTGGATATCCAACATTTATTTGGTTACCCTGACCATTTCAGTTATATTTCTGGGTCGCATTGGGGGATTATGGAGTAGAAAAAAATTTTTCATACTTGGAACACTAATATGGATTGCTATGTCCTTTGCGAACTATTTTGTTACCTCTGCAGACATGTTAATTCTTTTTAGAGCCATTCAAGGTGTGGCTGCTGGTTTCATGGCGGCAGTGTATTATGCTATACTGGATAAAACCTTTCCCAAGGAAAAGCTTGGTTTGGCCATGGGATGTCTCTTGGTGGCCCTCTCCTCAGGTTATGCTATCGGTCCCTTTGTAGGAGGATATATAGCTGCTTTCATTGGTTGGCAGAGTATCTTTCTTGCTACTATTCCCTTCGGTTTGTTAAGCATAGCCGTATATCTCATAACAGCTCAAAATCCCACAGCAGATAAGGACTATGAACTGATAGAAAAGATGGAGAAAAAAAATAGAATACAAAAAAAGAATGGAATAATAAAAACCTTGAAAAACCTAGATGTTAGAGGTGCTATATTACAAGCATTATTTTTATTTTTACTTACCTTTGTTTTAATACTGGCTCAAAAATTTGGTTTCAGTCCATTGGATACTATAATACTGGCCGTGACATTTATATTGGGAGGCGTCTTTATATGGGTAGAAGCCAAACACGAAGAACCACTTTTCAGGTTCACCATCTTCCGTAGCATCACATTTTCCGCTTATATCACTGGACTGCTCCTCAACTATATCGTACTTTACATGATGTTTTTTACCATGCCTTTTTACCTACAGAAGGTAGTGGGAGTTCCAGTTAATATCTCTGGAAGTTTAATAAGCATCACCATGTTCACCGCCATGTTCCTATCAATTATAGCCGGAGCACTGGCAGATAAGATAGGAGTTAAACCATTGGCTCTTGGAGCTAGTCTATGCTGCATAATTGCTACAGTCATGATTAGCGCCTTTAATACATCAACAGGACTTTTTTTCGTTATAGGAGCACTGATCGCCATGGGCTTTGGCTATGGATTATACCAATCTCCTAACAATAAAATGCTGCTATCAGTAACACCAGCTAGCTTTAAAACCCAGGTGTCGAGTATGATGACACTTACTAAAAACCTGGGTTCTGTGTTGGGTAACTGTTTTGCTGGGCTAATTATAACCACATCCATTGCACAAAACACGCTAAACAGTAAACTGGTATTGCAGGGAGCTCAGGCTACAAATTTTATGACGGGTATGGAAAGAGTGTTCATTTTCGGAGCAATTTTAAGTATAATGCTGCTTGTGTCAACCCTGGATTTGCAGAAATACTTCCCTCAAAGAGCAATAACAAAAGACACAAAACAACAAGCAAGGAGTTAGAGGTGTAAAAATGGAAAATGAATACAAATATCTTATAATAACTCTTACAATTTTGGCCATAGTAGCCATTTCAATACTATTTTTCAGTGGGGCAGATGACTCCCAAACAATTCAAATTGTAGGATCTACCTCAATGGAGCCTATAGCTGAGAGATTATCTCAAGCCTACATGAAAAAGCATCCTGAAGTTAAAATCATTGTACAGGGCGGTGATTCTGAGGTAGGTGTTAAAAGTGTCCGCAGAGGAACTGTAGATATTGGTATGTCTTCCCGGAACCTTACTTCCCAAGAATCTGAAGGAATATACCAAATGTTCATTGCTAATGGGGGAATTGCCATCATTGTAAATAATAACAATTCTGTGAATGATTTAACCAAAGAACAGGTGAATGACATTTTTTCTGGTCATATTACAAACTGGAAAGAGGTAGGGGGAAATGATGAACCAATCACTGTGATCAACCGTGAGGTGGGTTCTGGAACCAGGTTGTCTTTAGAACAACTTACCAATACTAAAATCACAGAAAAGGCCATGATTTCGTTATCCAGTAAGGATATGATGCACGATGTAGCTGTACTGCCAAATGCTGTAGGATTCGTGGCTTCCAGTGCAATTAATGCAGATATAAATGAAGTGAAGGTTCTGAAGATAAACAACGTATCCCTTACTAACGAAACTGTGAAATCTGGAGAATATCCCCTGAACAGGCCTTTATTATTCCTGGTCAAAGGTACACCCACCGGCGTTATTAAGGAGTTCCTGGAATTTGTTCAGAGCCCAGAAGGACAGGTGTTGATTTATTAATTTATCACAATGCGAAAAAAGGGCATGATCAAAAAAATGTATTAATAACCCATAAACTGAAAATCTAACTATTAAACCCAATTAATTATTGTAGGAACCGATATTCATTCAGTATCACAAAAATTTCTTCTTATTCAACTATTTAATAGTGAATTGGACTATCAACAAGGCAATCATTTAGTAACATGTAGATATCCACTATTTTATCAGGAGTTACTGATGACATGTTAAGATAACAGAAAGGACAGTAAGTTACAATTCTTTCAGACCTATTTTCTATTGTTTTTCTTGCTTTTTTAGTGGCAACTAATTTATTATGGGCCATTACACCCGCACCTGCTCCGCAACAAGGGCTTGCACTTTTATTTTGTGAACCTGGCAAGATTTTCCGCAAGGTGCCGGCCTTTTCCCGGGCATGGCACGGATCCTGGATCATTAAATCTTCACTTTCCATGGTTAAAGAATCCAATAAATCAACAGCCAAGATAATTTCCGGTTTAAATCCATTTTGAGTCCTGTAATACTTATTAAATGCATTATAACAGCCAGGGCATATGGTTATGATCCTTTTTACTCCTGCTGCATTAAATTTATCTATATTCCTTCGGACTGCGTCTTGACCTGATCCAGTATCGCCTAAATTGAATAATAGGTTACCACAACATGTTTCGTCATCCATGATCTCGTATTTTATGCCTTTACGTTTGAGAAGACTTTCTGATGCTGCTAGTATCTCAGGTGTTTTATGGGTAGGTGTACATCCTCTAAAAAGTAGAGTTTCTATAGTTTTTTGACTACTTTTACTTTTTACAGTCTTAATACCATAAGAATTACCTGACTCCATAATATTTTTACGGATTTCAGCCACATGGTGTGTTATAAGACTCTTGGTAACTGCTTTTTCCATGGTACCTTTATTAAAAGTCGCAAGATGGCAGCTATTACATAAACTGCAATTGTACAACTTATTAAGGTCGTTATCTTTCAACTTACCTGTAACATTAATTTTTAGATTACAGTACAGAAAACTTAATGGAGAACATTTAGAATCTTTTCCCTGTGATTGTACATTTGTTGTTTTTATTTCAGTTTTCATATCTAAAACCTTTTAATTCAGTTTTTTCAAATTTATTTCATCAAAAAATCTCTCTTTTTCTCTAAAGATTCAATAAATTTTTTGCTTTCTTCTGCTATAGCCTGAACTTGGCTGTTATAATCTTTTATTATCTCCAACTCATCCTGATAATCTTCCATGTCTTTGTATTTTTCAATTATGGTTGAAAGTTTTTTTAAAGCTGGTTTAGTGCTCTGATCATATCTTTTCTTTTGTAATTCCTTAAAAAGAGAGATAATATCCTTATCCATCAAAACATAGACCTTTCTTGATCTGGGCTTCTTAAATCTTTTAACCATATTTATATCTTCCATACCTCTGATAATGGGACTCAAAGTAGAAAGACTATATCCGGTTATTTCAGCAAGTTCTCCCAAAGATATCTCTTTTGTTTCACTTTGAAGGACAGAAATTAGTCTAGATGGTAAATCATCAAGCCCCATAGCTTTACAACTATTATATATTACTTCTTTGAACTCTTCTTTAAGAGAATTTTTTGTATTGATCATATTATCCAAAATCCGGCCATTAGATTATTTAAAGTAAGTGAATACGTCTCTATTCCTCTCTAAGGCTTCTGGATTTTTTCTCACTTTGTATCCTAAGGACACTCCGAAATGGACCTCGTTTCCCTTCGGAATCTGGAATTTTTCCATATTTTCTGGTTTTAAAAAGAAGAATTTGGCAAACCCGATCCAGCATGACCCGATATCCATGCTTTCTGCGGCAAGAAGCATGTTCTCTACTGCGGCAGCACAATCCACCATAGGAGTTACTGCGTCTTTTTTTGCAGATACTATTATGGCAGTAGGTGCCCTGTGAAAAATGTTCAGTTCTTTAGAAGCCCCCATTTGAGCTATCCATTCAATATCCATTGTTCTCATGACGGCTTTAGCTCCTTCACTGATCTCGTTTATCAAATCAATATCTTGAACAATGGTAAAATGCCATGGCTGATCAAAATGACCTGTAGGAGCATATATAGCTGATTCAAGGATTTTTTCAAGTTCTTCATCTTTTATTTGTTCCGTACTATATTGACGTACGCTTCTTCTATTTTTTATTGTTTCTAATACTTGGTTCATAATCTCACAACTTTTACTATTTTTGTAACTTTCGGTATTTTCTAAAAGTTAAAAATAATAGATATGTTTTACTATATAAAGTTTTCGTAGCGAAGATCCTGTTAACTAAATAGTCATTTCAAAAAAAGTTTGATTAAATCTCTTAAATAAAAGAAAATGTTACTAAAGGAATAAAAATTACCTTACCCTCTTTTTTATTTTACTTGTTCTATTGGAGATTACAATTCCATATTCAGATTTGTATCTATTAATGGCCTTCATAATTTGGCTTTTATCCTTCCTTCCAACACCTACTTCAACAGGTATTATGCTTTCATCTGAACTTTAGAGTAAAGTCAACACCATTTTCCGGGATCGTAAAATATTCCTAAAGGCATATTAGATGTTTCTTTCAACCTGAAAAAATAGGATGCAATGAGACTTTCAACTAAAATTCCTAAGAGTTTCCTATCTCTTGTATCATATTTACCTAATTTGAATCTTATAGTGGTATTTATTGATGGAGAAAAAAATAATATTTTACTTAAATAACAGTCATACTATTTATTACCATATTTCCACTAAAAATAATTAAAAGCACAATATATTATTTATAAAGATTATCGGAGATGATTATTATGGAGATAAAGGAGAAACGAATTGAAGCAGCAAAAGTAGCATATATCCCCTATACTGGAAGTTACCAGAAAATCCCAGAGCATATACAGGAAGTAGGTCAACTGGTGATGGAAAAAGAATTAGAAATGACTGGCATGGTCTATGGAACCTATTTCAACAGCCCCGAAGATGTTCCGGAGGAACAACTCCAATATGAAATTGGTTTTTCAGTAAACGAAGATTTTCAACAGGTGGACAAATTAGGCTTTAAAGAGATACCAGAACATACAGTAATTGCAGCCATGCACCAGGGAGCTTATACTGAGGTAGGACCAGTAATTCACGCTGTAGTTGATTATGCTGTTAAAAATGGTTATGATATTATAGGACCCATCACAGAAGTGTATCTAAACGACCCCAGTCAAGTGCCAGAAAGTGAATTGCTCACTGAAGTTAGAATACCAGTGATAAAAATATAAATTATCCTATTTTCAAATATATTCCCTAAAAAACAGCAGTTGTGGGCTATAATGGACGATAAATCCAAAGATACTGACTTTAAATCAATTTCCCAGTTAAAAAAAGAAACAATAGTTTTTCTAGGGATACTTTCAGTTTTAACCTTAATCCATTTTATCTGGTTCTACATTAATTATGGTTCTTGGGGTAATGTACCGTTTTATACTACTTTTGTACACATGCTCATACCTGCCTCATCAGCTATTATCTGTCTGGTTCTTTTTAGAGATAAGGCACTTAGCAGGGAATCTAAGTTCTTCTTAGGAATATTCATATTATACGTTGTAGTATTTTTAATTGAAAGTTTTTATAAACCTTTAATACCCTCTCCTTTAATTAACTTCCCTGTAGTTAAAGTTGCTCCTCTTCTATCATCGATTATAGCAATTTTTGGTTTTATAAGCATAATAATACTCAATATCCGGAAAAATGGAGAGAAAGCCTTATAAAAACCAAATTATGGTTTGGAGAGAATAAAAAATTCTCCATTGGATTCAGCATTTTATTTGCCCTTTTAATGATAGTACTCAATTATTTAAACCATTTATTTGGGTTTGGCCAAGCTTTAATCCAATATAATCTTCTAAATTTCCTTAGTACCTATATCATATTGCTGTTTTTGAGTTTTATAATTATTTGGCCCCAATATTTTGGGGAAGAATTTGGTTGGAGGGTTTACCTGCAGGACCGGTTGTTTCCTCTCTTTGGATCATATGCAGGAGTTTTAATTTTAGGAGTGATTTGGGGCATCTGGCATGCCGGAAATATTTACATGGGTATGAACTGGCCGGGACAACCCATTCTAGGCATATTAAATATTACAATCATGACAATAATCCTGGCGGTTATCTATGGTTATGCAGTTCTAGTAACCAGAAGCGTCTGGGTGGCAGTAGCTCTACATTTAATTATGGATACTAGCGAAGTTGCTTCAATTTTGTATCTATCCCAATCTGAATCCATATTCGCATTCGGAGGAGGTTTATATAGCGTTATTATACTGGGGGTATTCGCACTTTTACTAATCATACTGGGTAAAAATAGTTGGAATAAAGTAAAAGCAGTTAAAATTCATAATTAATCCCTAATTTATTCAATAGTTTAATAACAACTAGAATTATTGATAAAAAATCTTAAAATTAATTTAGGCGAGATTTGGGCATAACTATTTAATGTTCTTTTTATAAAATAGAATATAAGTTTAGATATTTATAAAAATTTATAAAAGATTAAAATAGTTCTTTGGAACTATCATGTAAAATAATGGTATTAATAATATTCGAATTCCCAAAAAAAAGATTTTTAGGTTTTTGATATACCGTGGAGGTATAAAATGCGCCAAACATTAAGTTCATTTAAAGATTATCTTCCTATTAAAAAAGGAAATTCTAAAGATAAAAATGTGGGATTACTAATAGATGGTCCCAACATGCTCAGAAGGGAATTTGATCTTGACTTGGATTTGGTAAAAGATATTTTGGGGGAATATGGAAATATAAGAGTTGTTAAAGTATTTTTAAATCAATATGCATCAGATAAATTAATAGAAGCTGTCACCAATGAAGGATTCTCCCCTATAGTAGTTGCGGGGGAAACAGATGTTCACATTGCCGTGGAAGCATATGAACTTATTCACAACCCTAATATTGATATAATTGCATTAATGACACGAGATGTGGATTTTTTCCCATTAATTAGTATAGCTAAAGAAAATGGTAAAGAAACTATTGTTCTTGGGGCCGAACCTGGTTTCAGTACTGCTCTTAAAAATTCTGCAGATAGTGCCATAATCTTAAATCCGCCTAAACCACATAAAACAGTATAAACCTCGTTTTTAGAATATATCTGTGGTTTAATACATTTTTTCTCTTTTTTTAATAAATTTAAAGTAATGTTGAATTTCTAAATTACAATAAATAACTATATTAAGAATCAGTTGATTTATATAAATTCAAGTGACCATTATGGATACTAATAATCTAATGAGAAACTTGAAGATATTTATTGTAATTGCATTTATTATTGGACTTATTGCTGCTCTATTTTATTTAGGTTATGGATTTTTTATAATCTGGCAAGGTATGGCCGCCGGAATTATAATTGGATTGTTATTAATTCTGGTTTTAATACTTTTAGGCATTTGCATATATTTATGGTTGAAAAATCTGTGGACAAAAAGAGAGTATAAAAAGTTGGAATATCAGTTAAACAGATGCCAAACCGAGTTAAAACACGAAAAGGCAAAAAAAGCAGAACAGCTTGAAATTTCAATTGAAGAATAACGATTCTCTATATAATTAATTTTAATTAAAGAATAAGAGTCTATAAGGATAAAATGGCTAAATTCATTGAAATTGAATCAAAAAGCATCCTTTATCGTCATAACTTTAAAGACAACTGGTTTTGGATGAGATATGCTATTAATCCCTACCGTGGATGTGAATTTGCATGTACCTACTGTGACGCCTTAACTGATAAGTATCTGATTCACAAAGATTATCGAAATTTTGCAAAGGAAATATTTGTCAAAAAGAATGCACCCAATATCCTAAAAAGAGATATAAAAAGATTTAAACCCGATGTTGTGGGTTTATCTGGTGTAACTGATCCTTATCAGCCCGCAGAGAAAAATTATCTATTATCCCGCCGAATTCTAGAGATTTTAAGAGATAATCAGTTCCCAGTGCACATTGCCACTAAAAGCGACTTAGTTTTGAGAGATATGGACATATTAAAAGATATATCTAAAAATTCATGGTGTACTGTTTCTTTTACGATTATTACATTTGATGAAAACATTTTACCCTACCTTGAACCAGCAGCAACCCGCCCTAAAAAAAGGTTATCAGCAATAAAAAAGCTAAAAAAAGAAGGAATAATGGTGGGAGTTAATTTCATCCCTATTATTCCTTACCTTTTAGATAATCCGGATAATATTGAAAATGTTATAAAAAAATCATCTAAATATGTGGATTACATAATTATAGGTTCTGGTATGACTTTACGCTCTAATCAGAGAATTCGATTTATGAAATTACTTGAAAATAAATTTCCTGAGCTTGTTGAAGAGTACAATAGCATGTATACAAATAGGACTGATCCTCCCCATCAATACAAATTAAAAATAAACAATTTAGCTTTGAAATTCTGTAAAAAATATGGGATACAGAATTTTATTGATCCACCTGATTTTAAAGTAAAATCTCATCAAAGAACACTTATACCCACTGAGGATTATGTAAAATTTAATCGTGACGTGGCACAACATCTGCTGCTTATTGCATTTTTTAAAGAGTTTAAATCTGGATATACTGGTTCAAACTGGAATTACCATAAAGCTGCTGAAAACATTGAGAATTTAAATGGAAGTATCCGTAAATATTATGATAAAAGAAGATTAAAGGAAATTCCTGGTGTGGGAGAACAAATAGAAAATATTATTGAAGATTTTATTTTTAATGGTAAAAGTTCAGTGCTGGAAAGAGAAATGTCTTTATGATAAGATATTGCATAAATTGTAGTGAGGTCTTATTATGGAGATAAATGAAAAAGAAGTTCCAGAAATGCAAGTTGCATATATTTTCCACACCGGACCACCGGAAGCCATGCCAGAATTGATTGGGAAAGTAGTAGGATGGGTTATGGAGAAAGGGTTACAGATAGTTGGTCCGCCATTTGGTATATACTATAACAGCCCTGCAGAAGTTGGTATGGAAAATATGCAGTATGACGTGGGAATTGCTGTAGTCGGAGAAGTTGCAGAAGAGGGAGAAGTAAAAATCAAAAAACTTCCCCAGAGAACTGTTCTTTCAACCATACATAAAGGGTCTTACCATGATGTGGCACCGGTATATGCAATGGTCTACGAATATTCAGTGAAAAATGGCTATGCTATGACTGGAGCGCCCATGGAGATCTACCTGAACGATCCTATGGAAGTTCCAGAAAGTGAATGGTTAACTGAAATTCAATTTCCAGTCCAGAAAATTGAATAAAAATTTAATTTTTAGTTAAAGATTAACATCTTTTATTTTTTTTATCTATTTTTTTCAGCAATTTTCTTAAACGAATCTGCTATATAATTGATCTGCTCTTGGGAAAATCCGTAGACACTGCATTTGAACCATTTGGTTTGGCCTCGCTTAACTCCCACTATATTCCTCTTTTTCAGCTCTTCATATAAAAAAAACCCTTTTCTTGGATGAGTTTGGGCTATTTCGTCAAATCCCGGAGTTTCAAATCTTACAAGATCATGTTCTGTTGGTTTAAGTCCAATCTGAGTTACACCATCTATTTCCTCCATGCTTCTAACGAAATTTCTACTTTTTTCAAGTTCCACGTCCCATGCATTAACCCTTGCTATTACATGGGGAAGGGAGGCCATCAGGGTTGCCACTGGGGCTCCTCTGCTGGTACAACCTAACATTTCAAGTTCCTTGACTTCATGTCTTTTAGATCTTTTAAGTACTGTTTCGGCCCACTCTTCTTTCATCCCTAAAACACCAATTGGACCTGAGGCAGCCATGCTTTTATGTCCACTTCCCACTACAAAATCAACATTTAACTTTTTTGCATCTATGGGAAGTCTTCCCATGGAATATGCACAGTTTAAAAGGAGTGGAATATTGTTATCTCCAGCAATTTTACCTATTTTGGCAGCATCAGTTAAGTTACCATAATCACCATCTACATGGGTTAACACTGCTAATTTAATGTCCTGACCTTTATCAATTTCACTTTCCAATACTTCCCTGTATTTTTCAGGGGTTACTGCATATTCTGGATGCGAAGTGTTTGGAACTTCAATTAGTTCCAGTCCGCATCTTTCTGCTCCTAGATGGGTGGTGTAATGGGCATTGCCGTCAACAATTATGGTATCTCCAGGATCACATAGGGCATGCATCACTGCAAATTTACCTTCTCTAGCCCCGTGTACAGTTCTGGCCACATCTACATTAATAAATTTAGCCAAATCGTCTAGAAATGAGGATATTGCTGGTTTAGTCACCTGGTCCAGGCGTCCGGCACAGTAGTCGCAGACACTGTAACCATCTGAAAACTCGTAAAGGGCAACTCTTGCCTCTTTAGGTAGTACTCCCCCACGTTGTAATGGATTTAGGTTTAAATTTCTCCTTTCAGTGGCCCTATTGAGCCCGTAATCTTGACATTCCATATAATCACCACAAAACAATGTTTTTTATAAACTTTCTGTAAAAATTGAATAAATTAGGAAATATTATACATCTTCATGTTTTATTCTATTTGAATTGATAAATAAATTATCACCATAAAATAATTTTTTTAATATGTCTCTATGAATTGAATCCCGATTTTCTTTAGTTATTTCAAATATTTTCACATCATCCCTATTTTTTAACTTTAAGATAAATGGGTTTCTGGATTTTTTATGTATAACTGCAATAACCGTTTTTGGACTATCAAATGCTTCTGAAACTGCCCTGCAAAAATTCTGGCTGTGTAATTCCATAGGGGCAATTTCATCAATTAATATGAAATCCGCCTGATCTAAAGCTTGGTAGATTGCTGATGTACCAATATCATCTAAATCTGACAAATTTACCCTATATTTACCTACACGTGGCCCTTTACAGTTTATATGGGATAGAATACCTTCAGTTCTGGTCATTAAGTTAATTATTTTAAATCCTACTCTCTGTCGATTTATGCGTATTTCAGGGCAATATAATCCACCAATTCTATAATCATTATCCTGGAGATGGTGCTGTATCTGGGTTAAGACCGTGGTTTTTCCAACTCCCGGGGTTCCAGTTAATAATATATTCATCTAATCATCTTTCTAATTTCATTAATTTAATGTATTATATATTAAAAATGCCATTGTCAAATTTGTAGATTATTCATTAGTGTATAACGTTGGTTAGTCCTAAACTTTTAGCATATTTAACTGCTTCCCTTATTTCATCGGGATAAACGTATCTTCGCAGTTCCTCATAATCGTTCGCCTTGTAAAGCGGTCGGTACTGACCCATAATATTTACAACTGTGTCTTTTTTAAGATTTTGAGCTATCCACTCTAATAATGGTTTAGTGCAACATTCAAGGTGATTAGGTAAAACCAAATGTCTGATTATTAAATCCCCACTTTTTTCTGCCATTTTGTGATTTCTCCTTACAACTTCCCAGTAATTATCTATTTTAGAGAGTCTCTTTGCACATTCGTCATTTCCATATTTAAAATCAGTTAAAAAGAGATCAATAAAGCCATCCAACAATTTCATAGCTTCCATGGACATGTAGAAATTGCTGTTCCAGACCACAGGAATGTTTTCTTCAACAAGATTCATAGTTTTTAAGATGTATGGTAAATTAGGAGTGGGATCGCCCCCTACAAAATTCACATTCCGTGACCCGTGCTTTCTATTTTTGTCAATAATCTCTGCTAAATCCTCTGGTCTTACCTGAATACCAGCAAGTGGATTTTGACTGATATCATAATTCTGGCAGAAAACACATTGAAAATTACATCCTGAGAAAAATATGGTGTGACTGGGTACCAACACTCTTTCTTCGCCTGTGTGAATAAACTGGGACGCAATTCTGGGGTTTTTAACACCACAGCTCCCCTTAATAAGATTGCGATTAATATTACATCTTCTCTCACATAAATGGCAGTTTTCCCGTATTTTTTCTGCAATTTCTATTTTTAAATCCAGAAAAGAAAAATCTGCCTTTTCAATCTTTTTATGTGCTAAATCTCCATATAAATCTATAAATTTATCTCTTACCTCTTCATGTTCTCTCCAGAGTTGATCTATATCATTGTCAAAAGCAGTTTTTATTTTAGATGATACTTTGGATTTGGAGAGTTTTTTATTTAACATTACCTGAAAGTAATGAGATAATGAATCTTCTATTTTCTTATTTTCCAGCATAATAACCTATAAAACTTTATCCTACCACCCTTAGTTTGGTGTGAATACGAGGAGTTATGAATGGCCCCAGCTGACGAGTTTCTTTAGAGATTGAAGAGGAATTTTTAAGCACTTGGAATATGTTTCCAGATATCATGGCCTTTTTAATGGGATGTTTTATTTTGCCTTTTTCAATTTTAAAGGCGTTGTTAGTCTCTACTGAAAAGTCTCCAGATATAGGGTTGGCTGTATGGGCCCCTAGAACATCTGTCACCAATAATCCTTCTTTAACATCTGAAATTTCAAGAGAATCCGTATAATCCATGACAAAATTGGTTAAACTAACATTGGGAGTATCTGAAAAAGAGGCTCTCATTCCGTTACCTGTGCTTTGAGTGTTTCCTTTTTTGGCAGTGTAGAGATCATAGACAAAGTTTTTTAGTTCTCCTTTTTCTATGATTGTGGTTTTTTGGGAAGGTGAACCTTCATCATCGCATTTTGAAGTACCGAGCCCTTGTTTTATGGTTCCATCATCATAAATGCTCAAATTAGGAGAAACTACTTCTTGCCCAATTTTATCAGCCAATAGTGACCTTCCTCTTTGCACATTATCAGCATTTATTGAATGGGTGAATGTGGAAAGCAAACCAGAAGCCGCGTGATAATCTAATACTACTTCTAAATCTTTTGTTTCAACAGGTTTACCTCCCGCAGAGTTTCTGGCAATTCCAGATGCTTGGCAGGCAATCCACTCAGGATCTATATCCATATACCTGGAAGCATCTGACTCGTAGGCCGTGGATATTTCATCATTTTCGTAGTTTACAGATATGTATCCATAAAATGCCGTGGATTTATCTTTACAGTTTATTCCTTCAGAATTTTTAACTAAACTCTCTAAACATCTTGCAGAGAATCCACCAGAAGTTGGTTGGCATTTCTCATCCTGAGCCGTGCTGATCATGGATTTGGCAAATTCAATTGAATCATCTAATTCCAGAGTTTCTATTTTAGAGTCATAGGTTCCTTCTACTTTTTTATATTCCGATTTTGTGGCGAAAGAATAATTTTCATCTTTTATGTTGGCCTGGGCATTAAAAACAGCTTTTTCGACCATTAAATTTAGTTTATCCATGTTGCTGGTGTAAGAAAAACCCATCTTATCATCTATGATTACTCTAACACCTGCTCCCAACACGTATAACTCTTTGGCAAAGTCAACATTGTCTTTTTGAATATCTATATCCCAATTCTTTTCCTTTTCAACATAAACCTCAGCAAGATCAGCATGTTTAAGTGCAAGATCTAAGGTTTGATTGGCTACATCGTCTAACATATAGAAACCCTCATTATCAAAAATTTTCTCAAATTATTCCAATCTATTTTTTAAATTATTTTAATAGTTTAAAATGTAAATTATTAATTATAAAACGAATTTATGAATGGCCTCTGCAGCTCCATCCCCATAATAACTGGTGGTTACATAGTCAGCTATATCTTTTAGTTCCGGGTTGGCATTGGCAACTGCCACCTTAAAACCTGCTACTTCTAGAAATTCCATATCGTTCTCGCTGTCTCCAATGGCTATAATATCATGAACATTAATTCCTAAGTCCTCTGCCACCATCTTAAGTGAAGACCCTTTACTAACAGCCGGGTCAGTTAAATGAATAGCGAATTTTGAATCATATATTTTAATTTCAAAGTCTTTTAATGTTTCTTTAATAATCTCAACTGGAATTTTTCTCGTTAAAGCAATTTCAGATATCCTATGACTGGATAGATCTACTTTTTCCACATCGTGTTTGGATTTTAGATAATTATATGCATTTTCACATTTAGAAAAATCACCCAGTACCTTTCGACCTTTAGGCGTTTCTATAATTCCACCGTTTTCAGCCACCAAACCTCCGGTAGTTCCAAGTAGTGTTGAAATCATTTTTGAACTGCACAACATGTTTCCGGTGACAATAATAACTGGAATCCCACTATCTTCTGCCTGGTGAATTGCTTTAATGGCACTTACACATGCTCTTCTATTTTTATTGGTAATTGTGCCGTCCACATCCAGAGCTATGGCCTTCATCATTTACCTCGTTATAGTTATATAGTAAACTGTATCAAAACACTGCATTGGAGGTTGAAATGTTATAGGGAACCGTATCTAAATGCTATGTTACATGTCCCTTCTTTACTAACCATGCACGCGCCTATAGGATTCATAGGTGTGCACTCTTTTTTGAAAAGTTTGCATTCCTCTGGTCTGGCCACTCCCCGCAGTATTGGGCCACAGATACATCCAGTTACAACATCTTCACCCTTTTCTATGTTAATATCAAATTTTTCACGGGCATTGAAATCTACAAATTCATCCCGTATCTCGTATACAGAATCTGGTATGTCAGGAAAACCTCTCCACTCGCGGGTCCTTATGTAAAATACTTCATCTAAGAGTTTTTGTGCCTTTACATTACCTTCTTCTCTTACTGCTCTCTTGTATTCGTTTTGAACCTCTGCTTTCCCATTTTTAAGCTGTTTTAATATCATGTAAATTGCTATTAGAACGTCAAATGGGTTGAATCCCGCCACTACCTGGGGTATGTTGTATTTTTCAGAAAACGGTAGGTAAGGCCAGGTCCCGATTATAGTTGAAACGTGACCTGGTTCGATTAAAGCTGTGAGATTTACTTCTCCAGATTCAATGAGGAATTTTAGTGCGGGGGGAATTAATCTGTGACATGATAGTACTGAAAAGTTTTCTGGAGGCCCTGAAACTATCTCTGATGCAGTGGTAGGGGCTGTGGTTTCAAAACCTGCTGCCATAAATACTACTTCATTATCAATTTTTTGGGCAATATCAACTGCGTTGTTTACTCCATAGACCACTCTTACATCAGCACCTTCTGCCCGGGCATCGGCCAGGGTTCCCTTTGATCCTGGAACCCTTAACATGTCCCCAAAAGTGGTTATAGTAACACCTTTTCTGGCAAGTTCTAAGCATTCGTCAATTTCTCGGGAGGGAACACAACAAACTGGACATCCTGGTCCTGCCACTACTTCTACTTCTTTTGGTATTAAAGACCTTATACCGTGCTGCATTATGGTGTGTTCGTGTGATCCGCAGACGTGCATTATTTTGACTGGTTGAGCAATTTCTTCTATACGTTGTACTATTTCTCTGGATAGATTTTTCATGATGTCACCAATTATCTTGAATATAAATTGTTTATATGATTTGCATAATATACTTTGCAATAGCTGATCCTATAAACCCTCAATAATAAGATCAATTCTAAAAAAAATTTAAGATCATAAAAATTTAATTATCCTTTATAATTCATAGATATGTATCAACTTGAATGATTTACTCAAAAGGTGAAAAAAATGGACTATGAAATTTTATATCAACCATCCTATGCCCTACTCAAATTAGATTTAGAAACATCTGAACAAGTAAATGCTGAAGCTGGCGCGTTGGTAAGTATGTCCAGTGGAATTTCAATTGAAACTGGAATGAAAGGCGGACTTTTCGGTGGTTTAAAAAGAAGTTTGGTTGGGGGAGAAAGTTTCTTTATAAATAAATTTACAGCAGAATCTCCAGGAGAGATAACAATGGCCCCGCCACTACCTGGTGATATCCATGCCATGGACCTAAATGATCAGGTAATATTTGTTCAATCTGGATCATTTATGTCTGCCACCACAGATATTGATATTGACACTAAATGGGGAGGATCAAAAACCTTCTTCTCCAAGGAAGGACTTTTCTTATTAAAAATAGAAGGTACTGGTAAACTATTTGCATCCAGTTTCGGTGCTATTCATCCCATTAATTTAGAAGCAGGAGAAAAATACATTGTAGATACTGGACATATAGTGGCCTTTGATGATAATGTAGGATATAATGTGAAAAAAATAGGGGGAATGAAATCCACTTTATTTAGTGGTGAAGGCTTAGTAGTAGAATTAACTGGTCCTGGAAAAGCTTGGATACAATCTAGAAGTGAAGATTCATTCTTATCTTGGCTGATACCACGTTTACCCAATAAAGGTTAATTAAATATTATTCTTTTTTTATTATTTTTTTTATTAGGAAATAATTTATTTTGCTAACAAATCTAAAAGCGAGGAAACCTACCAAGATTTATATCAATTTTAACATAGTATTAACTAGTTTTAAAAAATGGAGGGGTGAATTTTTTGAAAAGATATCTAATTTTTTCGTTGTCTATATTGACTTTAGTGATACTGGCTTCTGGCTGTACTTCACAGGAATCAAACCAAACTGAAAATGGAACGGGTGAATTTGCGATAACGAGTAGTGCTTTTACACAGGGAAAAGATATACCTTTAAAATACACTGCTGATGGGGAAAACGTGTCTCCGCCTCTGGCATGGACATCAGCTCCAGCAGATACCAAAACCTTTACCATAATATGTGAGGACCCAGATTCTACTGGTGGCTCTTTTATCCATTGGATAGTGTTCAACATACCTGCAGATGTTACAAAACTCGATGAAGGTATAACTAATCAGGAAACATTGGAAAATGGGGCAAAACAGGGATTAAACAGCTTTAATACAATAGGATACAGCGGTCCGGCGCCACCACCAGGACAAACCCATAGATACGCCTTCAAAATATATGCTCTGGACATTGAACTTAATTTAGAACCTGGAAGCACAATAGAACAAGTTAACAATGTTATGGAAGGACATATACTGGCTCAAACGCAGATAACAGGTAGATATACGGGATGAAAATAATTCAGTTAATAATGTTTGAATTTTTAAGAAAAAAAATAAAGAAGAATTCAATTAATGACATTAAGAAGAAATAAAAAAGAATTTAGTTAATTAGCATATTTTATGTTTATGTTTTCTAGATTCTTTTTCGTCTTCCTTAGCTGACTCTTGATGTTCTTTTGGATCTTTTTCCAGAAAATCATAGGCATACATCATATCATCCATTAAAAGATCTGCCATGTCCCTGCTGAAATTTTCCTTGATGACCATCCTAAGGACTGCCACATCTTCAGCATTAGGAGGGAGCGTATATGCCGGGACGATCCATCCTTTTTCACGGAGTTTCTCAGATAGCTGGAAAACGCTGAACTTTGAATTCTTTAATTTAAATGTTACCAGAGGAAACATTAGATGTTTATTGATTACCTCAAATTTACCGGATTTTTCCAGTTCATTAGCAATGTAAGTGGTTGTTTCCATCAAATTTTCCATTATATCTTTATAACCATCTTTACCCAGTCTTAAAAAGTTGTAATATTGGGCTATTATGGTGCTACTGCCTTTGGAAAAATTTAGGGAATAGTTGGGCATTAAACCACCTAAATAATTAACTTCGAAAATCAATTCGTTAGGTAAGTCTTTCTCATCTTTAAATACCAGCCATCCAACACCAGGGTACACTAAACCGTATTTATGTCCAGATACATTGATTGATTTAACTTGTTCTAATCTGAAATCCCATTGCATGTCTGGATTGGTAAAGGGTATCACCATGCCGCCGCTGGCACCATCCACATGCATTGGTATGTCCCAACCCTTAGTTTGTTTGATATCAATTAATAATTGGTTAATCTCTTTGATGGGATCCATTTGTCCTGTAAAGGTTGTTCCTAAAACTGCCCCCACACAGATTGTATTTTCATCAATTTCTTTGGCTACCTCATCAACAGTTACTGTATAAGTATCTCGTTCTAAAGGTATTAATTTCAGTTCAACGTCAAAATAACGGGCAAATTTCTCCCAAACAGTGTGTACGTCTGCACCCATAACAATATTGGGTTTATCATAGGGTTTACCTTCTTTTTGTCTTCGTTTTTTCCAAGTCCATTTATGGGCTAAAAGACCCAGCATTATTGCTTCTGATGAACCAATAGTACCGGTTCCCACTGATTGACAGTTTTTAGGGACGTTGAATAATCGGGCCAACATATTGACCACTCTTTCTTGAATCTTTTGTGTCTGAGGATACTCATCATTGTCCACAAAGTTTTTGCCAATGCTTTCCATTATCAGTTTATCTGCTTCTGGTTCCATCCAGGTTGTGACAAAACTGGCCAGATTCAATGCAGGATTCCCATCCAGATTTAGTTCATCATGAACCAGGTGGTATGCTGCTTTTGATGGCATTCCCTCATCCGGCATTTCATACTTAGGTACTTTCTTAGAAAAATAGCGGGTCCCATAAGTTGTGGTGTGTTCCCTATCCGATTCTTTCATCTTTTTTAAGTTAACCTTTTTAGATAACATAGAATCATCTTTCCATCTTAAAAAACTAAAATATATCCATAGCAAAGTTAATTATTAAACTTTCACATATTTTAGAAATTTTTGGTGTAGCTTAATAATTATTAAATTTTTTATTGATTATGGTATTTATTTTTTGTTTTTATGAATTTAGGGGATAATTGTCTTTTTTTGGTTTTCCGTTGACAAAAAATAAAGTTTTCAATAATAAAATAAATATTTAATAATTTAAATAGTATTAAATATATGTAATATAATATTATTATTGATATAATAAAAATGATTTTTTGGTGATGGGATGGATGTTACTAAACGTAAATATCAGGAAATACTTATTTATCTTAGTATTATTGTAATAGCTCTTTTTTGTAGTCAGCACATGAATGTTGTGGTTTCTAAAAGCATGGAACCTGTACTGTACCGGGGAGATATTGTTATAATTGAAAAAACTAATTTTATAGGTCTAAATGAATTTAATATCGGTGATATAGAAGTGGGGGATATTGTAGTTTATGATGCAGTTTGGTTTAATGATGGGCCAGTAATACATCGGGTTATTGGTTCTAACATAGACGGTAAAGGAAATAAATATTATATTATTAAAGGTGATAATAACCATGCACCAGATCCAATGGTAGTTTACCCCACTCAAATTAGGGCAAAAGTTGTCAAAATTAGTGATAAACTATTAATCATACCCCAATTAGGACAGATAATCTTAGCATTAAAAGGTTTATGATAATAAAAATTCATATATTCATTTATTTTTGAATTGAACCAGATTATACCCGATAAATCCAGCAAAAACGCCATTTAACATTTGAAAGATCAAATTAGGAATTATATAGTAATAGAAAATATCAATGGTGAATATATCCATAGGAATACTGCTGGATGTTAACTGAATTAACAGTGCAAAGAATATTATAATCAATAAAGTAACTACTTCTCCAAAAAACCCTATGAAAATACCGCTAACTAAACTTTTTTTAAGATTAGCATTTAATAATAAGGAAACTCCGATACTTGCTAAAAAAACTAATAAAAATGTGATAAAAGTATCTAAATTTACAAAAATTGTCACGTTTGGGAAAATTAATTCTATAACTGCTCCAATCTGCCATAATAATGTAAAAATTGTGGGAATACTTACCCCTATTATTAACACTTTAAAATTTAATTTCATAAAAAATCACCACCACGAAAATTATTAAGGTAGTTAGTAATAAATTTTATTATTAATATATTACTAATAAATTTTATAAACTTTATTTTATTATTTTTTATTAATTTAGTAATAATTAAAGTGGAGGAACAATATGAAAAAAGGAGCTATATTTTGTATAATCATAATAGCTATTGGGCTTTTATGTGTATCCCCTGTATCTGCACGAACGGTTTCTGTAAAGGTATCAAAATATAATATTAATAAAGCGAGCTCAGCAGTGACTCCTTACATTGATATTGGATACTGGCATTATGGATCCTATTCAATAAAAGGCAGTATTTACTATAAGTACAATGGAAATCGAAAATGGCAGTATGCAGATAGTGGAACTATTTTACCAACATTTTCAAGGTATTGGGGCTGGAGATTCAAAGCACCGTATATATACACCTGGAAATTTACAGGGACAGCGTATTTTTAAGTATTGAGTAATTTAAAAATTAAATTACTCTTTTAACTTTTAAAAGATATTAAATTCTATAAATAAACTTTATGAATTAAACAGTTTAAAATTAATACTTACTTCTTTTAACTATTAGTAAAATTGAATAAACTGTAAAAAAATAAAAATAAAGAAAAAATAAGCTCTAATTACATCAAGCTCTGTTCTTTCTTACTGAAGATAAAAGCAGATATAAATATCATCAATAAGGCAAAGCCAAAAACTACAATAACATTAATATACAATGGAAGAGTAGATGTTCCTAAAATAGTGTACCTTAAAGCATCAACTCCATAAGTAAGTGGATTTAAATAGACAGCAAATTGAAGCCATGATGGAAGTCCAGTTATGGGGAATAATGCTCCACTTAAAAGGAACATTGGTAATACTATAAAGCTCAATATAAGGTTAAATCCTTCCATACTATCTGTAAAAGATGCGATAAGCAAACCTAAGCTTGCAAGACCCAATGAAATCATCACAATCAATATAGTACTAACCAAAAAACAGAGTGGAGTCATTTGGATTCCCACTATAAATGACAGTACTAATAGTATTACTCCCTGGATTAACGAGGCCGTGCTTATTCCCAGGGCTTTACCCATTACTATAGATGGTCTGGATATTGGTGCCACAAGTATTTCCTTTAAAAAACCGTATTGACGGTCAATAATCACGGAAACACCAGAAAAAACGGATGTAAAAAGTATGGTTTGACCTATAATGCCTGGAAAGATAAATTGTTGGTATCCCCCAGCCATTCCACCAAATCTAACAGCAGAACCTAAACCGGTTCCAAAGATAATAAGCCACAATAAAGGAGTTACCACTGAAGTCACTATTCTTGAACGATATCGGATGTATCTCTTGGTTTCCCGAAGCCATATGGTGAATATTCCTTCCCAATCACTCATTATCTCTCCCCCTGTATACTGGAACCAGTATAATTAATGAAAACATCTTCCAAATTGGGGTGTTCCAGTTCAACTGATTGAATCTGGACTCCAATTTTACTTGCAAATTCTACAACATCAGTAACTAAATTTTCCCCCCGTTCAACCATTAATTTTATCTCAGAATCAACCTGAAATATGTCCTTAACAAATTCCAGATTTTTAGCATTTTTGATGAACTTCTCTGAATCATCAACAATAACAGTTATGGTATCTGCTTTTAATTTCCTTTTAAGATTACGTGGCGAATCTGATGTTATTATCTGACCACTGTTAATTATTGCTACCTCATCACATAGCTTATCTGCTTCTTCCATGTAATGGGTGGTCATTAAAACAGTTATATCCTCGTTTTTATTCAAGTTTTCAATGTAATCCCAAATACTTTCCCTGGTCTGAGGATCCAAGCCCAGAGTTGGTTCATCTAAGAATAATACCTTAGGGTAATGGATCAATCCCCGGCCAATTTCCAATCTTCTTTTCATTCCACCAGAGTATGTTTTTACATACTCGTCAGCTTTTTTCCCTAGTGCTATTAATTCAAGAATTTCGTCTATGCGTGTACTCCGAAGGTCCTTGGGCACCCCATACAATGATGCGTGCATTTCCAGGTGCTCCCTGCCAGTTAAAATATCGTCTAAAGCCCGTGACTGGAATACTATTCCAATGGATCTTCTAACTTCAGTAGGATTTTTCACCACATCAAAACCGTTTACATGTGCTTTACCTGAAGAAGGGTGCAAAATAGTACATAACATTGAAATTAAAGTTGTTTTACCCGCCCCATTTGGACCTAAAACACCATAAACACTATTTTTTGGTACTTGAAGATTCACTGAATCAACTGCAGTGAAATCATCATATTTTTTGGTTATATCCCATGTTTCAATTATATTATCCATTACACACACAGCCTTGAATTAATACGAAATATTGACATTTAACATATTAATTAATAATTAATTTCTTCTATAATAAAGATAATATACAATACCAACATAAAAATTGGGAGTAATTAGCTGAAATGATTTTATTACAAAATTGTTAATTTTTTTAGAAGGGGTGTGGAAATGATATTTGAAATAATAAAATCTGAGGGAATTGCACATAAATCATATTTTATTGGTTCTAAGGGAAATGCAGCAGTAATAGATCCTAGAAGAGACGTGGATACATACCTGGATGTTGCCACTTCTAATAATATGAAGATTACCCATATTTTTGAAACTCACCGCAACGAGGATTATATAATTGGGTCTTTGGAACTTGCAGATGTTACTGGTGCAGAAATATATCACGGATCCAAAATGGATTTTCTTTATGGGACTCCCATCTATGACGGAGACATTTTTAAGATAGGATCACTTGAATTAGAGGTACTGGAAACCCCAGGACATACACATGAAAGTGTATCAATATCTTTAACTGATAAAACATCATCAGATGAACCTTACATGATTTTTACTGGAGACGCATTATTTGCTGGAGAGGTAGGTAGAACTGACCTTCTGGGGGAAAAAGAAGCACCAGAAATGGCTGAATTTTTATACAGCAGCCTATATGAAAAAATCTTGCCTCTGGGAGATAATGTAATTGTTTGCCCTGCCCATGGGGCTGGATCAGTTTGCGGATCAGACCTGCGAGATCAGGACATTACCACCATTGGTTACGAGAAAAAAACAAACCCTATGCTTCAATTAACTAAAGAAAAATTCATTAAAAGTAAAACCGAAGAAAAAATTTACACTCCCCCTTATTTCAAAGTAATGGAAGTTAATAATTTAAATGGTCCCCATATTATGGAAAGACTCCCCTACTGTCATCCACTTAAACCTGTGGAAATAAAAAAATTAACAAAAAAAGGAGCTCAATTAGTAGATATAAGGAAACCGACCAGTTTTGGAGGGGGCCATATACCCCAAACCATAAACATCTGGAGGGAAGGATTCTCAGCATTTGTCGGATATTTCCTTAACTATGAAGATCCAATAATCATAATCAACGACAACGAAGGTTATATAAATGATATCACCCGTCAGCTGGTAAGACTGGGGTATGATAACATATACGGTTATCTGGCAGGCGGTTTTCCAGCATGGTACATGGCTGCCCAACAAGTAGATAAATTAGATATGTGGTCTGTTCACCAGTTGAAAAAGGCGCTGGACCAGAAGGAAGATATTTTTCTGCTGGATGTTCGAAAAATTAACGATTATGAAAAGGTGCATCTAGAAGGATCCCACCCAATCTGGGTGGGCCATATAAATCAGCACCTGGAAGAGATTCCTCAAGATAAGCACGTTGTGGTATATTGTGATTCTGGATACAAGTCAACGATTGCCTGCAGTATTCTTAAAAAGAATGGTTACTCCCAGTTGAGCAGTGTGCTAGGGAGTATGGGGGCCTGGTTAAAAGCAGATTATCCCGTGTTAAAATGAAAAAAATTAATTTAATTAAAAAGTAAATAATTAATAAGAAACGGGTTAGGTGATAACTATGAGCTTATATAAAATACCTTTAATGGATAAAGAAGAGTATGATGAGTTGATAAATGAAAACTTCATGAGCAGAATCGCTTTTAATGGAGAATATCCCTATATTGCCCCATTTTTATACGTATTCGACCAGAAGTATCTGTACTTTTTATCCACCAAGTATGGTAAGAAAATTCAACGCCTGAAAGAAAACCCTAAGGTTTCAGTGGAAATTGAAGAGTATGCTCCTGATTTATCTGAATATAAGTTTGTTGCACTAAGAGGACATATAGTAAAAGAGACTGACGATGAAAAGAAAAAAGAGGTACGTAAAAAGTTTGCAGACCTTATTAAATCCCGTGGACTGTCTAAAAATATAATGGCTGCCCTGGGGCTTGATCCTGATGATCCACTGGCCTGTCTGGTGGAGGTAGATAGCTCTTTCGTGTGGAAACTGGTGGATGTGAAAGAAATAATTGCTCTAAAAAATTAGACAATTTTATTTTTATTAATGAAAATTGTAGAACAGTAGCTACGAAGTTATTTCTTTTGATTTTTCATTCTACTTTGAATCTTTTCACTTTTTAATTCCCTTAATGCATCAGCTGCAATCCATTTGGCTGTTTTATTATCAATTTCCCGAATTTTACTGGCAATTTCAATAGCCTTCTTATTGAGGTGAATATTTCTTTTCCCGATCTGTCTTAAAGCCCAATTCACTGCTTTTTTTACAAAATTTCTCTCATCACATGATTCACGGAAAATGAGGGGAAAAAGCTCTTCAAATGTATCATCTGAAGCTTTTTTATCATGAACTGCCAGAGTAGCAATCAAAGCGAAAGCAGCTCTTTTAACGAATTCTTCATCCCTCCCGCTCCACTGGTAAACCTTTTCATAAGCAAATGGAGTTTTTCTAAACAGATTCATGCAGCACTGGTCGCAAACGGCCCACGTATCAAAGTCAAGAGCCCAATCATCCATTTGTTCTTCTGTAACAATTTTGGGGTCTTCAATCATACATGCCAGGATCATGGTCTCCTGATAACCTGCCACCCAAAGTTTCTCGGCCAAAAGGTGATCTTTCCCTGCTTTCTTCGCTATTTGCCGTAAATCAGGCATTCTTACACCATATACCTTTTGGGAACTGATTCCGAATCGTGCCATCCCCTCCACATCTTCGGGATTGGATAATCTTTCCAGTTCATTTATGATATCATTGTAGTCCATTTAATATCTCCTTGAATCCTCTTTCAAACTTCAGTTTTAAATTATTAATATTATCACTAATCTAAAAGTATATTATTATCCTAAAGATAGATTATTTAACAAGATTTGAAAAACCCTTCCGAATAGGGTGTTAATCATATTTGTGGTAACATAGAACATTAGATTAGATATATGATAGGGGGTTTTAAATGCTTGAAAGTTTAAGAAATAATCATAAACTTACCCTAATGGTAATTTCATTGGCCAGTTTCATGTCTTTTCTTGATATATCTATTGTTAATGTTTCTTTGCCTACTATGGCTAAGTTTTTCCACGTGACGACTAACGATATTTTATGGGTTATTCTTATTTATATTATTGTTTTAGGTAGTTTTTTAATTGTTTTTGGGAAATTAGCTCAACAGAAGGGTTTTAAAAAGGTTTTCTTAACTGGTTTTCTCATTTTTATCATAGGGTCAAGTTTGAGTGGAATTGCAAGCCAATTTCATGAATTGATTATTTTTAGGTTAATCCAGGCCTTTGGTGCCGCCATGTTTTCTGCTTTAACTGCTGCTATGGTTTTAAACTATCTCCCTAAAGATAAGAGGGGCAGGAATATTGGAATTATGACCACTATAGGCTCGCTTGGTTTAGCTTTAGGCCCACTTCTAGGAGGTTTCATCACAGAATACCTCAATTTTCATTGGATATTCTTTATTAATGTCCCAATAGGGATTTTTGGTATAATACTTGGCCAGGCCGTTCTACATGAAACTGAAAAAAAACCCGGATCCCTGGACATACCGGGAGTGGCCATATTCTTTATTGCCCAAAGTACTCTCATTTTTGCCCTCAATAAGGGGCTGGACTTCGGTTGGACTTCCATCATAATAATAGGCAGTATAATCTGCTCTGTAATATTTTGGATATTATTTGTTTATCACGAATCAAGGACAACTGAACCCTTAATAAATCTGAATTATTTAAAGATGAAACAGATTGCATTGGCTAATGGTGCTAATATCCTCTCTAACATGCCCTTCTCAGGGGCTATAGTCCTTTTACCTTTTTACTTTGAAGTGGTCAAGGGGATGAGTGTAGGTTATTCTGGTTTAATGTTGACCATCATGCCTATTGCCATTTTTATTGTGGGGCCGATTTCCGGCACAATTTCTGATAAAATTTCACCTAACCGTATAACCTTGGTGGGAGGTATAATTGGAGTAATTGCCTGCCTTATCTTAGCATCATTTAATCCTTCCAGTAGTTTGATCTATATTACAGTAGGTCTGTTGATGTTAGGGGCTTCAGTGGCCGCATTCAACCCACCTAACACTAAATTCATACTGGCAGAAAGTCCATCTGAATACAGGGGAATAGCATCGGGGCTGGTTAACACCACTAATATGATTGGTAATGGTTTCGGAACAGGAATTCTTGGTACTGTGGCAGCTATGGTCATTTACAATGCAGTGGGACCCAGTACTAGTGATAGATTAACTCCTGCATTGGTTTCTCAGGGACTTCATAATGCATTCATTGTAGGGGCCTTGGCAATGGGCATTGCACTGATCCTTATAGCCATGACCAAATATAAACCAGTTAAATAAACTACATTCTTTATATATCTAAACAATACTACACATTGAACAATTTTACTGCATTTTCACCTAATATCAGTTTTTTATCCGTTTCATTGATATCTAAGCTTTTTATTCTTTCAATATCTTTTTTAGGATTTATCCATGGATAATCTGAGCCAAAAAGTATTCGATCTGCACCGATAGTCTTTATAATGTCAGCTGCATCCTCATCATCTAATGTAGTAGGATTTTGAATGTATGAAATTGCAATTGCAGTGTCGAACATTACATGAAGGAATTTATCAGCTATTTCAATGGTTTGATCCCAGAACCCGTTACCCAAATGAGCCAGTATTAGTTTAAGATTTGGAAAATCCTCCAAAACAGTATCCCACCTTTTTGGCTCGCCGTATCGAGACGTTCCATCAATATTAACTCCAGAATGGGCTGTTATGGGTAAATTATGTTTTTCTAACCATTCGTAAACCGGCCACATCCGTTTGTCATCTGGAGCAAAGTTCTGGGCCACAGGGTGAATTTTCAAACCCTTCATACCCCATTTGTACTTGTGTTCCAGTTCTTCAACTGGTTTTCGCCCAGTCATGGTGGGACTGACAGATATAAATGGTATAAACTGAGGATATTTAGCTGGCCGATTTTTTCCAGGCTTGGTGATGGCTACTGTCCAGAAGTTATTGTTTTTAAGTTGGTTATCTGGTGCAAAACTTACCATAACTGCTTTATCAATATTTGCCTTTTCCATTTCCATTAAATAGTCATCGGGAGTACCATAACTGTAATACCCAACACCATGTTTCTCTTTAATCATTTCCACAACCATTTTTCCAACTTCTCTTGTTGGATGCAGGTGTACATGGGAGTCAATAATCATAATATATCCTCTACATCAATTTGTTCTCTCTAGAATAAATCATTTATTGGATTACAGTTTTATTTAAGGAGAATATTCATAACCACATTCTTTACATTTATATTTATACCATAAGATGGGTCCATTGCATTTTGGGCATTTAAATCTGTTTTTTTGATCTTCAACCCAGTTTTCTACCCCAATTTCTCTAATTTTTTTAAGATTATCGTATATTTCATGGCGATATTTGAATCTAGCTTCGCCAGGATACGAATTTTTTAATTTTTCTATTAAAGCACAGGGAAATTCATCGCAATCAATGCATAAATTAAGATTTTTATCTTCAAAGCAGCATTTTCGAATCTTGCATCCCCATTTACTTTTCCTTTTCTGTTTTCGGTCATCGGAACCGCACCCTAAACAGCTTTTTTTATAAGAAGGACATGCTCCGCAAAAAACTCCGCATGGAGCTGCCTCATCAGGTATTCTGCCCATTTAAATCTCCTTTAAAATTTTTTCCATATTTTAATGGCTTTCCAGGTTAAAACCTAATAAATATCCAAAAACATGCTTATAAATGGTGTAATAGTACTATTTTCAAATTTTTTTGTTCATTTTTTTCCACTCTAATATCATTTCCGGATAGGCTGCCTAATAACGGTTTTTAGTTTTTCTGGTTTGGTCCTGCGCATGTCACTTAGATAAATCTCATGGTGTTTTTCTTTAGTACCGTCCATCAGGTAGCCATTTTCATGGATGTAATTATGCAGTAACTCTACAGCAGGCCCTTCCTCCTTATATGGGCCAATGTGCAGAGTCTGAACTGATAATCCTTCTTTAAGAGTTTTAAGGCGAATTTTATCTAAAGCTGCCGGATTTTTCTTTTCTTTGACTTCTTCTAATACTCTTTTAAGTAATTCTGTGGTGATGAAATCTGGTTGTCTAATCATAGAAGTCCATTGCCAGTTGCTCTTGTCCTCAGTGTTGAATTCTTCCATATTTTCAGTCCACCAAAGGCCCTCCAGGGGCATCACCACATAATCCTGATTTAATTCTTTTTTAGATAGAAATTTAGTCTTGTATGCTACTGGAAACAATGTTTCCATTGCATCTTGATATTCCGGGGAGGTGTTAGGGTCTCCCTTACCATCAATCATTAAATAATGCATGGCCGGTACCTCCACCAGTGATACTTCACCAACTTTAGGGTAGTACAGCTCTTTATCTTCTTTTTTTAAATCTATTTTTGGCATTGTTATTTCCCACTATCATTTTTTTGACTAATTTGTTGGATAAAATCATCAACCCAATCTTTTTCAGCTTTTAAAATGGTTAAAGGTCTGGTAAAAAGAGCAATGACATTGAAAGGTGAATCGATACTTTCGTGCATGTCTATGGACTTTTCAAGAAATTCAATACGTTCCTCAGTCGATTTTAAATAGAGTTTCAAACAATTGATTGTTTCGTCTATACCTAAAATTTCAATATTGGCCATTCCCAGGTCAAATGGTGAGATCTGTTTTCTATTTTCAGATAAAATATTTTTTACTTTGTTTTCCATGGCTAATTTTCCTTCCCTGGTTATATAGTAAACCTTTCTGGAAGGTTTGCCCTTACTGATTTTAACTTGACTTTCAACTAATTTGTTTTCTTCCAGCCTTTTAAGGACGTAGTAAATGGATGAAAATCCTATATCTGCCCAGTTACGCATACCCCTTTTTTTTATGATCTGTTCCAGACGGTAGGCGTAATGATGATGTTCATAAAGCAGTCCTAAGATAGCTGCCTCAAGATCTGATATTTTATACATAGAATATTCTATGAATATAATATGATAAAAAGGTTTCCCTATCCAAACACATTAATGATTTAGAAATTTCTGATATTATCACAAATAATTAGAAAAATACTCAATTTTTACAAAATTATTAGTAATTTTCCCAAATCTTTATATATAATCGGGATATATCTTACTTTGAAGATCACTTTAGGTGTTGGATAAAAAATGGACGATATAGATCTGGCAATAATACGCTCCTTAATAAAAAATTCAAGAATTACTATATTACAGATGTCAAAAGAAATTGATGTACCAGATGCTACCATATCTAACCGACTTAAAAAGTTGGAAGATACTATTATAAAGCGTTATACCATGATTCCTAACTGGCAAAAATTGGGAATGGAAATAACTTCTATAATTATTATCCAAACCGAATCTGAAAAGCATGAATCTGTTAAGGAGATGCTATCAAAACTTCAAGAAGTATCTGAAGTTTACAGTGTTTCAGGAGAGTATGATATTCTAATCAAAGTCTGGGTAAAAAACATTGACGAACTCAATCAATTGATAAATAAAAAAATCCGTTCAATTGACGGTATTGAAGATCTAACAGAAATGATAGTAATGGAACGAGTTAAAGAAGATGTTCCAATAATTTAATTGATATTAAAAGATGAAAATGTCAGAAAACAAGGATAATAAGAATTATTCTAGTTTAAATAGCTTATTTAGGTTATTTAGTATAGAATTAGACAGTGCTAGGATTTCAGGGTGGTTGCGTGAAATGGATGGAGAAAATTCTGAAGAAGACCGGGCAGTACATTCACATCATTCTAAACTGGACAGTGAAAATAGCAATCCTAGTGTCAAGAAGATCCCTTGAATTTCTTCAAATACCCCTGGTTGTAAGTAGTAAGATTACTAATTTTTTAAAAGACATTTCAAAAGTTTTAAGGGAAACATTTATTGCTCTTTTTATATGTGCTATTGGGGATCTAATAGCAGGTCTGCTTCTAAGTGGAATGACCGACGTATTTTCAATCCTTCCTGGACTCCTTGTTCTTATACCCGGAGCAATTGGGATGAGGGGTAATATTTTTGGAGCGTTAGGCTCCAGGTTAGGCTCCAACCTCCACATTGGTATTTTATCTCCAGAACTTAAAAAATCAAAAATTTTAAACCAGAACATTATATCTGCAATTATTTTAACCATTATAATGTCCATATTCCTTGCATTTATGGCTAAAGGATTTTGCATTCTTGTGGGATTTGAAAGTATTAGTCTTGTTGATTTTACAGTGGTATCAGTCCTGGGAGGTATATTTTCAGGGGCACTGCTCTTACCTGCAACTATCTTAATTTCCATTAAAAGCTATGAAAACGGCTGGAACCCAGATAATGTGACAACACCATTAATTGCTGCTGCAGGAGACCTTTTTACCATTCCTTCAATTTTATTAGCAGTTCAAATACTTTTATGGATTAGAAATGGCTTTATAGAAACATTCCTATTTTTGATATTCATTGTAATTGGAATAATCGGCTTTATTATTGGAATAAAAGGTGGATATCACCTCAAGAAGATTATTAAACACAGTACCCCTACACTTTTTTTATCTTCAATATTTGGTACAACTGCCGGTACAGTTTTAAACAGCACTTTTTCCACAATTTTAAATAATCCAAGTATACTGACTCTTGTACCTCTGTTTTCAGGTGAAAGCGGTGATCTGGTAAGCATTCTTGGTGCTAGATTATCTTCTGGATTACATATCGGTTCTATAAAAGCTTCACTTAAACCCACACCAGAAACACTGCGAAATTTTGGGATAATTATAACCCTGGCCCTTATAATTTATCCCCTAATTGGACTGCTGGCACATCTAGCTGCAACATCCATGGGAATACCATCAATAGGCACTGAAAAGATGGTTCTAATTAGCACATCTGCCGGACTGCTACTCACACCAGTTATGATATTGATTGGATTCTTTTTGAGCATTATTACATACAGGAAAGGGCTGGACCCAGACAATATAGTGATACCCTTATCAACCAGTTTAACCGACCCTCTGGCCAATACATTTCTGGTCATAATGGTTATTTCAATTTTAAGTACTGCCCTGTAAGTGTATCTAAATATTTTTTATGAAAATCCTTTAATGATTCCCACTACGATGTGGAGCATTCATAAAAAGGTGAATCGTCTTTACTTATTCCCTTTTCCCACACTTTTTCCACCTGGAAATATTCATCAACCCATAGTCCAATAACTCTACAGGAGAGGGTGTAGTTTTTTATCCGTTCAACCGCTTTTTTGATCTGTTTTTTATGTGTTTTTTCGTCTACAGAATTAACTCCACAATCAAAGTGGCCAACAATGAAAATAAGATTAGAATCGTGTTTATTGATAGATATTGTTAATTTACTAAGTACATGAGTCGGATCAAAACTGTAATTTGCCAGTAATCCGTCCATACCTGCTTCGGTGATCATGTCCACATAATCTACTTCATAATTTTGAGTAATCCAATTAATAACCGGTATCTGAACCCGGCCATCAATACAATTAAAACATACCGCAAATTTAGAATTCATTTTAAAACCTCTAAAAAAATATTTTTTTTACTATTATTCAGTTCAACTTAAAATTGTTCTGATTATTAAAATCCTTTATTTTAATTAAATATAATAGGAATATTAAAGCCAATACGAGAGTATATCGTCTCTGTGGAATTTATAAAGGTTATTATCCTTAATATTAAAGATTCATATCTTGAAGGATATTTTCCATCTAATTGTCGTGTTTACTTATTATAACACCATACTCCTTTATAACTATATTTGTTGCTACATTGAAATCAAAAGAGTTAAATAGTTTTGTAGTAAAATAGTTTTGTGGTGATTGTAATGCCCCATCAAAAAACTTTGAATGTTAGGATTCCCATGGAATTAATGGACAAATTTAAAGAAAAATCGTATAAAAAATTTCATTATGAGAAAGGATCAATTAAAAAGGCGTGCATTGAGGCTCTGGAAGATTGGTGTGCTAAAAATTGAATTATTACTAATTCCCAAAAATTGATTATTTTTAAGAAATGGATCTTATATTCTTTATTTCAGATAATTATTTTTTAAAAAAATTGATTATATACTCAGTATTTAGATAATTATTTTAAGTTTGAATAACCAAAAGCCTGTTTTATAAAGTCTGAATTCCATATAAAATCATAAAATCCGGTTATTATATCCACAAACTCCTGATACTGATTCCATATAGCTATAGCAGTTTCTGATAATGCAGTATCTCCAGATACCTTGCAAAAAACAATTAACATCTCTTTTTTGTCTCTTACAATAAGTTTAATAAAGGGAACCGGGAAAAATTTTATTTCCAAGGGTGCATCTTCAATTATCTCCTTTATAGGAACTTCAACATCATCCACCTTACATTTAGAAGCAGTAAGGAGCCTTACATTTACTCCTTTTTTTGTAGCTTTTTCCAGATTTAATTTGAGCTTTGCAGGTTCTTCAGGAAACATTAACCCACCCATGACAAAAAGAGAGTCTTCAGCCCGGGATATGATCTCAAGCTCCTTTTTAACAATTTTATCTTTGCCATGAACCAACCATATTGGCGCTGGAACCTTGGGGATCTGGCTTTCATATACCTGGTTAATTTCTGCTTCAGCTAACTCCATAACCTCTTTAATGTGATTTTTAGATTTGTGGAAAACTTCATGAGGGGGTACAACCGTGAATTTTAATGGTTTTCCCCTGCTCATCTCAATAAATCCTTTTTCTTCTAGATTTTTTAAAACCTGGTATACCTTGGATCGGGGTACATTAGCAGCGATACTAATTTCAGTTGCATTGGCAGATATTAAAGAGTTTAAAGCAATATAAGTTTGTGTTTCATAATCAGTAAGTCCCATAAGTCTTAATGCCTCTGAAGTTTCCCTATTTAAAACCATAAAATTCACCTACACTTTTCAACTAATCAATGATTCTTTTTTGTATTGATAGAATAAACTTGTTGTTTCATTTTATACTACTTTAGTGACACAACATATAAATGGTTGTTCCCTTAAAACATGTTTAGGTAAAAGGGGATAAAGATATGACGCAAAAAAATGATTATGTTATCTTGACCAACCATCTCAACAAAAAATTCGGAAAATTCACTGCCGTAGATGGTTTAAACCTTAATGTAAAAGTTGGAGAAATATACGGATTGTTAGGCCCAAATGGAGCTGGAAAAACCACCATTATCAGGATGTTAACCAGCATCATCAATCCTACATCTGGAACAGCCAAAGTACTGGGAAAAAATATACCTGATGGAAATATATCCTCAAAAATTGGCTACATGCCCCAGGAAACAGGTATATACCTTAATTTAACTGTAAAACAGAACCTGAAATTTTACGGTCGAGTTTTCAATCTCAATAAAGAGGAAATGGAGAAAAGGGAAGAAGAACTCCTTGAATTTGTTGATCTAGAAGATTGGAAAGATGAAATGGTGGAAAACCTCAGCGGAGGTATGAAACACCGGGTATCCCTAGCCTGTACCCTAATCCACCAGCCAGAACTTCTTTTCCTGGATGAACCTACAGTAGGGGTGGACCCTGAACTTAGGATGTCCTTCTGGAACTATTTTCATCAACTGCGGGAAAAAGGAACTACTATCCTCATAACAACCCATTATATGGACGAAGCACGTCATTGCGACCGTATTGGATTTATGAAAAAGGGCCACCTCATAGCTGAAGACACCCCAGACAATCTCCTTAAAAAGAGCAGAACAGAATCACTTGAAGATGCTTTCCTTGTTTTCTCCAGGGAAGATGAAAAAACAAATAAAGGGATGATCCCATGAAATTTTACCGTGTAATGGCCGTCAGCCGTCGGGTTTTTCGAGATGTGGCCAATGATAAACGGAGCCTCGGCATGCTGTTTCTGGCACCTATCTTTGCCATGTGCGTCTTTGGCCTGGCCTTTAGTGGCGACGTAGAAGATGTTAATGTGATCATAGTAAACCAAGACCAGGGATTCATTTCAACACCAGGTAACACCACTTATCTTTCTGATACTATTATTTCCCATTTAGATACCGACGTTTTGAATATAGAAAATATGTCTGACCCTGCTGCTGCCCGAAATAAAGTGGTTAATGGTCAATCTTCTGCAGTGATTATCTTTCCTGAGAATTTCACCCAGAATGCCCTCCTAAAAACCCGTGATCCATCTTACCCTGATAATGCCCAAATAATAATCCAGGGCGATGATAGTATAACCAACATTAAAAATGCTATTTTAAAGACAGTAAATCAGGCTATTTCAGACACATTAGAAGAGGAAGGAGTAGAACCTGCTTTGAATGTTACTTCAGATCCTGTTTATGGTAAGGACGCTGATTTCATTGACTTTTTCGTGCCGGGAATTCTTGCCTTTGTTGTGTATCTGCTTACCACCATTTTAACCCTTATCACCTTCGTAGGTGAAAGGGTTAATGGTACTCTGGAGCGTGTGCTGGCCAGTCCAGTTACTGAAGGTGAACTGGTAACGGGATACGCCATAACCTTTGGTACTTTAGGTATCATGCAGGTTGGACTTCTGCTCTGCATTGCCATTCTGGTATTTAACATTATTGTGGTGGGTAATGTCCTTTTAGCATTTTTGGCTGTGGCTATTCTGGCTGTAACCTGCCAAGCCCTTGGAATATTACTATCCAGCTTGGCTAAAAGACCAGAACAAGCAATACAATTCTTCCCCTTTGTAATATTACCGGCTTTTCTTCTTTCAGGAGTATTCTGGCCACTGCAGGCCATACCCTCCTGGTTAAGACCATTTTCATACCTGGTACCTCCCACCTATGCTGTGGATGCCTGCCGGGCGGTGATGCTTAAAGGGTGGGGTCTGGACATGATATGGCCAGATATTATGGCACTGGTAATATTTGCCGTTCTATTTTTAGCTCTGGCCGTGTTTTCCCTAAAGAGAAGTAAAAAATAATTTTACTTTCTATTTTTTATTAAATAATCATTAGAAAAGTATAATAAATTATGTTAAAAATTTAGTTGAGTTATATTTCGTTATATGACAGCTTAACGAAGTTTTCAATAATAGATGTTCAACTTATGGATACCTAATAACTTTGATCTAAATTTTGTTAATTTAATGGAATAATTATAAAAATAGTAAAAAAGTAGAATTAGAACTCTTCCAGATTTTCCAGATTATCCGAAGCTATGCTATTTTTGTCAGTGCGCATATATTTGGTTCCATCCACTTCAATAAGTTCAACTTTCTGCCCCTTATCATAACGTCCTGTGTTATTTTTGATGACAGTTACAAATTCATAACCTTTTTCTAACCCTGCAACAACCTGCTCTCGCGACCATAATTTAGCATCACCAAGTTTATCTCCCAAATCTTTAGCGCCTCTTAATCTTTCTATGTGAGTTCTTTCACTGTTATATCTGACGGCAAATATGCAGTAGTCAGCCCATTTTACCATTTCATCTTCCCCTTTACAAATTTACTTTTCTATTGTTAAGTTTTACATAGCCCTTAATAAAAAGTTGTTTATGAAAAAATGGAACAACAGAATTTTTAATATTAACACTAATATATTGGGAACTGCTTTTATGTCAGAAAAAGAAATCAGCAGCTAAAAAAATTTGAAGATTAGAACTCTAATTCATCGTAAAACTCAGTGAAACTTTCTATAATCTGGTCTTTAATCTCATCTATACTGGGGCCTGAAAGATCTTTTAATATTAAAGTCACAGCAATATGGGCTATGTTCTTATGATAAACCACTTGTGAAAGGTCTTTATTTACTTCAAAACCCGTAATTAATGGATCGTATTCTTTTATTTTAGTTTTAATAAGTTCAACATCATCTTTTTCCAGTTCTGAATCAAGAAAATGAAATGTATAATTTTGTGCAAATGGCCCTTTTTTACCTAATTCCTTTGTATATTCAAATTCTAGCATCTTTCTTCACCAATTCTACATTATCAGATTACTCTTTTATAAGTTTTTAAAAAAATTAATCAGTAAATAATGTTATCAAATATTAATTCCATCCTTCATCGCCTTCAATGTTTTCAGGTATAACTCCGCACATTTTTTCTTTAACTATTTTATATAGTTCTTTTATAGGGCCAAATTTTATTTTGAAAGGTCTTCCTTCTATAAGATACAAAAGCATTTCTTGGGTTAATACTCCTTTAATTTTGGCATCTACTATTTTATCCCACTCGATTTTAATATTTTTTGTATTTGCTTTTCTAAAGTCTATTTTAACCCCATTTTCATGTGTTGAAATGTAAGCATATCTTTGTTCGTAGAGTTTTTTTCCACTTGCAACACCAAGACCAGTTATGCCAAAAAGTTCTGTTGAAATAACTTTAGATGTATTATCCCTTTCTTTGTAAACAGGCACACTAACTGAAAATTTTTGAGGATCCATTTTATTTATCATTTTTATTATGAGTGAATTTCCACAGTTAAAACAGAACTTAGCTTCATCTTGGTTTTTTTCTCCACAATTTGGACATTTCGTTTGAAACACCCCCCCCCCCCCATCAGTAATTTAAATCTAATTAACTATTATTTCTGTTTTATTCGTTCCTTTAACTTTTTAAGCTTTTTTCCATCAATCTTATCATGGTTAATCTTGATAAAATTAGGCAAATAAAACAATCTACATTTATTGGCTTTCCAAATTTGACAATTATCAATAGAAATGGTAACAACTTTGCCTACTTCATTAGTATTGAGTCTATTAAAAAAAGGTTCTAATTTATTCATTACACTTTCGGCTTCACTAAAACTTCCAACATTATCCAACTCGTCAATTAAATGATCAAAAAGATTAAATTCAGGAAACTCTTTTTTGATGGGATTTATTAAATAATCTAGAGGAACTTTTTTTCTTCCTACTCCGGTTATTGGTTTTCCTTGGCGATGATCCATGAAACCATAGGGGTTAATACTTTTGTCAAGAGTTAAAGGGATCAATAAAATATCCCTAAAACAAGCGATACCCGCTTCCTGAGAACACCATTTAGAATCCTTAAAATTATTACTTAATATAGGAATGAAAATATCTGCTTCCTTTAGTTCATTTAGAATGCGTTTTTTCCATTCTTCGGATATTTCAATATCATTATGGGCCATGAATGAGTTTATTCCCAATCTTTCAAGAATTTCTTTTACTTCAGCTGCAACAAGTTTTTCTTTATTAGAATAACTAATAAACACTTTAATCTTTTCTTTAGAGGAATTTTTTTCTATGGAGTTGATTTCAGATGGGGGTTGTTTGTCATTTAAAAATTCAGTTAAGCCACGATATTCATTTAAATAGCCTTTCGAAATCTTTAAATCTTCTTTGATGATGTGATTCATCATTTCTTTAGATTTAATGGGATTTTCTAGATATGCATCCCTAAGTACATATTTAATTTGCTCTGGATAATCTTCATCATTAAGAAATTGACTATTTAATAGTCTAGGATGTGTTTCTAATAAATTTTTAAAGTCAAAAGCTGCTAAAATTAAGTCCCAATCTATATCCTCTTTTTCATTGTTGTAAATGATTTTTGCAACTTTACCTACAAAAATTATGTTTTTATCAGCCATTTTATTTCACCATTTATATTGTTATTTTATTGTTGGGATTAATGCGTCTAATTCATCAATAAGATCGCCTTCTGCTATGAAATATTTACCATTTTTTTCAAAACAATAAGCTCGATAATAATAACTAGCCTGCCACGTGTATACTTCACATTCGGTTCCATTCACTTCTTTTAATTCTTTAGAACCTGAATAAAAGTTACAATCTTCTTCAATAGCATTTTTTACTTGTAAATAGTCCTTTTCATTATCATAATACTTAACTGACAAACCTAAAGATGCAGACTTCAAATACACGGTCTGGTTACTAGCACCTACTTCCATCTCAAGATTAGATGGATATTGGAATTCCATGTATTGGCTTTTATAAGTTTTATTTTCAGGTTCAGATGTACATCCTGAATTCATTACTATAAAAAATAGAACAGTTATCAATATCAATGATATTTTAAATTTTTTCATAAAGATAAAAACCCCCTGATTATTATGAATTTGATATCATTTATTAAAATCAATTTCTATTTTTTTCCTTGGACAAATCGAATCATTACATTTAAAATATTAGAATTTTGAATAATTGATAATAATAGTACAAGTAAAATATTGGGGGTTTGTTTTTAATATGCCAAAAGCACCAGAAGAAATCATAAAACTAGTAGAAAAATTCGAAAGAAATTACCCGGCTTACAAAAATCCCAGTTTTAAAGAAGAAAACATTAAACAAGAATTCATAAACCCTTTTTTCAAAGCCCTAGGCTGGGATGTGGATAACACAGCAGATGCAGCCCCCCAATACCGGGATGTTATTTTTGAAGATTCCATAAAAATTGCAGAAGGTACCAAAGCACCAGACTACTGTTTTACTCTCGCCGGTAGGAAAATGTTCTTTTTAGAAGCTAAAAAACCATCTGTAAATATAGATAAAGACATTAAACCCTCTTATCAGCTCAGGCGTTATGCTTGGAGCGCCAAACTACCATTATCAATACTAACTGATTTTGAAGAATTTGCAGTCTATGAATCACGGTCCCGGCCTAAAAAGACTGACCGGGCCAGTGTAGGTAGGATAAAATATTTAACCTACAAAGATTATGTGGAAGAATGGGATTACTTGTATAACACGTTCTCCAAGGATGCAGTCTTCAAAGGTTTATTTGATCAGTATGCTGAATCAACCAAGAAAAAAAGAGGCACAACCGAAGTTGATGACGAGTTCTTATCCGAGATAGAAACATGGCGAAAGTTACTAGCAAGGGATATTGCTCTTAGAAATCCTGATCTTTCAGTGGATGAGTTAAATTATTCTGTGCAGCAGATAATTGACCGGATAATCTTTTTGCGTATGGGTGAGGATAGAGGATCTGAAAAATATGGGCAACTGCGAAAGTTCCTGGACCAGGAAGAAATTTATCATGCATTATGTGAATTATGGAAAGATGCAGATGAAAAATACAATTCCGGCCTATTCCATTTCAAAGAGGAAAAAGGACAAAAAAGCCCACCAGATACATTAACGTTAGAATTAGAAATCAAAGATGGTGTATTCAAACAGATAATAAAGAATCTTTATTATCCTGATAGTCCCTATGAATTCTCAGTATTATCACCAGAAATACTGGGGAACGTCTATGAGCAGTTCCTGGGAAAAGTTATCAGATTAACAAAAGGCCACCGGGCCAAGATAGAAGAAAAACCAGAAGTCAAAAAAGCAGGTGGAATCTATTATACACCACAATTTATCGTTGATTACATAGTTGAAAATACTGTTGGTAAACTTTGCAAGGGTAAAACTCCCCAAAAAGTATCAAAACTTAGAATACTTGATCCAGCTTGTGGGTCAGGTTCATTCTTACTAGGAGCTTATAAATACCTTCTAAGATGGCATTTGGATTACTATACCAATTTAAGTGATAAAAATAGACTTAAAGGCCAAATATACAAAGGAAAAAGCAATGAATGGCACTTAACAATCAAAGAAAAGAAAAGAATACTCCTTAACAACATTTACGGGGTAGATATAGATCATCAGGCAGTTAATGTAACGAAACTCAGCTTATTACTCAAGGTATTAGAAGGAGAGAACAAAGACGTATTAGAAGCACAACAAAAACTCTACAAAGAAAGAGCTTTACCAGATCTGGAAAATAATATTAAATGTGGGAACTCTTTAATAGGAAATGAAATTTATGAAGATTCTGACTTAAATGAAAGTGATATTAAACGTATTAATCCTTTTGATTGGGAAAAAGAATTTGGAACTACTAAATTTGATGCAGTTATAGGAAATCCACCTTACATACGTATTCAAGCAATGAAAGAATGGGCTCCAATTGAAGTTGAGTTTTATAAGAAAAATTATGTTGCAGCAAGTAAAGGGAACTATGATGTCTATCTTGTTTTTGTTGAAAGAGGTCTTGATTTATTAAATGAAAAGGGACTATTAGGATTCATTTTACCTCACAAGTTTTTCAATGCAAAATATGGTCAACCTTTGCGCTCATTAATTGCAGATGGAAGGTGCTTGGATAAAATCGTGCATTTTGGTGATGAACAGGTATTTGAGAATGCAACAACTTATACCTGCCTCCTATTTTTGAATAATTCTAGTCATAAGATCTTTAAATTAATAAAAGTAAATAATTTAGATAAATGGCGTAGTTCTAGAGAATCAGTTGAAGGAAAAATTAATTTAAATAAAGTTAATGGGGATGAATGGAATTTTATTGTAGGTAGAGGTTCTGAAATCTTCAATAGACTAGATGAAATGCCTATAAAGCTTGGAAGTATTGCTCATCTATTTGTTGGGCTGCAAACTAATGCTGATAATATTTTTATTCTTGAAGAAATATCGAAAGATGGTAAAACTGTTCTTTGTAAGTCTAAGGCAATGAATACAGAACACTGGTTTGAAGATGATCATATTAAGCATTTTTTAAAAGGTTCAGTTAATATTCGTCGTTATTACCTTGAAAATGTCAATAAAAGGCTTATTTTTCCATATGAAATGCAAGGTGCAAAATCAGTGCTTATATCTCAAGATAACTATAAGAAAAATTATCCTTTAACTTGGGATTACCTCAATGATAATAGAAAAGTGCTTTCATCGAGGAATAAAGGGAAAATGGGTAATGAATGGTACGGTTATGTTTATAAAAAGAATCATACTCGCTTAAGTATGCCTAAACTTGTTGTTCCTTCTTTAGCAAATCAAAGTTCTTTCGCACCGGATTTAAAAGGAGAATACTACTTCGCTGGAAGTGGAGGAGGGGGAGGGGGAGGTTATGGAATAGTTTTAAATGACAATGAACCTATATCTTACTATTACCTATTAGGCATTTTAAATTCAACAATATCAACTTTTTTCCTTAAGAATGTAAGTACGACATTTAGGGGTGGCTATATGGCCTTAAACCGCCAATATATTGAAAAAATTCCAATAAGGACAATTGATTTTGATAATCCCAAGGAAGCTAGTCTTCATAATAAAATGGTTGAATTAGTTGAAAAAATGCTAAAATTACATGAAGATTTAACAAATAGTAAAATTCCGAATGAAAAAGAGATGATCCAACGTCAAATTGATGCTATGGATAAACAGATTGATCAGTTGGTTTATGACTTATACGACTTAACATCTGAGGAGATCAAGATCATAGAAGACAGTCTCAGTGCTTAAATTATTTTTTTTAATATACAATTTAACGGATTTGGTATCGTTGGTAATAAAAAAGATGAAAACGACCGAAAAAGTTGAATGCAGAAAACTTAGACAGAAATATAGATGTGAACCTATTTGTAAAGAACTAAATGAATTAATAAAAAATATAACAAATTTGGTTATTAAAGAGGGTGAAGGTTACAGAGCTCCATCATACCAGTTTGAGCAGCATAGAGACTTGCTTTTTAGTCATCTTTATGAAAAGACGGATCTTAAGGATAGACTTAACAATCTTAAAGTTTCAGATAGTTCTCTTGGAAATTTATTAGAGATTTTTTATAAACTCAGAAAAACAGATGAAAATATACTTACAGACAAATTAATGGAATTTTTGGAAGTAGAATTAACTAAAATAAAAAAAAGAAAGGTAAAAACTTATAAATTTTTAACTTTATTAAATATTCAAAAATTCAGACAAATTGACTTAATTGATTCATTTAATGTTCAAAAAGAATTTAACATATACCGAAGTATTTTAGAATTATTCAACATTAAAAGAGTAACCTTAGAAGATTATTTTTTAAATATAGACAAAAAAGATAAAAGTGAAACCTCTGATGAAAAATTCATAAGAAAAGTTTTGAAAGCTTATGAAAGTTCATGGGGCGAAATTATTGAGATAAATGTCAAAGCAAGAGATTATGGATTTGCTTTTAAAGAAGCCAATATGATTTTAGATTTGTTTTTTGGTTTTTTATCATGGGTTAGATATGGATTTGTTACATTTCAACGTTATGGGTACATTGAATATTCTATTGAAGAAATAAATAGTATTTCATACATTGTTTTAAAAAATAACAAATTATTTGGACCCTCTAAATTTAAAGAATATCATATAACGTCAATAATGAAAGATGTTAATGAATTGAGTCTAAGTAATGTTGTTGATTTGAAAATTAGGGAAAAGGATCAAAAATTTAGAGATTTTATCACAATTGTAAATAAAATACAAAAAAACAGGAAAAAAAATAAATTATGGAAAATTTTACAAGAAATTCTTCGTTTATATCATGCTGCTTGTACTGAGAAAAGTCTACATTATTCTTTTCTTAAATTTTGGATGGTTGCTGAAAAAATATTAAGAAAAATTAGAGGAAGAAGTAAAGACGAAGAATTATTAACCATTATGGCTAAAGTTCTCAAAATATCTGTTAATCTACCCATTGAGGAATTTATAGAAAAACGAATTAAATTTCTTTATAACAAAAGGAATAAATTGGTTCATGAAGGCAAATTTGAAACAATTTCACAAGAAGATAGAAACATATCAAAACTTATAGCTGATAGTACTCTCAGGTTCTATATAGATTATTTACTAACATTCCAAAGTGTTAATGAATATAATTTCTTGATTCAAAATATATCAAAAAATATTGAGGATATCAAAAGATATTCTGAAATATTGGACTTTATTGAAAAAGATAAAGAAGAAGAAAAGATACTTCAAATTATGAAAAGATGGTTATCCTCAAAATAAAGTTTTGTTATTTTGAAGTGTTAGATTTTTCCACACAAATCCTGATACACAAGATCATTTCGATACTTGAAATTCGAATCCCACTCTACCATGATTACTTCGTAATCACCTCCCGGGAAGTAGTAATAATTGTTTTCAGATCAGCAATTGACCAAGTTCCAGAAAATTGATACTAAAATTGATAAGATGATTTATTAAGTACAAGACCTAACGCCAGAGCAGATTAAGATTATCAAGGATTCTGTTAGTTGATCATTTTATATATTATAATTTTATTTTTGTAATATAATAATACTAAAAATTTATTAACAAGTATTAGTCATATCATATGCTACATATAATTGGTAAATTTGGCTAATTATATGAAAAATAAAATTTTTATTTTGCGGGGGGATTTTTTATGGATGAATTTTTTAAATTTGTCCAAGAATCTTATGGAATTGGAAAAAGTTTAAAAATAAAAAATAAAATAGCAGTTAGACCTATTGAAATATTTGAAAGACCATTTGCGGTGGACATGTCCACAGGATTAATGTCAATGGATGGAATATTTGATGTATCAAAGGGAGAACAGTTAATAGGAATTTATTATACTCCCACCATTCCCATGCCATCAGATATTCAAGGTTATTATTATGTGATTTCCGCGCCATCAGGATCTGGGATTAAAATTACTTGGAGTCCTCCCGCGCATAACATTATGATACGTCATTATCCCCTTGGTAAACCTCCAGTACAAAATTTATATCAAGGACGACCTCTTTTAAGATATATTAACGCTGATTTTTCAAATGCTAAACCTGGAAAATATCCATTGCGTTTTGAGGCTTATGAAGTTCCGTTAAGTGGTGTTGGGCCGATACGTCGTCCTGAATGGGATTTGGAGAAATATATTTTTGTTACCAAGACAACTGCGGATCACTTTACGAATAATTATGTGGCTGAATGTCCAGAAGGTAATTTAGTAACACATTTTACCAAAGTTGGTGTTTATCCATGGATGGATTGGAAAAAATGGATTATGCCACCTACTACAGCTAAAGCTCCGAGTGTATTCCCGCCACTGATCATTCCCATTGATTTTTCAATGGAAATGCATCCTACGGAACCTTTTTTTGGTAAATTAGGGCCACTGCCCTATTCTGATCCGTTATGGAAAGTTTTAGGGGCAATAGCTGCTATCCTTTTAGCAATAGCTAGTGCAATTCTCGGTGGCTTGGCAGGATCAAAAGAGGGCAAATGGGTATGTGAACAAAGACAGGGCATTCCAGGCAATACGATATGTGGTTTAGAGGGTTTATCAAATGAACAAAAATATTTGATAGCTGCTAGTTCAATTTGTGGAATTATTGCCGGCATTTTAGGCAAATTAGCTTTAAGTGATGGTGAAGATCCATTTCTTGCAGGTGAAAAAAATACTGATCCTGCTTTAAACGAAGCCACTACCAAAGAAACTGTAGATGTGCAGATTGATTATCTTGGTTTCCCTAATATTGCTGGACCTGCGGACTTAAATGTAAATTGGCAATTTAATAGATATACAGATTCAGGTAACATTTACAGTCATTCGGATACATGGAAAATACGTGCAAATCCCGTGAATGAAAAAACTAAAACATCAAAAAAAGAATACTATTTGAATGAAGACGTTACAATCACTTCTTCATTTGATCATGATGGAAAATTACTTGTTGGCAGTGATGCTTATGTAACAGGATTTCTTTTAGGACCTAATGATCAATTCAAACCTATAAATTTAAATGATACATTAAATCCAGGAAAATATGAATATACTAATAAATTCACTTCATCGAAGGATATAGGTAAGTGGGAGATTATTATTATAGCACAATCAGTTAATAAAGCACGAGAATTTGATACACCTGAAGAAAGTGCCAAATCAATCGGTGGTTCTGTATTAAACCAAATTTTAACAAAAATTCCTAAACGTGAATGTGTTCTTAAGTTTGTAAAATCCGCTACATTTGAAATAATTCCTCCCAAACCAGTAATAGAGTGATAGAAATAATTTTATGAACATTATTTTTCTTTCACTTATTTTTTAATACTCTAAACTTTATTTTGAAGTTTTTTATTCTCTGCATAATTCCTGATACACAGGATCATCCAATAAAGGAAATTAGAATTCCACTCAATCAAAACTATTTCATACTCCCCTCCTGGAAGTAGTAGTAAGTGTTTTCAGGACCAGGAATCTCATCAGGGTTGGGGTCTAGTTCTATTAGTTTGATAGTATGGCAGGTTTTTTATCTCTTTTTTAATGAAAATATTCTCACGGGTTAATTTTTCCACTTGAAAAAAAACCCACATACTCCTCATAATCAATCCCATATTCCAAAATTATTCTATGAATCCCTTTTTGGTAAGTAACACTTTTTTTATATTTTTCATCTGGGTTTTATAATGGTTTCATCTCTTATTCTACCCTGATTTCTCCTGTTTCTATTGAAAAGTTATTTGATGATCTTTTAACTCATAATATCCGTTCTGCGAAGTTTTACGGACTTATTTATGAAAATACTATTTGTTAGTATAAATGTTTTTATGAGTTGTCAAACAGATCTAATAACAGAACTGGGGGGTTTAATATGTTAAAAAAAGGAAGTAAAGGATATACAGTTGGTTTAACCCAGCTTTTTTTACAGAGTTTGGGTTTTTATAAAGGAAAAATAGATAATGATTTTGGAGCAGTGACTGAAAATGCAGTAAAATCATATCAAAAAGCTAAAAAGCTCAGTATAGATGGAAAGATAGACAGTGAAACTGCAAATTCATTATTGAATAATTTAAAAGTGAATTTAAAAAAAGGAAGTAAAGGTTCTCTTGTAAATAGATATATGGGCCTACTAAAAGTCAAGAAATATTACTCTGGTAAGGTAGATTCTATTTTTGGTCCTCTAATGGAAGCATCTGTAAAAAAATATCAAAAAGATAGGAAGTTAACTGTAGATGGTGTAATTGGGAATATAACTGGTAAATCTCTTTATTATACTGGAGCTGGAATATCAGGGACTCCAACAGAACCCAGCCCAAAGAAAGTAGAAACAGAAAAAGTAGCTGCTTATAAAATATATTATCTGGATAAAAGTTATGGTGGAAACATCCTACAAAATCCTGAAATAGCAGATAATATCCCACAAACCGCTTTATTTAAGAAAATAGCTGAAATGAGTAAAAATGGAAGGGTAGTTGTTGAATTAGGGGAAGGAAACGGTGAAAACGTTTTAGTTGAAGCCTGTATCCATGGAAATGAGGAAGAAGCATCCATAGCTACAATGAAATATCTGGAAAGTGTTAAGGATAAAAAGATAAAAGGAAAACTTTATGTCGTTCCTTTTGCATTCCCGGCAAATACTGCTAAAAATCAGAGAAATTACATAGTAAATGCTAAGTCTTACGATCCCAACCGTACTGCAAATTATCCAGGATCACCCGGCCATAATATAGTTAACTTCGCTAAAAAGAAAGGAATTAAAAGGATACTCGACAACCATAGTGGTGGAGGAGTTTCACCTAAAGGATTAATATTTTACAGGTATGATACTGAAACTAAATGGTATAACAAAATAAAATCTAAATCGGGTTGTACAGGCCAAAAAATCGGAGGAATTGTAGGTTCCATAAGAAAAGTTGCCAATGACAATAATATGTCCTGTATAACCTTAGAAGTGGAAAGAGATACCAGACCAACCAGAGATATGGCCACCACAAATTATAAAATGCTTGTACCAGCCATGCAATTTTTTGGTTTCCCATAATCCATATAACAAAATAAGAATACTTCAAATGGAAGGGGGACTTGTTGATGAAAAAGGGAATAAATAAAAATAACAACCTAATTAAATTTTTAATTATCTTAGGAATTGTAATATGCTCTCTATCACTGGTGGCTGCCCACCAGCCCAGGATAACTGATGGGGATTATTCTCTTCTAGAAAATGCCGTGTTGATTGAACAGCCAGAAATTTCCCAGGCATTTTATGGCCAACTTACTGGAAAACCAGTGTACTACAAGATAACTTCAGATAAACCATTTAAATTATATGTGGGCATTTTAATACCGGACATCTCCGGTGTCCAGAAAAATTTTATGTCAGTAGAAGTTACTGATTCTGCAGGTAATAGTGTCCTATTTTTAAATGGTTCTGATTATGATTGGAAGCCATATTTTGAGGAATTTGGAGGGGACCAATACCTTGAAGGCCCGGAAGCCCGGAAGAATGTAACGGCCGGGACCTATTATATCAAGGTTTTCAATAGCAATAATCAGGGAAAGTATTCACTGGCAGTTGGGGAAATTGAATCGTTTCCCCCATTAGAATCCCTGCAGGCTATGGTTTTATTACCTATCCTGAAACAGCAGTTTTTTGAGAAGAATATAGTGGTATTCCTTTTACAGTTCGTTGGTATTATAATTGCCCTTGGTACTTTAACCGTCATGCTCTCCTTAAATCTTAAAGCTAAAAAATCAGAGGAATGGCTAGAAACAGCGCTTAAAGTAAATCCTTATATTAAAAACTTTTACTGGATAGGATTTATATTAACCATAATACTCTGGCTGGCCCACTACATCAGTAATCCATTGAACATACTGGGGATCATCAATACCCTGGTCCTGGTAATATTGGTAATAATGTCCTACAATTTAAATAAGAAATTTGCCAATATAACCATGGACAAGTTATATCTAAAAAGAAGTGTGGCTTTATATGTACTGTGGTGGTTATTCGTGTTTTTAACTGTCACCGTGATCTAAAAAAAACTAGAATTAAAAATTATAAGAGGCTAGTAATGGAGAAAATGTTATAAATGGAAGTCATCAGTCTAGTAACTATTTTTGGACTGGCTATTCTAGAGTTATGGGTAGCCATACCTGCTGGTTTTGCATTTGAGCTAAATCCAATCCTTATTATCATACTTTCCACGTCGGGTAATATTGCTGGAGCTTTAATTATCCTGGTAATTGGTGAAAATATCAGGGACCGTATTTTAAAGTGGCGGTTGGGGGATGATAAGAAGAATAGTCGCCTCTATCATATATGGAATAAATATGGTTTAATTGGATTGGGATTATCTTCACCATTATTATTCGGAGCCTGGCTGGGCACCGCCCTTGGGGTAGCTTTAGATGCCCCTAACGGGCGTTTAATGCCTTGGATGAGTGTAGGAATTATATTGTGGAGTATTGGACTTACAACTGCCATATACTATGGAATATCTTTTTTAAACATATAATTCCATGCTTTGTTAGGTAATATCTGGATATTAAAATTTATAATGACCTATGGCCCAGATTTAGGAGTAGAACAAAAATTTATCCTTTATTAATAAAAAATTAATATTATATATTGAATAGTTTTAGTTAAGGGAACTTGATCGAAACATTTAATAGTGTACCAAGTAAATTTAAAAGAGATATTAACCTAAAAGTTAATATAATTAAATTATGATATTTATTTTAAGATACTATTAATATAATACAATTAACGTTCAAAATAGCATTAAAAGGTGTTTCAATTGGATAAGATAAAAATAGCGATAATTGGTTTGGGTAACTGTGCCAGCTCACTAATACAGGGCATTCACTATTATAAAGACAAAAAACCAGAAGACGCTATAGGTTTGATGCACTGGGATATTGGAGGATACAATCCCAGCGATATCGAAGTTGTGGCTGCTTTTGATATAGACAAGAGAAAGGTAGGAAAAGATGTAAGCGAAGCCATTTTCGCCAGGCCTAACTGCACCCAGGTTTTCTGTGAAGATATTCCTGAAACTGGAGTCAGAGTGTCAATGGGTAAAGTATTAGATGGTGTTGCCCCACACATGAAAGACTATAAAGATGATTACACGTTTATGGTTGCAGATGAAGAAGAATCAGATGTTGTTCAAATATTAAAGGATAGTGGAGCAGAAGTTCTTCTAAACTATCTGCCAGTAGGATCAGAAAAAGCGGCCCGTTTTTATGCCCAGTGCGCGCTGGATGCAGGAGTAGCCTACATCAACAACATGCCGGTTTTCATTGTCAGCGACGATGAATGGGCCTCTAAATTTGAAGAAAAAGGGATACCCATGGTTGGTGATGATATAAAAGCCCAAATAGGTGCCACCATAACCCATAGAACCCTTGCTAACCTCTTCAAAGAGAGAGGAGTTAAATTAGATCGGACCTATCAACTTAATACCGGTGGTAACACCGATTTTCTTAACATGCTAAATAGAACTCGCCTGGATTCAAAAAAGGAATCAAAAACCGAGGCAGTTCAATCCATTCTTGCAGAACGATTGGAACCCGAAAATATTCATATAGGACCCAGTGACTATGTTAACTGGCAAAAAGATAACAAAATCTGCTTCCTGCGCATGGAAGGCAGGACCTTTGGTGATGTTCCTATGAATATTGAGTTAAGGTTGAGTGTGGAAGATTCCCCCAATTCAGCCGGATGTGTTATAGACGCTGTGAGATGCTGTAAACTTGCCCTTGAACGTGGTATCGGAGGACAGTTAACATCCATATCTGCCTATACCATGAAACACCCCCCAGAGCAGTTTATTGATGAAGAAGCATTTAACATGGTCAATGAATTTATAGACGGAAAAAGAGAAAGATAATTTCCTATTATTTTATTATTTTTATTGTATGCCTAAAATAACTAATTCTTTTTTTAATAACAATCTTAATAACAATACTTCTCTTTCTTTTTAATTTAGTATTACATTAAAAAATGATTTAAAATAAATATTATAATTTAAAGTCACCGTGTGCTATTTAATAAGCTTTCCCTAAGTTAAACACAAAAAATTTCAATTTAAAAGGGTATTAAAGCCAGATATTAGGAAAGTTTTAACCATCATTATATGAAGTCTCCATACTAAAGGGACAATATATATGGAACTTAGTACTATGTATATAGAGAAATAAATAGTAATTCAATGACATTACGAGGGTCACAATGAAAAGAATAGAAATCATAGAAACAGCATTTAGGGATGCACATCAATCTCTTCTGGCAACCAGAATGAGAACTCGGGACATGTTACCCATTGCTGAAGAAATGGACAAAGTTGGATTTTTTTCAATGGAAGTTTGGGGAGGTGCAACTTTTGATACTTGCATTCGTTACCTTAACGAAGATCCATGGGAAAGGCTAAGAAGCCTTAAAGAAGTCATAACCAAGACCCCCCTTCAAATGTTACTTCGTGGTCAAAACCTGGTGGGCTACAAACACTACCCTGACGACATAGTCAGAAAATTCGTGGAAAAATCATATGAAAATGGGATAGATGTTTTCCGAATCTTTGACGCTTTAAATGATTTTAGAAATATGGAACAATCTATCAAAGTTGCAAAGGAGCAAGGCGCTTATGTACAGGGTACTATATCTTACACTATCAGTCCATTCCATACCATAGAAAAATATGTCGAGTTTGTAAAAAAATTAGAAGAAATGGAATGTGATGCCGTAACAATAAAAGATATGGCCGGACTCATATCACCCCAAAATACTTATAACCTTATAAAAACTCTTAAAGAAGAAACTGATCTTGACATAAATCTGCATTGCCACTGCACCAGTGGTATGACTCCTATGAGCTATTATGTCGCCTGTGAAGCTGGCGTGGATGTTCTTGATACAGCAATATCACCCTTTGCATGGGGAGCATCGCAGCCCCCAACAGAAAGTATAGTGGCTGCACTTAAAAATACCCCATACGATACTGGACTTGATTTAAAACTTTTAACCCATATAAAGAAATATTTCGAGGAAATTAAGAAAAAATACGGTGGTATATTAGATCCTATTGCTGAGGGCATTGATACAGATGTTTTAATCTATCAGATCCCTGGAGGCATGCTCTCCAACCTGGTATCCCAACTAAAACAACAAAATGCAATGGATAAATATGAGGAAGTTCTAGCTGAGATGCCTAAAGTCAGGAAAGAACTGGGATACCCCCCATTAGTAACACCCACCAGCCAAATAGTAGGTATACAGGCTGTGATGAATGTTTTAGGTGGAGAAAGATATAAATCTGTATCTAAAGAGGTAAAAGATTACATTAAAGGATTTTATGGTAAACCTCCTGCTCCTATTGATCAAGAGATCGCTAAAAAAATCATAGGCGATGAAGAAGTAATTGATGTTCGACCAGCTGATCTTCTAGAACCACAATATGAAGAATTGAAAAAAGAAGCAGAAGATATGGGTATTATTAAAAAAGAAGAGGATGTCTTAACCTATGCCCTTTATCCAGCTGTTGCACCAAAATTCCTCAAAGGTGAAGCTGAAGAAGAAACTTTGGAACCGCCTAAAGAAACAGGACCAGCTGAAACTTCTGCTGCAGTACCCACTGAGTACAGTGTTGAGGTCGATGGTGATGTTTTCGATGTAAAGGTTGTTCCCACCGGTTACATGGAGATTGCAGATGCCACTATGCCAGATAAACCTTCTGGACCTGTTGAAGGCGGTGTGACCTCCACTATGCAAGGCATGATACTCAAACTTAAAGTTAATCCTGGTGATAAGGTCCAGGAAGGTGATGTGGTGGCAGTAATTGAAGCCATGAAAATGGAAAATGACATCCACGCACCACAGTCCGGCACTCTGGATGAGATATTTGTTGCAGAAGGAGATAATGTAAACGCCGGAGATACCTTGATGGTTATAAAATAAGATGAATAGGTATATGGATTTAAAAATAGGTTAAACTATTTGTCTTTTCTTTATTTTTTCACATAAAATAGGAATTAATTTTTTTATTGTCTAAAATCTGATCAATTAGAGTATTTTGTTTCATCTTGAATTTCAGCCTGTTCAAAGGCTCTTCTACGTCTCATACAAGATTCACATACACCGCAATGAAGTTCATCCCCAAGGTAACAGGAATAACTCAAATGTAGGGGCGCCCCAATATCTTTTCCGATTTCAACAATTTCTTTTTTGTTACTTTTTATTAAAGGGGCTTTAATCTCTATTTCTTCAGGTGAACCTATTAATAAAAGGTGGTTAAAGGCTTCCAGAAATTCCTTTGAATTATCAGGAAAAGTTATGGCTTCCTCATAATCCCAACCAACTATAATTTTTTTAGCATTTTCTGCTTCAGCATAAGCAGTTGCTATTGCAGTAAATACGATGTTTCGGCCAGGGACCCATACCAGACCCGCAGTTTCGTTACATAATTCTTCATCATCTAACTGGCTCATTTCCAGTTCTGGTATTTCTTTAGAGGAAGTTAAGGCTGATCCACTAATTTTACCCATCCAGGGAAGATCAATAACCGTATGATCAATACCTAATTCGTCACAGATTGCTTTAGCAGATGAAATCTCCATTTCAGCACTTTTCTGTCCATAGTTAAAGGTTAATGCATGTATATCGTAACGATCCTTGTAGAAGGACGTGGCCACTGCTGAATCCAGTCCTCCAGATAAAACACTTATTGCCTTTTCTTTTGATTTTCCCATATTAAAACTCCTTTTAAACTATAAATTTAGTTAAGTATCCTGTTAATTCTAATAACATCTAATATAATGGTTCTGCTATATCATTTTATGATAATTTCCCACTATTAACATACCGCTTAAAAACTTCTTCAGCCTTTTTCATCACAATTTTTAAGGGAACTTTGAGTTCGCTGGAGATTAATTTTGCATCTTCATATTCCGGGCTGTAATTAATAATCTCATCTCCAATAATGCCCACTTTTACATGGATCATTCTGGTGACGCCATTTATATCCAGATTAATAGGTATGATCTTCCTTTTCAGGATATTTCTATGTACATATGGTAAAACACGTACCCCCAGAGTCCCAGTTTCCCTGAAAATAACCTCTGATAACCTATCACAATCTTCTGGTTTTGATATTACTCTTAAAATGTGTCCCGGCCGATTTTTTTTCATTATGGTAGATATTAAAGATACATCCAGTGCTCCTTCATCTAAAAGTCTGTCAAATACATGTCCTAGAACTTCGCCGGTAACATTATCTAGATTAGTTTCCAGTATGGATATCTTATCGGTGGGAACCGTTGAGTCTGCCATTAATATCCTTAAAATATTTGGGATTTCCAGATCCATTCTTCCTGCCCCATAACCAATTTTCCGATTTATTACTAGGGGATAGTTGGTGCAGAATTCATCCACCATATTTACAAGTAAGGCCGCCCCAGTAGGGGTTGTTAATTCAAAATTAACTGGACCCCCCATTACTGGAACTCCCTTTAAAATTTCAATGGTGGCCGGAGCAGGGACAGTTAAAGAACCGTGCATACTTTTAATTCTGCCTCCCCCTAAAGCTACAGGCACGCTTAAAACTCTTTTTGAGTGTAACCCTAAACTATGGAAACAGTAAGCTGTTCCTATAACATCAGCAACTGCATCAGCAGCACCTACTTCATGAAAATGTATTTTATCCAGAGTTTTACCGTGTACTTTTGATTCAGCAAGAGCCAGTGTTTTAAAAACTTTTTTAGAAAAATTTAAAACATCTTTACTGATGTTCTCATGCTCAATTTTGTCAAATTTTTTAATAAAATCGTTATATCTAACAGGTTCCCTGTCCGTGCATTTAACTTCCGCAAATGTTGCCAGAATGCCTGATTTTTTTGTTTCTTTTATATTTACAGTGACATCTCCAAAATAAGATCCAGCATATTCCATCAAATCTGCTGTAATATCTGGTTCTGCCCCTAAATTGATCATGGCCCCCACAACCATGTTTCCAGATATTCCTGAGTTTTGAGGGTCAAATATAACCACCATGATTTAAATCTCCCTTATAAAATAATTTTTGTATCAATAATTCCATTATTACTTCTTCTCGATTTAATCTAAAAAAATTTAATAAATATATCTCCAATAGCTTAAAAAGGGGGGTAATGTTTAGTTTAAGAATAAGAGTGCTTAATTTAGGTTTAAAAAATTTCTTTACATTCCCTTTTAGGCGTTGAAATTGTAATACATAGTTAATAAAAAAATATGACAATTTTTTTTATTCAGGTGTTTCTAATATGTGGAAAGTATAATATCTGGTGAATCCACATTCCTTGCAGCAGATAGTCATTTTATATTGGTCTATGTTGATTTCATGAATAGTGGCATCTCCACAGTTATAACACTTTGAGGATTTTTTGAGTTTCCATGGTTCAATTTTCATTTAATCACTCCTCAGGATTTTCTACTCCTTTAAAAATATAATGTCTGGTTGCACCACAATTAGTACACCATATTTTCGCTTTGTTTACATCTACACGTATTCTCTGAGCAGCGTCTTCCCCACAATAAAAGCAGGGGACTTTTTTCTCAAGGAACCACACATCAACTTCTTTTGCTTTTTTGTCCTGGTTTCCATAATTAACTATTATCTTTCGAATTGGAACTTCAATTATGGTGTAGCGATCATTTTCCAATGCCTTATTAACTGATTCTTCAACTACAGGTACCTGTTCCTCATTTAAAACTGTGCAGATCTGAACTGCATCGTTTGCATAATCTCTAATCATTCCTATGGCTGATTTAGGATCTTCTTTTATACTAAATCCTTCCCAATCCTCTGGTGACATTCCTTTATATTCTAAAATATAAAATCCAGTTATACCTGAATCTGTTAAGGCATTCATGGCCTTGCCCAGATTTTCTATCTCTACAAAAACCCTTAAATGGACCTTCACTTTACCACCTTCGTTTCACTTATCCTTAAGATTGAATAACATGGAATAATATCCAGGATAAAATCTCCCATTATATTTATCTCTAAATAGCTATTAAAAATTTTCAGTTTTAACATGGTACTTTATGATTTTCAGATATTATAAAATTAATTTTTATCCTCACCCTAAAAATTGTTAATCTATAAATTTTTTAAATCCACAAAACTTCTAAATATCTGGATAAACATATTCTTGCATGGTGGGATCATGAAAAATCAACATTTCAAAGAATGGATGGTTCTATGTCAGAATAAAAACTGTAAAAATAAATATATCCTGCCTGAAGATGCAGTTGTGGATTGGAAAACTCGTAAAAGCTTTGGCCTGTGTAAAACTTCTTGTGACACAGTTTATCCTGAATTAAAAAAAGGAATTCCCTGTCCAAAATGCGGTAGAATAAATTTTAGAGTAATTAAAGCTTATCAAAAAACAAAAAGGGTTAATTAATCTAATTTTGGATGTAGTTACTTAAAAAAATTGATATGAAGTTTATCCAATTAAATAAGTTTTTAATCAAAATAGTTATAGAATCATTATCAACAATCATATTATAATAGGAGGAGTTAGATGAAATTCCGGGGTGCTTTCGGCATATACAATAAAGGTAAAGTTGAGATTTCTGAGGATAAAGAAAAATCAGATGAAGTTTTTAATTCATTAAATGAATCAGAAAAGGTAGTGGTTATCTCAACTCAACAGTTTATAAAGTGGCTTGAAGATTTAGAGATTTCTATAAGCAATATAGAAGAATATGACAAAGAATTGATGTCCCTCATGTTTAGAATAAAAAAATAGACATGATTATTCCTATTTTATTTTAAAAAAATTTATATATTAATTTTTATTCCACCTGGTGATTTAATGGAAGAAACTATCTCTATCAACGATGCAATTGTTAAATTTAATCAAGAAAATCTTATTATAAGTAGAAAAAAAGGATTTGCAATTTTAACTAACCAAAATTCTAAAGACAGTTTTCTCAATGTTAAATCCGTGGTAAAACATAAAAAAACTAATATTACAGAAACGAAAATGATTCTAGATAAATTAAATCATAACAAAGATGTTAGCCCGCCCTTTAGCTTATTAGTCGATGATGTTAATATCAATGATGTGGTAATAGTCACCTATGATTGTGTGACTGCAATAGTAAGTTTAGAATTAAGTAAGGCAAATGATAAGAACCACCAAAGTTCTTCAGATATCATGAAAGGTGGAAAAAAATCATTAAAAAATATTAACATATTGTTATTTGTAGATAAAAATCTAAGCAAAGATAATCTTTTAAAATTGTATATGAACGCAGTTGAAGGTAAATCTTCAGCATTATGGGAATTAGATGTCCGGGACAAATTCAATGAACTATTCACTGGTGGAAATAATGATACAGTTTTAATTGCCTGCAAAGAATTTGAAGATCCAGAAGAAGAAACTGACGAAATAAAACTTCAACAAATGGTTAAAAAATGTGTTAGAGATGCATTAGTTAAGGCCATAAGAAATTCTGGTTATTTTAGAAATATATTAGATTTTATCAATAGTGTGGGCGTAGAAATTGATGATCTAGTTGAAGCGGGCATGGATTTATGTGTAGGTGTGGAGAAAACTGATGAGTTATACCAGAAGCTTAAAGCACAGATTTTAAAATCTCTGGAAGATATAAATGTTATCACCTTGATCATGGCCGGCATCAGGGTTGAGGAGGACTATGAGAAACACCGCCTTGAAGAAGTTGATGTGGATGATGACCCTGCATATCTGTACACTGATGAGGTTTTAGGTATGGCCATTGCGAACCAAATTGCTGGTACCAAAGCCATATTTAATTTTAAAAGATATGATGAAGAAAAACCTGGTATTATAAGTGACTTGGGGCCTATGCTGGATGATATTTTTGCCGGTCTGGTTGCTGGTTGCATGTCAAAAATTTTTGAGGAATGATCATGATCTTAGAAGGTTTTAGAGGATTGCTGGGACTGTTATCCTTCTCCACTATACTGCCCCTAAATATACATACAAGCATTGAAGAAATGGCTAAGGTCACCTGGTTGTGGCCTCTGCTTGGTGGAATAATTGGCATATTTGTAGGGGCTGTGGGTTTTGTCTTTGTGAACCTACTACCTATAGACCAGTTGATCACAGCAACCATTGTTTACAGTTTTGCCATTTCATTTACTGGTTTCCATCACCTTGACGGTTTAATTGACATGGGCGATGCTTTAATGGCCCACGGCGATTATAAAAAAAAGATAGGAATAATGAGAGATTCAAGAATTGGAACTGGTGGAATAGCATCCTTTTTTATTATAGCATTAATAACTGTGGCATCGATCAATGCCATATCCCCCAGTTCTATATTTCTAGTTTTACTGATATCAGAGATAGGGGCTAAAATGGGATTAATAACCTGTTGTGCCTTATCTCGACCCTTTCCAGATGGGACTGGGAAGTTTTTCATTGAATCTATGAATATGAAATTGCTGTTATTATCTTTAATCTTGTGTTTCATAGTGGGATTCATATTATTTAATGTAATCGGAGTTCTGGGAATTATTGGTGGCACTATAGCTGGAGTTATATTGGCTGTAGTATCTAGGAAAAGTTTTTATTGGACTACCGGTGATATTTTAGGTGCTTCCAATGAAGTAGGAAGAATGTTATCTTTATTAGTAATGACCAGCATGGTGATACCGTGGACGTTAATGTTTTAAGATTAGATCACAGAAGAAAAAGGGATGCCCGAATCACCACCCATGTTTGTTTAACTGCCCGGGCTTTTGGAGCATCTAAAACTATTTTAAGTGGTGAAAAAGATTCTAAACTCATGGAAAATGTTGAAGATGTGGTTAGAAGGTGGGGAGGAAATTTTAAAATTGGATATCAGAAAAATTGGGAGAATTTAATGGAAGAATGGCAAAAAAATGGTGGAGAAATTGTTCATCTTACCATGTACGGCACTCCAGTACAGGAAGCTATAAAAGAGATAAAAAATTCCCCAAAAGATAAATTAATAGTGGTTGGCGGCTCCAGAGTTCCAACTAAAGTTTATAAAAAGGCTGATCATAATGTTTCTGTTACATCCCAACCCCATTCTGAAGTTTCATCACTGGCCCTATTCTTACACATGTTATTTGAGGGAAAAGAGCTAGAACTAAATTTTGAAGGTGGAGAAATGAAGGTTATTCCCACAGCTCGGGGTAAAAAAGTGGTTACCCAAAAAGAGGATAAATAAAAAATTAAATTTTTTCCTATTTAATTACCCACTTTTATTCTGATGATCTTATCATCATCAATTTTAGGCACCCCCCTTCCATCTTTATTAGATGTAGCAATGTAAAGGTAACCTTTGTGTTCGACTACATCTCTTATTCTGCCAAGATTATTGAAAAGTTCATCCTCACGGGTGATCTCCATGCCAGAACTATCCAGATACAGTCGTCTAAGCTGATTACCCCTTAGACCTGCCACAAAAAGAGAGTTTTTATAGAAGGCCATTCCAGACGGTGCCAGGGTAAATTCACTAAAACATCGGATAGCATTAATATATCCATCAGTACTGTTATCACACTCTACAATAGGCCATCCATAGTTTCCCCCTTTTTCTATGATATTTATCTCATCATTTCTAGTGGCCCCGTGTTCTGAAGCATACATTAATCCATTGGAAGTATTCCAGGTTATGCCCTGAGGATCTCGGTGTCCATAAGACCAGACATAATTATTGAATGGATTATCAGCCGGTACTGTTCCGTCCTTGTTTAATCTCAATATTTTACCGGCTAAAGAGTTATTGTCTTGAGCCAGAAGTTCATTGCCAGCATCACCCGTGGTAGCATAAAGTTTACCATCTGGACCAAATTTCAATCTGCCTCCATTGTGAATACCAGAACTGGGGATGTTATCCAGTAGAACTGTTTCATTGGTAAGATTTGTGTTCAATGTAAACCTGGAAATTCTATTTCCATTATTCTGTGTAGTATAATATAGATAGACGTACTTGTTGTTATTAAAATCAGGATCAACAGCTATTCCTAAAAGACCAGACTCACTAACCTCTTTTACATTAACGTTTCCAACTTCTTGAACCTGATTTCCATCCCATATCTTTACTTTACCTCCTCTTTCCGTGAATATCATCCTATCATCAGGTAAAAATGCCATGGCCCATGGTGTGTCCAGATTGGTAAGTATTACCTCAGACTGATATCCAGATTCATCTACAGAACTTGGAACAAGTAATACAATCAAGGCGACAGTTATAATAATTAATATTCCCACAAAAACAATGAATTTTTTCTGCATTCCATTCCCCCTAACCTTTTATTGATTTTATTCTAATAAATCATTTAATTCGTTAAATGATCAAAGTTCTATGAAAACCATAGTATTAGGAACTTTAAATAGCACCACTATTAGGACAGGGCATTTCTGCAGCAAATACAAACCCTGAATAACTTAAAATAAACAATAGAATTATTATAAATAAACATTTTTTTGATCATATTTCAATTAAATCCCCTTTTAATATTATTTTATAAAGGGAACTAAAAAATTTTTCGTTTTCAGCGAGTTTATTATTTTAATGGTTATAATTAAATATTTTTCAAATTTAGTAAGTATTCTTTAGTTAATTTTGAATAACAATATTTTAAAAATAATAAAATTTAAAATAGTAATTATAATGGCTAAACTTTATTAAAAGATAGAAACTAAAAATCAGAATAAATCTCCTCTTTATTATCAATTAGATTAGATTAAATAAAGATTCAATCACCTTATTTATAAAATTGGCTCAAATTTGTTTTTAACTGTTCAAAACATAATTATTTGAATAGACTACTTCCAGCTTGATTTTTCTTCCATGAATTTTATCTTTTACCATTGCTTCAAGTTTTTTAAGAGATGGAAGTTGTCCATTTCCTATGATTCTTACAGTTACAATATCTTCTTTAGATTCAGCATCAACAGAGACCAACTCATATCTACTGCCACTCAACCAAGTACTTGATGCCTCAGTTATGGTTCCAGTAATGCTATTATCAATATAGATTGTGTAACCAGTATAGGCTAGAGGTACAGAAATCAAAACCATCATAACTGTAGCAATGGCTATACCCCTTTTTTTGGCAATTTGAGACTTATCTTTCACTGCTATCTTAGAAAAACCCATGATACCAAAAAGAGCAGTTCCAGTAACGAGTATGGCGAAATAATTTGTCATAAAAAGTAAAAGGCTACCCAGGGCCAAGGAATAGTTGGAACTTGCCAATAGAATACCCACATTTGCTAATGGAGGAACAAGAGATATGGCAATGGCTACTCCTGGCAATGTATCAGAAACATCATGGCGGGACATTGCAAAAGCACCAGCAACCCCAGTAACTAGAGCAGCTAAAAGGTCTAGAAGACGTGGAGAAGTTCTAACAATAACTTGGCCTATGTTTTCCGGTTGAAAAAAACTGGTCATAGGCAAGGTTAATAAGAATCCAACTCCAATGGCAGTGGCAATTCCTCCCAGACTTACCAATAGTGAAGTCTTGATAGCCAAACTATCACTTGCGCTGATACTAAAAGCAAGACCCATAATAGGTAGCATTAGAGGCGCGATAATCATGGCACCTATAATTACGGCTACAGAATCTCCAAGAAGCCCATAGGTAGAAATCCCCGAAGCAAGAATAAGCAGACAGAAAAATTTTACCAACTTTTTTTTAACATCCTCACCTTCATATACTACTAAATCTCGAATTCTTTTTACTTCTGCTTCATCAACAGGATCCCCGTGCAGCAATGTACCAATAGATTGTTTCATTTTCAATTCTCCAATATTATATAGTATAAACCTGGTTATATTACTTAGGAACTAAAAACTCGGCCACACCATAACCTTCTTTACCATCCCAATTGTATTTAAAAAGTGTTTCTATGATGATCATATCTCTATCAACCGGAACCATTCCATATATTATAACTTCTCCCTCTACTGTATATTTCATACCTTTTTTGTCAGATAAGATCATTGAAAAATTAGAAGGAATTCCCTCACTAAATTTTACATCTATATCTGATTTAGCGAGTGGTTCATTTACTGAATCCTTATAGAAATATCCTGCATTTATATCTCCTTCATCAACAGAGATTTTAGTAATATTAAAGGATTCATCGTCAGATAACTGGGAATTAATCCACATCCACATCTTAGGAGATCTCCAGTGCCTAATACCGCGGCTCAAATCTCGTTCACCCAATGCATTAATTTCAACTGATTCGCCATCAATATCAATTTTTCCCACAGCTTTTCCAAACTGTTCATAATGCTGGGATATTACATTAGATGACATTTACCTAAATTAAGTGCCTTACCTCCTATTTTTTCTATTGGAAGGCCTTTTTCTTCGAATTTTATCACATAAGTGTTTGTATCTGCCATATTACCATTACCTGCCATATCATCGTCATATTTTTCTATAGTTATCAAAAATAAGAGAATTCTGTATTTATCTTTAGATAAATAAAATATAAACAATAGGATTTTTTAAAAATTGAAAAATGAAACTAAAAAATAAATTTTAATAAAATATAAAACAAATATAGGCCTTAGAGTGTTATATATAAGTTTTAATATAAAGTTATTATGTGATATTATCCAATTAAAATACTAATAAATCTAAAAAAAGTGATTAAAGATGTTAAAAATTGTTGATCATATACTGGCCCAGGAAATTCTCACCAAGATCAGGAAGAAGGGAGTAGATAGTGTCCAATTTCGCTCGGGTGTGGTTGAACTTGGTCGCCTAATAAGTTATGAATTCATAAATACCATGGAACGAAATTCAGTTAAAGTAGAAACACCTTTAGGATTTGCTAAAGGAATCAAAGTAAAAAATAAAAAGGACGTTGTGGTTATAAGCATATTAAGGGCAGCTATCCCCTTAGTTGATGGTATTATGAGAGTTTTCCCTGAAGCCCAGTGCGGGGTGGTTGGTGCCTGGAGAGAAGATGAGCCTCCCTTTAAGGTGAAAATGGATTATATGAAAATACCTAACTTAGATGGAAAGATAATTATTGTGGCTGATCCTATGTTAGCCACAGGCAATACTATGAACACAATTTTAAAAGCCATAAAAAAGTTTGGAACACCTAAAAGACTTGTACTTTTTAATATAATCTCTACTGATGAGGGTATAGCAAAGGTAATTAACAATCACCCTGAAATTGAAATATACACTTGTTCCATTGAAAAAGAGTTGAGTAAGGAAGGTTATATTATACCTGGATTGGGAGATGCAGGAGATCTGGCTTTTGGTAAGCCTAATTAGTTACTTTTGTTATATATGGATTTTCCGTGGGCTGCTGCCACAATACCTGGGATTCCATCAACTTCCAATTCATAGATTGCTTCCATTCCTTCCTCAGAAAAGGCCGCTACTTTTTTAAATAAAACTTTACTGGTTAAAAGTGCAGCTACCGGCGGTGTAACCACATATACTGAATTTTCAGTATTTAATGTATCTATAGTTTCTTGTTTCAATATTCCCTTACCTAAATGTATTTTAACACCATACTTAGCAAGTAATGGTATGCTTCCCTCAATATCTTCCTTGTTACTGCTGGTGGGTGCTATTCCTGCGTCACTTACTGCAGTGTGCATTATCACTGATCCTTCTAGATCCAAAAGATTACTGCCATCTTCCAGTTTTTTAACCAGTTTTGGTAAAGCTGCATCTCTACCAGTAAATATTTTACCGTATATCTCAACCCGGTCTCCTATATCCAGAGTTTCAATTACCTCAGTTTTAACTGGTGTTTTAATTTTTTTCATAGTAACCACCGCATTAAAAGTATAATATCAAAAAACTTCTGAGATTCAATGAAAATATGATCAATTACAATAATTATGATTAATTCGCAGTTATTTGTTTTAAATCACTTAAAAATTGTGTAATATGTTCTTTTTTGATATGAGGCATTACTATAATTCTTATAGCTCGCGGATAGGAAGATATAGATACTGCCCATCCTTTATCACTCAATTTCTGTGCAAGTTCATCTACAGACATTTTTTCTGATTTAAAAGCCACTATATTTAGTTCTGGTTCAGTTATTAATTCCAGTCCTAACTCTTTTAGTCCCTGGGCCAGGGTTTTTGTAATTTCCATGCAGTTTCTGGACAGAGCCGTGTACCCTTCTTTTCCCATATATTTTAAAAGCGCCCATGTAGCAGCTGCTGAAGCACCAGTTCGGGTGCCTACAATAGTTGACTGTTTTTTTTCGGTTAAATAGGGAGTTTCTATACTCATAACATCCAGATATTTTTCATCCCGGAACAATATACCGCCGGTAGGTATAGGTGCTAAACCCATTTTATGCGGATCAATGGTCAGGGAACATACACCATCCAATGAAAAATCAAAGTCAGGAAGATCATAACCAATCTCCTTTAAGAAAGGTATAATAAAACCACCGAATGCGGCATCAACATGTAAATAAATTTCCTGTTCTGTGCATATTTTGGAGAGTTCCGGTATGGGGTCAATCTTTCCCAGTTCAGTGGTTCCAGCCACACCTACCACCGCCACAGTTCTATCAGATAATAGTTCCATTACTGAATCTAAATCCATTTTATAATCATCATCAAGCTTTGCTTCTTTCAGTTTAAGAGATAGAATATCTGCTGCTTTTTTAAAGGAAAAATGAGCCGATTTTGGCACAATTATTTCTGGATTTTGTACATTCGAACAGTTTCTGGCAGCACGCATAGCCATAATGTTTGCTTCGGTTCCTCCAGTAATTATATGGCCAAAAACATTCTTTGAGCCAAGGATACTTCCAAGAAGCTCTATAGATTCTCTTTCAAGTTTCTGAGTGCCTTTAAATAAACCAGGATCTCCCAGATTAGATTCTAAAAACATGGCATAAGCTTTTCTTCCGACTTCATGAGGACAGGTGCACATAGACCCTAATATCTTTCCAGATCGGTGGGTTAAATCCTCTTTCTGAAATTCTCTGAGTTTCTGGAATACTTCCTCTTTTGAAAATCTATTTTCATCCATATTAATTACCTGAAAAAAATAACTGATTAAAAAAATAGTATTAAAATTTAAAAAAAAGAATTATGATATTTTTATTCCTGCATCATTTTTCGGGCAGCTTTTAAAACCAGTTTCTTCTCTATTCGAGCTACTGTTTCTCTTACGGCTGGCACAGCATCAGTATTTGCAGATACACTGTCAATTCCAAGTTCCACTAATTTTTCCACAATATGTGGAATACTTCCTGCCTGTCCACATATACTGGTTTTTACTCCAGCAGCATTACATTTTTTGATAACCCGTGCTATCAATTTTAGTACAGCAGGGTGTCCTTCACTGTAAAGGCCAGCTACATTTTCATTGTTTCTATCAATGGCCAATGTGTACTGGGTAAGATCGTTGGTTCCAAAACTGGCAAAATCTATTCCAACATCAATGAAATCTTCAATCACCATGGCCGCTGCAGGTGTTTCCACCATAATACCAAATTCTATATTTTTCTGTGGTTTTAAACCAACTTCTTCTGCTATTTGCTTGGCCTTGCGCAGTTCATCTGGATGCTGGACTAATGGAATCATTATGCCTATATTGGTATAGCCCTGTTCATGTAATTTTTTTATGGCCTTAAATTCTGCTCTGAGAATATCTGGTTGATCTAGTTCCCGTCTGATACCCCTCCAACCCAGCATAGGGTTGTGTTCGTATGGTTCATCTTCTCCACCGTCTAATGTTTTGAATTCGTCAGTTGGAGCATCCAGTGTTCTGTACCATACTGGTTTAGGATAGAAGGCATCCACCACTTTTAGAATATTTTCCATAAGTATGTGAATGAGTTCGTCTTCACGACCGTCTTTTATGAATTTGATAGGGTGCACACCGGCAGTTAACATCATGTGTTCCGTCCTAAGTAGGCCGACACCATCTGCACCAGTTTGCGAAGCTTTTTTAGCTGCCTCCGGCATGCTGACATTCACTTTAACATCGGTAACTGTGAGTATTGGTGATTGCACCACTGCCTGCTGTCTTTCAACTTCAACTTTTTCAGCTACTTTGAGTTTACCTTTATAAACAATTCCCTTATTTCCATCTATAGTTACCAGTTGATTTTCATCCAGGATTTGTGTGGCATCTGTAGTTCCAACTACACAGGGAATTCCTAATTCTCGAGATACTATAGCTGCATGACAGGTTACACCGCCTTCATCAGTTATGATTCCACTGGCCCGTTTCATGGCCGGCACCATATCGGGAGTGGTCATGACTGTTACTAAAATATCACCGGTTTCCACTTTATCCAGTTCATCTATCTCTCTTACAATTTTTACTGCTCCAGAGCCCATGCCAGGACTTGCACCTAATCCTTTGGTTATAATGGTTCTTTCGTCTTCCATTTCTTCCCCATCCTCTTGATTTGATGATTTATCCAGAGTGGTTACTGGCCTTGATTGTAACATGTAAACCTTTCCATCTTCAATAGCCCATTCTGTGTCTTGTGGGAAGTTATAGTGACTATGTATATTTTTTCCAAGTTCTGTGAGTTCTGCCATCTCTTCAGCAGTTAGTACCTGTTTGTTCTTCATGTCTTCAGGAACTTCTACTTTGACTGTCCTGCCAGACTGGGGATCCTTATGGAACATGACATTTTTTTCACTGACCATGGTATCCAGAATTTCGCCGGTTTTTTTATCTATCCAGTAAGTATCTGGTGTAACAGTTCCAGAAACAACAGCTTCGCCCAATCCCCATGAAGCTTCGATTAATATTTTTTCTTCACCGGTCGATGGGTGTACCGTGAACATTACACCTGCTTTCTCAGCATCCACCATTTCCTGAACCACAACTGCGATGTAAACCTTTGAATGATCAAAATCATTTTCTTCACGATAAAAAATTGCTCTAGCACCGAAAAGAGAAGCCCAACATTTTTGAACATATTTTACGACATCTTCAGAACCGCTTATATTAAGATAAGTATCTTGTTGACCTGCAAAAGATGCTTCAGGCAAATCTTCTGCAGTAGCAGAAGATCTTATGGCCACAAATGCGTTTTCTTTGCCAATTTTATCGCAAAGGGCGTTATAAGATTCAGTAATAAGGGTTTTTATTTCATCAGGGACCCATGCATCCATAATGATCTTTTTTATGCGTACAGCAGCGTTTTGGAGTTCTTTATTATTATGAACATCCAAAGCATCAAGAATGTCCATGATTTCATCAAAAATTCCGGTTTCATTTATGAATCTTTCGTAGGTTGCTGATGTAACCACAAATCCTGGCGGAACTGGAATTCCTGCCTGGGTTAATTCACCTAAATTTGCTCCTTTTCCACCTGCAATTGCAACATCTTCTTTGTTTAGCTCATCAAAATATGCGACATTCTTCATGCTGATCCCCTAATTACAATTTTGAAAAATTTTTATAAAAAAATTCTTATTTGACTAATTCTTCTCCCTTGTCAATCACGATTCTACATGGTACGGGTAGCTTCATAGCAGCTCTTCTTAATGCTTCTTTTATATCTTTAAAGTTTTTCTTATTGGAATGGATAGTTAAAACTTTTTGATTAGGTTTTACTATTGCAACTGAACTTACAGGTTTACCGAAAGCTTTTCTCATACCATCCTGAACCCGGTCCGCACCAGCCCCAGTTGCCATTGGATTTTCTCGCACTATGTGGTGTGGATATACCCTTAACTTAAGGTGGTATCCCATTCTACCTGCTTTTCTCTGCATATATCTATTTGAAGCAATTCTTGCTGCTTCTAATGCATTGTGTTTAATATGTGCCGGCTCTTTAACTGCTAAACTAAGAGATAATGGGAATTCCGCTGATAGATTACCCATATCATATTGAACAATTCGTGAGCCTGGAATTTTACGTATATACTCTTTTCTTGTGTATGCTCTTACCATAAATAATCCTCCTAATAAAAATTTGAGTGTGAATTTTATACCTTAAAATTGGTCTTATAAAACTTTAAGTTCACAGTCTTAATAAACCTTCTCCTTAATATATAACCATATTATTACTATAATTAATACAGTCATATAATTACCAACATAACCAAAGATATTGGTTATTATTCATATAATACCTATATAACCAAGTTTATCAGTTATAAAAAGATGGTGAAAACATGAAAATTGCAATAACGGGAAAAGGAGGGGTGGGTAAAACAACCCTTTCTAGTACTTTATCATGTATCTTGTCACAGACTTATAAAGTATTCGCTATAGATGCTGATCCAGACATGAACCTGGCATCAAGCCTGGGTATTCATGAACAAATCACACCTATTTCTAAAATGAGAGATCTTATAAAGGATAGAACTGGTGCAGAGTCGGGATCATCCTTCGGCGAAGTATTCAAGATGAATCCCAAAATAAATGACTTACCTGAATCATTATCAATTAAATATAACGAAAATTTGAAACTTCTGGTAATGGGGACCGTGGATAAAGGAGGAGAAGGATGTGTCTGCCCTGCTTCAGTGTTATTAAAAGCACTTATGAGACACATGATCCTCCAAAAGGATGAAATCGTGGTTCTGGATATGGAAGCAGGTATTGAACATTTGGGACGTAGAACATCTGAATCTGTAGATCTAATGATCGTGGTAGTAGAACCCAGCCTTAAATCAGTTGAAACTGCTAAAAGAATTAAAAATCTGGCAACCGATATTGGAGTTAAAAATATAACTGCCGTTATAAATAAAGCGTCTAATAAAGCAGAAGAAAAATTTATCCATTTAAAATTAGATGAAATAGACATTAAAGTAATTGGATGCATTCCTCTTGACAGTAATATTGTCAGGGCAGATATGGAAGGAAACCCTTTGATAAATTATCCAGATTCGCCTGCATTTAAGTCAATAGAAAATATTGCAGAAAGTATTTTAAGTTTTAAACAATGATCTAAAAAATATGCATATAAAAACCAAAATAACCTTTGTTTACCACCAGGAATTTCAGGCAAAAACAGCACATGAGTCACTAAAACCAGATAATATGGATTTTATTGATTCTCATATTGATAATAATCATCTAATTTATGAATTAAAAGGGAATTCTTTGAGAACTATTTTGGCAACTGTTGATGATCTGATATTTTGTGAAATGATGTCAGAAAAAATTTTAGATTCAATCTAATAAAGGAAAATTAATTATTTAAAAAAATTTTTAAACAGATTTATAAAATTATTATTTGTTAGAAGGTGATTTAAAATGAAATTTAAACTTAAAGGGAAAATCACGTTCAGTAAAGATGCACAAGAAGCTGAAAAAGATATTGAAAAGTTTATAGATTATGCTAACCATGACCTCTTTCAAAAAGGGGTTCCTGAAGAACAAAAAGAGGATGCCTCCTACATAAAAAACTGGAATTTAGAGGACAATACACTACATATAACCATTGAATCTGGAAGACGTGGAAGGGCTCATGATGCACTTTTACGGATGAAAAAACCGTTACTACAAATTATGGGACCTAAATATCATGTGGGGGTAAGAAAGATTCATGTAAGTGAATATGAAATCCAGATACCTACCACTAGAAAAATCGATCTAAGCGACATGCCATATGTAGCTGAATTTGAAACTATAGATGACGTGATCATTATCAAGTTCCAGGACTTGGAGGAAGGAGACCTTAGAAGACACGTGGTTGACCGGGTAATAAAACAGGTGCTGGCTGAAACTGAAAAAGATACGGTTACAACCGAAGGTCCCAGTGATATCTTAACTAAACAGGTTACCAAAATAGAACCCGGCACAATAGTATCCAAAAGCCAAAAACAAAAGTTCTTTTTTGAAGGCGACGCCACAGAAGAGGCTGCAAAACTGGGATGGGTCAAGAAGTTTCCAGGAAAAGGACAATGGTTCTACGGACCAAAGCTTATTGCCTTACAACGAACCATAGAAGAGATATTTCTGGAGGAATTAGTCTACAAAATGGACTTTGTAGAGTGCATGTGGCCTAAACTGATACCAATTCCAGTGATGAACAAAATGCGTTACCTTGAAGGACTCCCAGAGGGAATGTACTATTGTTCTGCTCCCCGTAGAGACCCTGAAATTTTTGAAAAGTTCAAACAAGAAGTTGTAATTAAAAAAGACGTTCCAATTGACCTCTTAAAAGAAGGGCTTAAAGATCCTTCCTATGTCCTAGCACCAGCCCAGTGTGAACCATTCTACGAATTCTTCTCTCACGAAGTAGTTGATGAATCAGAATTACCCATAAAGTTTTTTGACCGTAGTGGCTGGACATACCGATGGGAAGCTGGAGGAGCCAAAGGACTGGATCGGGTTCATGAATTCCAACGAGTGGAACTGGTATGGCTTGGAAAACCAGATGATGTGGAGAAAATAAGAGACACCACTGTGAATATATCCCAAAAAATCGCCGATGATATGGAACTGGAGTGGTATACAGAAGTGGGCGATGATCCATTCTACCTGGAAGGCCGAAAAGTGGAAGAACGAGGAATCCAATTCCCAGATATTCCTAAATATGAAATGAGACTTGTTGCGCCTAATCAAAGTAAAGGAGTTGCTGTGGTATCCGCTAATGTACATGGAACTCATTTTACTGAAGGATTTTCCATCAAAGAAGCCCATAAACATGTTCTGTGGACTGGTTGTTTGGGTATCGGTATTTCCCGGTGGATATTTGGATTTTTAGCTCAGAAAGGTTTTAATCCAGAAAACTGGCCAAAAGATGTAAAAGAAAGAGTTAACGATGTTAAAGTGCCAAAGATCTTAACCTGGCCTTAAATAAATCCGATAAATAAGTTTTTAATTTAAAAATAAATAAAAAATTAAAAGGAATCAATGATTATTCCTTTTTTTCTTCTTCAATTTTTTCTTCTACTTCTTCAGCAACTGTAGATTCTTCTTTAGCTTCTTCTGCAATCTCTTCGGCTACTTCTTCCGCACCTTTAACTTCTTCAGCTACTTCTTCAGCTACTTCTTCGGCTACTTCTTCCGCACCTTTAACTTCTTCAGCTAGTTCTTCAGCTGCTGCAGCTTCTTCTGCCTTTTTCTCAAAGACATCGGTAAATTCCACTTTTTCAATACCTTCAATGTTTTCCCAAACATCACGTGCAATGCGGAATCTGGCAAAAGTTATGTCCATGTAAGGTTTTTGATCAAAGCGGGCCATTTCATCCATTTGTATTACGACTTTACCATCTTCTAGTTCTATCTGGGTTTTATCCAGGTCTAAATTACCGGCAGGATAGTGTAATTCTATCATGCTTTTGATCTTGTCCATGTCATCATCAATTATCTTTTCAACCTTAACATCGTAAACCAGATTTTTACCTGCTAATTCATGGTTGAAATCAACGTTAACTCTTCCGCCGCTTATACTTCTAATGATACCATTATGTCCTTCTGAAGTTATGGTCATTCCCACGTATGGTTTTATGTTCTGTTTTTTAAATTCTCGCATAGGGACCAGTTGTATGAGTTTAGAGTCTCTTTTACCAAATGCTTCTTCTGGAGTTAGCTCCACGATTTTTTCTTCGCCTTCATCCATGCCCACTAAAGCTTCATCAAGACCTTTTAATACATGGCCACCTGCCACTACTATTGGTATTGGTCCGTAATTTTTATTTTCAACAAGTATTCCTGCCTCTTCTGCCACACTTTCAATTGTGGTGTCAAAAACATCACCTGTTTCCTTTGTTTTTGCTGTATATTCTAATCTTATAAAATCTCCTTCTTTCACTGCCATATCTCTAGCCTCCTGTGTGTTATTTTTTCATTAAACTTTTTTAAAATGTTTTTATTTTTGAAATTTAATATTCTTATTATAGATGGATAAGAATCTATATATTTTGATATTTGATCCTTATTTATTCTTGCCTCTAATGATGATAAAATCCTTTGCTTATAATGACGGCTGAATCCCCATGAAATAATTTTTTCAATCTCCTCTAAACTTTCAAAAGGACGCCCTTCAATCATATTCTGGGCAGTAACATCATTGATAAGATTCAATGAAGCTAAATCATCCAAACTACTTTGGTTTACAACTTCCAGTATTCTCTCCTGGTCCCTTATATCATTTAGGGGTGCTCGATTATTCGCTATTTCTTCTTTTAAAACTGCAATAGTTTCAGATGGTAACATTTCCTTAGCAGATTCAAAATCGCCATTGGAAACGAATTGTCTGATTTTTGTGCCGCTGACTCCTTCCACACGTTTTACAAATATGAATTTATCCTTAAAGTTAAACCCAACCTTTTTCAGAGACTTGGAAAGGGATACTATTACGTAGTTATCTTCATCCAGTTTTCCCTCTTTTAAGACTTTTTTACTTTCCACATCAACGAACTTGTAGGGTTTAGGGGCGACTGCCTTACCCTTATTTATATGTTCTAATATTTCATTAAAGCCTTCTACTGGTTTATATCCTCGGGGGATGAAATCCGTGTTTAAAGCTTGAAACATTTTGGCTAAACACAGCGAATATTGTCCGGATCCCATAATACCCATTGGTGGTCCTTCTACTACCACGTCCGCCCCCACATTCACCGCGGCCTTAGCACGGGCCTGGCGTGTCATTATATAGGGCATACCCCTACCATTTCGCTCGAAAAGTCCGGGAACCACTGCAACAAAAATGGCATCTGGCTCTTTTTCCTTTGCTTTCATCATACAGTGGCGGTGACCAAGGTGCAAAGGAGAATATTCCGTGAAATCAGCCATTATCTTAACTGTGCCAGTTGGTTCCTGCAACAAAGGTTCATTACTTAGATCATCAAAGAATATTTTCCTATCCCGTTTAATTAAATCTCTGATAAAATCAGTTTGTGATACCATAGACACACACATACCATTATGTAAATTTTGGGATAAAATATTTATTATCAATATTATTATAGAACTGACTCTTTTTTTAGAAGATTTTAACTTAAGCGTTAATTTAATTTATCATGACTACGTTTAATTTCAAAAAATATATAGACTGGATTTTATAATATCTTACTGAGGACTTATCATGAAATTTAAACATCTAATCACTATTCTTGTATTTGTTATAGCTGTTATTTCAGTATGTGGATGCCTAGAAAGTAAAAAAACCTTTGAAGATAATGAAATATCCTTTGATTATCCATCCCAGTGGAAAACAGGCGAAGTTATGGACCTGCCTGGAGCCATTATTAGTGTTAGAAATGGAAATACAGATGTTATCATATCTAAAAATAAAATGAACAATAGTTCTAGTTTAAAAGATTATTACAACAATTTTAAAGAGAATAATAAAAAAAGTTTAGTAAAATACTGTTATGAACTCATATCCGAGAAGACTCTGAAGGTAGATAATACCGACGCTTATGAGATAATTTATAAAATTGGATGCAATGATACTCAAACTCGTCAACAGCATCGAACTATTTTCACAGCAAAAAATGGCTATCTATATACTATATCTTGTACAGTTATACCTCCCGAAGAATTTGATAATCAAAAAAATGATTTAGACATTATAATTGAAAGTTTTCATGTGAAATAATGTTTTAAACAAATGGTGTTTTAATGATGGACCTGTGCATTGTAAACTGCAAAATACCTCCCATGAAATCAGAATGCTGTATAACTGTGAATAATGGAAAAATAATATCCATTAAAAAACTTCCAACAAAAAGTGATGATATAATTGATTTGAAGGGTAAAACAGTTTTGCCAGGATTGATAGATGTTCACGTCCATCTAAGAGATCCTGGGTTAACTGAAAAGGAAGATTTTAGAACCGGAACCATGGCAGCGGCGCATGGAGGATTTACCACAGTTTTTGACATGCCCAACACCCTCCCCCCTACAAATACTGTTGATGCATTTTGTCAGAAAATGGAGATAGCTCAAAAGAAAAGTTTAGTAGATTATGGTTTGCATGCCGGTGTTGGAGATCTGGATGAAATAAAAGAAATTGCCAAACTGAAACCAGTGTCTTTTAAAATTTTTATGGACCTAATAGACAACAAATTCTTAATAGAATCTTTCCAGCAAATATCAAAGTTAAAATATAACCCTATAATTTCTTTGCATGCGGAAGATGGTAACATTGTCCAGTACTGCACCTCTCAAATCATGAAGAAAATTGATTTAAAACCTGAATTATATGCAAAAGCCCGGCCCCCATTGGCTGAAATAATATCTTTATCCAATGCCATTGAAATGGCCAAATACATAGGAAATAAAATTCATATTTGTCATTTGAGTACAATAGAATCCTTAAAATTAGTTAAAAAAGCTAAAAAAGAGGGTTGTGATATAACTGCTGAGATAACACCTCATCACTTATTTTTAAACTCGGATTATCTCAGATTGAAAGGTAATTTTGCTAAAACTAATCCTCCTCTTCGTTCAAATAAATATAAAATTGGAATAAGCCAACTAGAGGAACTAGATATGATTGGAACAGATCACGCACCCCATAGAATTGTTGAAAAAAATCAGGACGTTTGGAATGCTCCACCAGGTGTTCCTAATCTGGAAACTGCACTTCCACTTCTTTTAACTGAATTTAATAGGGGAAATATTAGTCTAGAACTTATTAAGAGATTGTTGTGTGAAAATCCATCAAAAAGATTTAACTTAAAAAGTAAAGGTTTCATAAAAAAAGGGTTAGATGCAGACTTTGTAGTTGTGGATTTGAAAAAAGAGGGAATTATAAATCCAGAATATTTTAAATCTAAGGCAAAATATTCTCCTTTTGAAGGATTTGAAATTCAAGGAATGCCCGTCATGACACTGGTCAGAGGTAAAGTGGTAATGAAAGAAGGAGATATTTTTGAAAATAAGGGAAAATTTGTTTATGATTAACTTTTTATTATTCTTTTAATAAACTTCTTTTTTTAAAATTATAGAATTGAATATTCTACCAAAAATTAGATGGATCAAATCTTTTTGAAAAAAATTTATTTAGACAGTTAATTACAATTAAATGAAATTAGGTGATAAAATGTGTGAATCAAGTGTTTATAGTACTGAAGGCTCACTGATAATGGAAGATGTTATCTATATCAAAATTGACAATGCAAAAATAGATTTAACTGATATTTTAAATCAGAAAAAAGAGCTAAAAGGTAAAATTGTTGAGATGGATCTTGAAAAGCATAAAATCTATGTAAATTTAGAATAAGGATAAAAATTGCTGAAAAATAACTCAAATTTGGGTTAAGAATTAAAAAATTATTTTTTTAGATTTAATATTGAGTTAAGATATTCTTAAAAAAATAGATAATACTGATTTAAGAAAATTCTTAAAAAAAAATAGATTTTGGTGGAAAATCCACCATTAAAAAATTTTTATTTTTGATTTTACTTGAGGAATAGTGCTCCTTTTGGACATGCAGGTATACATTGGTCACAAAGTATACAGAACCCTTTGAGGGGTACTTTATCATCTGTGAGTTTCAGCATGTTGTAAGGACAGACTTCCACACAGTCTCCACATTCTGTACATTTTGCAGGATTGTACTGTATTCTTTTACGTTTTTCAACTTTTCCATCAATGACTTTGTCCATATCCACTAGGGTTAAGGCGTCATTTGGGCAAGCTACAGTACAGGCACCACATCTTGTACACATGGCAAATGATGGTTCTGAATCCACCTTTTCCTCGCCAGGAACTTGCATTCCAGTTTTAGTTACGACTCTTATGGCATCGTTGGGACATATTTGTGCACATGCTCCAATAAAATCACATTTTTCTTCATCGTATACTAAACCTTCATCACTGGCAGGCGTTGCTGGTTCGAGTTCGACTTCTAAGTCTATAGCATCTACTGGACAGATATTTTCGCATAAACCACATGCAGTACATATTTCTGGTAATTCTACAGTTAAATTAGATGGATTAACTCCTATGAAGTCACCAGGACATGCTTCCACACACGTGTTACATCCTATACAAGTATCTGCGTCCAAATCGAATTTGATGATTTCTTTTCCACGTTTTACTGGCTTTTTACCAGATATGAATACTGCATTCCATGGGCAGGTCTGAGAACAGATTCCACACTTGATACATGTATCTTCATCAATTTCTATGGTGCCACCTATCTCTGGGAGAGTTATGGCATTAACTGGACATTCATCTACACACATCCCACATCCAACGCAATCTGCGATGTAAATAGGGCCTTCAATTTCCAGTTCAACTGTTTTAGGTTCTTTAACTCCTTCAACCCCTATAACTTCAACTGGGCAGATGTCAACACATTTTTGACACATTACACAGTATCCTTGAAGTGGAACTTTTTCAGCCTTTCCACCACCTAATTTCAAGGTTTGTGGTGGGCAAACTTCTACACATTCTCCACATTCATCACATTTTGCAGGGTTGAAGACTATACGACCTTGAACATTTCCTTCCTCATCTAAGACCATATCTTCAAGTTTCAAGGCATCTTGTGGACATACTTCTACACATTTTGGCTCCCCTCCACAGATATCACAGTATATCACATCTTCTGGTGATACTTCGATTGCTGCGGTGGGACATGTGCCTTGACATGCTCCACATCGGATGCAGTCTTCTTTGTTGACTACTATCATTTTTTATTCACCCCTGGTGAATTAAATCTTTTTGACGAGATGTCCGTCACTATCAAATACTTCAAGGGTTGATAGTCTCATTTGACTGTCTAATTGGTGGGTTGCACAGGATAGACATGGGTCGTATGCTCTTATTACCATTTCCATCAAGTTGAAAATACTGTCGTCTACTTCAACACCTGGTTTTATGTAATCTTTAGCTACTTTTTGTATACCCATTTCCATAGCTGGGTTGTTTTGAATTGTGGCTACTACAATGTTTGCTTTGGTAACTAAACCATTCTCATCACAAGCATAATGGTGAGTTAAAGTTCCACGAGAAGCTTCAACAATACCTACACCTTCTCCAGCTGTTTTTTCTAGAGCTTCTGGGAATTTTTGTCCAGATAAATCTCCTTCAAGAGCATCAGCAGCACATTCTGATGCAGCTAATAACTCTATAAGTCTTGCCCAGTGGTATAGTAATGGTTCATGAGCATATCCAAAGGTTTTCTTGAAATCTTCAAATTCTGCTTGAGCTAATGGGGCGGCATCAGGCATTTTATCAGCTACATTTAGCCGGGACAATGGACATACTCTGTAAATACCATCAGGATATCCTAAATCTTTAATGTATGGGAATTTTAGCCAGGAGTATGGTTTCACATGTTCTGCAATGTAGTCAAGGTAATTACTGCAATGGAATTCTGCATATATATTACCTTCCTTATCTTTCATACGTACGTCTCCATCGTACATATCCCAAACACCATTTTTAACCAGACCAGTGTGATAAGTTTCTATATAACCAAGAGTTTTTACCAAATCAATATTTTCTTCAAATATTGGTTTAGCTAGTTCTAATGTAGCTTGAGACAATTCTACATTTCTTTGCGCTTTTTTAAGAAGATCTTTTTGAGTTTCATCATCTAGACTAGTGGATATTCCACCAGGAGTAGATGAAGTTGGGTGAATAGGTCTTCCACCAGTAGCTTTAATAAGATCTAATGCATTTTTTCTTAACTCAATTGCTTGAAGAGCTACATCTGGTGCGTCTTTTATGATTTGGAATACATTTCTGGTTTTTCTATCTTTTCCTGCAATAAAGTCAGGAGCTGCCAGGAAGTAGAAATGCAAAGCGTGGGAGTGCATGGTGGAACCCCAGTTCATAAGTTCCCTCATTTTGTAAGCAGTTGGGAGTATATCTTCAGCTTCGAATCCAAAACACATATCCACTGCCTTTGCAGCTGCAAGGTGGTGCTGTACATCACATATACCACATATACGTGGTACCATACGTGGTACTTCTTCTATGTTTCTTCCTTGCAGAAATTTTTCAAATCCACGGAACTCCATTACGTGTAGTTTAGTGTCCTTGACGTTTCCTGCATCGTCCAAGTCCACTGTAATTTTTGCGTGACCTTCAATTCTGGTCACAGGTTCCATTTTTAATTTAACCATTTATTTACCCTCCTTTCTTATTTTAGCGGGTACAAGGGCCGCTGGGAGTGTATAAGTGTAGAATGTTCCTACAATATCATCTAATTGTTCAGCCACTTCTTCAGGATCCACGGTTTTATCTCTTTCTACACCGAAGTCAGAACCAATAGCACTTATCATTTTTGCACCTTGGTCTACTACGTTGAAAGTAGGTCCGTAGCATCCCTGACATCTAATACCTATACTTGGGCATTCTGCTCCACAGATAGATATTGTGGCAGGTCCGTTACATACTAATCCTTGTGGTATTAAGCATAATTCTGGTTCAGGTTCTCCCAGTTCAAACTGACGTAAAATTTTATCCATGGCCAATCCTTCTGGTGGTTTTTCCCTAGGACAAACTTCACATAAGTTAGTTGTAGGTACTTCCACAGGTTCTCCTTTCAGTAAAGCCATTACTACTTCAGCTACTACATCAGACCGGGGTGGACATCCAGGTAAGGCTATGTCAACGTCTATAACTTCAGCCAATGGTCTAACCCTGCTTTCTAGATGTGGTATTTCCTCAGATGGGATAACATTATCCGGGTTAATTGTACTTTCTGAATTTTGGTATGCCTCTTCTATGAGTTCTTCTGGAGTGTGTAAGTTACCCATTCCAGGTATTCCACCGTATACTGCACAAGTACCAAATGAAACAACAAATTTTGCTTTTTCTCTGATCTTTTCAGCTAATTCCCTGTTTTCATCATTTCTAATACCGCCAGTAATTACGGCAACGTCTAGTTCTGGAATTTCATCATACTTAACATCCATTAAAACTGGACAAAATTCAAAATCTGCTAATTCCATAACATCTATTAATGCTTCATGAAGATCAGCAATGGATAAGTGGCATCCTGAACATACACAAAGCCAGTTTGTTCCTATTTTTGCTTTTTCTGCCATTTATAATCCTCCGTTTATGCCTCAACTGCTAATTGTTCTTTTAGAGGAGATGGGCCAAGAGCGGTTATACGATCTACCATCATTTTTACGGTTTCAGCAAATTTTTCTCCTTCTGATGCTGATATCCAGTCGTGGTATATCCTTTCTCTTCCAATGCCTATATCTTCTGCTAGTTTGTATATTAATCTCATTCTTCTATCTAGTTTGTAGTTTCCTGCGTCGTAGTGACAGTCACCATGGTGACATCCTGCAACGATTACACCGTCTGCACCTTCTCTGAAGGCCTTAAAAATAAATTGCGGTTCGATTCTTCCAGAGCACATTACTCTGATTACACGTACATTTGGAGGATATTGCATCCTTGCTGTACCTGCAGTGTCTGCTCCACCATAGGAGCACCAATTACAACAAAACATTACGATCTTCACATCATCCTCAGCCATAGAGTTTCCTCCTTGCTTTTATGCATGTACTATCAATTGTACTATTCATTTTATTATGTACCATTAATGTACAGTATATGGATATAAAAGTAGTAAGTATAAAGATTACTTATAAAACAAAGTCGAAAATTTTATATATGTGAACACGGTTTTTTGTTTTCGTAATATTCCATTTAAAGCGTATAATAAGAATTATTCCTACCTATTTATCTTTAATTACAAGTCATGATATTGTTATTAATTTTTATAAGAATTTTATCTTAATTCAGATATATTATTACAAAAAAATTATAAAAAATTATTGATTTTCAAATAATTTAGATTATTACAATATGATTAATAAATTTAGTGAGTTATATATAAAATAAAATACAAAATAGCAGATAGTTAATGGAATTAAAAGCAATATTTACGGTGGTGATTAAGCTGCTACTTGAAATAACTGATCTAGCAGTTGAAGTAAGTGGAAAAGAAGTTTTGACTGATGTAGATTTGTATATAGATAAAGGAGAAACTCACGTCCTTTTAGGACCCAACGGAGCAGGTAAGAGTACTTTATTTATGAGTTTACTAGGATTTCCTAAATACAAAGTTACTCGAGGAGAAATCTTATTCAAAGGTGAAAATATAACCAATCTTTCAACCACAGAAAGAGTGAGGATGGGAATCGGGGTAAGTTTCCAAAACCCTCCTGCCATAAGAGGGGTTAGATTAGAAGATATATTAAAAGTGGAAAGTGGTGTTGGAGAGGACGCTGAAGAACTTACTCCCGAAGTTATGGAACTTGTATATAAACTAAAATTTGATGAAAAATTCTTAGAAAGAGACGTGAATCTTGGATTTTCTGGAGGAGAAGTAAAAAGATCCGAAATTTTACAGTTACTAGCCCAGAAACCTGATTTTATCATGTTTGATGAACCAGATTCAGGAGTAGACATTGAAAATGTGGAATTACTAGCAGAAGAAATCAATAATCTGTTGGAAAAAGAGAAAAAAATTGGTTTAAGAGAAAAATCGGGTCTTTTAATAACTCATCTTGGTTACATATTGAATTTTGTAAAGGCGGATACTGCTCATGTGCTAATGGATGGTAGAATAGCATGTTCCGGGAACCCAACTGAAATCTTAGAAGATATTAGAAAAGAAGGATTCAAGGGGTGTGTAGAATGCTGCGGGATACACTAGAAAAGGCCGAAAAAGCTAAAGAAAAGAAAGCTCTTTATGGTACAGACATTGATTTAGAAAAATTTATAAAAGAAGAAGCAGGAGAACACGAAAAAGTTACCAAAGCCCAGGAAGTGCCTAAAAAAGTTCAGGAAAGTCTCTTAAAAATTGGAGTAGATCCCAGTGAAAAAGAAAGATCTGGTACATTTATCCAAGTTGATCAAAGTGGAGTCTGCACAACCTGCGCATCCGAGTCCGTGGAAATAATGGGTTTGAACGTGGCTTTAGATAAATATGGATGGTTAAAAGATTACATGTGGAAAGCCGTAGCACCAGATACAGATAAATACACTGCACAAGCAGCTATTAGAGAATCAAAAGAATATCCTAGTGGTTATTTTATCAGATCTATGCCGGGTTCAAAAGAAGTATTTCCTCTGCAAGCATGTATGTTTATTGGTGATGAAAAGGTTATGCAAACTGCCCATAATGTTATAATCGCTGAAGAAAACTCTGAATTACATATTATAACTGGTTGTGCAACGGGAGAAGATGTAAGTTCAGCGCTGCATGTGGGGGTATCTGAATTTTACTTGAAAAAAGGAGCAAAAATTACTTTCACTATGATACATAATTGGGCAGAACAGGTAGAAGTTCGTCCCCGGACCGGAATAATGGTGGGAGATGACGCCACCTACATTAGCAATTACATACTCACCAGTCCAGTTAAAAGTATCCAATCGTATCCTACTGCTTACTGTACTGGAGAAAATTCAAGAGTAGTGTTCCAATCCATTCTTGGTGGTCAAAAAGAATCTGTCTTGGATTTAGGATCTAGGGTATTTCTGGAAGGGCATGGTTCCAGTTCAGAAATGATTTCTCGGGCTGTTTCCAAAGACCAATCCCAAGTATATGCACGTGGTCACTTAGCAGGACGAACACAAAATGTAAAAGGCCATTTGGAATGTCATGGTTTGGTTTTGTCTGATGATTCTATGATTTACGCAGTTCCAGAACTGGAAGGTAGTGCTACAGAACTGGAAATGTCTCACGAAGCAGCAGTAGGTAAAATAGCTGAAGAAGAGGTGCTCTATCTAACTTCGCGTGGTCTTTCAGAAGAAGAAGCTGCTAGTATGATTGTCCGTGGATTTTTAAGTATGGACATCACGGGTCTGCCACCAGAACTTGCAGCTGAAACCAAAAAAATGATTGATATGAGCTTGAAGGGAATGTAAAACCTTTAAACTCATTAATTTTTCAAAATTCTTTTTTAATATTCTATTTTTTTATTCAACAATTATTTCATTGATATTTCTCATTACATGTAAAATTAAAAAAATGAAATCTATAAAATATAAAAAATCTGGGAAAAATAGTGACAACTTAGATTGGACAAAATAATCAGTATAAACTATAATTAATTACTTAAGAAAAATTTTTAGAAGGCGAAGAATTATTCTGATATTATGATAAATTCGCCTACTTTTTCAACTTTTCCAAACGGTACTAATAGGAATTCTCCTTGTTTTTTAGCACCTTTAACATTAACATTTCGGCCTTTTTCTACTTTAATGACTACTTCAGAAATTTTTCCTGTTTTATCATTTATTATTAATTCTTCCAACTCCCCCAGTATTCGGGCGTTGTCTGTGGCAACTTGATAGCCCTTAATTTCACTCCAAATCTTCTCTTCCCCTTTAATTGGTTTCCTCTCTTCAACCATCGTATCACCCTAAAAATTTCTCTATGAGTTTTATATCCTCACAAGTATTAATATTTAAAGCAAGTTCAATTTCACTTAAGATAAGAACTTCCTCATCTTGTATCTTGTTTATACACCTCAATATATTTAAACCTGAGGGTACTATGCCGTCAAAAACCATGGATGGTTTCAAATTATAATTTTCAAAAATTTCTATAGGTAATGCTACACACATTGCAGGTTTACCACATTTTTCATATTCACCTAAAACATGATCAATTAATGAACTGGATATTAAAGGTAGATCTGCAGTTATGGTTAACAGAATTGAATCAGGAACTAATTTAGATATTATAAAGGCCAAATCTTCCACATAACCTTTTCCAGGCGTTTCAATTGTTTTTATTCCCCTTTTTTCAGTGAATTCTCTTGTTTTCGGTGTATTTTTTGTTGTGGCCACCAAAATTGAGTCTACCTTCTTAGAACTATCTACTGCATTCCACACATGTTCAATCATTGGCTTGCCACTTATCTTAATGAGAGGTTTTTCTTTTGGGTATTTCATCCGAGTACCCTTACCCCCCGCCATTATTACAGCATTTATCATCTTACCCTCATTAAAATCAATATTGTCAACTACTCATAATCTAATTGATACTCGGATTGATAATTAATTTTTAACTTTAAATTATTATAATTCCTGGTTCTAACTATTAGTCCTTTTTTTGAAGTTTCGTTCTATGCCCCAATATACAGGGTCCGCCTTGTTTTCCACCAATGGGTATGTGAGGCGTTCCCATAGAATTCATACAACGGGCCATGACAGCTGCACCCATTGCCAATGCATCAGAAACAAAAATAGTGTGATTAAAGCGTTCTTTAGTGTATTCCATGACTAATTTAGGTTTTTGACCAGTTATTCCAGCCCTTCCAGTTATTCCAAGCACAGAACCCTCTTCTATTACTCCTTCATCAAATGCCTCATCCACCAGACGTTTAACTATTAAAGCACTTACATGATCAAGTGCTGCAAAAAGGGTGTGAATATCTGATTCTTCATATATTTTATGGCCCAGTTTTGTTAGTTTAGATAATTTATCCCCATCTTTACCAGCATCACAACCAATCAAAGTGGTTCCTGCATTGTACGCTGCTTCAGGATCTACAGGAACAGTTCCAAATCTTTCACGACCTTGGGGAACCTTTCGTATATCTATATATTCATGGGCTTTTTCTGCGTAGGATTTTGCAGCCTTCCAATCAGCTTTTTTAAGTATATCTTTTTTATATAAATCCAAAGCTGCTCCTCCTCTCTTATCAACCAGTTCCGTGCCCCTTATTATGGCATCAGGTAAAGCCCCTGCCAGTCCACAGAAATTACCGATTGTTCTAGCATATGGCTCGTCACTATTTGTTATTCTACCGGCCAATGTAGTTCCAAAGTCCATTGAAACACAGGGATTTCTATAATCAACTTCAGTCCATTTAGATCCTACTTTTATTCCCGCAGTAACCAGTTCTCCTTCCATTTCATTTGCAACCACAACTTTGCCTGTTGGAGGAAGAACGCTTACCACTGCACCGTCAAACATTACCTTATCCAAAAGTGAGAAATCCTGTAATCGGTCTGGTAAACTTTGCTTTGAAAGTGCAGGGGACATCTTTTTTGGAGGAATTCCAGCCATCAAACAACCATCAGCAAGAGCAATTATAAGTTCACCCACATCTTCAGGAGAAGCAAAACCCGCAGTAACACCAGTTGAACGTACAACAAAGTCCAGATCATTTTCCATGTCTATTTTTGATCTTTTAACTGATTCTAATATAGTATTCCTTATCATTTCAGATACTGATTCTTTAGTAAGTTCTACTCCCCAAACAGTTTCCCCAAAGACTTTTTCACCTTTTTTAGGTGGGCGGATATCTCGGGTCATCTTCACAGTTTTATCCAGTAAGTAAGTTTTGCTGGTATTAAGATTTGTGGCTGTTAAAATACACTTAGTTGTGGTATTTCCAAGTTCAACCGACGCTACGATATAATAAACATCAGGTCTCATAGAATAGCCAGAACCTACAGTCTTCTTAGTAAAAGGAGAAGTTTTTGCATCTTCAACTGTAATGTATCTACTTTTAGCAATAATTGGTTTAGAACCTCTTCCTAATATTTTATTCAAAAATGACAAGTAATTTCCTCCAGAATATTACATTTTTTCAAATAATGTTTATCTAAAAGCAATATAAATTTTGTGAAATTAATTTGATGGAATAAACCTCAATTTTTAGTTATTTTTTAGTTGTTTTACAATAAACTGTTTAAATTATTGAGTAATCACTTAAAAATAAATAACAAAAATACTGTCCTTTTTAGATATATAATTCAAAAATAGCTCAAAAATTAGTTATTAAATTAATAAATAATTAAAAATAAAAAAATAAAGTTTAGGCGAATAATCGCCTTTTTTTCATTGTCTTAGAGCAGTTTGAAGAATGGGTGTTCTTCGATTGGCTCTGTTCCAATGTCTTTTACTGCTTCTGATATGAATATATCAGTCATAGCACATGCTGGGAATGCCATTTTAGCGTTTTCGATTGGACCTATGAGTACGAAGTCTCCTCCAGCCATTTGCTGGACAATGTTTGATCCAACGTCAGCTACTGGCCATGCTTCTGGATGTTCTTTTTTGTATTCTCTCATCCAGTCCCATGCAGATGGTACGTTGTGAATACCACTACCAACTGGGTATCCCCATTTACTCTTTTCAGCAAATGAAGTTCTAACAGCAGTACCTGCGCCTTGTCCTAATGGAGTTACAGCAACATCCATTAATGGTTTGGTAATACCTACTTCTTCTGCCCATTGGAGTAATCCTTTGTCAATGACTCCTGCACCGTCTTCCCAGATAGCCATTCTTCCACCTACACCCATGTCCATAGCATTGAAACCTAAAACAATGGATGCTTCAATATCAGTTTCTTTAATAGCATCAATTTCTGATGCATCTGCTGCCATGTTTATAGAGTTGTAGATACCTCTTTCTGCAGCTCCAACTTCTGTTACATAGTTTGCACCAGCAATTCTGGCTTCTGCAGAAGTAGAATCTATAAGGAACGGATTATCTGAGTGTTCTAATACAAACTCTATATACTTCACAAGTGCTTCAGGAGTTTGCCCGAAAACATGCACAAAGTGTGGGTTACCAGTAGTATCTGACATTTCTTCTTGAACCTTCATTAATTCCTGTGCTCTTTCTGCGTCAAATACTCCAGCTTTTTCATCTTCTATAATGTTGTGTCCACCATAAAATATAGTACCTGCTAAAACAGTTGGATATTCACCAGGTTGACCGCCGACGTTAACGCCAGCAATATCTAATACAACTTGTTCTTTATCAAACCTAAACATACGTAAACCTCCTAATAAACTATCTAATGCCTAGAAGTGATAGAAATGCTCCTAACGCTATCACTTTGTATGCCATAAACAGGATTATGAGTCCTATTACTATACCGTATAAAATGCCTATGTCTCTTCCGATCTGCTGACCCATTCTTTGTGAGACTTCACCAGCAGTAAATTCAACTTTTGCTTCAATCTCATCTAATTTTTCGTTTGCAGTATTAAAGTCATCAGCAGCAACAATAACACGAGGGATAGTGTTTTTTTCTTCTTCAGACATGATTATACCCCCACCATTATTGAGTACAGAATCGGTAGGCCTACTAAAACCATTGCTAGGATAAATCCTATTGCTACACCAGATATTCTGGTTGCAATAAGTCCTGCAAATAACCTTTGTTCTCTACCGATCAGTTGGGTACGGTACTTAATATCTTCTACTACATTTTTCAATGCACGTACATTAGGTTTATTTGATAATGTTATCATTTTTGAAACCTCCAACTTATATCATCAGCAATATTCCGATGGTCAAGGTAAAGGCTAAACCAAGGGCTAATCCTTGTACTTTACCAGAATACATACCAGCAAATATTCTCTGATCTGCACCTACCATTTTTACCTGAGTCTGTATATTACGGATTCTTGCTTCAATCAATGCTGTTTCTGGAGCGACAGGTTTAATTGCTTCGCCTTCGTCCTCTTCGCCTTCTTCTTCGATTTCTATAACCATAGCTTCTTCTTCAAATGCCCCAGGATCTTTTTCAACGCATTCTTTTACCTTAGATTGTATTGCGGCTGCATCTTCAACATCGATCAAGTCCACTATTTCCAGTTGCTGTTGGAACCTTTCAATTCCTTCCAGCGGAATGTTCTCAATAAAAGGTATAGCACCAGTAGCTTCGAGTATCCTTCTTTTTTCAGGGTCTACTCCATTTTCATGGAGGGCCTGTATACTCTGGCCGGTTATGTGCCCTTGTACTTCAGATCCACACAAGATTAAGAATCTTATGTTTGGATTGGATATTAGATTAGATATAACCTTTTCAATCCCGAGATTTTCAGTTTTACATGGCCCAGCAATAGCAGCGCCAGCATCAACTGGTACGTCTTCTATGTGAGATGCAAGGGTTGCAGCTGCAACAGGGCTTTCTGGATCACCGACTACGTAGTCTCCATTTACTATGGGCCATCCTTCTGCAGGTGATTTTTTTTCTGCCAATTAAAACACCTCCTACATTATTAGGGCAATTAGCAGTACAAGCCCTAATATAAATCCGTATACTATGTTTGTGAGTTTACCTGCTGTTAGATATACTCCTTCCCTTCCAGGGTAAGCACCTTCAGAGGTCGTGGTTGGGTCTAAAGAGTTCATCAGATCATCAGCTGTAGTTTCTAGGCTACTTATTTGTTGGTTAATTTCATCCATTGATAGAATTATAGCTTCTCTGCCCAGTGATGTTCCCACCACACCTGAAGAAGGGTCAAGAGTAATGTTAAATTCAGGAGCTATTTTTATTATTGGTAACATTTCAACCATATTTATTCCTCCTTATAATTCATCCTCTTTTGGTATCCCTGTCCATTCGACTGAAGCAGCTTCGTCCAATGAGGCTTGTAAAAAGCTTCTGAATGATATAAACCATGCTAAAGCCCCTATTACAGCTACTACCCACCAGGTTGGATTAAATATTATGCTTAATAATCCAACCACAGTCATAGCCATAAATCCTGTGGATGCTGCAAGTTTCAATGTTCGAATTTGATTCTCATTTGGACCTAAACATGCGTTGAATGGATGTTGTATAGCCATAGTGTTTAAAATAAACAAGATTGCTATAAATCCAGTGTCAACAACTGCTGCTAATATTAAGGTTAAGTCATAACTTCCAGCTATTGCTGCTGAGAATGCTAAGACAGATAATGCTGCTGCACCAGAAAGTTCAGTCGTGCATCTAACCAAAATAGGTATTTTCATTTTTACGACTGTTTTTCCGAGGAATGCAACAACTGCACCTAATATCATGGCAAGAACAAACCCAAACAAAGGACCTAATATAGTAGGAATTCCTGCTATCATGGCACCTGCCAGACCAGCTATTGCACCTACAATACCAATTGCCAGTGACATGTATCCTATGGATGGAACACCAGTTCCTAAACCATAACTTGCAACTCTTCTTATTGCATCAGCACCCCAAACTATGGCACAAACTGCTCCAAGTGAAGCTATTAATGGACCTAAAACTGCGTTATATGGAGTTACGTATATACCTACGAGTCCTCCTACAATTCCGAGTACCATTAATTTTCCCGCGGAAATTGCTCCTCCGCTGGGTCCTCCTGCTGCTACTGACATCAGAAGACACCTCCTTGAGTTAATAATACTGCGAAAATACCGGCCACAAGTGAAGCAACCAGACATGCCAGTACTCCTCGTGGAATCCTCTTAAATTTAGGGTCGTGGAAACCTTCTATGGTACCACCAATGTTATATGATGCTATAACTGCATTTATAAAGAAAATACCTACAGCAAAGATTGCTCCTACTGTGGCTGCACCCATTAAACCGTATGAAAGTCCTTTAAGGGACTCGTATAAGGCCCAATAAATTAGTCCACCACCAATACCACCAAGAGCACCTCCAATTAAACCACTGATATAACATACAGTGGGAAGGCCGTGTCCTTCAGTACCAGGTGTTACAAATTTTTCTTGTTCTAATTTGGTTATAGGGTCTACTGTAACTTTAGCAGATACTGGAACAACTCCAACACCATATACATAAACTAAGTTACCTATGAGCATTGTTATACCTATCATGAGCATGGAACCTACAGCACCAGCAGCTAATATTAACCATGTTGGTTGTCCAGTCATTGCTGCTGCAGTTATAAGTCCAGTTAAACCAGAACCGGCTGCAAGCATTGCAGTACCTGTTCCTACACCTGTAGCTGTTGCTATAGCTGCTGGAGCACCTCCTACTGGTATGAAGTGTACACCCCCACCAATTAAGACTCCTCCTGCGGTTATAGCTCCTATTAATAATAATGGATCCATCATAAATCCTCCTTATCTACTCCTTGTAAGGACCATAGGTGTTTCTTGCGAATGATTCGATTCTAGAGTTCATGATTATTAATAGAATAACTATTACTAATCCTGCAATTATTCCCCAGAAGTTTCCAAAGACAATAGTTGTCCAGAAGCTTAAGAAAACAATTAAACCGAATGCTAAACCAGTAAGTGGTCCTCCGAACTTAGCACAGAAGTTTACAATATCTATAGAATTTCTTGAACCTAATTCTGCTTTTCTTGTAATGTCACCGTGTGATGCTACTGGAATTCCTCCACCGAACGGAAGATGTTGATATTCTCTTTCCGCTCCGTAGTGAACGTCCCCAGTAGATGAACCAATTGCACCTATGGTTATACCCCAAAGCACTGCTAATAATGGCAGTGGGAATGGGTGTCCTAAACCTGCGTTCATTAAGTATGATAATCCCACTATGGCAAATGATACTATGAAACCATGACCAACTATTGGGCCTAAATGGGTTACAATAACATCAAGATATAGTGGTTGATTAAATTGAGACTGACTGACAATTCTACCTAAATGGGATGTCGTGGCAAATACTCCATGAACTAACGCTGCAATAAATGCACCTGCAGCTAGTGCCATAATGATAGAAACGTTTGCCATCATGAGAACTGTGGTTATACCACCAGCAATACCTACCCAAGTACCATAGGCAACTGGTTCCCCAGAAACTGCCTTGTTAGTAAATCGGTGTAGTTTTCCCATTTGTGGAGCTAGTTGTACCTGAGAGTTTGGGTTACTCTGAGATCCAACATCAGATTCTAAATCCTCTGCAGCACCAGCAATGGTTGCAGCAGCCCCCATAAGAGCAACAATGCCTAATCCTGTTATCATGTCCATCATAATTACCTCCTAATGGTAATAAATAAAAAAAATAGGTGTTTGCGTTACACCTATTTATTTAGCTGGAGATATGAGAGTTCTTTCTCCGGCTGGTTCAAATTCTCTTAATGCACCTTTAGCAAATTCACCACGTACGTCTCTGAAGTCGAATACTGCATTTTTATCAGCAAATGCAATTTTAACCAGTGGGTTAAGTACAAATGCGTCTTTTCGAGCAGCGTGTGCTGCTTGGCTTATACCTGCGTATTCTCCTTGGTGACCTACGTTCATTGCGTAATTTGGATAGTTTGCTCCTCTAAGTTCTAGTGGTAGTCCTTCATCTCCTCTAATTGAGAATACGTTGGATGCACCACACTGATCTTGAAGGTCGTATCCATAGAAACCGAGTCTGGAGTGTTGTTCTTTGTGCAAGTACATGGATAAATACCAACCGCTTAACGCAGTTTGTGCGTTACCAGTAGCAAATCCAGTTGAACATGCAGCAGCAGCAGCAGCTACAGCTGCTCTTTGTGATCCACCGAACTGTGTTTCTAAGAGTGCTGGGTATTCTTCGTATTGTTCTAGGCCATAGAATGTTACTTCTGATGCCACATCTAACACGGTGTCCATGTTGTTAGGTGCTTCACATAATCCGAATTTGTCTTCGACGTATTCTTTACCATAGTAGGTGAAGTCGTCAAGAATGTTGTCGGTGTATGCTGCGGTAGCATATTGTGTGAATCCTACACCACCAGACATGTATGATCCGAGCCAGATTTGGTCGTATAACATTGCACCAGATGCTACAACATCTAGAGCTACACGAACTGGGTCGTCCATATTTACTCTGCTTGATTGACATATATCAGCTAAGAAACCGAATGCAATTCCACCAGGTTCGTTTTCTCCTCTTGCTCTTCTAACTGGTAGGTATGTACCCATATGTACAACTTCTGCGTGTTTTGCAGCGTAAGCGAAGTCACCAGTAGCGGCTTCCCCTGCTGCTTGTTTGTAAGCAGAAATCATGGACATACCGATCTGCATAGCAGACCATCGGGATGTGGTACCACCATCACAGGTTCTGGATACTATGGTTGGGATTTTTACAACTTGCCACATTCCATCTCCAACTTCAGCTTTAAGAACTTTAGCTTGTTCTTCTGGGAATTCTTCGTTTATGTTTATAACAAATCTTTGGTCTACTTCATCTGATATTTCATCATTACCAGTGAATATTTTCACATAACTGTCAGCCACAAGTGATGGGTTGGTTTCCACCATGTGTTCTTGTACAACTGCTGCACCAGGCATTGCGTGGTTTACAGTTTCCAAGTAATGAGTTATGGTTTCAGGTGTAACTTCTTTACCTAACCTTTTCTCGATAACAGTATGTGCGGTGTTTAGACCTACGATAACAGTTCTTCGAATTTCATCCCAAAATTGTTGCATTGCTGCGTTGTTTACAAAGTGTAAATCGTCACCTTCAACAAATGTATCTGTTGTTGAAACTTGGTATGGCATTAATACTCTTTGTCCCAGTGGAGTACCAACATCTGGATCGTACATTGGAATTCCACGCTTAGCAGCTATTTCTTTACCTGCTTCAACGAACTCTCTTTTTCTTTCAGATTGTTTCCAACCACCGTATTTATAAAACTCGGTTTTGGTTTCTTCTGGGGATTCTACGAATTTTTCTTTTAAAGCTTTCATGAATAATTTGTCAGCCATAATAATACACCTCCTGTTTACTCAGGACAGAATCCTCCTTGGGATCGTAGTACGTGAATTCTATGTAGAACTTCTACTGCGTCTTTGTCATCTCTGTATGCTTCACCGTCTTTTCTGTAGATGGTTGTTTTCAATTTAAGGGTTTCTTCATCTAACGGTTCACCTAAAACTACAGGTTCGTCTAACTCTTCACCAATTTGGTTTTTAACAGCTTCAACTTTTCCTGTAGATTTATTGAAGACTTGTCTTCTTAACATATCAAACATCATACCGTCTTCGTCAAGTCTTAAAGAGTGACCGTGTACAGTTTTTCCTCTAAAACCTGTTCTTGCAGGGTCAAAGAATTCAGTTTCCAGTAATTCTTTTGAGACTTTTTCTAAATCTCTTTCTCGGGTTTCAATAATTTGTCTACCTGAGAGAGTACCGGCGTCTGCACCTCTGAATCTGCACAGATATGCTCTTGATCTTAAGAATGGGTGAGCTGGAGCAAAATACATTGAATCCGCGAATTGTATATATCTAACTCGGTCACCAGCTTTTGCACCGTCGATTGGTTCTACCATTTCTCTTATTGCGTCATCAGGCTCATCCATTTCTTCTAATGGTGGGTGAACACTTGGGTATTCTTCACCAGGAGCTCTGTGACCTAAGATCTTCACAACATCTTCGTCGGAGATCTCTCTTAGTTTTTCTAATTCATAATCAGGGTTACAGAAGTTTCTTCTATTCTCGGCAACCTTACTTGTTCCAGGATAATATTGTGCCATATCATGCACCTCCTAACGCTAACTTAACTTTTTTTATAATCTCATCCAATTTTTCTTGGGGACAGGTTTCTCCTCTTATTACGCCACTTATTATATCCACAATTTCACCTTTTGTTTTAGGTTCTTCGGGCATTACAACACGAGTTTTTACACCAATTTTCGCAAAATCTTCGAAATCTACAGGATATTCACATATAACCACACAAGGCCTATTTACATGTCTCAAAATGAGCCGAGCCTTATATATTATATGATGTTTCACACCACCTAAATGCACCACAATTAATTTATGTCTTTTAATCTGCTCTATTTCATTAGCCGTCAGTCCAAAAAGACTTCCGCCTCCAGCTGTAGGAGCATCTTGTGGTACACCAGCCCCAGCATTTAGAACTAATGTGCTGGTCATGATGTTAGCTTCCCGCAGAGCGAATGTTATTTCACAAACGGGTTTGGTAATATGTCTTCTTCCGGGGGACATTGCAATAGCTAAAACTTCACTTCCGCATTCTGCAAATGTTCCTCGCTGGGCAATTCCGCCTCCTTCACCCATTCCCATCGTTTCTCTGCAGTCTACAACGTGTGTACACTTTCCAATCATTCTTCTGATTTCCTTTTGATTATTTTGGTTCTTTCACTTAATTTGGCGTTTTGATCAGTTAGCCCTATCATTTCTTGAGGGATTTTTTCCAATGCTTTTCCATATTTTAATTCGTCTGTGACAGTTTTCTGCTTCCGAATAAATGTACCAATATGCACATTGAACCCGAAAGGTAGATTTTCATCACATACTTCTCTAACTTCATCAATGGCTTCTTCTGTTTCAACTTCTAGAAGAACCCTGCCAGTTTGTACCTGTAAATCCACGTTTTCTCCCTTTACAATAATAGACCTGCGTTCAGAAGTTTTTGTATCTGTATTAGAGAGTCTTGGACCGTGTATAACCATTCTTTTAACGCTTTCAATCTTTTCAAGATCGTTTAGCAATTTTTCTGTAGTATCTGGATTTAATAGTCTATGTGGGAAGATTTCTATGTCCATTTGTTGTTAAGCCCCCAAAAATGTGAGATTATTAAATTTGGTCTTTAATATCGACCGCTGCCTCCACAACGTATTTTAGTGGTTCTCTGAATTCGTCTACTTGACTGAATACGTCTTTAATTAACCCAGAGGTTGATTCTGGAGAGAACATCTGTGTTCCTGCATCTAATGCCATTGCGGCAGCTACGCATGGTATAGCAAATCCTTTACTGTGTCTTGTAACAATGTGGTTTCCGTTAAAGATACCTGGTCCTCCTCCACCGTATATGGAGTGACTAAAGAAGGAGAATCCTACTGCTACACCTTCAGCTCTACCAAAGTCTACGCTTGGTAATCCAGTTTCAAATTCAAGTATGTCGTTGTAGTAAAGCAATGTAGAAGATACACCCTGTGCAGCTCTTGCAGCACCTTGGTTTACCATTGTTGCTGCTATCATACCTGCTGCTGCGTATGCGTTCCATTTTGCTAAGTCGTCGGTTCCATAAACATTGAACCCATTCAAGTCTTTTTCAACACCAATTACACCGTCTGCTTTTGCTCTGTCAACCATGTCGGCAATAACAGATCCAACAGTACCTTCAGCACCGTTGTCTTTAACTAGGTCGAATACAAGGTTGTCTCCATTCATACCTTGGTATGCAATTCCTAACAAGTGCATTCTTTCAAATGCTCCTACTGCATCACCCATTTCAAACATAGCAGATTGTTCTAATATACTTGATAGAGCAGATGTTTGCATGGTGTTTTTGAGAGTTGCGGCTACCACGTGGTTTACCATGATGTTTCTTAATGCATAACCTGGGCCCTCTAATTTTTGAGGTAGATCAAGCATTGTTGCTAGATTTCCACCCATATATTCTACTGATTGCGGATATCTACCCAAAATAGCTGCTTTAACCATGTTTGCATCATACATGTTTACGTCTAATTCGTTTATTATGGCCTGTATGAAAGCGTTAGCTGTTACTAATGGTGTTGCTGAGTATTCTGCTGCTGCTTCAAATCTTGCACTTGGTATTTGGACTAATGCCCTTTTACCACCAGATAATAACTCAACTTTTGTGTCATCACCAGGAACTACTTCAATCATTGATTTTGCAGTTTCAGCTATTGCTTCTGCATTTCCTACAATATCAAGATCCATTTCTCTTCCGAGGATCTTACATGCAGGTCCACCAACCTTAGCAGTCTTCAGAGCATTTTCTACACCTTCTAGGTTTACAGCTACAGTTCTTTTAATACCTTGCACAATGCTTTTTATCGCTGGATTTCTCAATGGACTCAAAGCTTCTATGGGTACTTGTTCTTCAACAAGGTTACCTCTGTCGTCGTACAAGTCGACCTTATCTTCAAACTTCGCCATTTTTTCCCTCCTAACTTTGTTCTGTATACCAAAACCCGTCACAGAGTTTATTAAAAAATTGTTCACTCTTGGGGAAGATACTTTAACACTTTAATGGTATACGAAACTGCATTTACTTACTTATATATTATTAAACTTTCTTCTTGAATCAATTAGAAAGATTTATATGTTGGAAATCAGCAACTTTTTAATAGGGTTAAGTGGTCAATAATACTTTTTTTGACATAATTAGGGCCGAAAAATCCAAAATTATTTATTTTGTTACACTATAAACGATTATTATGCAAATTATAGCAGATGTAGGCGGAATACCCGGTAAAGATTGCAGAGGTTTCTGTAAATATTGTTATTTTAGAAAAGTGAAAGAAATAGAACCATTAGGTTGTAAACACTGTCTCAACGGTAAGGTTGGATGTGATCATTGTACCTCTGGAGTTACAGAAACTAAAAATGAATTTGCATCCCCTTTTATGGTTGTCCATTCAGTTCAAACTTCCCTAATGATGGGTAATTACAGTGATAAAAACTTGAAAATTAATATAAGTGGAGGCGGCGATGTCAGTTGCTATCCTCATCTAAATGAGATTGTTTCAGCTTTTTCACAATTTGACATTCCTATGCATCTCGGATATACCAGTGGTAAAGGCATTGATGACTCAAAATTAGCAGATGACTTAATTTCCAAGGGAGTTAATGAAGTCACTTTTACTGTCTTTTCTACCAACCCTCTGAAAAGAAAAGAGTGGATGGGAGACAAAAATGTAGAAGAATCACTTAAAGCTCTGAAGATTTTCTGTGAAAACTGTGAAGTACATGCTGCATCCGTAATAATCCCTGGTGTGAATGATGGAGAAGATTTATTCGAAACATGCGCAAATCTGGAATCATGGGGTGCAAAAGCATTTATCCTGATGAGATTTGCAAATTATGAAAACCAAGGGCTCATATTAGGTAACGAACCATTAATTAAAGGGGTTGAACCACACACACTGGAAGAATTTGAAAATCTAGTTAAAACCATCAATAAAGAGTTTAATTTAAGAGTTACTGGAACTCCTCTTTGTGATCCCAAAAATGATACTCCTTTTGCCATTTCTAAAAATAAAAATAAACATTATCTGGAAATACTATCCAAAGTAACTTCTGAAGCCACTATATTAACCAGTAAAATTGCTGCCCCGTATATAGATAGAATCATAAGAAATATTGAAGCCGAAGACATGGTAAATGTGATTGCAGTGGACAAAGACATAGGCTGCCTAATCACTCAAAAGGACTTGGAAAATGCTGATCTTAAAGATATTAAAGAAACTGTTTTAATACCTGGGCGAGCATTTGTACATGATAAAAAGGCTGAAGAAATATTAAGCAGAGATGGAGTAGAAAGACTGGTGGCCAGAGGACCAGACAAATTAAGTGTAGATGGTGAGATGAGCGGAACACTGACCAGGAAAGATGTTTTAAAAACCGAACTAATAGCTTTTCAAGATCTAATCGAAGCCATTAATTTCTTTGGTGTTAGAAAAAATAAATAGTATAATATATATTAATTTCTCAAACAAATTGAAAGTTATAATAATATAAATTATATTTCATTTCACTTTTTTCATGTGGTAATTATGGAACAAGATATAACTATAACTGTTTTAACACCTGAATTCTATAATTATGGGGCAATGCTTATTGCAGGAATTTTAAAAGATGAAGGTTACCATGTAAAACTGCAAAAAGGCTTCGAAAATACTATAACTGCGGATATTATTTTTATTAGTATTCACTCCACTATTCATCTTTTAAAATATCAAAAAGAAATTGAAAAAATAGATGGTTTTAAGATAGTAGGAGGACCAGTTAGCCAATCCCCTGAACTAGTATTTAAATATCTAAATCCTGACTTGGTGGTTGTTGGTGAGGGAGAATTTGTTGTAACTGATTTAATAAAAGCCATCAGCCATGATAAAGAAGTTATTAATAAAGATTGTCTAAAAAAGATCAATGGTATCGCTTTTAACGAAAAAGGAAATATTATACTAAATAATCCTGCCCAGCCAGCCATACTCCAAGGCCGCCCCATCCCTTTAATCCCTGAGGATATATCCTTTGAAGATATTAGGGGAGCTAACGTTTATATTGAAACTCATCGTGGGTGTCCCGGCAACTGTGGTTTTTGTCAAGTTCCTTACTTTTTTGGAAGGGATATTCGAAGCCGTCCCATGGAAGACATTCTTTCAGAAGTGAATGAATTTCTTAAAAAAGGAGCAAAGAAAATTGCTATAAGTGGAGGAACTGGAACACTATATGGCAGTAAAAAATTCCGTGGAATTGACGAAACGGAATTTATTGAATTAATAAAACAAATAAGTAAGTTAACCGGCCCTGAAAATCTCACTATTCCAGACATTAGAGTAGATATGATAAACGAAAATATACTGGAAGCTATAGAGAAATATACAAATGGTTGGATCTTTTTTGGTATAGAGTCTGGAAGCGAAAAGATCTTAAAAAGCATGAAAAAAGGGATTAACCTTGATCACGTTAGAGAATCTGTTGAATCTGCACGTAAAAAAGGGGTTAAGGTGGCAGGATCATTCATTGTGGGTTATCCTGGTGAAACTGAAGAGGATTTTGATGATACTTTAGATTTAGCAGACGAACTCATGTTAGACGACTATTTCGTAAGTATAGCCGAACCAATTCCCGGCACAGCATTAGCTGAAGAAGTGAAAAAGATTTCTCTAAAGGAAAATCCGGTTTTTATAAAAAGTAAAGAATATAAAAATCAAAATTTAAGCATTGCAGAGACACGAGCTTTGAGATTAATGCTTGATTCATACATATTTCGCAGTGTTCCTGTTCCAATGAGTGATCAACTTTTTAATGCCCTTTTAAACGAAGTGAAATCCCAAGGCAAACACATAAAAATAGTAACTGAAATGATTAAAAATTTGAATTAATATCATATAGTAAATATTAATATTTGTACTATAAACTAAACCCCATCCAGATGTTATATTATATTATGCCCCTTAGTACTGAATAATTCCCGAGCCCTTGATACTCAGATCATATATAATATAATGTGCATTTTTAACGATAATCTTTTGAATTGATTTCCATCATTTAAAAATTTAAAATTTAAATATTGTACCTGCTTTACATTCTTTGGTTGATTCTGGGTAAATTTTTTTTATTTCTTCCTTTTTGGAGGTACAATGACATGGAACAATTAAAGGGATATCTTTTAAGATTTTTAAATCGTCAAAGTCATGGAAACCACCAATAATTGCATGAATTTCTCCTAAAGATTCTGATTTTTTTATAATGCTTTCTAATCCGGGGTGGGCACATCCTGTGACAATAATTAACCCTTCATCTGTTTCAAAAATTAATGATTGTTCTTTTATTTTATCTCCCAGTTCGCCAGTAGTCCAGACATTTTCAGATATTTGTGTAGTTTCAGAGACTTCTATTAAATTTGAACGTTTTCCTAGCTCATTTTTAAGGTTTAATGAAAATGATTTGCCTAAATAAATATCCGGGTTAATATGTTCCAGTAAATGGTTAATTCCCCCAATATGGTCCCAGTGCTGATGAGATAAAACTATTTTATCTATTTCCTCCAACCTAATACCTGCAACCTTCATATTATATAAAAGAATGTTCCCATTCCAACCAGTATCAAAAAGAATTTTACTTTTAGGGGTATTGATTAGGCTCGAAAATCCCCATCCGTTTTTATAACCATTTTTTGATTGGTTATCATATAAAATCTTGATTTCCATTCTTATCACTTCGAAGCATTTAATATGATATCTGTGAGTTTATTTCCCTTGAAAGTTACAATTTTAATAAATTCCGTTGTTAAAACATACATAGGGCCTTCACCAACATCTCCTGAAACTAAAATATCTGTGTTCTCATCTCTGAGGAATTCTGCTGTTTTTATTCCCCTTTTTCGTTCATAGTTTAAGCCAGGATTTTCCTTTAAATTGAAACTGGTGATTTTTCCTTTAGAAACGTCAGCAAATAAGAAATAAGGTGCTTTTCCAAAATGTTCTGAAATATCCGAATTTAATCCGTTTTCATTATTTACAGGAACGGCTATCCTCATTTTTAATTTTTTTTCAGGTTCAATTTTAATGGTTAAGCTATCCAGATCCTCAATTTCTTTTTTGATCTTTTTTTCAATATTATTAGATATCAGGTTGGCGTGTTCAACAGAAAATTCTTTTTTGGTTTCTAAGTGGAGATCTGCAAAAACAAAAGGACCAGACCTTCTAACTTTTATATCATGGATACCAGCTACTCCTTCAATAGACATGGCAAGTTTTTTGATTCTTTCTACTTTTTCGGGATCAATACAAGCATCTAAAAGAACAAGCACATCATTTTTAGCCAGTTTAGTTCCTACATAAACTATTAAAACTGCTACTAAAATTCCCGCCACACCTTGTAATTGGGGATAACCAAGAATAGAAGTTAATATACCAAGAAATACTATTATTGAAGTAAAAACATCAATAAGACTATGTTTTCCATCGTTAATCAGTGCTTTGGAACCTATTTCATTTCCTACTCTATCTTTGTAAATTGAAAGCCATAATGAAATCCCAATAGATAAAACTGCTGTTAACAAACTTATTAAGGGTATATCTATTATTACTGGGTTTAAAAAGGCATCAAATGATTCTAATGCTATTCCAACTCCAGATACTATTATAATTATTGAAATAATTAAGGAAGTGAAAGTTTCTACTTTATAATAACCATAAGGAAATGTTTGATCAGGTTTTCTCTGAGAAAGTTTAAGTCCGATATATACTGCAATTGATGCAAAAATATCTGAAAAAGAGTGAACAGCATCAGCTATTAAAGCCACACTACCTGAAAAAAATCCTACAATTGCTTTAATAACTGCTAAAATTAGATTAACTAAACCAGAATATTTAGCAGCATTTGCACCTTTTTTAAGTTTCAATCTCTTTTTGTTATCCAAAATAATCCCTGTTACTGTTTTTTAAGATTTTATGATTTAAATTTTTTATGGAAAATTATAAATCCAAACTTTCAAGTATTTTAGAAAAAAACTTTTCAAATTCAGGTTCATAGATTACTACTGGTTTAAGGTTAACTAAAGAATCTACAAACCGCGTATCATATGGTATTCTACCTAACAAGGGAATATCATTGCTTTTACAATAATCAATTATTTTATCAGTAAATTCTTCATTTATATCCCATCTATTGATTACAATACCAGTTGGTATCCCAAAATGATTTACGACCTCTATTGCTCTATTCAAATCCCAGAATGCAACTGGTGTTGGTTCAGTGACAATTAAAACATAATCACTTCCCCTAACCGACGCAATTACAGGACATCCAATTCCGGCAGCTGCATCAATTAACATTAAATCTGCTTGTATGTTCTCTGCTACTTCATTAGCTTTCATTTTTACAGCATTCACTACTTTGCCTGAACCCGATTCACCTATATCTAAATGTCCAGTCACTATTGGAAATCCATAAGTAGTGTTACCAACGCCAATTTTTGCATTTTTTACTTTTTTAAAATTAATTGCATTCTCTGGACATGCAACTATACATGTTCCACAGCCTACACATAAAAATTCGTTAATTACTGGCAATCTTTGATCACGATCCCATTGGATGGCAGAAAAATTACAGGCCTTTACACAGTCTTTAAGTCCTTTACATTTTTCTCTAATCAAATTAGCTTTTTCATTGGTCCTAATCTCTTCCCATGAATCAAAATTTTCTTCTTTAAGACCCAACACAAGAGATAAGTTAGGTGCATCAACATCACAATCCACAACAACTATCTTATTCTCTCTTCCAAGAATTACAGCAAGTGATGCAGTCAAAGTACTTTTACCAACCCCTCCTTTTCCTGAAAGAACAGTAAGTGCCCTCATTCTAGATCCTCCAATCGTTCAACAAATTCCTGAATTTTTGGATGGGAAATTGGAGCACCTTTAGAATACTCTTTTAATATTGCCTTTTGATATGGAATTTCAGCTACAATATCTGTTCCATACTTCTTCGAAAGATCTTTGACCAGTTGAGGATCGCCAATATTGGAACGGTTAATAAGAATTTTAGATTTAATTCCCATTTTTTTCAATAATAATAAAATAAGTTCTAAATCATGACATCCTAGGGGGGTAGGTTCTGTGACGGCTAGAGCACAATTTACGTCTAGTAAGGCTGAAATAACGTTACAATGAGTGCCCGCAGCAGTATCTATTATAATATAGTCATATTGGTCTTCAAAAGTTAAAGCGTATTCTTTAGTTGCATTCACCACCAATGATGTAGCTTCACAACCAATTTCAATTTCCCCAGAAATTAGAATGAAATCATTAGCAACATTTTTTCCCACTAATTTTTCATCCAAGAATCCTTTATATATATAACCTACTATCTGGCTATCTTTATGGATAGAAGCAGAGGGGCATGTATACATACATGCTTCACAACCATTACATTGTTGGGTGATTAGGAGAGGGTAATTATCTTTAACATAGACAATTGCGTTTTGTTTACAGACAGAAGCGCATTTACCACATTTTAAACAGGTTTCTTTGTCAAATCCCGGTAGAAAATTAGTTATATTCTTAATTTTTTTACGTTCTATAGGGAGGATTATATGATCATCAGGACATTCAACATCAGCATCAACTAACATAACTCTAAATTTTTTTGTTAAAGCCATTGATATGGCTGTTGCCATAGTTGATTTCCCGGTACCACCTTTACCGCCAGTTATGGCAATTTTCATTAATTACACCAAATATTAAATAAAATCTTCAATAATACAATTCCAAAATATTATATAATAAAAAAGAGGTTTTATCTTCTTTGACCCATACCTCTGCCCATTCCACGTCCAGTTTTCATGGCTTCAGGTCCTTGAATTTCTTCCAATTTTCCATCGATTAAGAATTCAACATTATGCTCCACTGTTCCCGTAACAATTTTATGGACCTTTATTCCAAATTGCTTTAAAACCTCAAATGCATTTGGACCGACTGCACCAGAAATGACAACATCAGCCTTTTCGTTAGCTATAATTTCAGCAGCTTTGATACCAGCTCCTCCAGATTGCGAAATTGCTGGATTTTTTAATGCTTTAAAATCTTTAATTTCACCATCGTCTACATTTACAAATACAAAATAGGAACATCTACCAAAAACCGGGCTAATTTGTGCTCCTAAATCTTCCCCTGTGGATGCAACAGCTATTCTCATTTTTCAACCTCCTTTATATAATCTTCTATTTTACTAAATATCTTAAAAAACCCTTTAGAAAAAACAGAATCAGGATTCTGTTTTAATACAGGAATTCCATTATCTATAGATTCAGAAACATTTATATCTACTGATAAACTACCTAAAAATGGAATATCCATCTTTTCTGCTATTTTTTCCCCATTATTTTGTCCAAATATTGAAAATTCCTCATTACAATGAGGACACACAAATCCAGACATATTCTCTAAAAGTCCGATTATACTAATATTTAAGTGTTTTAACATATTTATACATTTTTTTACGTCATCTAATGATACTGATTGTGGAGTAGTTACAATAATAACACCATCTAAAGATGGTATAGACTGTAAAATAGTCAGTGGCTCGTCTCCAGTTCCAGGTGGATTATCAATAATCAGTACATCCAAATCTCCCCATTTTACATCTGAAAGAAACTGTCTTATTGCACCGGTCTTTTTCGGACCTCTCCATATAATAGGTGAATCTTCATCAGGTAGAAGAAATTTAGTTGAAATAACTTCCATATCATCATCAGTTTTTATGGGAAGTATTTGATTTTTCTCAAATTTTAAAAAAGAATCCCCAATACCCAACATTCTTGGAATATTTGGACCATGAATATCTGAATCCAGGATTCCTGCTTTATAACCTTTTTTTAAGAATGCTGTGGCAAGATTTACGGCTATGGTTGATTTACCAACTCCACCTTTACCGCTCATGACAGCTATTTTATGCTTGATATGGCTCATCTTTTTGGTAATTTTAATATTTTGTTCCATTAAAGCTAATTTCTGTTTATATTCGTCTGATTCTTCATTTTTCATAATTAATCAACTTAAATGAATAATTAACTCTTTAAAAAAATTAAAACAATTTTTAATGTTTTTCAGTGCACGAATTATCATCAGCAGTAGATAATTCACCAGCAAGGTATTTTTCCACAGCTTCCTTAACTGTGCCCGATGCACCTGAATAAACTTTCAATCCGCTGTTTTTGAGCATATTTACTGCTTTTGATCCTAAATTACCACACACTAAAACATCAGCATTATGGTTCAAAATTATCTCTGCAGGAGTAATTGCACCTCCAGTGTGCCGTCCCCTACTTTCGACAGTTTCCACATTTTTAATTTCATTGTTTTCCATTTTTAAAAATGTGAAAAATGGTGATTTGCCAAAATGCATTGAAATTTCAGAGGATAGACCCTGATTTTGAAGTGTTGGTATACAAATGGTTGTGATATTCATCACCTGATTAATATATTAATCGGAGCCACACAATTGAATTCCACATTTGGGACATTCTATAGTTCTGCATGGAACTCCTGGAGTTTTTTCAGTTTCGTATCCACATTTTGGGCATTTACAAGATTTTGGTGGTCCTGCACCAATTCCTCCACCACCATAACCTCTTCTTCTTCCAAGGCCAGGTTGCCCTACTGGTTTCTGGACTTCTTCTTCAACTGATATTGTATATATTTCTTCAGATTCGCAATCTGGACACTTATCATAGTTTTTCTCTGGACTGTACCATTCAAAACCGCAAGTTTTACATTTATAACGTTTTTTGTCAGTTATATAATCTCCTCCTATAATTTTTATTATTTTACCTTCGACCAAGGCTTTAGCTAATTTTTCACGAGCAGAATTAAGGGTTCTATGAAAAGTTGGTTGGGAAATACCCATTATCTCTGCTGCCTTTTGTTGTTTGATATTTTGATAATCTTTAAGTCTTAAAGATTCAAATTCGTCTAAAGAAATGTTTATAGGTTCTAATTCGCCAATTTCATGTTCTACATCAGGTTTGAAACATCGAACTGATGGTTCTCGAAATATTTTTCTAAATCTTCTTGGTCTAGGCATGTTATGAATATATATTCAAAACTTTTATATAAAGTTTATGTTATTAAAAAAAATCTAAAATAGTAAACATTATGAATGTTTTAAAGTAATCAAACTTATCTCATTAGATGATCCAAGCCGCATGGGAGGACCCCAAGTTCCAGTACCTGCCGAAACATAGATATAAGTTTTTTTAAACTTATAAAGCCCCTTGAAATGAGGAAAAATCAATTTAACCAGTAGGTTAAATGGAAATATCTGTCCCTGATGTGTATGTCCTGAAAGTTGTAAATTAATTCCAAATTTATTAGAAACTTCTACACCTTGAGGGACATGATACATTAAAATAGAAGGAAGTGTTTTATTAATTTTAAGTCCAGTAAGAACATTTTCGAGATGATTTTTTTCAAAGGAGTAATCCACCCCAATAATTTGAATGCCCTGAAATTCAAAAATCTCATTCCTTAAAATCATCATTTTCGTGGGAGTTAAGACCCTGTAAACTTCATCAAAACCTTCATAAAGTTCATGGTTACCTATAACAAATAAAACTGGCCCTTTTATATTATCTATGGCACAAAATGTTTTTTTATGAAGTCTAGCGCTGCCGTCAACCATATCTCCAGTAATTAAGACAATATCAGGATTTAGATCATTGGTTTTTTTGACAATTCTTTCCATATAACCAGAATTTCTAATAGAACCTATGTGAATATCGCTAAGCTGGACTATCCTAAGATCTGTACTAATACCTGAGAATGGTATTTCTATTTCTTTAATTTGTATCATTAAAGCATGTATCAGTGAATAAAAAGTCAATAGCGATGAAAATACTAAAATTACAACACCTGCAATAAAAGCCGGTATTATGAAAATGAAATTAAGAATTTCATAGATAATGAGTAAAAACAGGACAAAAAAGGAGATTCCCATCCATATTGATGCAATAGTATAAAGAATTTGAGTATATATGTTGGAAACATTCCTCTCAATAAACATTGCAATAGGATAAGATGCAGAAGCAATTATGATTAAAGAATACATGAAATTAGTTTGAAAAAAACCTAATAGAAAGGCCATACGAAATAAAATGTAATAATTCAAAGCAAAAAATCCTAGAAAAAATACAATAGCCATTATAATGAGTTGGTAAATTCTTTTCATTTTAAACCTCGATTTAGATAGAATAAAAATAAAATTTCATTTAAAAAAATAATTTTTTACACAATTCTTTTTTTACAAAATAATTGAACTAAATAAGAGATGTTTCTGGTAGCAATTTGACCAGTGTGTAATCATACATAAAAGATTTCTTTATTTCTGCAATATCTCCCAGAACATAATCGTTTACTTCGACTTTTGCTATCTCCTCACGATAATCGTCGTATTTGAGTTTTACTCTGACTCCGTCAAGTTGACTTACAACTGGTGCTGGTGAATAGACTTCCTTGATAGCTGGAACTTGATTTTCTATCTCGGTTTTTACCAAGATGGATGGAACAAGAGGAGGATCTTCAGCTATTTCTCTTCTTCGATCATCTAAAATATTTTCCACTACTTCTACCAGCTTTTTCATAGCCCTAATATCTTCTCCCCTTTTTAATCTGCGTGGAATTCTGCCCAAACCACTTACATATGCAGTGGCTCCGGGAATATCATCAATATCAATTTCTGGTGCGCCAGTTACCACCACCGGTATCTCCAACCCTTCAAAAAGATGAGTTTTTTCTGTTATACAGTCCCTAAAACTTCCAAGAGCAAATACGGCCAGATCATGTTCTTCTATAAGTCTTTTTTCATCTTCAGAGATTTGAGCTATTCCTTTACCTGCGCCACGTGATAAACCAATCATATTATCCTTTGCCCCGTATCTTCGAAGATATTCTGATATGTCACAAGCAGAATGGGGAAGGTGTTGGCGGGCTAGAGTAGGAGAAACTATGGCAATCTCCGTTCCGGCCATAGGGGCTATTTTTATCTTACCCAATAATTCCCGGGCCTTTTCTTTTACTCTTTCCACATCTTCAATTGGAACTGCTAATGTAAGGACAAGATCCATCTGCAAAAAGTTTTCTTGAAGAACAAATCCGCCCAAATCCTCAATAAGCTCCTTCATCTCTTCGTGTTTATGGACTCCACCGATATAAGTTAAGGTTTCATACATAATCTTTTCTCCAGCATACTATATCTTAATTCAGCCCTTTTTAATGGATCTGTCGGCACATGTTTATGTGAAGGAATACTGATAACATTATCCCCTTTTATAAAATCTACTTTCTTCTCCATGTAATCCGGATAGATTATATTAATACAATCATCACCAATATTTTCTTCAACTATTGTAAATCCCATATCTTCAACTATGTCCTTTAAGAAATTTGAATATACCCTAACTTTTATTTTTCGTTTTTCATTAAATTTTTTTAAATCATGGATATACTGTATTTTATCTTGGAGGTTTCCCATTATTTTCTGGTCTATTTTAGTTTGAAATATGTTTGCAAGTTTTGTTATACTGTTATATATTTGAGAATATGTATTAAGCTTGATTTTAATAGATTTAATATCTGTTTTAGTTTCAGATAATACAACTGCTATATCCGCACCAGCAGAATTGATATTTAAATCCACAATAAAATCTGACAATCCTGCTAATTGTAGAACCTCCTTGCACATAGGTGTGGTAACAACTTTCATGTAATCTGCCCCAATTATATTAAAGATTATTATAGTTGAATATTAATAATATAGGTAAGCATATACAAATCAAAATATAATATTGATGAAAAAATTATCTATAAATAATAACACGAATTGATTCTATTTTTTAATCTATTACAATTTTATAGCATAATATCTAACTGCTAAATTATAAACTTTTAAAATTAAAAAGTATACTAAACAAAACCCATAACTTTAACAAATCAGGCATTACTTTGAATTTCAAGATTAATAGGTTTAACCCGGATTAAAACTTGCTGATTTTAATCAGTTTTAAGATAAATTAATTAAGTCATTAAATTAGATAAGATAATCCCAGTAAATTGGTGTTATAATGAAAATTTCATTAAGTTTAGAAAAATCAATTACCCGAGATGTGGCCATAATGGTGGATGTTTTAAGAGCCAGTACTACGATAACTGTGGCCTTAGAAAATTTTAATGAAGTGATACCTGTTAAAAATTTGGACACTGCAGAATCACTGGCAGAAAAGTATGATGCGGTTCTTGCAGGAGAAAGAGGTGGGGCTAGTGTAGAATGGTTTGATGCTGGAAACTCGCCAATTCAGATAAAAAATTTCAAGGGAAATACACTGGTTCTAACCACAAGTAATGGTACACGGATTATTGACGGAATGCAGGCTGAAAAAATCTTAATCGGATCATTTGTAAACGCTGAATCAATTGCAGAAAGTGCCCTAAAACTTGCCCGAAACCATATAGAAATAGTTATGGCTGGTGTAGATGGCAGGTTCGCTATAGAAGATTTTTTAGGTGCAGGAGAAATCATTTCCTATCTAAAAAACCATGAGTTAGATGAATATGCAATTGCAGCTTTAATGGCGTCCTCGGATAAAAATTACGTAGATCAAGTTGTTAAAAATTCTAATTCTGCCTTAAAATTGGCCGATATTGGTTTTGTAGATGATGTAGAATTTTGTCTTAAAAGAAATATATATGACACAGTACCTTTATATGAAAAGGGGAAGATTGAAAAGTTGAAGATAATTTAAAAATTTTAATAATGATGTGATAAATTCATGAATCCTGAATCACTTGAAATCATAGGAACCGCACACGTATCAAAAAAGAGCGTGGAACAAGTTCGACAGGCTATACTGGAGAAAAAACCGGATGTTGTAGCCGTAGAACTCTGTGCAAATCGTTATAATAATCTGATGAATGAAAAGTACGGTAACAAAGAAGAAGAGAAAAAAAGTATTCCCCTAAGGGAAATGATGAAAGGAGATAAATTAACGCTGTTATTGGTCAGTGGATTTTTATCCTATATCCAACGCAAAATTGGTGATGAAGTAGGTGTTAAACCTGGCTCTGAAATGTTAGTGGCTATAGAAGCAGCTGAAGAAGTAGGTGCCCGGGTTGCTCTTATCGACCGGGATATCACCATAACGCTAAGACGGGCTTTAAACCAGATGAGTTTTTTTGAAAAATTAAAATTTGTATATGGCATTATTGCTTCCTTTTTCAGTAAAGATGATGAATTAGAGAACATTGACAGTATAACTGAGGGAGATACATTAAACGAAGTAATGGAATACTTTCAAGAAATATCACCCGGTGCTTATGATGTCCTGGTTACAGAAAGAGATGCTTATATGGCTAAAATGCTTTTAGGAATTCAGGAAGAAGAGGTAATCGCCGTGGTAGGGGCTGGGCACAAACAGGGAATCACTAAACATTTGAAAAATCCAGATGAAATTCCCCCACTCTACAGCCTTCTGAGCCTTAAAAAATCAAAAATTCCCTTAGGAAAACTAATAGTGTACTCCATTCCAGTTATATTTATTGGAATATTTATTATTGCCTTGATTAACGGGATAAACATTCAAGGCAATTTAATACAATTTATAGTATTAACTGGAGGACTTTCCTTTCTTGGATCTATAATAACTGGTTCCAAGATTTACTCCGCCCTAACTGCTTTTGCGGTAGCACCAGTAACTTCTATTCATCCCCTACTTGCTGCCGGATGGTTTGCCGGAATAGTAGAGGCTAAACTGAGAAAAGTAAACTCTGAAGATTTTAATGATATAAGCAAGTGCAATAGTTTCAGAGACTTGATGAAAAATAATCTATTTAGGGTTTTACTGGTAGTTGTAGGAGCAAACATTGGCTGTACCATAGGAACCTTAATATCCATACCTAACGTTATTTTTCCACTTTTTAGTAAAATAATTGGAGGATAATTAACCTTTAAATTAAATTTATATTGCCAAAACCATTAATTAGTGAATTGAAATATATTATTGGTAATAACTATATTATATCATAAAATGAGGAATTTTATGTATTTGGTTTTTAGGTGCGATTGTGGACGAGCTATGTACTCAAAAGAAGGAGTTGCTCGTAAAAAGTGTGTTTGTGGAAAAACGATCACTTTAAAAAGCCGTAGGATAATAAAAAAGGCAGATGATTTTAAAACAGCTTCTGAACTTGTTCGAGAATTGCAAGAAGAAAAGTACGGTGGTTTGAAGTTTACTACAGCTGATAAGATATGAGATAAATAAGATATATGATAAGATATGAAATTTGTTACAATATTACATAATGATCATTCTAAACCATTTAGTAGATAATATCAATTAAACCATGAAATTTGAATGTATTAAAATATTAAAAAAGACAAAAACTAAAAAATCTAGATTTAGGTTTTTATGATATCTGATATCTATAATATCACCAAAAAAGGTGAAAGAAAAAATATTGAATTTAAAAAAAAGCTTACTAGAGATTACCATCTCCTTGAAGACAGAAAACAACGCCTAGCCTCACAAATGAAATACCGGATGGAAAGGGGAAATGGAGAAGCCGTGTATTTTATAGGTGTTGATGATGATGGAGAACTTGTTGGCTTAGAACCTGAGAAATTTAAGGAATCTTTATTTGTTTTAAAAGAAATTGCCAGGGAAATAAATGCTGAATTTCAAAAAATAGAAGAATATTCAGTGAACAAGGGAACAATTGCCAGGGTTTTTATTGGTAAAAAACCAGGCACCAACAAAGAACATATACTGATTGGTGTGGCTGGGCACGTTGACCATGGTAAAAGCACACTTCTTGGAACTTTAACCACAGGTCAATTGGATGATGGATCAGGTAAAACCCGCATATTTTTGGACGTTCAGAAACATGAAATAGAACGAGGTTTATCAGCTGATCTCTCTTTTGCTATTTATGGCTTTATAAATGATAAACCAGTCCATGTGACAAATCCATTAGATAAAAAAGAAAAATCAAAGTTGGTTGAAAAATCTGACCGATTCATTTCATTTGTTGATACTGTAGGACATGAACCATGGCTCAGAACAACCATAAGAGGCATAGTAGGACAAAAATTAAACTATGGACTGTTGACTATCGCTGCTGATCAGGGCCATACACATATAACCAAAGAACATCTGGGAATAATACTGGCAATGGACTTGCCAGTGATAATAACCATCACTAAAATTGATCTGGTAAACCCTGAAAGAATAAAAGCTGTGAAAGAAAAAATATTCGAAATTCTAAAACTGGTGGGCCGCATCCCATATAGCGTTGAATCTGAAGAAAATGCAGAATTCATAGCAGCAAACATGAATCAACATCTAGTTCCAGTGATAATGATCTCCGCTGTTACTGGTGATGGATTAAATCTTCTCAATAAACTATTTTTGAATTTAAAAAGTCCTGTTAAGGAAAAAAATCTCGATAAAGCATTTATGATATACATCGACAAGATTTATTCTGTTGTTGGGGTGGGAACCGTGGTAAGCGGAACTATAAGACAGGGAAAAGTTGAAAAAGGGGATAAATTACTTTTAGGACCTACTAATTCTGGAAAATTTATAGAAGTTACTGTAAAATCTATTGAGATGCATCATTATAAAATCGGATGTGCAGAGACTGGAGATGTTGTTGGGATATCAATAAAAGGTGTTAATATTGGGGATATCCGAAGAGGCATGATTTTATGTGACTTAAATTATGATGCAAATTCTGTAAGAGAATTTGAGGCCGATGTTGCAATATTAGTTCATCCTACAGCCATTAAAAAAGGTTATGAAAGTGTAACTCATATTGAAACCATTTCCGAAACAACTATCCTTGAACCGGTTGACAATAAATATTTATCGGCAGGAGATAGTGGTGCTGTGTTAATGAGATTCAAATACAGACCTTATTGTATTAAAGAAGGTCAAAAATTAATATTCCGTGAAGGAAGAAGTAAAGGCATTGGGACTGTCAAGAAAATAGTTAAATAAATTCATTCTTTAAAGTCCATCGTTTTATAATTAATATTCATCCTTAATTTCTTTCATCATTATGCATGCTTTGCATGTGGTTGATGATGATGGTTCACCACAATAAACGCATTCAAAAAGTTGGATGTCCGGTTTTTTAAATCTAAATGATTTTTTAAAAGATTCCAGTATGGCAAACTTTGTTCCTGGTTTTTTAGATTCAGCCTCATTCAGGAAATTTTTGATTTTCGATCTTAGAGACCTTGAAGAATATGGACATTCAGCAAAATGGACGTCTACATCATTTAGAACTGCCCACATACCTACTTCCTTCTCGGGAATATTCCAAAGGGGTTTTATTCGTGGAATTAACCTCGGATGGATTGAATCCAGTTTAGGTCCGAACTTGTAAAACTTAATAAGATCGGCACGGGCAAAACTCATTAAAAAGGATTGGATCTCATCATCAAGATTATGTCCTGTGGCAATTTTAACTGCACCCTCTTCATAGGCGGTTTTGTTCAATAAATATCTTCTAAAAACACCGCAAGGAATACATGCACTTTTATAATTTGTGGAAATATCATCCAGACTAAAATCAAATTCATCTTTAAAGGATCTAAGTATAAATTTCACATCTAAATTCTCAGCATGCTTTCGAGCAGCCATGATTCCACTTTCACGATAACCAGCAATACCTTCATCTATAGATATGGCGAAAATTTCAAAATCAAGTTCTTTTTGAAGCATGTGAAGCATGTGCAAAGTTAAAATACTATCTTTACCACCAGATACTGCTATGGCAATCTTATCTCCAGATTCTATTAATTTGTATTGTTTAGCCGTGCTACGTACAATATTCTCAATTTTCTGATTAAAAATTTCTGGATCCATAGACTAACCTTGACAAATGTGCATTAAATTGGGTTAAGAACAGTAATACTAGTTATTATACTATTTAATGTTTAATAAAAAAATTTTGCTTAAAAATTATATAATAATTTAAACATATATAAAAAACATGATATCTGCTGAAATTACCATAATCCCTATTGGAACTGGTAAAACCAGTTTAAGCGATTATGTTGCTGCTGCAGTAGCTGCTCTAGATAAAAATGGAGTGCCATACAAGGTAAGTGGAATGGGAACTATAATCGAAAGCAATGATCTTGAAGAAGTTTTGGATGCCGTTAAAGTAGCCCATGAAGCCGTATTCTTTAAAGGAACAGATAGAGTTGCTACCAGTATTATAATCGATGATAGGAGAGATGTGGAAAAAAGTATAAAAGAAAAAGTAAGTTCTGTGAGAGAAAAATTGGAAAAATAAGATTATAACTTCTTAATTAAGAATGTTATAACTAAAAATATAGTGAATATTAAAATAACATATCCACTACTCTTTCATTATCTTTTTAAATAGTTAAAAATGTGCAAAAATTATAATATTGTTTTTGATGCATTTTTAAGAGTTTGAACTATCTTTTCCAGATCTATTTTTGTTAAGCTGGGATGAACTGGGATTGAAATTACTTCTCCTGCAGCATTTTCTGCTTCTGGACAATGGGCTTTGAACCCTAATTTCTGGTACAACTCCTGTTTATAGATTGGTTTAGGATAATGAATACCGGTACCAATGCCATTATCATTTAAGAATTTTATCATTGCATTCCTTTTTGTTTTATTCACTCTTATTGTATATTGATGGAAAACGTGCTTTACACCTTTCTGTACATGAGGTGGTATGATCCCATTCATCGATTTTATATTCTCGGTAAAGTATTCAGCATTTTTAATTCTCTTATTGTTAAATTCATTTAATTTTTTAAGTTGCATAATACCTATTGCTGCAGCAATATCTGTCATTCTGAAGTTATACCCCAAAGTTACGTGTTCATATCGGTTGCTTTCACCATGAGCCCTTATTGTTCTTGAATTTTCAGCTAAATCCTCATTTTGAGTGGTGATCATGCCCCCCTCACTGGTGGTCATGTTTTTGGTTGGATAAAAGCTGAAACATGCCATGTCCCCTAAGGAACCTGCCATTTTACCTTTATACATTGCGCCGTGTGCTTGTGCTGCATCTTCAATAACCAATAGATCATAGCTTTTTGCTATTTTAGATATGGGTTCCATGTCTGCTGGCTGTCCATAAAGGTGTACGGGCATTATTGCCTTTGTATTATCAGTAATTGCATCTTCAATTTTCTCAGGATCAATATTATACATTTCGGGATTAATATCCACGAATACTGGTTGGGCTCCAGTATATAAAACAGAGTTAGCTGTTGCAGCAAAAGTAAAAGGAGTGGTTATGACTTCATCACCTTGACCAATACCTGCACTTAAAAGAGCAACATGTAAGGCTGTTGTTCCAGAACTAGTGGCAACTGCATATTCTGTATTAACAAATTCTGCAAAGTTTTCCTCAAATTCTGCGACTTTAGGACCTTGTGCAATGAATCCTGATTTTAAAACCTTTATTACTTCATTTATTTCCTCGTCATCTATGATTGGATTAGCAATGGGTATCACAAAATATCACCTGATAAATAATAATATGTAACTTGAAAAAAGTTTTTAATAAACTAACATATATTCCTTTAGTACTTATAATAGATTTTTATAATCTTTAAAAAAATATTCCATATCATTTTTAAATTCTAATAAGTTTACTTAAGGGAAAAAATATGCAAAATAAGACCATAAAAGAAGGGCAGGTTTCAATAAAAATACCTGACTTTGAAAAAGTATCTTCTAAGGCACCAGTATTCTACAACCCAGTAATGGAACTTAACCGAGACCTTTCAGTCATTGCTTTAAATCACTATCAAAAAGTGTTAGGAAATCCACTTAATATATGCGATGCTTTTGGGGGTAGTGGAATACGGGGAATTAGGTACTCTAAGGAAGTTAATAGCCATAAAATAGTTACTAATGATGTAAATCCCCGGGCCGTTGATTTTGCACATGAAAATGTTGATTTAAATAAAGTATATAATGTTACAGTTTGCCAGGAAGATGCCAATTTACTGCTTAGAAAATGTAAAGGCATATTTGACGTGGTGGATATTGATCCTTTTGGTACTCCTTCTTATTTTATTGAATCTGCAGCAATTTCACTTAAATCGGGAGGATTACTATGTGTGAGTGCTACTGATACTTCGTCTCTGTGTGGAACCTATAAAAATCCCTGCATCAGAAAATATTCTTCAAAACCATTGAAAACTGAATATTGTCACGAAATTGGTATAAGAATTCTGGCAGGTTTTATTGCTCGGGTTTTTGCCAAATATAAAAAAAGTATAGATATCAAGTTTTCCCACAGTACCGAACATTACATGAGAATGTATATTACTATTGATAAAGGTGCAGAAATAACTGATCAATCACTTAAAGAGGTGGGTTTCATTTTACATTGTGATAAATGCCTTAATAGGGAGTTGGCGAAGGGATTCGCCCCATTTATTCCATCAGAATGTCCTGTCTGCGGAAGTAAATATGGTGTTGCAGGACCTTTATGGTGTGATAAAATATTTAATTCTGATTTTATTACAGGTATGCTAAATATAACAGCAGACATAGTTATTAATAAAAGAAGAGAAGCATGCAAACTCCTGAATAGATGTAATGATGAATCTATGGGACCTCCAACATTTTTTGATCTTCACCAGATCAGTAAAAAATTAAAAATTAGCGCCCCTCCGCTGGATAAAGTATTAAATGAACTTATAAAAGAAGGATATTTTGCATCCAGAACCCATTTCAAGCCCACCGGAATTAGGACTGATGCTTCCATTGAAATTTTGGATAAGATTGTTTTAGGTATTTAAATAACTGAAAAATATTTTACTAAATTTCTTCAATTTAATTAAAAGTAGATGAAGTTGACTTTTTTTAAGTAAATCCACCCTTAAAATCCTGCTGATACTTGAGTTAATTTAAAGATTTTTGACTTACTCTTATTATTGCCTTTTGTATCTCTTCAAAATCTTTTATTTCTGGATCAACAAAGGTCAATAGGTAGTAACGATCTTTATATCTTATGGCAGGTAATTTAATATAATTTCTTTCTTCAACGAATTTAATGAAAGGTTCTTGTCGGGAAACATTTCCAGGGTTTCTTCCATCTGTGGATATAAATATTATTAACTGGGGATTCTTTTTCTTGATGTAATCTAAAGTGGCCACCCCATTTTTTGCAATAAATCTATCATTTAAACCAACCATGTCTATATGGTTCCACTTTGAAAAATAAGGCAGGGATCCTGCATCCATACTGGCGAAGGTCAAATTATCAGATGAGAATGTTTCCAATTCTGTTCCAAGAGCAATATAAGATACTGGAAACCTCTGTGAACATTGATGTAAATATAAATAATCCTGCGAAAACCCGAGATTAGACAATAAAACCAGAAATACCACAATAAAACCAGAAATTTTAGCATATTTTCTCAATTTTTCCTTAATAACTAAATTGCCCATTTCATTAATGAGAACTGCCAACAATATCGCTGTTAAAATGTAAATCAACACAAAAGAAGGATAATAAAATCGTTGAGCAAAATTCATGTAAAGAGAAGAAAAAGGGTAGAGTATATTTGCAGATATTACCATGGTAAAAATTGTGATTAACAGTACCTTTAATTTAAAATATTGACCTTCTTTATCACGCCCTAACTTTTCGAGTTTAGCAGTTAGCGTAATTAATATTAGTATTAAAAATGGTGCCAAATATTTGACTGCTTCACTTAAATAGTATAGTCCATCAAATACGCTTCCATGAGTTACTGTCTTTACATAGAAGGGTAGTGGTAAAAAATCATGGAAATAAAGTAACCTGAAAAGCATATAAATCCCTAAAGGTAAAATATAAACCAGTAAAACCGGTGAAAAGAACTTTATTTTATCTTTTAAATCATATTCAGTTTTATGAACAGTTAATATGTAAATCAAAAATATTAATGCAAATGAAAACAATATACTTTCCGGCCTTAAAAGGCTGGATATAAGGGCGAATAGAGAAAATATCCATATATACTGCTTTTTTGAAGTTACAATAAATTTATAAACAAAAAAAGTAACACACAACATTATAAAAGCGTAGAACATGGTTTCTAATCCTGATACTGTGTGTATTGCTGTAGCAGGATTAATTAATAAGAATACTGTCCCTATAATAAAGGCCGTTACTTTCAAATTAGCAGGCAATAGATCTTTACAAATTTTCCAGTAGATAAAAACAATTCCCACCAGAGAGATCATTCCTAAAAATTTAGTGGCTATTACCGGATCAAAATTCAATTTTAACAATATAACTACCATTACAACCCATAAAAAGTTACTATATCCTTCAGTAGGTAGTTCACCAATATTCCAAACTATTCCATGGCCTTCAGCAAAGTTAAGAGCATATCTAAAAGAAATAAAAGCATCATCAACAGTGAAATGCCATATATAACATAATAGTGCCATAAAAGCTACAATAATTACTAAAAAAATAATGGCATATGAATAGTTTGAATTCTGGTTTTTAAACAAGTTTATTCCTCGAAAAATTCTATATAACTGCTATGACTTCTTTTTATAATTTAATTTATTCCTAAAATAGAAATTTAATTTATTTTAAAAAAGGAATAAAAAATTTTATTCATAGTTTAACAAGTTATTTACATAATAATATTGAAGTTCCGAAGCATGTTGAAGTTCATAGTTCCTATATGGTGAGTTAAGGTATGGAAATATTGATCCTTTGATTATGTAGTAATAGGTAGCGATTCTGCCACATTCTTTCCATGATAAATGAACATATAATGGGAATCCACAACCTGGATTCAGTATAGGACTGTTTCTTTTAACAGTTCCATGCCAAACCATGGGTATGGGACCTTCCTGTCCATTTTCTTCGGCTAACTTGTAGATATGATTCATAGCCTCATCATAAGTATCAAATTCTATTCCATCTGCCCGGTATCTATATCGATCCTCAGGTATTCCAAATAGGAAAGTACTTAAAACATCTGTAAAATCTATTCCTGTAGTGGTCATGTCTGCCTTAGTATCTAAAAATCCTAATTGCAATATAGTAACATTTCCTTCTTTATAATGACTGTATCCAGAACCTCCCGCCATATGCACCACCAAAGCACATTTTGATCCTCTTTGTTCTGCATAGCTTGCTAAAAGTTCAGAATGAGGATGGCCAGGATACATGTCCGGGTTGGCCAATTTAACAAAAGCTAACCTTCCTACTGGTTCTACTTTACTATTCATGCTTGATACGTAAATAAAACCTCCGAGAATTAGAATTATTATTAAAAATATGCCTATCTTTTTCATTAATTCACCTATTAAGTATAAATACCTGATAAAATTATCTTAAAATTTGATTTTTTTGAATATTAGAAATATACTAAAAATATTTTTGCTTATCTTAGATGGGTTACATCAATCAGATTAATGTGTAGTCTACACACTTCTGATTATTAAATCTTTAGTTTTTTGGACTGTTCAAGTTATGGAGTATTGATATTATTTCTCTTTTTTGTGTCCATTTTTTGATTTTTCTCTATAAATAGTTGAGTATTCCTTGTTCAACTTTATATCTCCTTTAGATTTGTTCTGGCTCAGTTTGTTCTAGTAATTTGTTACTGGGTAAATATTCGCTGTGTTTTATGATCTATCCTGTGGTGTTGGGGCCTCCAGATGTCAAAGAATTAAGTAAATAGCTGCCAATTAGAACCTTATAAAAAAAAGAAAATGTAAATTATTTAAAAAAAGAAGGAATAACTATTTATTCATAGTTTAACAAGTTGTTCACATAATAATACTGGATTTGAGAAGCATGCTGCAACTCATAGTTTGCATATGGTGAGTTAAGGTATGGAAATATTAATCCTTTGATTATGTAATAATATGCAGCAATTCTACCACATTCTTTCCAGCATACTTGAACATATAATGGGAATCCACAACCTGGATTAAAGGAGGGATTACCTTTTTTAACACTTCCATGATAAACCATTGGTATGGGACCTTCCTGTCCATTTTTTTCAGCTAATTTTTGTATATAATCCATAGCCTCATCATAAGTATCAAATTCTCTTCTATCTGCTCGATAATTATATCTATCATCATCAATTCCAAATATAAACGTACTGATAGCATCTGTAAAATCTATTCCTGTAGTGGTCATGTCTGCCTTAGTATCTAAAAATCCTAATTGCAATATAGTAACATTTCCTTCTTTATAATGACTGTATCCAGAACCTCCCGCCATATGCACCACCAAAGCACATTTTGATCCTCTTTGTTCTGCATAGCTTGCTAAAAGTTCAGAATGAGGATGGCCAGGGTACAGGTCTGGGTTGGCTAATTTAACAAAAACCAGTCTCCCCAATGGTTCTACTCTACTATTCATGCTGGATACGTAAATAAAACCTCCGAGAATTAGAATTATTATTAAAAATATGCCTATCTTTTTCATTAATTCACCTATTAGGTAGTATATTGAATAAAATTATCTTAAAATTTGATTTTTAATTTATTAGAAATGTTTTATTTAAATGTTTTTACAATATCCTGAATATTTTACAAGTATTTTTTAAAATATTATTTTTACAGATCTTAAAGTGGTAATTTTATGAACCAAACAAACTATGTGTAGTCCGCACACTTTTGATTATTAAATCTCTAGTTTTTTTGGATAAAATGATTTATATCTGTTTAAATTCATAAAATTAATTGGCTTATGCCAATAATATTAAAAAAATAATGGAGGATAATAAAATGGATATTGGTGAAATTGTATCTGATGCCATAAAATATCCATCTTCTGAATGGAAGAATGTGATAATACTGATAGTTTTGTTTATTATTTTTTGGGCACTTAATGCAGTAACCAGTATAATTGGTTTTGTAGTAGTACCATTTATTGCAGGTTATATATTTAGAATTATTAAATGGTCCCTCGCCGGTGCAGAGGAACTTCCAGAATTCGATGAATGGGTTGATCTATTTATCGATGGACTTAAGGTTTGTATAACATATATAGTTTATATGATTCCTGCTATCATAATACTGGCCTTAACCATGGGCACAATGATGTTTCAGTTAATCGCAATGTCCCAAACTGGAATGATCACACCAATGACATCATTTGATGTAGGGCTTTATATGATAGGTATAGTTCTAACCTTCCTTTACGGGCTCATAATAGGAATACCTCTCTTCTTAATGGGTACAGCGAACATGGCTTACTACGATGGTAGCTTAGGCGCAGCCTTCAATTTCAGCGAATTATTGGATAAAATTTCTACTATAGGCTATATTGACTTCATAATATGGTATGTGGTTATGATTGTAATTGGATTTGTGGCCGCGTTTATAGGTGGAATTACAATAATAGGATGGGTAGTGACACTACCTTATTACTACATGTTCTTTGGTAGATCTCTGGCACTTTTTTTCCTATCTGAATAATTTATAAACATTCCCCTCTTTTCTTTTTTAATAATTGCATTTTATATAACTAGAACAACAAAAAATGGAAAAAATAGAATTAAAAAAAACTAAAATAATTAATATTTACTCTTCTTCAATAATTTCGTATATTCTAACATTTTTAGGAGTTACACCGGGTCTTTCATCGGTCATGTAATTAAAATAACTTATTAAATGGACGTTATACTCCAAATATCCTTTAATAAGATCGTTTAAGCTTTTATTTCGCTCTCCAAGTATCAATATTATCCACCATTGAATAAAAACGCATATTCCTGCAATAATACTGTATACAAATAGGACTATAGCAACAGGAATCATGTAAAATATTCTTACAAATAATTCTAATCTACTAGCTTTTTCTTCATATTCAAATAATTCTTTTAATTCAAAATCATCATCCATGTTATTAACCTCCTTTATTCTTATCTGAAAATATTAATATTTAAATATTCCTAAAGAAATTCTAAAAGTTGTTAATCAAAATATTATGGGCTTATAGTACTGTAAAATTATATAAAATCAACTTAAATTCTTAAAATTTGTTTCAAAATAAAATAAATGCCACTATATTTTAAAAAATAATGAAAAATGTTTTATAATATAAATTTTCTTTCAAAAAATCTCATAAGTACTATCCCTTTTTTTTAAATGGTTAAAAATCCTGAAAAAATAGAAAACAGGTAGGTTTATTTACCCACCAATTTTAAACCTGTAATCTCAGCAATATCTAAGCTTAAAGCTCTTAAATCTTCTGGAGAGAACTTACGTATATCATCGTGTCCAGCAAGCTGAGCCAACATTTTTGTTTCTTCTGTCATGGATTTAATGTAGTTTGCAACTCTCATTGCAGCTAAATCCACATCTAACCTCTTTCGAAGATCCGGATCCTGTGTTGCAACTCCTACTGGACATTTTCCAGTGTAACACATACGACAGGCCTGACATCCCATGGCAATCATGGCGCCCGTTCCAATATAAGCCGCATCAGCCCCCATAGCCATGGCTTTGGCCACATCAGCTCCGCTTCTAATACCACCAGTGATTATGAGATCTAATTCATCCTTCATGCCTGAATCTTCAAGGGCGTTAACTGCCTGGACCAGTGAAGGAAGTGTAGGTATACCAGTATGTTCAATTACTACCTCTGGAGCTGCTCCAGTTCCACCTTCCATCCCATCCACAGATATTACATCGGCTCCTGCCTCACCAGCTATAATTACATCATCATAAACTCTTCCCGGCCCTAATTTTACAATTATGGGAAGTTTCCAGTCTGTCACTTCTCTTAATAATTCGATGTGCTTGGCCAGATCCCCCTCTTTCGTGGCATCTAAAAATCTTGCCGGGCTTAAAGCATCTGTTCCTTCTGGTATGCCTCTGATTTTTGCCACTTCAGGGCTTACTTTTTCAGCTAACAGATGCCCACCCATACCGGGTTTAGCACCTTGACCAATCTTTACTTCAATACAATCAGCACCATTTAAGTAGCTGGTGGAAACTCCGAACCTGCCTGAAGAATATTGGACAATTAAATTTTCTGCAAACTCTCGTTCTTCAGGTAACATTCCACCTTCACCAGTATTGGCGCATGAACCAACCAGTGATGTACCTTTAGCCATTGCTAATTTACATTCTTTACTTAAAGCACCGAAAGACATACCTGCAATAAGTATTGGTGATTCAAGAACCAGTGGTACTTCAGCAAATCGGGTACCCAATACCACTTTTGTATTACATGCCTCCCTATACTTGTCAACAGGAGCAATTGATGCTTGTGCAGGTAAAATTATTATATCATCAAAATTAGGTAAACGCCTTTCAGTACCAAAACCTCTTAAAACATATTTACCTGCCTTTGAAGTATATCTAATATCTGCTATTGTCCTAGGATCCCATATACTTCCGGCTCCAGTAGGTATTAACACTGGACACGCAGCTAAACAGGATCCACATAAAATACATCTATTTTTGTCAATTTTAGGTCGGTTATCCACTATTTCTATTGCATTGGTAGGGCATACAATTTCACAAGTACCACAAAATACACAAAGTCCTTGAGTTGCAGCTTCCAGATCTGTGGCTGGTGAAGCCGGATTTAGGGAAGGAGATGAGTTTGATGTTTTTCCATTCACTTCAAATCCTCTCTGAAGACCTGTGGCGAATTCTTTTACATTAACAGCCTCTAAACAACCTTGTTCACATGCATCCACACATACTGGTTTTCCCCCATTTGATTCTGCACATTGCTGATCACATTTTAGCATTCCTTGTTCTGTGTAAGTAATACTTCCAATTGGACACATCAACATGCACAATTTACATCCCGCACATTCATCTTGATTTATTTTTACGATACCGTTTTCACGGTATATTGCATCTTTAAAACATCCACGTGCACATGCAGGATCGATACATTGTTGACATACAACAGTTTGATAACCCTTAGTCATTTTATGTAAAAATAAAGCACTCTCACCATTTATACTGGCACAAGCCTCTGCACATTCGTTACATCCATCACATTTTTCTGGATTAGTTAAAAGAATCTGATTCATTTTATCACCTTCAATTAGCCATAGAATGGCCTAATTTCTTTATTTTCAATTTTTTTGAAATTTTCGATATCTGATTTAATAGAATATGCATCAAATAATTTCTTTAATTTAAGCTTATCATCAAGGGTTAATTCTTTAATTACTGCATTGGTTCCAGTTTCAAATTTACCCCCCACATAAATGGAACCACCGATCATCCAATCTCCTGTGTCATTTCCTGCATTTCCGGTGACGATTATGTTTCCACTTAGCATGTAAAGTCCTGATAAATCTCCTATATTTCCATCAATAATAATTGTACCGCCTTTATTCAGTTGCCCTACTCCTTTACCTGCATTTCCACGAATCATAATAGTTCCATCATAAGTACCGAAGCCCACACCATCATCCGCAGATCCTTCGACAATTATTTCACCAGAAGTCATGTTATTCCCAACATAACGTCCTGTATTACCTTTTATTGAGATTTTTGCTCCGTCGTTAAGTGCTCCGGCAAAATCTCCAGGACTACCAGCCAAGGTGATGTCTGCATCGCAACATAGACCTACAGCTACCGAATCAAAAGGTTTGGTAACCTCTATATTTAGATTTTTTTCATTTTCATCTAATGCTTTTTTGATTTCAACATTTATAGTTCTCGTAGTCATATATTTTCCTGAAATGACCTTTTCTTCTGTTGTCATTGAATCTTCCCCTTAAATAGGTTTTATTTATTAAAGATAATTATGATTCAATTAATAGAGTCTTCTAATAAATGTTGCTATTTTGAAATAGATAAATTAGACCATTCAATATATAAGTGAGACATATTATAACAATATGAATAGATATTAAAAAATGATATCTTCAGGTGATGGAATGAGAACATTAATAACAAATCTAAAAGGCAAGTGCCTCCTAGAAGTTTCCATGAAAATTCAGGTGGATGGATTGATAACTATACATGAAAAAGGAAGTGGAGAAAGTAGTCTGGACAAATATTTCAAGGGAGGCGAAATTTTAATAGATAGTGTTGATCCATTGGATGTGTGTAAAAAAATATCAAAGATAATTCAAGGTGCAAAAACACATGGTGAAGTTTTTGTCGGTTTCAACGGAGATGGTTTAGGTCCTCTGTTAAGTTTCATGGCAAATAAAGAAGAAGTTGACGGCATTTTCATCTGTTACAATGAAGAAGCCGTGCGTCTACCCAACTTAAAACTGGAATTATCTAAAACCCGAATGAAAATTCTGGAAGCATTGAATGAAGAGAATTTAACTGCAATTTCCATTGGACAAAAAGTTGGAATATCCCGAGCTATGGTCTATAAACACCTGACTGGCTTAGTAGAGAATGGATTAGTGGAACAATCACAATTATTCGAAAAATATAGTATAACACCAACAGGACAGCTAGTTATTATTTGATCTGTAATTAACCTCGGAATATTAATCTAAATATAATGAAAATCATTTAAAAAAATTTAAATAAAAAAATGTGGACAAATAAAATAATATAAGGAGATTATGATAACTTTAAATAAAATAGAGTTGTAAAAACATTATATAAAATATTATTTAGATTTTTAATTAATTATTCAACTGGATATTCAATACGCAGCTTATAACTTGCTCTTTCACTTATCAGAACCGTGCCCGGTATGAAGTATTCCTCAAATTTTTTTACGTGTTTCAGCATGCATGGATCTATGTCAACCTTTCGAGTATACGACGAACATTCTTCATCTTCTATTATTCCTTTCTTAACCAAAGCAATATATCTCATTTTTACAGTTTCATCATTTAACAAATCCATTATACCACCTTACTATTAGCTAGTTCAAACTTATATTTAAACTATTTCCATACTCTCATGAAAAATGTATAAGTATTTATATAATAATTGTATATACTATAAACAATGTTCAGTCATTAGGTGATTTTGATGAAAGAAAACGAAAAAACCGATGGGATCATCGCCCTTGATGATATTGATAAAGAAATCCTCAATTTATTAAATGAAGACGGAAGAATGTCCTATAGAAAAATTTCGCGTAAATTAGATGTTTCAATAGGTACTGTTCACAATCGTATCGAAAAATTAATGAAAACAGGAGTAATAAAAAAATTTGTTCCAGTAATTGATCATGATAAGTTAGGCTATAAATTAACAACAGTTATAGGTGTAAGAGTCAAAGGGGGTGTTTTACTGAACTGGGAAGATAAAACTGCATACCACAAAAATGTTTTATGTCTGTATGATGTGACCGGTGAGTTTGATGCAATAATGATCACCAAATTTAAAGATACAAATGATCTTGATGAATTTATTAAAGGATTGTTAAAGGAAAGAGATACCCAACGGACTAACACTCAAACTGTATTGAATATAGTCAAAGAAGACTTTAATTCTGTTAAAATGTTATAAGGAGATTTCAATGAATAGAACTAAATTTATGGCCGAAGTTCACGAAAAATTGATACGCTCAGTAGTGAATAACTTAGAAAGAAAAGGTTATACTGTACAGGCAGATCATATTAATCATCCGAACGGCAAACCAGAAGAATGCATGGGTCACTCCCCCGACATTCGTGCCATTAGGGGCTTAAAAGAAATTTTAGTCGAAGTTGAGACATGTGATACTGTTTTATTTAACCATGAACACAAGTGGAGAAGATTTAGTTACAGACCAGACACAAAGTTCTACGTAATAGTACCGTGCAATTGCAAAGAAAAAGCAGAAATAAAGAAGAAAATAATGAATCTCCCAGTTGAAATACGCTGCGGTGACTTGCAATGGGGTAGATTGGAAGATTTTGAATTCTGAAAATTTTAATTTATATCAAAAGCTTATTTTAATTTTATTTTAATGATATAATCACATTTTCATAGTGTTAAAAAAGTTTATAATCATCTTTTTGTTTTATTATCATCTTCTTCATTTTTTATTTCTTTTAATGGATATATAACCTTTAATTTGTCCATATCAATGGTTATACTTAATTCATCTAAAATAAAAGATTTTTTGGAATCAATGAAATTTATTAAATTAGATACCGTATCACTTTCTTCCTGAGCCATCAAGATAATAAGAGTATTTTCACAATTTTTTGATTTTAATCTTTCAGATGAAAGAATAGCTGATGGATTTATGGAACAAGTTAAAAATCCTCTTTTTTTTATCCTAAAAATTTCAATTAAAGGAATTAGTACTCTATCACCAATATTGATAGGATTTCCAAAAATTAAATCGTTCTCTGAATCATGAATTAAATTCAAACTCGTTATATCCATAAGGATAACTCCACCAAGATTTGGTAAAAAATGGGTAAATTGTTAATTTAAGCTTCTTAAATCTGTTATTAATACCCTGACCGGTTTTTTCATAAATGTCCTTATAGCTTCTATTACAATCCATAATAGCTTTAATTTAACTTTTAATTTAAATGAAATATCTAAACGTTCTTTTTGAAAATCAGGTTCTATATAAAGGCAAATATTAGGAAAAGTTTTTAAAAAAGCTGCTAAAGACCACAAATAGCCACAGGTTAATGCTGTATCAGTATAACTATAAAATCCTATGATTATTTTAGATTTAATATATATTATATTAATAGATCTAAAAAACTGGTTTATTAGTCGACTTAAATAAGGTAATGAATCTAAAAAATCAGGTATTAATTTTAAAATTTTATTAAAATCTGTTTTCTTCTCTTTTTTCTCTTTTTCATCTTTTTTCGATGGTTTAGTTGAAGGAATGGTTCTTTGAAATAATTTAATTCTCATCCATGTTACGGTTAAGAACCCATTAATATCTGAATCGCTTTTTAAGAATTCAAATGTAATATGAAGAGGAATTACCAGTATACTTACTATCAAAAATAGTATAATAAGTAATATGGCAATTACCACAGTATAGATCACCTAGATCCACTCGAGTTCAAATTAATTAGGCTTTTATTTTTCCCCTTCTTCTGCTTCTTTCTTTTCTTTTTTACCGGTTTTCATGGATTCACGTTGTTCTTTTACAACATCAAGCACGACCGAACCAATTTCACCTATAGTTCTAGCTATTGGTCCGGGAGAAGTCAAAGGTAGTACTTTTACACCAGTTGGGCCAGATAATCCTTTAAAGACTACCACTATAGCAATAGGTTCTATTCCGGCAGCCCCTCCAGCTCCAGCTCCTTTTCCACCAGAGTCTGCACTGGGTCCAGTACCTTCACCCATACCTGCACCAAAAGCTAATCCCATCTTTGTTACAGGTACTAAAACTTTATCATCAGTCTCTATTATCTCACCGATAACATTTTCCGTGGCTAAAACCTTTAAAAGTTCTTCAACAGTTGTTTTAATTGGATCTTCAATTTCCATAACACCCCTCCGAGGAATAAATTTACATCGGTTATTATGATTTTTAAACTATATAATTTTATTTAATTTTTAATTTTCAAAAATTATCCATTAGAATCATCAAATTAAATAACCTCAAAAAATATAGATATAAAAAGAGAGGGATTTTAAAATGACAGTTCTGGTTTATTCAGAAGAATATAGAAAACATAACGATATATATCATCCTGAAAATCAGGGACGTTTAAAAGTCATAATGGATTATATTGAGAAAGACGATTCTTTAAGAGATTTAGATATTGTTTCACCCCATCCTGCTTCAAAAAATGATATTTTAAAGGTGCATTCTCAATCGCATGTTAATTTTATTGAAGATTTTTGTAGCAAAGGAGGGGGAAATATTGATTTTGACACTTATGCAACTCCAGACACATATCAAATTGCTAAAATTTCTGCCGGAGGGGCCATCACCGCATCACAAATTGCTTTAGAAAATAATCAGAGCACATATTCTATTGGAAGGCCACCAGGCCATCATGCCACCTCCCAGAGATCTATGGGTTTTTGCATTTTCAACAATATTGCCATTGCCATAGAATATTTAAGAGAAGTTTATGAAATTAAAAAATTCATGGTATTGGACTGCGATGTTCATTACGGAAATGGAACTGCAGATATATTTTATCAGGACCCTGATGTTTTATACATCTCTATTCATCAAGATCCCCGGACTATTTTTCCAGGACGAGGTTTTGTAGAGGAAATGGGTTCATTTAAGGGTGAAGGATTTAATCTCTGTATGCCCATGCCATCCTTTTCAAATAATCAGGATTATATTTATATTTTAGAAAAAATTTTAAAACCAGTGGCCGATCAATTCCAGCCGGATTTCCATTTTATGGATATTGGTTTTGACGGGCATGCTAATGATCCTCTATCAAATACAAATCTTGATGACGATTTTTATCCATGGATAACTGCTCAAATGAATGAAATTGCCCAAAAAACTGTTCTTATCCTGGAAGGGGGTTATGATCCAGAAACCATGGGACGGTGCAATATGAAGGTTTTAAATGCACTTAATAATCATAAAGAAAACAATGATTATAATGTTGACCTTTCCCATGTTTCAGATGAAACAAAAAGTTTATTTAAATCAATAAAAGATAAATTTTCACCTTTTTTTGAATTTTGAGGAGATATTATGGATAAATTACGAATAGAACAGGCCCAACATTTAATTAAAAATGCTGGAAAGTTTAAAGATAGTGAAGAAAATTTTAAACCCGCTGAAAGTGGTAAAATTAATTTAGATGATTTTGAAGAAATTTTATATAAAATAATTGATATGGAAGACTTTATATATTCAACTAGACCTTCTCATAATCTAAACAAAGAAGTAGCTCAGGAATTCTGTGACAAAATTATTGGACTTAGAGAGAAGATTGATGTTATACTTTCTGATTTTGGAGTAATCCCTGAAAAGAATGTTGAGGACGAAATTAAAAATTTATCCCAAAAATTCATTTTTTTAACTACAAAAAACAGTTTTAAAAAGTTGTTCACCCATTTTGGAGTTGATGTGCAACGTATTATAGTTGCAGGAGTGCCGTTGGATGTTAATGATATGAAAATACTAAATCCAAAAATTCCTGAATCTGCTCTCAAACCTATTAAAAAGAAAATAGAACACGTTCAAAATGACATAAATAGAAAAATTGAACAATTTGATCCTGAAAATATGTTAATAATATCAGAAGCAGATAAAGCAGGGGAAATTCTTGGAAAAAGAGGTAAAAAGATTTACAATGCAGAAATATATTTAATTAAGAATTTAAAGGACATAAGTCCTTCTGAATTCAAAAATATTTTAAATAATTAAGTGATTAAATAATTAACATGGAATTTGTTGAATTTTTTATGGTATTCATTTAACAATTTAAAAAAAATATGGTTTTAAAAATAAATTAAAATAATAAAATTTTTTTGAAAAATAATCGAAAAGAATATAGTAACTTATAGTTCTAACTTTAATTAATTTATTAAAAACATTATTGAAAGTATATTATGCGATGATCTAATTTATTTAAATTTATTATAATTAGAATCATTTCAGTGTACTAAATATGTAAATTATAACCAACGGGGTGAACCATTTGAGTTTAGTTTGTTACCCAGACACACAGGACAATTTACCTAAAATACCTGTCCATCTTACTAGAGTAGGAGTTACGGGGGTTAAAAAACTTTTAAAAATTGAAAGAGAAAATAAAAGACCAATAATACTGCTACCGACCTTTGATGCGTTTGTTGATCTTCCAAGTACTCAGAGAGGAATTCATATGTCAAGAAATCCTGAAGCAATCAGTGACGTTCTTGAGGAAGCTGTGACTAGCACTGCTGTAGAAATAGAATCACTTTGTGCTGAAATTGTGAGTTGCCTTTTAAAAAAGCACAAGTATGCTAAAAGAGCTGAAGTTAGCATGCAAAGTGATTTTATGTTTATGAAGAAATCTCCAGTTACCAGGGTGAAAACGCAGGAAATGACCAAGATTATGGCCGATGCAATCGGTTATCGTGAAGGTGATGATGTAATAATCAGAAAAATGATCGGTGCGGAAGTTATAGGTATGACAGTTTGTCCCTGTGCTCAAGAATCAGTAAAAGAGAGTTCTAAACAAAAATTATTAGAGTTTCTGGATGAAGAAACCACCCAAAAGGTTCTAGATACTGTATCTTTCGCCTCTCACAATCAAAGAGGAAGAGGGATGATCATGATGGAAGTACCGCAACAGCAGAGTATTCGTGGAGAAGATCTTATTAAAATAATTGAAGATTCCATGAGCTCATCTGTCTGTGAATTATTAAAAAGACCTGATGAGAATGCTATTGTTATGCAAGCTCATGAAAATCCAATGTTTGTTGAAGATTGTGTTAGAAATATGGTTCATAAAATTATTAAAACCTATTATCATCTTCCTGACGATACAATGATCACAGTCAGACAAGTCAACGAAGAAAGTATACACAGACATAATGCTTTTGCAGAAAAAGTTGCAACTTTAGGTGAATTAAAATACGAGATTGAAGGAATGGAAACCAATAATCTTTAATAAAGATTTATGAAAATTTAGGTAACATGTACAACTTTTTTTAAGATATTTAATCAGGAGGATAACCAGTGATAATACTACGTAAAGTAGCAAGTACAATTATGGGTGAGTTGGAAGCTTTTGAAGGATCAAGGCCAGCCTTAGATGCTTCAAATATCTTAATTGTGAGAGGAATGTCACGTAAAAAGATTGCTGCCCATGATATGGCCAAAGTACTTTCAAAACTTTTAAAAAAGCTTGGCGCGAAGGAAGTTGATGTTTTTTCAGATGAAGCCACTGACGTCATAGGAATCATGGACGAAAGGATAAGGAATAACGTTGAAATACAAGGCGAAACTGATGTTTATGGTATTTATCGATTAAAAGAATCTCTCGAAGCAATGAATTGTGACGTTGAGTATTCTCTTGGTATTATGGATAATGCAGGAATATTTATAGTTATGTGGGCCGACAAAAGTGGTATAGGTCCCCGTTTTGTTGAAGTAGTGGTGGCAAGCGTAGAATAAAGGAGATAAAATGTCTGGTCTTTCTAAAAAGGAAATAATTTCCCTTCTAGACGCAAAAAATGAAGACATTTTGTCATTAATGTCTATTGCTAACTCTAAACGAAACGAAAATGTTATAACTTATTCTAAAAATGTTTTTCTACCAGTTACCCACATCTGTAGAAATGAATGTGGCTACTGTACCTTTAGAAATGAACCAACTAGCTCTAAATCAAAAATAATAATGTTCCCCTCAGAAATATCATTAATTTTAAAAAAAGCTGGTGCTTATGGATGTAGAGAGGCTCTTTTTACCTTTGGTGAACGTCCAGAGGAAAATAAAGACGTGAAAAGTATACTCGAAAAATTAGGATACGAAAATATGGTGGAATATTTATATTTTCTATGTGCTGAAACTTTGAAAAAAACAGATATTCTACCTCACAGTAATCCGGGTATTCTTAAGAAAAAAGAGTTAAAAATGTTAAAAGAAGTTAATGCTTCCATGGGATTAATGTTAGAAACAGCCAGCACTCGTTTAATGAATACCATCGCTCATGAAAAAAGTCCTGGTAAAAATCCATGGCTAAGACTCCAAACTATAGAAAATGCAGGAAAACTGAAAATACCATTCACCACCGGCTTGCTTATCGGTATTGGGGAAAATATAAAAGAAAGAGCTGAATCTCTATTGGAGTTGAGAAGATTACAGAATAAATATGGTCATATCCAGGAGATAATTATTCAGAATTTCAAGCCTAAAGTAGGCATACCCATGGAAAATTATAAAGAACCTTCTCTAATTGAAATGATTAAAATGGTAGCAGTTACTAAACTCCTTTTTCCAGATGTAGGAATTCAAGTTCCTCCAAATTTGAATCATCACAACGCCCAAATATTTTTAATGGCTGGTGCTGACGATTGGGGTGGATTATCACCACTTACAAAAGATTATGTAAACCCCGAAGCACCCTGGCCAGAAATGGAAGATTTAAAAAATTTAACCGAAGAAGCTGGTTTTGTATTGAAAGAGAGATTACCAGTATATGATAAATTTATTTCTCCGGAATTTCTAGATGAAGGTATATTAAACAAGATCAAAGAAATTAAAATGTAATTTACTTTTTTAAATGATATATTAATTTAGTCTATTCTATTTTCAAATAAAAGATTGTTTTATGATTATTAAATAAAAAGTAAGTGATTTCACATCATAATTTAAGGGATTTTACATTTCAATCATACCTTTCCGTAATATCACGTGCATTGATTACTACACCATTTACAGCAGGATCATTAATAAGATTTTGGGCAACAATTTTACATCGAAGCCAAGATCCATTTTCATGTTGACAACGCACAGTTAATCTGATATTAGATGCATCATTTTCTATTTCTCTGAAAAAGATATCTAAAATTTCAGGTAAATCTTCAGGATGTATAAAATCAAAAACATTAAATCCAATTATATCGTCTGCTTCATAACCAAAAACCCGTTTTATAGAAGGACTAGCATAATTAACATTTCCTTCATCATCTAAAACAAAAATAACATCAAGAGTATTTTCTATAAGTGAACGGTAATATCTTTCACTATTTTTAAGTGCTTTTCTCGCTTTTTTAAGTTTTGTCACGTCATGAGCTGCTGCAAACACTCCTTCTACTTCTCCCATATTATTTCTATAAACTGTAGCATTATAAAGGACTTGTTTAACATTTCCAGAACTATGCCTAATGGTTAATGGATAATGTTGGAGAGAACCAAAGAATAGGGCTTTTTGATAACCCATCTTTGCTTTATCAGGATCAGTGAAATACTCAGAAAAATCAGTTCCTATTAACTCTTCACGATTCAATCCAGTTACATTTTCTGTAGCCTTATTAACATCAGTTATTTTTCCATTAGGACTTATGGTAACCATAGGATCTAAACTAGCTTCAATAAGATTTCTCGCATATTTTGATGCATTTTCTAAAGCTTTTTCCATCTTTTTACGTTTACTTATATCTTCATGTACACCTATCCAAACCTTTCCATGTTCATGTGAATCAAATGTAGAAATAATTAAATGACTGCAAAATATTTCTCCATTCTTTTTAACATTTTTTAACTCTCCTTCCCACCTTCCTTCTCTTTTAAGAATATCCATTATAGTTTTATATGTGGAAATCGAAGATTCATCGTCATCGTCATAAAATAAGTTGACCACATTCTGACCTATGATTTCATCCTTATCATAACCAAATAGGACATCAAACATGGTATTAGTATAAACAATAGTTGAATCTGCGGCGCAAACAACTATTACTCCAGAAGCTAGATTTTCTGTGATCTGACTATGAAATTCTAAAATGTCTTCCATCTTTTTTCGCACGGTTATATCGCGAGCAGTTATTAAACACCCATTAAAATTTCCATTTTCATCAATATAAGGGATTCCAATTGATTCTATCCACAAATAATGACCATCTGCATGCTTATGTCGACTTACTATTTTCTCAGATTTTCCAGAAACTATAACTTTTCTAAATGTCTTTATAACATGCCTTTGATCTTCTGGATGAATATGTAAAAATATTGATTTACCCAATAGTTCTTTAGGATTATAACCCAATACTCTATTATAAGATGGGCTTAAATATACAAAATTAGTTTCAGAATCTATTTCACTGATTAAATCATTCATTAAACTATTTATCCGTTGAAAACGGTTTTTTATTTCATTTAATTCCTTTTCTATTTCAATACGATTAGTTATATCACGAGTACTAAAAACAACTCCTATAACCTTACCTGAATCCTCTGTTATAGGGTTACCCACAGTTTCGATCCATACATAGTGTCCATCATAATGTTTAAAACGATTTTGTATGATTGTCTGAGTATTTGAAGCTATATCCTCTTTAAAAGCAGTTAATGTTCTATCTAAATCATCAGAATGTAAAAATTCAAAAATAGATTTTCCTACAAGTTTTTCTGGATCATAACCAAATGTTTTCTTAATAGAAGAACTAACATATTGAATTATTCCCTTTGAATTCAGTTGACCAATACAATCGATCATGTTGTCTGAAATAAACTGGAGATAATTTAAAGTTTTTTTTAAGCGTTTTTCAATATTATTTTTCTCAACAGCATTTTCTAAAACGAACTTTAAGTCATTATCATTAAAGGGTTTTACTAGGTAACTTGCTGATTCAGAAGTGTTTAATATTTTAGATGGAAGTCCATAATTGTTAGAAGTTAAATAAAGGACCTGAACATTAGAATGAGTAATAATTCCCCTTTCAAATTTATCTAATGAATCTTTTAATATGTTATCCATTAAAATTAGGTCCGGCTGGATATTTTTGACCTTTTTTATTATATTTCTTCCAGAAAAATCAAATTTAATTGCATCATAACCCCATAATTTAAGTTTTTTCTCCAATTCTGATGCATTTAAACTACCATTTTCTTGAATTAGGATTTTGAATTCAGCCAAATATCCCTCCCCCTCAGAATAATCATGATTATTCATTAAAATATGACTTTAAAATTGCAAGGAGATATATAATCAATGATAGAATATAAAATTATCTACTTGACTTTAGACATTTAAGGTTTTTTATAGTATTAACAGTAATGAGACCATATTACATGAATATTGTGGATTTTTTAGTTTTAAAATAAGATTATAATGAGTATAACTCTAATTTTTTAAAATGAAACGAAAATAAAATCTAAATGGTAAAATTCTTTAAATTATTTAACTTTATTTTATTGTCCGGAAGAATAATAACACCTTCTTCAATATCACCCAACTCAATAAAACTTTTTTTTAGATAAAAATATCCAGTTAATACAGCTAACCCTGCATCTAACTCATGACTTGAAATATTTTCATGAGAATTATATTCTGAAAAGCTAAAAAGATTAGAATAGTCTTTAAAATATTGGTAAACATCTTTAATTTTTAACATTTTTTGGACAGTTCTAGGATGAGTTTCTATGAGTTGATATTTAGTTTTAAGTTTTTTGGAAAGATTTATACCCCTTTTTGTTAGCATTTTCATTCCATGAAATGTAAGCGGTAAAACTCGGCCGTATTTCCTGATTTTTACTTCTGCTTCTCTAAAATGTCCTCCCCTCTTGCTGCATTCACAATCTTTTTCTAAACAACACCTTCCCCGAGGAAGTGAAGTTGGAGCATCAATAACAATTAGGTCCGGTTTTAACTCATTAATTTCATCGATTATTTCATCATCAGAGTATAAAACCTTAAAATTCATCTCTGAATTATTTAAAATACATATACCAGTTGAATTATCTGGTCTGCCTGCCAAATCTATACCTATAATGATCATATTGAGTTTGTATCCATTACATCTATATAAATTTAAAATCCAAAACATTTAGTAATTCAAAATTAAAAAATACCGTTTATTGATATAATATCAATATGTTTCCAAGTGAATAACCTCATCTATGCTTCTCCGGGTAGGTGGATAAGGTTTTTCATCAGGATAACCAATGGGGATTAATGTTACGGGTTTAACACCTTCAGGAATATTCAATACATCAATAACCAAATTTTCATCAAATGAACCAAGCCAACAAGCCCCTAAACCCAGATAATGAGCTGTTAGAAGCATATTTTGGGTGGCTGCTGCTGCATCTTGGATACAATAAAGATCACTGCCCCTTTCACCATAAACTTCGGCTGAACGATGCATATTTGCACAGACTACTAGTATAAATTGAGCTTTAGAAACAAAATCCCTCATATAAGCTGCTTTACCTATTTTCGATCTTTGTTCTTTGTTTTGTACAACAACCACCTCCCAACTTTGAATGTTGCCTGCAGAAGGAGCCCATATTCCATTTAAAATGATTTGTTCTATTAATTTATCTTCAACTATTTTATCTTCAAATTTTCTAATACTTCTTCTATCCTTTATAACCTCTAAAAAATCCATTATATCCCTCTTATCTAATTATTTAAACCTAATATTAGTTAATTTTTGCATCAATTACCACGTGACAGACCCCTGGTGAATACTTTTTTATAACCCTTTCATTCAATATTTGGACATCAAAATCTCTGGCTGCTTCTTTAATCCTTTTGATGGGTCTTTTGAATTTAATTTTTTCCGGTGCAGACTCATGATAATGGATAATTCCACCTTCATTAAGAGTTTCTAAAGCAATATCCAGGTACTGATGAGTATCGCCAATATATCCCATCAAAACCCTATCTGCACTTTTTGGAGGATGTACATCTCGACAATTTCCTAAAATCGGTTCAATAATACCATCAACCTTATTTAATTTTATATTTTCACATAAATACTCATAAGAAACCGGGTTTATTTCAATAGAATAGATTTTTGAGGGTTTAGAATGACGGGCTATGGGAACTGAAAAATATCCTATACCTGCAAACATGTCAACCACCACTTCTTCATCCTCAACAAGTTTCGCAATACGCATACGTTCTGTAGAATTGCCCTTAGACCACATGACCTTGGCAACATCTAATTTAAAAAAACATTTATTTTCTTTATGAATTGTTTCAGTTCCCTGCCCTGCTAGAACCTCAATTTGAGGTTCTCTTTTTAATCCATTTATAGAACCTAATTTAACAACTGTTTTAACCCCCTGAACAGACAACAACTCTTCTGGCTGGGGAACATCTTTTTTTAATATCATAACATCCCCAATTAATTTCCATTTCATGGAAAAATCTATGTCATTTATACAAATTATACATTACGAATAAAAATGATATTTAAATCGAATAACATGCTTTAATTTCCAAATTGTCCATAAATATCGATTAAGCAAGAATAATTAATAAAAATATCGTATATTAATTTAAAATTATTTTTTAATAATATTAATCACCTAAAAATATAGTTTAATCTATAATTGACTAAAAATCGTAATTGAGTAACCTATCCTGACTAATTGATTATATAAAAACTTTTTATCAATTTAATTTTTTCATTAATCAAGACTCAAGACAAAAAAAATAACTATTAGAATTTATCAATATCCTATTAATTTCTAAAGAATTCTCAGGGGAGATAAAATGAGTAAAGTAAACAGACAAGAAATACTTAGTATCCTTGATGATTATGACAAGGAAAATATAACCATTGCGACTTTAGGAAGTCACACATCACTACATATATTGAAAGGAGCAAAAGAAGAAGGTTTTAAAACTGCTGTTGTTTGTGAAAAAGGACGAGAAGTTCCCTACAAAAGATTTAATGTTGCAGATGAATACATCATGGTAGATCAATTCAAAGATATAATAAATGAAGAGGTTCAATCCCAACTAAGAGATATGAATAGTATTGTGGTGCCTCACGGATCTTTCGTCGCCTACGCTGGTCTTGACCGTGTGGAAAACGATTTTTTTGTGCCTATGTTTGGAAACCGGGACATTCTAAGATGGGAATCTGAGAGAGATCTGGAAAGAAAATTAATGATTGAATCAGATATAAGAATACCCAACAAATATAAAAACCATAAAGAAATTGACAGAACAGTTATGGTTAAGTTTCCTGGAGCAAGAGGAGGAAAAGGATATTTTGTTGCCTCATCAACTGATGAATTCAATGAGAAAATTGATTCCATGCTTAAAAGGAAATGGATAGAACCAGAAGATGTTGATAAAGCCCACATCGAGGAATATGTTTCTGGATGTAATTATTGTATTCACTTCTTTTACTCAGCACTTAAAGATGAAGTGGAAGTTCTGGGAATGGATAGCCGATTTGAATCAAACATCGATGGTTTGTGCAGAATACCTGCAAAAGACCAGTTAGATATTGGACTAGATCCATCCTATGTTATAACCGGGAATCATCCAGTAGTTATGAGAGAATCTCTACTCCCACAAGTATTTGATATAGGAGATAACTTAGTTGAAGCAGCTAAAGAATTAGTGCCCCCTGGAATGAATGGTCCATTCTGTTTACAGACCCTATGTACTGATGATCTGGAAATAGTGGTATTTGAGATGAGTGCCCGAATTGATGGAGGAACCAACAGTTTCATGCATGCATCTGCATACAGCTATCTCATGTTCGGCCAATTTATGAGTATGGGTCGAAGAATTGCTCGTGAAATTAAAAACGGAATAAAAGAAGATAAACTAGATGTAATAATCACCTAATTACATCTTTTTAATTTTTTAAGAACTGTCTAAAAACTAAAGTTATAAGATTATTTTTTTTAAAGATTTATTAATCATGAAAAAGATACTAATATTGGATAAGGTTTGAAAATTGTCTCTATTTTTTAAACCGAATAATTTATTATATCAGATTTGTAAAATGAAATTGATTCTATAAAATTTCCTTTAATAAATTAATAAATAAAATTACCATACCAACAATATTTATATAACATGAAATCTAAGTTAGGGTTAGAAACTATTTTTGTTATTATTTTTTATTTAGAGGTGTACTCATGAATGATAAAGATCGATTAAAAGGCACTACCACTGTCGCAATAACTTGTAAAGATGGAGTTGTTTTTGCTACAGAAAGGAGAGCTACAATGGGTAACTTAATTGCCCATAAGGTTGCTGATAAAATTTTCAAAATTGATGATCATATCGGAGCAACCATTGCTGGGGCTGTCTCAGATGCACAAAGCCTCATGAAATACATAAGTGCAGAAGTAGCACTTTACAAACTAAGAAACGGCGAGAAGATTAGTATCGAATCTGCCGCGGCTCTTGCCTCAAACATTTTACACTCATCTAGATTTTATCCATTTTTCGTTCAAACATTAATCGGAGGAATTGATGACACTGGAGCTAAAGTTTACTCACTTGACCCTACCGGTGGAATGATTGAAGATAAATTTATTTCAACCGGCTCTGGATCACCAGTAGCATATGGTGTCCTAGAAGACCGGTATACTGATGACGTGTACATTGAAGAGGGTGTTGACATTGCTATTAGAGCCATTAAATCTGCTATGGAACGAGATGCTTTTTCTGGAAACGGCATACTTGTAGCCACAATAACTGCAGATGAAGGTTTTAAAAAGCTTACAAAAGAAGAAGTTGAAAAAAAGATTAAAGATATTGCCTGATTTTACAGATAATTTATAGAACTTTTTTTTAATTAATTAACGCTTTTAAGCTGTGAACAATTGTTCACAGTCTTATTTCTATTTTTTTCGAAGTGATGTTATGGGATCAGAGATTCTAGAAGAAATTAAAAATACAATAATACATAGATTGCCACAAAGAGTTCAAGTAGCTAAAGTGGAATTTGAAGGTCCTGAAGTTGTTATATACACCAAAAACCCGGAAATTATAACCGAAAATGGTGAACTTATAAGAGACTTGGCAAAAGATATTAGAAAAAGGATAATAATCCGTTCTGATCGTTCTGTGCTTATGGATCCAGAAAAATCAATAAAAAAAATACATGAAATCGTGCCAGAAGATGCTAAGATAACCAATATTTCGTTTGATGAAGTTACATGTGAAGTCATAATAGAAGCCCGGAAACCAGGATTAGTAATCGGAAAATATGGGGCCACATCAAGAGAAATAGTAAGAAGAATTGGTTGGGCGCCCAAAATATTGAGAACACCCCCAATTTCATCTGAAATTATACAAAGAATAAGAAGAACTCTTAGAAAAAACAGCAAAGAACGAAAACAAATCTTACAACAATTGGGGAATCGAATACACCAAGAAATAAAGGCAGAAAACGATTGGGCCAGAATAACTTCTCTTGGAGGGTTTAGAGAGGTTGGTAGATCATGTTTATTTTTACAAACACCCAATAGCAAGGTTTTACTCGATTGTGGTGTTAATGTAGCTGGTGCAGACGAAAAAAGTGCGTATCCATATTTGAATGTTCCAGAATTTGTCCTTGATGATTTAGATGCAGTTATCATATCACACGCCCACCTTGATCACTCTGGATTTTTACCATATCTCTACCATTATGGATATGAGGGACCAGTTTACTGTACTACACCTACTAGAGATTTAATGACGCTTTTACAACTGGATCATATAGACATAGCCCATAGAGAAGACAGTCCACTTCCATTTAATGTAAAACACGTTAAAAAAAGCATTAAACATACAATAACACTTGATTATGGCGAAGTTACTGATATTGCTCCAGATATTCGCCTTACCCTTCATAATGCAGGTCATATTTTAGGTTCGGCCATGGCCCATATGCACATAGGTGATGGACAACACAACATGGTATACACTGGAGACTTTAAATTTGAAAGAAGTCGACTATTAGAACCATCTGTATTTAAATTTCCACGAATTGAATCATTAGTAATGGAAAGTACTTACGGTGGCCACGATGATGTCCAGACCAGCCGAAATAACGCGGAAAAAGATCTTATCAAAACTATCTATAATACTCTGCAGCGCGGAGGTAAAATATTAATCCCTGTATTCGCGGTTGGAAGAGCTCAAGAACTTATGATAGTGCTTGAAGAGTATATACGGCACGGAATAATAGATGAAGTTCCTATTTATATTGATGGAATGATATGGGAAGCTACTGCCATTCATACCGCCCGTCCGGAGTATTTGAGCAAAGATTTAAGAGATCAAATATTTCATATCGGCAGAAATCCATTTATTTCAGATGTGTTCCACAAGGTGAATGGAATCGACGAAAGAAAGGAAATTGTAGAGGGAGAACCTTCCATAATTCTTTCAACATCAGGTATGCTTACTGGAGGAAATTCTGTAGAATACTTCAAATGGTTATGTGGAGATGAGAGAAATTCCCTAGTCTTTGTTGGTTATCAGGCTGAAGGTTCTTTGGGAAGACGAATACAAAAAGGATGGAAGGAAATTCCACTAAAAGAAGATGGGAAAACAAATGTTTACAATGTTAAAATGAATATTAAAACCATTGATGGATTCAGTGGACACTCTGACCGTAAACAACTTATGGATTACGTTAGAAAAATCTCTCCAAAACCTGAAAAAGTATTAATATGTCACGGTGACAATTATAAAACAATGGATTTAGCCTCAAGCATTTATAGAAGCTACAAAATAGAAACTAAAACTCCTATGAATCTTGAAACAGTTAGGATACAGTAGATCTTTAAATATTGTGACATTAATAATGAATAAATGAATTATTATCTTCATTAAAATTCCCATGCCCCTAAAAAGGCATACCAGAATAATGATAAACATTTATTAAGCGCCAGAACAAATAACAGATTATTTAAAAGACTTTATTATTTTTTATTATTTGAAAGAGTTGGTAGATACCATGGTAACCTATTCAGAATCAGGGGTAGATATAAGTTTAGAAGAACTCACCATTAAAGCCTTGACTTCCAAGTTGAAAAAAACTTTAAATTATAGGGAAATTATAACCGAATCAGGCCATTTTGCTGCTCTTGTAAAATTAGGAAACAAAGCAATTGCAATGAGCACTGATGGGGTTGGAAGCAAGATTCTAGTGGCAAAAATGATGGATAAATACGATACAGTAGGTATTGATTGTATTGCCATGGTAGTAAACGATATTTTATGTGTCGGAGCCGAACCAATAGCTCTGGTGGATTATCTGGCAGTAGAAAAACCAGAACCCATGATAGCAGAACAAATAGGAATAGGACTATCAAAAGGAGCAGAAGAGTCTGAAATAGCCATAATTGGTGGTGAAACAGCTTCTCTTCCTGAAATCGTCAATGATTTTGATCTAGCTGGAACTGGAATAGGTTTAGTGGATATCGACAGAATCATTACTGGAAAAGACATTAAAGATGGCGACGTCTTAATTGGAATAAAAAGTAATGGAATCCATAGCAATGGACTAAGTCTGGCCCGGAAAGTATTTTTTGATAAAGCAGAATTGAATATAGATGATCCTCTGCCTGGTTATTCTGATATTAATGTAGGTGAAGAATTACTGAAACCTACTACCATATATGTCAAGGCCATAATGAAAATATTAAAAAGCGATTTAAATATTCATGGATTGGCCCATATAACTGGAGGCGGATTTTTAAATCTTAAAAGACTTAAAAAAGGTATAAGTTATAATATCACAAATTTACCTGATCTTCCACCAATTTTTAAATCAATATACTCTCTTAACGTGCCCTTAAATGAAATGTACCGGGTGTTCAACATGGGCATAGGTTTTGTGGTGATAGTATCCCCTGAAGATTCCAAAAAAGCCTTGGAAATTATCAGAGAATACCACCACGCATATGAAATTGGAACAGTTTCAGAGGACTATGAAGAAATTGTAACTATAAAAACATTTGATGGGAACATTATTAAATTCAAATAATTGATTTTAATAATTGATTTTAAGTATACAGTTTGTATTTAGAGAGGGATAACATGAAAATAAGTGCAAAACAGGAAAAATCAATAATAATTAAAATTTTAACAGAAATGGACGTACCTTTAACTGAAGCAGAGATAGTTGCAGATGTTACAACAGATGCAGACTTTAAAGGATTTTCATCTCACGGCATCGGAAGATTCCCTCAATATGTAACTGGTTTGAAAGTGGGAACAATTAAGCCAGGGGTAGAAATAACTGTGGAAAAAGAAAGTATTTCCACTGCACTTTTGAATGGTAACCATAACTTTGGTCATGTTGTAACCTATAAAGGAATGGAAATAGCAATTGAAAAAGCGAAAGAGACTGGTATTGGTTTAGTGGGAATACATAACTCCAATCATTTTGGTGTTGCTGGTTATTACTCAGATATGGCTATTATGCAAGATATGATAGGAATTGTAATTGCCAATACTGAACCAGCAGTAGCTCCTATCGGAGGAAAAGAACCTATACTTGGTACTAATCCTATTGCTATTGGAATTCCATCTGATAAGAATTACGTATCTGTGGATATGGCCACCTCTGCCTCTGCCCGTGGAAAATTATTAGAAGCTGCAAGAAAGGGTCAAAAAATTCCTGAAAATGTGGCGCTAGATGCTGAGGGTAACCCCACCATAAACCCTGAAGCAGCTTTAAAAGGTTCTATTCTGCCTTTTGGTGCTCATAAAGGATATGCACTTGCATTTATGATTGAACTACTTGCAGGACCCCTTGTTAGAGCATCGTTTGGGAAAAATGTGACGGGAACTGCAAATCCAAATGAAATGTGCACCAAGGGTGATTTAATAGCAGCAATAGACCCTTCTAAATTTGTAGATGTAAATGAATTCAAAGTAGATGTAGATGAATTTATCAGCGAAATAAAATCTGAAGAAAATATTTTCATTCCAGGAGATATGGAGGTAAGGAATGTCAAAAGATTCAGTGAAAAAGGAATAGACATAGACAACAACCTTTTTAAACAGATAAAAGAAATATCTGATGAATTATCAGTCGACCTGGAGGAAATTTTAAGTGAATAGTAGTGAAGCTGTCTATAATGCATTAAAGGAAGCAGACATAAATTTTATAGTAAGTTTACCCTGTGTAAATCTGGGAAAAATACTAGAAATGGTTGAATGCGATCCTGAAATTATACATGTACCAGTTACTAGGGAAGAGGAAGGATTTGGAATAGCTGCAGGTGCTTATTTTGGTGGAAAAAATCCAGCTATTTTAATGCAAAATTCCGGGCTTGGTAACTCAGTTAATGTACTGGCTTCCCTCTATGAGTTGTATAAAATACCAATTCTCATGATCATCAGTCATCGAGGTACTAAAGGAGAACCAATTATTGCCCAAGTACCTATGGGAAAGGCTACCCCCGATATTCTAAAAACTCTCAAAATCCCATATTTTAACCCTAAAACTCCAGAGGAAGGATTTGAAACTATAAAAAAAGGTTGGAGTCTGGCTAAAAAAGAAAATAAACCTGTAAGTATATTACTAGAGATAAGTTTCTGGTAATTTTCTGGGAGTAAGTGATTAGATGGAACGTATAGAAGCCATGGAAATTATTGCAGAAAATTTAAAGGAAGAACTCTTGATTTGTAATATTGGGTTCCCATCCAGGGAATTATATGCTGTTAAAGATTCTGCTACCCATTTTTACATGTTGGGATCAATGGGGATGGCCTCTTCAATCGGACTGGGATTAGCACTCTCTATTGATCGAAAAGTTGTCGTTTTTGATGGTGATGGATCAATACTAATGAATATGGGCACTCTGGCCACCATATACAATCATAGCCCTCAAAATTTGATTTTAGTTGTTTTTGACAATGAATGTTATGGTTCTACTGGTTCACAGTGTACTTATGCCACCACTGTAGATTTAGGAAAAGTTGCTAAGGCAGTTGGATTCGAAAAGACGTACTGTTTCCGTGATAGTATAAATTTTGAAGATATATTAAAAATTAAAGGACCAGTTTTTGTTCATATTAAAGTAGAACCCGGAAATGCAGATGTTCCTATAATAGATCTGAGTCCTGAAGAAATAAAAAGTAGATTTATTAATGAGATTAATAGTAAAAGGGATTAAATTTTCAATTTATTTTCTTCTTTTTTGAAATTCTAAAAAAAGTTCGTCAATATCTACTTTTTTGTAGACTAAAAGCATTAATGTGTGAAATATAAGATCTGTTGCCTCGTAAACAAGATTTTCATTATTTTTAGATGCTATTATAACTTCGGCTGCTTCTTCACCAATCTTTTCCAGTATTTTATCTTCTGCTAATTTTTCATCATCCATCATCAATTTGGAAGTGTAAGAATCTATGGGATTATCTCGCCTATCCTCCAAGATTTCATAAACTTCACTTATTATTTTCTCTTTCACGCTTTTTACTCTCCTTTCTGAGGCTATCTGTTACTGCAATCAATGGATGTTGTGCATCATCAATAATTTCTATATCATCAAAAGTGTATATCCCTTCTTTATCTGCAGTTTTCTCCAAACCTAATTTTATATCCTGATCCAATTCAATTACATAGGAATCTATCTCATCATATCCCAAGTTAAGAGCAGCAACAGTTCTATGATGTCCATCTACAAGTACATATCTATTACCTGTTTTAGCCACAATAGTAGGTTCTGCTAGTCCTCTTTTTAATTCGTAAGTTCTTCCTTGCAATTCATCAGCATATATCTTGTTCTGGGTGGGTCTAAGAGTTGATGTTTTAACTTTCATCCGTTTGAGTTTAGTTTTTAAACCATAAACCTGTTCTAATGTCTTTTTAAAATAATTAACTTTTAGAGGAGTTGATCTTTCAATATGAGATCTTACAATATCGGTATTGGTTATAATGCCCACCAGGTTACCTTCTTTATTTATTACTGGAAGTCTTGATATTCCCATCCTAAACATGACACGGGCTGCATCATTTATAGACATGTCTTGGTCAGCGACTACCACATCCGTAGACATGATGTCTTTAACTAACTGCATCCATGCTTTCAAGAGCAAATCAAATGCAGTTACCATTCCAATGACATTGCCTTTGATTACAACTGGGAAACCATCGTGTCCGGTTTCCTTCATAAGTTTTATAACATCTTCATTAGATGTATCCGGTGTTACTGTAATAACATTTTTAGTCATATAATGTTTAACTTGAGTAGAATCACTCATACAAACTCTCCTTGCTTATTAAAGTATATTTTTAATTATAAAAGTTATTATTAGTTTACAATTCCCACATTTTTTATAAATTCATAATATAATAATCATTTTTTCCAGATTATCTTCTGGCTGCATTCTATTCTAATTATTCTGTGTAATGGGATCTGATTTTCATCATCTAATACTATAAATCCCCTTTCCAGTTTTTTAATTTTAGAACCTTGAATAGTTTTGAGGTTTCCACGTGCACCTCTATGTAGATATGTAACTTCACAATCTGCAATTTTCATGTCAGGATGCCATAAAATCATGTTCAATATATTTTTTGCCATTTAAAACCATCTAACCAACATAATAATGAATTAATAAAATTTATGATGGAATAATTTCATTTATACTCAATAAATCTAATTAATCAAAATATAACTAGTTTAAATATATTCTTTAAGCATTTCTACTGTCTTAGCCGGCTCTGCTTTTCCCCGAGTGAGGCGCATGACTTGACCCACCAAGAAATTCAAAGATTCCTTTTTTCCCTCTTTATAATCTTCAACTGCCTGTGGATTTTCATCTATTGCTTGTTTAACAGCTTTAATGATTCCTTCATCTTCAATTACACCTATTAATCCTAATTCCTCTGCAATCTGACCTGGTCTTGATGGATTATTAGGCATATTTTCAATAATTCTTTGAGCTGCCTTAGTGGTTATTTTTTTATCTTCAAGCAACTTCAAAAGCTCAGTAATCTGTGAAGGAGTTATACCACTTTGAGCAAATGTCATTTTATTGTAATAAATCACTCTCTTTAGCTCGTCTCTCATCCATAAAGCTGCAAAATCAGGATCAACATTTTTTGCCACTTCTTCAAAAGCATCAGCCAGTTCCAATTCAGATGTTAGTACCTTGGCATGTTGTTCCTCAATTCCATATTGTTCAACGAACCTTTGCGTCTTAATATGTGGTGGTTCAGGCATTTTTTCTTTAATATCTTCAATTTGTTCTTCCTGTGCTATCATAGGAGGTAGATCTGGATCAGGGATATAACGATAATCTTCAGCCTCTTCTTTAAGCCTCATAGATACTGTTATCATTTGTGATTCAAGAAAAGCCCGTGTTTCCTGTTTTATGGTAACTCCTCTATTGATAAGGTTCTTCTGACGTACCATTTCAAACTTCAATGCCTTGAAAGCGCCCTTAATAGAGTTAATGTTTTTGATTTCAACTCTTTTACCTCCTTCAAGAGAAATGTTAACATCCGCCCGCATGGTTCCCTCACCACGAGCATTGCCACTATATTCTAAAACCCTTATCAATTCCCTCAGAAATGTTCTGGCTGCTTCAGGAGAATTCATATCTGGTTCGGTGACAATTTCAATCAGAGGGATTCCAGATCGGTTAAAATCTACTACACCCATATCTGGTTTGTACTGGCCTGGATCTTCTTCTATATGAACTTCTCTAATTCTAACCCCGTTCATCTCCCCTTCATATCCAATAGGTACGGATGTACGCTGGTATCCTGAAGATAAATCAGGATAATTATAGTGTTTTCTCATAAAATAGGTTACTTCGTCAGATATTTTGCATCCCAACATTAAAGCTATTTTTATTGCTCCTTCCATCGCTTTTTGGTTGGGAGGATAAGGCTTAGCACCAGGTTGATTCAAACAAACAAAACATATATTGGTGTTGGGAGAAGCTTCCTGGTAGTTTGTATGACATGTACAAAAAAGTTTAGAATCAGTTTCAAGTTGAACGTGAATTTCCAATCCGCATTTCATTTTAATGGTAATTCCTCCTTATTAACATGAAGTGTAGTTTTAATTTAATTGATTAATACTCAAATAAATTTCAAATTTAATTTTATAAGCTAATCTGTATTGATATGTTCCCATTAATGATTCATAAATTGTTTTTCGATAAATTTTTAGTATAAATCTAACTTAATCAATAAAAACTTTGATTATTCCATTGATCAATAAAATAATTAATATTGAAAAATTTTAAAAACGGTTATATTCTTTTATTTATTATTAAGACATTTATCAATATATCTTTTTACAAAGGGCTCCAATTGTTCATGGGTACTTCCCTGGGCTAATAAATTAATATCTGTAAAGGTTCCCGAACATTTTCTTCCAGCCCAGTAAATCTCTTCTTCTACTTTACGACCATAAGGTGTCCCAAACATTTTAAATAATGGAAATTTTGTAATTCCATTTGCTCCACTTAAAATTAGAGGACCTATATTAGACAGATTATCAATCCAAGTTCCACAGATTATTTTCAGCTTAGGAAACTTTATCCTGGTTGCAGAAACTACTCCAGCATAATATAATGAAGCTGGTGATGGTTTATCACCAAAATAAGTGTCTTTATGAGGATTCAACGAATAAAATGTTATCCTATCAATATCCACATCTTTGATTAAATCAAAAAGATATTTCAGATCTTCTGGGGTTTCTCCCAACCCTAAAATTATAGTTATGGCTTTTTGAAATCCCAAATCCCCTGCAACCTTAAGCATGCTTACTATGTCATTTAACGACTTACTAGGACATATTTTTTCATGTAACTCAGGATTCGCTACTTCAACTGCTCCAGTAATACCAGTTACTTCTTCACCGAATTCGTTTAAATCTTCAGTTATTCCTATGTTTAGCCATACTGGCTTTTCAGTTATACTGTATATCTCTTCTGCAATTTTTTTTATCTCACCAGTTGAAAAAGAGCCATACCCACCAGATAGAAATTCAATATTCCATCCTATTCTTCTGGATAATTCAGCTTCTGCCAGTATGGATTTAATGTTTCTTCGAGCTTTTTGAGGTTCTTTAATTTTAGGTTTCTGTGAAGACATGTAACAAAAAGCACAATCCCCTTTATTACACCACCATGAAAGAAAGATGGCCCTTTCAAGACTTATATTTTTACCATGCTCCTTTAAAGTGATTTTATTTGCTTTATTAATAAGATCCAAAATCTGGAAATTTTCTAATTTTTGTATGAGATTCATATTCCACCATGCTAATATTTAATTAAAATAAATTAATCAGTAATTCAATAAAGTTAAATTAACATACTAATATAAATTGTAGTTTAATATATTTAATTCGCATATCTAATTCAAAGTTAATCATATAAAAATAATTAAAATTAATAAGAAATAGGATGAAAATAAATGGTGTACTGTTCTAACTGTGGAAAAAAGAATAAGGATGATGCTAAATATTGTTATAATTGTGGTAAACCCATAATATTGGAAGAAACTGTAAAAAAACCGTATAAACCTTTGAAAGAAAAAGTATTAAACGGTGCAGAGATCGAAAAGTCTGAAAAATCGTTGGAACCCCAATATGAATATGAAGCTCCCGAAGAATCTAAAAAAGAACTTTGGGACCTTGAATGGCGAGTGATAGCACTGGGAACTCTTCTACTTATAATTTTTTATGCCATAATGTTGAGATTCATACCCGGCATAGCCTTCATAATAGGGGCAGTTATTGCAGCATTCTATGTTTTTTCAGCTTCAAAGAAAGGATCGTTGTTTTTGATCGAGTTTCCATTGGTAATACTCATCGGGTTAATAGTAACCACTTTATTCAGCTTTTAATCCACTATCTTAAAAATTTTTCTTTCAAATAATATCAGAAACTCGAGGATTAAGTCTTTCAAAAACACCCACAATATTTATATATGATGATCATCTACCTAATTGTACTTCCTTAAAGTGCTGTGTTTTTAAATCTTGCAAACCAAGATAGTATGTTGCAAGATTAACTAACAGGCTTTACTTGGCATATGCCGCCGTAGCTCAGTAGGTAGAGCGTTCGGCTGTTAACCGATTGGTCACAGGTTCGAGCCCTGTCGGCGGCGTCCTGGGCCCATAGCTTAGCCAGGTAGAGCGCCCGGCTCATAACCGGGCGGCCATGGGTTCGAATCCCATTGGGCCCACTTAAATAATACAAAAAATTGCTCCGGTAGTGTAGTCCGGCCAATCATTTCGGCCTTTCGAGCCGAAGACTCGGGTTCGAATCCCGGCCGGAGCATTCTTTAAATTTTATTATTACATCTAATACAGCCCGCATTATAAAAATAATATTTTATTATTTTGCGGGGGTGCCCGAGCTGGCCAAAGGGGACAGGCTTAGGACCTGTTGGCGTAGGCCTACCAGGGTTCGAATCCCTGCCCCCGCATAGACAATAAAATTCATTCGCCGGGGTGGGGTAGGTGGTTATCCTACGGGACTGTGGATCCCGCGACTCGGGTTCGAATCTCGGCCCCGGCCCCATTATAATTTTAAATACTATTTTTTCTATTTTATGAATTAATTCATATTAATTTAAACAACTATAATTAAAAATAAATGCAATGAGAATTTAGTTTTAAAGTTTAATTCTACATATAAACTTAATTAACCAGAGGATAATGTGTACAAACAACTTTATTTATCATTCAAATCCTAACTTTTTATATCATTAGAAGTAAAAGGCTAAATTTTAATTTTTTTAAAAAAAACCAAAATACTTATAATATATTATTAAATAAATTACTAAGGATAGTGTATTTTCCTTAGAGTTGGTAAAATGATAAAAATGGAAAGAACTTGTGGTAGTCTTCGCTGTGATGTAATCCAAAATGGCAAAAAAATTGGTCGTATGGATGGTGTAAATGTTACCCAATGGTTTTTAAAGAACAAATATCGGTATACCGGCACATTTTCACGCTTTTTAAGTAACAAACCAGAGGATAATTACACAGGGGCCAGAATAGATATTATCTTTAATGATAAAAAAATTGTGGTCAAAGATGCTGAAATCGAATGGATCAAAAACACTACAAAAAATGGGACTTTCCATGCTGCAGGAATAGAAAGCCTTCATTAGTTATTATAAACAATTTTGGATAATAATAATTTTTATTTGGAATGTTTTTAATTTTTTTATCCATTGAAAGTCCCTATTTTTCATTTTAAGATTAACCTTTTTATTTATATAAGACCTATATTTCAAGTGTAAAATTAATAGCAAGATTTAATGTTTGTTAAAATAATTAAATTATGATACTATGAGCAAAAAAGGGTCTAAAGAAGAACGTGATTTAGTTAGAATGTTGTGGGATTCTAATTTTGCCGCCATGAGAGCCCCTGCATCAGGTGGAGCAACAAAAAAACCACTTCCAGACGTTTTAGCTGGTAATGGAGAAATTTATCTGGCCATTGAAGTAAAATCAACATCAAGAGATAAAATCTATATCAATTCACAAAAAGTTAAGGGTTTATGTGAATTTTCAAATATGTTTGGGGCTATACCTTATATTGGAATAAAATTTAGATATAAAAAATGGCTTTTTTTAAGTCCTGAAGACCTTGAAGTAACAAGAAACGAAAATTATAGGTTAGATAAAGATTTAGCTTTTAAAAAAGGTTTAGAACTTGATGAATTGATAGGAAAAGGCCATCAAGTTAAATTCTAATAAATTATTTTTGGGGAAAAATTTAATTTTAGTAAATATATAATAATACCCCTAACCATTAAAAAAACAAGTGCCTAAAGGAGGGAATTATTTGAAAAAGAGTTTGATATCAACGTTATTAGTACTTATAATATTGTCGAGTGCTTCATATGCATTTGCCCAGGATGTTATCGCAACTCAAAAAGGTCCGTCTCAGGCTTCTAAAGGCGAAAACATTACCATAGAATATTTAATAACAAATAATGGTAATCAGGCCATCTATCAAGTGAGCGTATCTGATCAGAACTTTTATAGATTTTTAGGAGCAATAAAACCGGGCGAAACAAAAAAATTCACTGAAAAAGTATACATACCCACTGATAAAGAAGTTCAAGAAGATTTTGGTCCTGATGCCACTGTTCCAAATCCATTCTTCATAGGAGGCGTAGGTGTCAGTTATCAAGATGCCAGTGGAAACCAATACACTATAAATTCGAACAGTCTGGATATTCCATTAAAAACTAGTGAAAATAGTAATCAAAATTCTAACGTTGAAAACACAAATGGAACTTCAAAAAATGAGCAAAACCAGGGAATCTGGCAAGAAATAGTGAATTTTATAAACTCCATAATCCAATATTTCAAGGAATTATTCAATATTCAATAATTCCCCAACTTTTTTTAAAAATGATAAATGATTAGTTCAAGTAAAAAACTATTATAATGATGTAATTCACCCCATTTTTCAGTTATCATAATAACAATTAATCACTAGAATTTTCTTTAGATTTAGAATTTACTGATTTAGATACAGCAGCTTCATTTTCTTTTTTATACGCTATAACTGCGGCGTAGGTAACTCCTAAAATTAAAGGGCCTATTATAAAACCAACCAACCCAAAAATTAGAGGTCCAGATAAAAATCCTAAAATAAAAATTAATGGATGAATATCTGCGTATTTACCAGATAATTTAGGTCTGATATAAATGTCACTTCCACTAAGGAAAAAGCCAAAAAGAAGCACTAATATTCCTCGAACTATATTACCTGTTGCAAAATCATATATGGCTAGAGCCGTGTATGTTGGCCAAGGGCCTATTATAGGTATTAACTGGAAAAACCCTGTTATAACACCTAAAAATAGAGAATAAGGATATCCCAATAACCAAAATCCAATAGCGGCCATAACTCCTATTATGAGTGCTGTTAAAAAATGTCCATAGAATATACTTTTTAAAACTCGATCTATTTCTTTGACAAGACTATCAAAAAAGTGTTTCCTATCACCCGGTATGGTAAACTCTACATATTCCCATAACTTATCACCATCCCTTGCAAAATAGAATGTTGATGCGAAGAATATGAGCAATTCCAATGCTAACATAGGTATGGACTGTAAAAAATTAATTAAATATTCTAAAAGTCCTTTTAAAATATCAGCTATCTGTAAATTGATGGTAGCTAAAAATGAATCAGTGTAAGATTGAAAACTATCTGGAATATAGTTTTGATACGGTACCAACTGAACCGAAGTAGAGTTTAAATCAAGTCCTTTTATCATTGAAACAATTGAAGGGGCTGATTCGATTAATGTATTGATAGACAATGCTATTACTGCTATCAAAGGTAAAATCACAAGTATCATAGCAATTGAAACAGATACTGATTTATATTTTATATATGGATTAATTCTTCGAGAAATCGGACGGATTCCATAGGCAAATATGGCCCCAATAAGAACCATATTAAGTACAGGAATCATGACAATCAAAGAAAAAATGAGAAGAATCACAACTATGAACATAGCTGATGTTAGGGTTCCTTTTAATTTGTAAATCATAATATCACTGAAATCTATATTTAAATTTTTCTTTTCTAATATTAAAATTAGGTAATATTGTGTTAGATATTCTAAAAAGTTGTAATTATAGTTTATGTTTTATTCCAGATGCATCTCGTCGATATTTAGCGAATTCTCTTATTAATCTCACTTCGTCAGTAGTAAATACTGGTCCTTCTACACATATTCGCCAGCCAGTGTTATCCACACAACATTGGCCACACAACCCCATGGCACATTTCATGTATCTTTCCAAGGAAAATTGGGCAGGAATTTTATGATGATCAACCAAATCAAAAACGCCCTTCATCATAATTTCAGGTCCGCATGTAGCTATCATATCATAGGAGGACTCTGTAAGAATTTGATTAGCAAGTTCAGTAGGAAATCCACAAAATCCATGACTTCCATCATCAGTACAAGTTAATACAGAGGCTCCTGCTCTTTCCATTTTTTCCCTGTATAACAGCTCATTTTCTGTCTGGGCAGCGCAGATAACATCCACAGTTACTCCACGTCCCGTTGCTTCATCAATTAGAGCAGATAATGGGGCCATTCCAATACCTCCGCCAATTACCAAAATTTTATTTCCTTTTATCTCAAATCCTCTACCATAAGGGCCTCTTAATCCAAGTTCATCGCCTGGTTTTAGTGAATGTAATGATTCAGTGAATTTTCCAACTTTTTTTATAGATATGCCCATTTCATCATTAATAGAATCTATTAATGATATGGACATAGGCTTTTCATCAGTGAAATTCCAAACCATCATAAATTGACCTGGTTTTTCATCTTGAATTTTCCAGTTAAAAATAAAGGTTTTAACTGAATCAGACTCTTTAATTATTCTTTTAATCTTAACTACTTTTGGAATATTCATGTTATCTGCCTGAAAATCTCATTTTAAGTTCATAGTGTAATAAAGCCTTTAAATTCCATAATATTAATTTAAAGAAATTTATAATTTTTATTAGTGTTTTTAGTTTATTAATGAGCCTTGCCTACCATTTCATCTATTGATTCTATACCTTTGCGATGCATAAACTTTTTTAACCCTCTGCAGATATCATTAAAAATGTCCATTCCTCTAAACATTACTGCAGTACCAATCTGAACACATTTAGCTCCGGCATAAAAGAATTCCACAGCATCTTTATAATCCATTATGCCCCCCACTCCAATTAAAGGTACTTTAACAGATTCATAAACTTCAAATACATTTTTAACTGCTATAGGTTTAATGGCCGGACCTGAAATTCCTCCAAATCGGTTGGATAATATGGGATTTGCAGTTTCAAGATCAATGCGCATGCCTGGACCCACAGAATTGATGAGGGTTAAACCGTCACAACCAGCTTTTTCAGCACTCAAAGCTATTTCTACAATATCTGTTACATTAGGAGTTAATTTTGCAATAACTGGGACTTTAACAGTTTTTTTCACTGATTTAACCACTTCATAGGTTAATTGTGAATCCTGTCCAATAGAAGCGCCGCAACCTTCTTTAGCGTGTGGACATGAAACATTCAGCTCTATCATGTCGACCAATGTTTCGACTTGAGATGCAACCTTAGAAAATTCTTCTGGAGATGCTCCATAAATTGATGCGATTTTTGGTATGTCACCCTCAATTTTTTCCAATTCCATACATACTGCATTAACTCCTGGATTGGAAAGCCCTATGGCATTAATAACCCCGCCAATCACTTCAATTGTTGTGGGATTTGGATAGCCTTTATTAGGTTCTTGAGAAAATGATTTAGTGACAACAGCACCTGCACCACTTCTACCTGCCCAATTAAGGGATGAAGCCGTGTTTCCCATTATTCCTGCTGCTAACATGGTGGGGTTTTTCATTTTAAGATTACAGAATTCAGTTTCTAACATCTTTTCACCAGTCTTTAAATTTTTAATAGTTTTCCACCGATTATATAAAGAAAGTTTAAATCTTTCAAACATAGATTTAATATTCATGAAGTGTTATCTGACTTATTGTGTTGCCGGTTTTTTCGCCTTTAATGAAAATTGTAATCTTTTAGATTATGAACTTTTCCCAAAAGCAAAGATTGCTGAAAAACATTTAAAAATTCAAGATGGAAATTTAACACCTGAAGAAGAGTTAATTTTAAAAAAAATTACGAAAAAATGTGATAAAATAGTTATAGAAACTAAAACAGGATTTTTAAGATATAAAAATCTCAAGGGTAATGATAAATTTGAGTTTAAAAGTCCAAACATAGGTGGAGACTATTTAAGGGAGAATTTGATAAGTATTCTTAGTGAAACTGAATTTATCATATCTGAAGAAGATTTTAAGGATATATTACACTCAATATCCATGGAAATAGTTCAATCCAAATTGAAAGACGCATCAAAGGCAGAGGATGTTTTTTTAATACAAGCCATTAATGCTATTGACGAATTGGAAGAAGCTAATGGCAAATTAATTGAAAGAATAAGGGAATGGTACGCTATTCACTTTCCAGAAATGGATAAACTTAAAAATCATGAAAAATATGTAAAACTGGTAGCTGAATTCGGAGATAGGAGTTCTATAATAGAAAGCAGTCAACTGGATCCTGATATGGATATGGATAGTGTGAATAAAAGTTCCGGAGCTGCGTTAGAAGATAATGATAAGATTATACTGCAAAGTTATGCATCTTCTATTAAATCACTACAAGAATCAAAGAAATCTTTGATAAAATATGTTGACACTAAAATGGAAGAAATTGCCCCTAACTTAAAAGATTTAGTAGGATCTTCACTGGGGGCAAAAATTATCGCTCATTCAGGCAGTACTATGAAGCTGGCAAAACTTCCAGCCAGCACTGTACAGATCATGGGTGCTGAAAAGGCACTTTTTAGGCACAAAAAAACAGGGGAAAGACCACCTAAACATGGTTTAATCTATCAGCACCCTGATGTTAGAAGTTCCAAATGGTGGATCAGGGGAAAAGTTGCCAGAGCACTGGCTGCAAAAATAGCACTTGCCATTCGAAAGGACGTTTTTTCTGGAGAATATGATCCCAGTATAAAAGAAGAATATAATGAAAAGTTAGAGGAAATTAAAAAAGCAAATCCATTCCCTAAAAGGTCTAAAAAAGGGCAGATAGATAAAAATAAAAAAACTAAAAAAAAGAAGAAACGGAATAAAATTTCAAAAAAGCAGGTCAAAGACTACTATTATTAATCTATTAAAAATGATATTGTAACCATTAATAAGTTAATTTCAAGTATAAAGTGCTATATCCTTTGTTAAAGATTTAAAGTTTAAAATTAAATCATTAAAATGTATTATTAGTTGAATTAGGTAGAAATTTATTAACAAATATGGATAAATAATTGGGTTTCAAAGTTGAAATTTCCATATTTGGACTAACAATACATCATGATGGGCACGGAATTGAACTTAACATCCTGAATAATCATAACTATTGATATAATATAAGGAAGCTATTTGTATTGAAAGGAGTATTGCCCGTACTATTTATTATATCAAGCATTATTTGTATAATCTTGGCCAATATTTGCACTACGATTTTCCATGCATGTGAAACAGAGAATTCAACAAAATTTTGGACACTTAAAAATGTTTAGATAAGTGTAGTATATCAAAAGAATATAAATATTACAATTAGACTATTTAGAGGAAGTATAATGGAAATAAATGAAAAATTTAATGGTGTTTTTCAAATAAACAATAGTATTGCCACTGCAAACATCAATCCAGGTATTAAAGTCTATGGAGAAAAATTGTTGGAAGTGGAAGATGCTGAATATAGAATATGGGATCCCCGCAGATCAAAACTATGCGCTGCAATAAAAAATGGTCTGAGCAATTTTCCAATAACAAAAGAATCTAAAATTTTATATTTAGGTGCTTCTGCAGGTACAACACCATCACATATATCAGATATAGCCTATGAAGGCATTGTATACTGTGTAGAATTTTCGCCAAGAATAATGAGAAATTTGATGGAAGTATGTCAAAATCGCAAAAATATGATACCTATATTGGATGATGCCACCAAGCCACTTAATTACCTTCCAATGCTTGAAAAAGTAGATATGATCTATTGTGACGTTGCCCAACCCAAACAATCAGAACTTTTCATGGATAATATGCGTTTATATCTAAAAGAAGAAGGTTATGGAATAATAACTCTAAAATCTAGAAGCATAGATGTGACTAAAAATCCTAAAAAAGTTTTTAAAGAGGAAGAATCAAAATTAAAATCAAAAGGGTTCAAAATAACTGAAAAAATAGATTTGAAACCCTATGAAAAGGATCATATGGCATTTTTATGTCAGATAGACTTTTAAATGGAAAAGAGTGTTTAAGATTTTTATTAAACAGATTTATGAAAGCTTTTTTATTATTCTTTCAATAATTATCTGGGCAATATTTTCTTTTGAAGATAAAGAAGTTTTGGTGATTTCATCATCTATTATTATGACCTGATTTTTAGTTGATCCAAAACCAGTTTCTTCATTAGAAACATCGTTAGCAACTATCATGTTTGCATTAGACTCTTTGAGTCTCATTGAAGCTTTTTCAATTAATTGTTCCTTGCTTAGATTATACTCTGCTTTAAAAGCAATGAGAAATATTTCAGGATTAATTACCTTGGCAGCATTTATTATTTTAGCGGTAGGCTCCAATTTGAGGGTTAAGTCTTCATCTGATGAGATTTTAAGATTAATATCTCTTGATCCTTTTTTAATGGTAAAATCAGAAACAGCTGCAGCTGAGATAAAAATATGCTGATTTTCCACCAGTTGAGTTATAATCTGGTACATTTCATTAGCGGATTCTGCCTTTATAGATTTAAATGATTTAGGTATCTCTGTTGAAACATTAGCATAAACAAGGGTCACCTCTGCACCCTTTATGAAAGCCTGTTTAGCAATTTCAACTCCCATCTTTCCTGAACTTCGGTTAGTGATGCCTCTGATAGGATCTATCTCTTCAAAAGTTCCGCCGGCAGTCACCAGTACCTTCTTACCCTGCAGTTCACCTTCAGACATTAGCTGTAAAGAATGTAATACAATATCATCTATTTCAGGAAATTTAGCCTTACCTTCTTCTATTTTTGGCTTAACAAAATTTATCCCTTGGCTTTTTAATTTATCAATATTTTCCACAATTGCTTTATACATGGAATTGTGCATGGATGGGACCATTAAAATAGGCGTTTTATAACCAAAAGCTGTAATTAACAAAGCATTTATGGGATTATCTGCAATTTTATAAGCAAATTTACTGACTAAATTTGCAGTTGAAGGTGCTACGATAATCAGATCTGCCTGTGCATATTTCACATGCTCGATCTCACCGGTAAGATTTAAGACAACTTTCTCGCCAGTGGCAAACTCCATAGCATTAGGGTGAATTATATGGCATGCTTCATCACTCATGAAACATTTTACATTTGCACCTTGCCTTTTGAGTTCACGTGCAAGTTTTACCGACTCTATTGCTGCTATACTCCCAGTAACACAAAGTATAATTTCCATGTTATCCGCAATTTTTTATTATAAATATTTTTATGAACTTTGATTTTAATAAAAATATTTGAGGGTTTAATCAACCACGATAATAGTTTCCTCATTGGTTAATTTTTGTATAATATCATTTAAAACGCTTAATTTGGCTGGAATTCTGCGAGCATCTTCTCTCATGACTCTTATTTTGTATTTTTCTTTTCCATCTTTACCGTAGACAATGTTAATCCCAGAAATTCTTGCTGGTGCTAATATATCAGTTGAAACTGATTTGAGATCAGAATTTTCACCAACTACACGGACCTTTTTTCCAATCTTTTTTGTTATGGCCCTTACAATCTTTCCACCTTTACCGATCAGTTTTCCAACCTGATCCTTCTCGGTAACTATTATAACAACGTCTCCAATTTCTATGGTCTTTTTAAATCCAATTTTTCCCTCACCAACTTTGTATAATAATTTTGCAATGTCCAAGTCGATCTGGCTTATTTCACCACTTTTTAACTTGTTTTCACATCCCTGACATAACATTCCACTTTTTAAACAGACATCGCATACTGGTAATACCATTCGCATTCCTCCTTATTTTCTTTGATAAAAGTGACAATTTACTCCCTAGTCGAACCTTCTAACTGAATTAATAACTTAAACTCCCTACTTATGACCTAAACTGCATTAGGCTACCTGTTTTAATAAGATATTACTCGGCCTAATTTTGGGAAAATAATCTTTCAGATAGTCCTCTTTCCTATGAGAATTTAATACTTAGCTTATAGCTAACATAATCTTACCAAACTTTCCCTAGGTCCATTATTAATAAGATTAAAGCAATAAAATGAGCAAACTATCCTAACATGCCATAATCTGTTTATTTTACATCTTAAAATGTAAGTAAAATCAAAAAAACGGTTAACATGACATTTGAGTTAAGATGACTACTCTCTATCTAAACATAGAATGACATCAAATATAACTTTATCGTTTTTGGGATTCTTTTAACTTGATTCTTTTAACTTAATGTGTATTTCACAAAAAAAATAAGATACTCCATATTATAGAAAAAGCGTATATAACCGTTTCTAGTTGATTCCAATAACAAAATGATACATCACATAGTTGAAAAACAAGATATTATTGTTTTTATGAGAATGTAATAATTATTGCAACTTCAATGAAGTAAGTATAGAATTATAATATTCCTTCATTTTCTTTAAAAAATATTGCTTTTACATATGGTCAACTGTTATTCTACAAGATATAAATTTAAATTACATCTTTTAGATCCCATAGCAACTTAGGGTTTTTCTTTATTAGATCAATAATAAGTTTTTTTAAACTTGCTTCTTTTGTCTTAGAATCACTTATACTATGAAATATTGTGTTAAGAGTTTCATCATCCATTTCAATAAGTTTATGTTGAAGTTTAGTATATCGAACAAGTTTCTTACCAAAATCATTTTTCCATAAATCGTCATATTTTTTAAGAGCTTTTGCATGGTAATTTCCCTTTTCTATGGAGTCTGTGGCAACAATACCGGCAAATAACCCCCCTACCAATGCATTTACAATACCTCCTCCAGTTATGGGATTCACATGTCTAGCTGCATCACCTACTAACATTACATTGTCAGCTACAGCACTTTCAAGGGGACTGACTGGTTCACTGCCAACAACAAATTCAATTATTTCTCCTTCAGGAAATTTATTACTTATAAAATTATCTAAGTAATATTTAGGATTTCTTTTAGCTTTTGATGGTAAAACACCTATACCAACATTAGCAGTATTTTTTCCCTTAGGAAAATACCATATATATCCTCCTGGAGCAGAAGTATTCCCTAACCAAAAATAGCAATAATTTTGATCAATATCTAAGTTAGTCAATTGATACTGCGCACATGACTCTATTTCATTTAAGGCGAGTGTAGTATCTATTCCTGCCCATTTTCCTACACGACTTTCCACACCATCAGCCCCAATCACTATTTTAGTTTCAATACTGTCAATTTCATCCATTTTTTGAATAGTCACTTCAGCAGTTCTAAATTTACTACTCCTTTTTAACCCGACCGCCGTTGTTTTAACCATTACGTTAGCACCAGCATTAGCCGCGAGTTTTACGAGATGTCTATCAAATATTTTCCTTTCAAGAACGTATCCAACCTCATTTCCAGCAAATTGTTCTTTTAATATTATTTCAGTCCCATCAGGAGAATATATTTTAGCCCCGCTAATATCAGCAGCAACCCATTTTTTATCAACTTTTACAAGTTTTTCAAAGTGTTCTTTGCCAACACCTTCTGCACATCTCACAGGAATACCAATTTCTGGTCTTTTTTCAAGCAATAACACATCTAAGCCGTTTTCAGCCGCAGTTTTTGCTGCCATACTTCCAGCCGGGCCTGCACCAACAACTACAACGTCATAATCTATCACAAAACTCCTCCATTTCAATAATAGAAATAGGGCAGGTTCTAAGACAAGCCAAACACAAATCACATTTATTTTGTTTTATATTTACTGCCGTTCCAACAATCTCGTTTGCACTGGATTTACAAACAGCGATGCAAGCTCCACAAGAAAAACATTCATTTTTATTAATTTTTATCACTTTTTTCTTTATAGTTATTTTTTTGTCGCGACTCATAATTCATCTCTCCAAAAAAGCTATTTAAATTTAATTTCATCAATAAAAGCTTTATTTTGATTAATTTGGTTATATTAATACCTTCACCCGTTTTAATTCTATTTATGACATTTTCTACATCATCATCATGATATTTTTTGATTATAGCATCCCACCCACTATTACCTAACTTATATTTTACTTTTGACCAAGAAATATTCGCATTGTATACTTTTTTGTTGAAATTATTCCATTGGTTTTGATACTCTAAAATATTAGAATCGAAATATTTTTCGTTTTCAAATGCATTTATAATTGATTTTGCACATAAAATACTGGTTTCAAGAGCTGGTCGAAGTCCTTCAGAGCCCCATGGCGTGGCCATTCCTGCAGAATCCCCTATAAACATGACCCTTCCATTTACAAGCTTTTTACTACAACCAATAGGAATTGTTCCTTTTTCCACGCGCAGAGTTTGGGCATTCTTTAATGCGCTATTATATGGTTTAAAATACTTTATTAGATATTTTAAGTAATCTTTCAAAGTATTTTCTGGAAAATTTGGGTTTTTGCTACCAACACAAGTGCCAAATTTCGCGATTCCATCCTTGCCAGGATAGAACCATCCCCCACCAGGACTATGATCTCCACCAAATAGACAAAAATCATTAAATAATTTGATATCACTATTTTTGAACGCATATCCATAAGAGTGTTGAAAAAAGCTTGGTAATTTCATTTCAAGTTTTTTTCCGCAAAAAAAAGCATTACCTGTTGCATCTACCAGAATTTTAGTGCTTAGTACATGTTCTTGGGTGGCTACGACAATCTCTTCGCCATCTACTGAAAAATTTATTGCAGGGGTTTTCTCATATAATTCAAAATTTCCCAACATTGCCTTTTTTAAAAGTATTTCAGAAGCTTTTCTATAATTTATAAGTGCTAAAATAGGTTTGGATGTTTCATAACATGCAGAAAGCCCACTTTCACTTCGAAAACTATATTTTGTGTACGGTTGCAAAATTGCGCTATTTAAATTGAATTCATTAAGGGTATTCATAAAAGTAACTGATGAAGTCTTTGATTCATCTCCAATTTCTCCTTTTTCAAGAAGAGTTACCTTTAGATCGGAATTAGTACAAATTTGTGAGGCAACACCTAATCCTGCAAAACCACCACCTATTATTAGAATATCCGTTTGCATTTCAACGCTCCATTTCTACTAGTACATCTCATTAAAACTGATAAAATACGGCTTTTTTAATATAATAATGCATAAAAATCATATACTGACCTCGTCAAATTCTTCCTAAAATTAATCCTACAAATGCCACCACCATTGCAAGTTTACATACCTTTTGAAGTTTTGAAGCATCTATATTGCGATCCCTTGAATTAAGAATCGGATTTAGTATACAATACAAAAATAGTAAATTCACAAATAAAACTATTATAATATAATTCAATTCCATGAAACCTAAGAAATAAAAAATTGGACTCGAAAAAACGACAATAGTTAAGAGTAATGATGAAATCAGAAAAGCAAATTCTGAACTTTTAATTAAGGGGATTGTAAAAACTCCCGAATTTTTATCCCCTTTAATATCCTCAATATCTTTATATATTTCTCTAGATATTGTTGTTATAACAATAAAAATCATCAAAAGTATTGAAACATAATTAAGTGCCCCTGAAATAACAACACCAACAATAACACTAGTACTACAAGCAAATCCTATAATTACATTTTTTAACAGCGTTTTTTTATATTTTTTATTATAAAAAAATAAAATCAACAAATAAACACTTAAGACAAATATAACCAGAATACTTGTCAACGAAGAAATTAAAACTCCCGCAATCGATAGAAAAATTCCCAGTGATTTTACTTTATTAGCAGGTACAACTTTGTTAGGAATTACTTTAGTAGGTTTATTAATTTTATCTATTTCAATATCATAATAATCATTTAAAGCGTAAGCACCAGCAGAAATTAGTCCAAAAGACAATGCAGCTAAAAACAGTTTAATAGTTTCTAAAGTATTAAGTGTTGCACCAATGATAAAAGGCGTAAATAATGTAATAAACATTAAAAAAACTGAATTTGAAGGTCTAGTCACCCCAATATAGTATTTATAACTACTTAATTTATGTTCCAATCTCATTCAACCAACTCCCTGCCAAAAAGTGGGAATAGCGGTTGTTTGTTCTTTCCATGAAACTTATCATGCAACAATTTCACTAAATATCGAGAACTAGCATATTTATAAAAAATAAAGTGCAGCAAACCATCATATATATAAGCCAATGTAAACTTTCTTTTGTACCTGTCCTTACCTAATACGATTGATAAAATTTTCATTGGATGAAAAACAAATTTAAAAGATTCTTTAATTATATCGTTTATCATCTCATTACTGTCATAGTTTTCTGGAATTATTATTGGAGTTACATAATCCCATTTTTCACAATCAAATGTTCTTATCCACTCTTTTTTTGTATCTTTGTGTAACCTTGTCCAAGGAATAGGTATTGGTATATAAGTTATAACAAAATCTGGATCCCAGTCACGAATTATTCTGAATTTTCTTTTTAATCTTTCCTTAGTTTCATTTCGATCTCCAAAAAATAGATTTGCCGAAGTAGCAATTCCATTTTTTCGTAATAATTTAATCGCTTTTCTGTTTTCAGTAACTGTAGTCCTTTTGTTAATTTGATCCAGATACTCTTGTTCTACACCTTCAACTCCTAGATCTACATGCACTATGCCTGCTTTTTTGTATAAACTCAGATAATTAGCGTCTCGAATAACATCAGTCACCTTGAGGTTTAAAATAATGTGTATATCTAAATTCCGGCGTATAATCTCGTTCAAGACATTTAACCATCTAGTTGGACTTACTCCCGGATTTTCATCAGCAAAAAAGAAATATGTTACATTATATTTTTTATTTAAATATTCTAATTCATTTACAAACTTTATTGAATCTCTAACCTTGTATTTTCTCCAAAAGCCCCATTGACCACAAAAATCACATGATGATGGACATCCTCTCGAAAATTGAACTACAGCAGTTATTTCTTTTGTTGTCCCATTTCTATATAATTCCCAGTCAATAAGCTCCCAAGCAGGCCGTACGGAATCCAAATCTTCAATTGGTTTTCTAAGATCATTGACAAGATAAGATCCCCCATTTTTTCTCCAAATTAAACCATTAATTCTATCTAACGGTTTTTGATTTTCTAATGCATTGACTAGTTCTTCAATTGTTAATTCTCCTTCACCTTGGATGATGAAGTCAACTTGAGAATAATTTTTCATTATTTTATCAAATTGAAATGTGGGGTAGGAACCTCCATAAATTGTTTTAATTTTTGTGTCAATTTCTTTAACAATTTTAATCACTTCTAAACTTTTTTTTGAAGTAACTATCGAGGCACTCGAACCAACACAAACCACGTCAGGCTTAAAAATTTCAATATTTTCTCTTAAATGCCCTGTGCCCATATTTAGTTTAGCTGCATCAAGGAGTTTCACAACATGGCCGTTATCAATCAATATTCCACCTAAATAGAGAAGTCCTAATGGAGTCATAGTGCCAATTGCTAATTCTGCCCCGCCGCAATGAAAATTGGGGTGTATTAACAGAATCTTCATTAATACTCACACCTGAATTATGAATTTTTTTAGTTGTATATTGACTTCGTTTTATTATTTAAATGTATTACTATATTAATCATAATCAGTAAATTTATTAATAGCATTAAGTATAATTAGTAATATTTTAATATTTTATAAAGGTATTAATAATAATTTACTAAAATAGATATTTAAACGATTTTTTCCATTAATAGTGTTTATACTTCTTATTTGGAAATATTGATTTGTACTATTTAATATAAATTAACATTAATTTTAGATTTTTAGGAAAAAATTATTATTACTATCATTATAAAGTACATTTATATGTGAAAAAAAAGAAATACATTTTCATGAAAATTAGTATTATTAACAGTAAATTCATAGAAAAAATGAGTTGGGAATGACTTAAAAACAGTTGTTAATAAAGTAATATTTTATGGTATAAATAGGAAAAATTAAATCCACTAAAATTTGAAATATCACTATATAAAAAATAATTACTGAATTTTGGTACCTTTTATTAATATTAAAATTGTACTATTCATTTTTATAATGGGAAGCGCTGCTACCAAATTTTTTTTTGTAATACACTCTTAAAAAAATATTCTTTCATTTAATATTACATTTAATTAATTTATAAAATTAAATTGAAAAGTTTTTTAAATTGTATTGCATAATATAATTACAATTAAGATTTGGAGGTAAAAAATGAAAAAGTATCTTATTTTGATAGCCCTTTTATCAGCCGTTGTTCTGGCATCAGGCTGTGTAGATAGCGGAAATCAGACCACAAATCAGACATCTGATATAGCAACCAAAACGTATACTAATGATACTGCAGGATACTCCTTTGAATATCCTGAAAACTGGCAGAAGATGTCTGCAAATATAACTGGAGACGCTGTAGGTTTTAGAGATGAAAGTACCGGTACCAATTTAATTGTCAGTACCTTATCAACGACCCAACCCACTGACGAAGAACTCACAACCTTCCTAACACAACTAGAAAGTCAATACGGCTCACAGTTTGAAGGATTTGAAAAGGTTTCTTCAAATACCGTGACAATAAACGGAGTTAAAGGAATTGAAATAGTATTCCAAAGTACTTCTAACGGCGAAGCGATACAACAAAGACAAGTAATACTGTTCAAGAACGATGTTGCCTACTTCCTAACATTTACTGCTAAAGCCAGTGAATTTGCTAGTGAATCTGCGAATTTCGATGCTGTGGTTAACAGTTTCACCATAAAATAAATTTTAATATTTAAAATAAATTTTAATATTTTTTTATCTTTTTTATTTTCAATTAAAGGATTTCCTAATTTTCTAAGACACATTATTCATTTAAACTCTTAAAATTCAGGATTTAAGTAATCTATTAAAAATTTATAAAAAAATAAATATTTAACCCTGAATCCTTAAACTATTCAAAATCAAGTCAAAGTTGGGTTTTTCTTTTTCGTAATCTGAAGTCAAAGCACTCATTAAAATAACATATATGTTATCATCTCTTTGTAACCATAAGGCCCTCTGTTCTTTTTGAACGCCATTTTCATTGACATAATATTTATTTTCATATAATGTTTCACCGTTTACGGTGGTGTTTCCCTCAAAAATTCTCTGATAACTTGTGTTGTTAAACATTACTGCATAGTTCTCATTATAGACACTATTCAAGTTTGAACCACTGGGTATTGCTATTTTTTGTATGGTAAAAACTGTACTGGCATATCCTGTTTGTGAATCCTCAGTCCTTGGGTCCGCAACAGACACAGTGGCATTTGGTGCTCGGTTAGTTGCAATACTCCAAGAAGCAGGATAATCAAAAGAAATATTATTTTGAGAATATGTTTTAGTCTCATTCGTTTGATTAGAATCCCCAATACAACCGGATACAAATATAACTAATGACAAAAGAGCAATTGCAATTATGTATCTTTTCAAAATATCATCCTCTATAGTTTAAACTAATCTGATAAACTTTTAAAAAATTAAGAAAAGGAATAAATTACGTTAAATTTTTTGTTTCTGGATTAGAGTCATCTGTTTTCGTTGTATCATCTGTTTTTTTATCATCATCTGTTTTCGTTGTATCATCAGGTTCTTCTACTGTATCGTTATTATCCTGATTATTTGTAGTCTGTTTTGTTGTAACTTTGGTCTGATTTGTCATGTTGGTACTGTTGTTAAAATCTGGAAATGCACTTTCATTCACTGCCACAGAAATCTGAGATGAATCACTGGGACTGCTCAAAAAATAGGAACCCAACCCTATTCCAACAATAAATGCTACTGCCAGAAATGCAATAACCATTATGGGTAAATTTGATTTCCCACTGCTTGGGGCTTGTTTAGTTTTTCTATAGCCTGCAGGAGTTACATACTTTTTAACCAGTTCATCCTTTTCTCGAACATCATCTGCTTCCTTCTTTTTATTGGTCCAGTGATCAAGGGGTTTTTCAACTGAACCTCTCCCCTGAAGTCTTTTAATCCTGTCTGCAGCTTCAAACGTTTCTAACTGTGAATTATATTCATTTTTAAATTTATTATAGTCTTTTTTTGAGATTTTACCCTCTGCAAAATCTCTTTCAAGCTCATTCAAGCTTTTATTAATTTTATCTTTATCAAGAGTTATCTTCATCATCCCCTTAAATAGGATATGATCCTAGCATCTTTATGTATGGTGTTTTGGATCTGATAATATTTAAAATATTCCCAATATCTGGGTCTTCCCGGTGACCCTCAAAATCCACGAAAAAGATATAGCTTCCTAACTTTTCCTTGGAAGGTCTAGACTCAATCTTGGTTAAATTCACTTTTTTAATTGCAAAAACCCCGAGCACCTCATAAAGACCTCCGGGTTTATTTTCCGTTAATGAAAATACAATTGAAGTTTTATCGTTTCCAGTTTTTGGATGATCATGGTGGCCCAGCACTATGAAACGAGTGACATTACTTTCATGATCTTGAATATTCTTTTTTAATACTTCCAAGCCGTAAATTTCCGCAGCCCTTTTTGTTCCAATTGCAGCAGTATTTTTCTTATTCACAATCAATTTTGCTGCAGCAGCTGTGCTTGAAGTGTCATGAGTATTATAACCATGTTTTTCCAAAAATTTACGGCACTGTGAAAGAGCTTGTACATGCGAATAAACTACCTCAATCTCATCTAAAGTCGTACCTTTATTAACCAGTAAATTATGACTTATTGGAATTATGATCTCATTATTAATTTTTAAATCATAATCATGCGCTAAAAGATCTAGTGTTACACCTACAGGTCCCTCAATGGAGTTTTCTATTGGAACTACACCCCAATTTACCTCTTTTTTTTTCACTGCATCCAATACCTCTAAAATAGACTCATATTCTACTAGCTCTCCTTCAAGTTTAGAAGCTGCTTCCTCGGTAAACGTACCAAAAGGACCAAAAAATCCTATTTTTTGATTTTCACGTGTTTGAATTTTTAATTCTTGGGTGGGAGACTTGCTGGAATTAACAGGCATATTAAAACTCTCAACAAAATAATTTTTAATAAAATTGATTATAGTTATTTAATTATTAAAATAATGGTAATTAACTTCTTCTAATTTTTCATAGGTTATACAAAATGATCCAATAAATTGCATCAGTATAAACCGCCCTTCAAATAATTTGTAATTTTATCAGTAGTTGCTTGATGTATCCGTCTAATAACTGCTTTTCCATCTTTAAATTTGATTAAAGTAGCATTTACTCCCAAATCATGGAGAAATCTTACAAATTCCTCTGCTTCATCCTTAGAGTCTACGCCAATAACTAAATCTTCTGCTGCAGGGTTATCCTGGGAAACATGACTTATAATTTGAACCATTGGCATCAATATGGATTCTCCAAGTCTTTGAGCCCTTTCTTTAAGTTCTTCATGAGATTCGTTCATTTCAAACGCCTGAAAGCCTTCTCTTATCACTCTGGAAAAGAAAAATGCCCTTCCAAAATCAAAGGGATATTTAAAAGCATATCTAATTTCTCGGTCATGTGCTTGGGAAGCAGTATATTTAAGAGGCATTTCTTCCATTTTTACATCCTTTATTACTAATCCTTCTCTTCCTTCTTCTCCAAGCTTTTTTATTATTCTTTTAACTTCCATAGCTGCTTTATCCACATCATAAAATCCAAAAAGTCTGACTGGGGGAAGATTATATCTTTCTATTAATTCAAATTTTTCGTGAATAGTGAGGGGCTGATTGGATATTTTCTCACGAACATCGAATATTCTAAAACCTAGTTCCCCAATCTCAGGGTAGTAGTGGGAAACATATGGATTTTCAGTTCCTATCATTTCACCACATATAACCAGATTAGGATTATCCTCGAAAAAGGGATCTAAATCCATTAATTCCTGGGTTTTTTTTGTAGTGAAGGGACATACATAGCCTCCCCTTGTAAAAGCAAATATTTGATGATCTATAGATGCAATACGTACATTATAACCGTTCATTTTCTCTTCAACAGCTATTTTATTATTAAAATGATTTTCCACTGCAGGAGATAAGATCAAAGTTCTTCTTATCTTGGGAAATCCCCTTACAACTTCAATTTTCTCTCCAAAATAAACAACTGTACCAGATTCTACAGTTCCTACGTCCTTTCGAAATTGAAGTGCAGGAAATCCACGCGATTCATAAAACTTAATATTACCATGGATAAGTGCGTTATTTAACTTTTCTGCCTTTACTTTAAGAATTTTTTGCAATTCTTTGTCTATAAAATCTTCTATTGATACTTCTGAATCCAATTCACAAGTATCACATTTATAAAAAAAAGAAGTAAGAGAATTATTTCTTCTCCAATCAATCTCCATTGGGGATTTGCATTTAGGACAAGTTATTATAGGAAAAATTCAGCGAACCCCCTCCACCTCAGCAATAAATTTCACTAAATCAGTTTTAGTGATAATGCCTACTAATTGGCCATCATCATCAACCACCGGCATGCCACTGAACCCTTCCTCAACCATTGTTTTAGCAGTTTCCTCTACATTAAGATTTTCATTAATGGTTTCAACATTTTGAGTCATTACATCTTCCACTAGTAAGTTTCTGATCCTTGCAGCCTTATATTTATCTGGAACGACTTTTCTAAAAGATATCATTGATTTAGCAATGTCTTTAGCAGTTATCATCCCTACAAGTTCACCATCCTCCATCACCGGAAGTCTTCCTAAATCTTCATCTAGAATAAGTCTGCGGGCATGCACGATACGATCATGAGGTGCTATGGTGATTAAGTCCTGGGACATTATGTCTTTAACCAGGGTGTTCTGATACGGTTTTCCCATACAAATACCTATGAAATCCGTTTTAGTTACTACTCCCTCTATTTGATCTTTATCTAGGACAGGTAATCCCCCTACACGATTGTCCAACATTTTTTTAGCTACAGTGCCTACATTTTGGTCACTTTCAGCATTAACCAATTCTGTATGCATTACTGTTGAAACATGGAAATGAGAAGGTGCAAGATTACCATATTTAGATGAACCCAACTTTAAAGCGATGTCTTTTTCAGTAATTACCCCAACAAGTTCTTTAACGTGTTCTTCGTTAGTATTTACTACGATAAGTCTTGATATTTTATTTTTTTTCATTAATTTTAAAGCATCACATATGTTTTGATCTTTATCAACTAGGACTACTTCTGGTGTCATTATATTTTTAATATACATCAAATTCCTCACAACTGTTTAAGTCATAATATATAAAGATATTTACTGTATTCCTTCAATTATATCAGTTTTAGTAATTATTCCAACTAATTCGCCATCTTCAACAACAGGAATCCCACTTATATCTTTTTCAATCATCATCTCAGCAGCTAATGATGCATCAGCGTCTTTAGACATCCTAAGAATATCATTGGTCATTATATCCCCTGCGGTAAGCATTGAAACCATTCTAAAGTTTTTTTTATCTTTCCCATCTGCCTGACGGATGAAATAAACTTTTTCAACACTTACACCAGTTTCAGGATCATCGATATTTGCAAAAGATATATTTTCAGATGTGATTATTCCAACAGGTTCACTGTCCCTCATAACCACAATTCTTCCGATGTTATTATCCTCCATAATACTTATAACATGGGTTATGGCGTGATTTTCATTCACGGTTATAACTTCAGAAGACATTAAATCTGAAACTTTCCACTTGGATTTAAATTTGTTCTGGTAAAAGTTCATTAGATCAGTTTTAGTTATTATTCCCACTAGCTCTTCCCCATCAATAACCGGAATGGAACTGATATCATTTTTTAGCATTATTTCCACAGATTCTTTGACTTTAGTATCAGAGCTTATAGTTATTAAGTCATTGTGCATTACTCTTCGAATTGATATTTTATCCAGAGGTCTTTTTCTCCATGCTGCCCCATTACCTCTTAGTTTTCGAGCAATATCCTTTTCCGTAACAATACCTACTGGAACTCCTTTTGAATCAATCACAACTATTCTGCTGAAACCATGTTTGAGCATTAAGTTTCGAGCGTATGCTACTTGATCAGTATCTTGAATAACAACCACTTCATCACTCATTATATCTTTAACATTCATTGCCAATCACCTGAAATTAACTGTTAATAACTTTTAATATATCACTTTCAGTTATCATACCTACAACTTCACCATTTTTAACTACTGGTAAGCCTCCGATACCTTCTTTCTCCATAATCTCGCAGACGTCACCAAGTCTAGTTAATGGTGTGGTGGTAATAACTTCTTGTTCCATAATTTCAGTTATTTTAGAGTTTAAAATATCCTCTGCATTATTAGAAACCATGGTGTCAAAGGCCTTGCTGGCCCCTAAAAACTCTAAAATATCAGTTGATGTAATTATACCCACAATTTTCTCATTTTCAGGATGTGGAGTTTTTCTTTCTTCTCCAACAACAGGTATTCTTCTTAACCTGTTTCTAACCATTATTTTAGATGCGCCTTCTATAGGAGTCCCTGGTGTGGTGCTTATGACATTTTTGGTCATGAAATCCTCTACCAACTCTTCAGTAAGCACTCCTGAGAAAAGTATGGCAAAATCTCTCTCTGATACTATACCCACAATTTTTTGCTCAGAGTCTACTACGGGGAGTGCTCCTACGCCTTTTTCGTGTATTTTTTTGACTGCATCATTCAATGAAGCTTTATTGCTTAAGACCTCTATGTCACGAGTCATGATTTTTTTAACAGATTCATTTACTGCTGCTAAAAAGTTATCTTCATATTTTTCATGTAAAATCTTATACTTTTCACCACCACCTAAGAAATCGAGAATATCCATGGAAGTAACAATTCCCAGAATTTTACCAGTTCCAGGATCTGTTATAGGAAGTCTTCTAAATTTATTTTTCACCATTATTTCTGCTGCTTCCTTTATTGTGGTGGTTTGGGGTATCGTGACTACATCTTTTTTAGCTAAACTCATCACATCCCCTTCATGCTCTGAAGCATGGGATTCAAATTCGATAGGGCCTCTATCCATAGATTTCACTATATTTATGGTATCTTTTCTTCTCATTGGTACACCTCTTTAGATAGAATATCCATTTAAGCACGTTTTTAATACTAAAATATATTTTATTGAATCATGATTTAATATGAAAGAATTATCTACAATTTATTTTAATTTTAGAAGATATACAATAATTAAATCAAATAATAAATCCAATAGCTTGGTTTTTCGGAGAATCAATTTAGATACGACTCTAAAATGTCTTCTCTTGCAATAATTCCAATCAATTTAGATTCTCGCGCTCTATTTGCCATTTTTTTAATGTATATAGGATTTTCAACTACAGGTAATCTCCCTATATCACATTTGACCAATAAATCAGCTGCTTCATGAATCTTCATATGAGGAACGGCAACGATTGGTGGAGTTTTCATGACCTTTTCAACTTTAATGGATCTTTTTATTTCATCAGATTCTTTAATGATTCTGACATGGCCAGAATTAATGATGTCTTTTCTGGTGATAATTCCTATCATTTTTTTATTTTTAATTACTGGAAGTCCAGAAAAACCAGTATCATCCATTTTATTCCATACAAAAGAGATAGAATCATCATGATTACAGGTTATCACATCAGAAGTTGCAAATTCACCAACGGTTTTATTATCGAATTTTGCAGAATTCTCCAAAAAGCCTTGCAATAAATCTATTACACTTACTATACCTATCAGAGTCATATTATCTGAAGACATTACCACAGGTGCCTGTATTTCATTAGCTGTTACTAGTTTCTTAGAAATTTCTTTCAAATCCATGTCGGGGGTGGCAATAACTTTAGGATGTTCCATAATCCCCCGTGCTTCAATATTAGATTTATTGGAGGAAATGTTTAAAATATCTCCTCTAGTGATCATTCCCTCTAAATGATTTTTTGAAACTACTGGAAGACACCTGAAACCATTATTCCTAAGTACAGATCTTACTGTGGTTGCATAGGTATCTAGGGAGACTGTGACTGGATCAGATGTCATTACATCTCTTACCTCAGCCATGTTATTCCTCCTCCAGATCCTCTTTGCATTCCTCACACACATATTTTCCATCAACTTGTTCGAGGTATTCCATGAAATTACCACATATTTCACAAACACCGGGAACTGGCCTTTCTGATGAAGAATAGTCTGTAGTATTTTCTAATCTTGCGTTTATCACCAATATTTCAGTTAATTCCGGTGAAACAGACATAACATCCGTTGATGTTAAAATTCCAACTAATTTATCATTTTTAACAACAGGTAACCGTCTTATGCTGTTTTTAGCCATGAGTCTTGCTGCTTCATTCAATTCTGTACCTGGATCGATGTTTATGAGGTTTTTGGTCATTACTTCGCCGATTGTTATTTCACTGGCAAGAATATCTTTTGCAACTACTTTTCTTAGAATATCACTTTCAGTTATTAATCCTTCTGGTTTGGCGTTGCTTTTTACAATTAGGCTCCCTAAACCCATTTTGGTCATTATTTGGGCTGCTTCTTCAACGCTTATCTTGGGGTCGATTGTTACTACATTTGATGTCATTGCGTCGTGTACGGTTACTTTCGTTTCCATTTCCATTTAAAAACCTCCTATCTAACCTTCAGAATCTTATGAATTTGAGGAATGACTAAAACATCCATATATTCTGCTGCATTTTCAGATATCTTGAGTAACATATGTTCTTTATTCTGCCACTGATTCAAGGGACTTAGGGGCTGGATAACCAAAGGCACCTTTGAAGTATCCGAGACTCCTCTGTTGATCTTTGAGGCTATAAGTTCCACTGTGTCCGCTTTGGTTGAGGGCAATATGACTAATTTACAATAAATATTTGCACCCTCATCTATTAATATGTTTAGGGATTTTATTTCTCTATTAAAAAGGGTATCCCAATCATTCACTGAACAATGTTCAGGTAATTTTATATCAACAGAGGCATAATCAACTAATTTAGCTATTTTAGCTAATTCGTCAGGTAAAGAACCGTTAGTTTCCAATAAACAGTTAAAATTATATTTTTCTAAAAAATTTCTTAAAAAATCTGCATGTAAAAGTGGTTCTCCCCCGGTAAAAGAAATAGAATGAAAATCAGGAGTTAACAATTTATTCACAGCATTATAAAGCGTTTCAACAGAATATTCATCACCAGCAGTTGGATTCTTACTTTGTGGAGTATCACAATAATTGCAATCAAGGTTACATCCTGCGAATCGGACAAAAACTTGTCTTCTGCCAAGTAATAACCCTTCACCCTGAATACTGGAGAAAATCTCATTTATACGGGCTTTCATTAGAGTACCGCCAGAGTTCAATAATTAGTCCAATATTTAATATGCATTTTATATTATTTATTTTTAGTGTAATAGGCTCCCTGACCTATTCCCTCGTTAACACAGATTTGAACACTGAATATTTCTTCATTTTTATTGTTAAGTGATTCAAACACTTTTTCAGCGAAGTATTCTGCTAATTCCTCTGCGGATGTTGATTTAAGTGGTAAAAGACAGCAGTCTTCAGCAGGGAGCACATATCCTTTTTCAGCTATTTTAAATTTAATAGATTTTTCTTTGGATATATCCTCTGATATAAATTCAATATCAGAACTTTCTACTGGAATTAACACCTTGTGATCCAGTTTTGAACAGATATCCCTCACAATTCCCTTAACCTTTTTAAAATCAACTACAAAACCAAAATCACCTGATCTTTCTCCTTCTACCACTACATCTACATGATAGGAATGCCCATGAATACCTCCACAAAATTCATGTTTAGGGATCATGTGGGCAGCTGAAAATCTTAAATTTGCATGAATACCGTTAATAACTATTTTCATTATAAAACCTTCTTAATACTATATATAACTTGTTAAATAAGATAAATTCTAAAAATCACTTAATATCCTCAATGAGCTCTTTAATAGCCCAAATATTTAAATTATTAGATAAATTTTAATAAAATTTTTCAAAATATCAAAAAACTCTTGTCTTAGCTATATCTTTATCAATTGCCGATATTTCACTAATATACTTTGTGCATATTTTTGTGACAATTTTTTCAACATCTTCCCTTTTTAAGTTATCATCACATTCAATTATTCCAATGGTTTTTACATCGTCAGGTGTTCCCTCACTAACCATATTTATGCCAAAATGTATTTTAATACTGCTTTTAGAACAGGTCGCAATGGAAACAGTGAGTTTATTTCCATCAACATAAAGATCATCCCCTTCCCTTTGACAAAAAATGTTGTGTTCCGCTAAAACCTCTTTAACTATCATAACCATTATTCTTTGGCGATGATAAGCCATTCTCATATCTGGTGGTTGACAGTCAAAGTGTTCTATTATGAAGTGAATCATTTCATTTGCTTTTATCTCCAAACCAACATCTTCATAGTCTAAAACCTTGGAAGTTTCAATATTCATTGGACCTGTCCATGTTACTATGCTTGATTCCTTAATTTTGTGTATTTTAAAGGCCCATAACGGCTCAATTTGACTTCCGTCGTACAAAAGTGGCTGGTCTAAATTAATATGGATCATGTGATCACCTACAATAACAATATGATAAACTTCAACTATTTTTAATTGTAATTTAAACTATAAAAATTGATTTTGATAAAATATATATCAGATATTAGTTGATTTTATTTATCTACAAACAATTCTTTGTACCCAGTTTTTGGGTCAAAAACTCTTTTAAATTCTTTTTGTGATTCCAAAATACACACTTCTGCTGTGGTGTTAATTTCGCATCCCTGTTTTAGGTGGCCTCCGAAAACCATACCCTCACTATCTGCTATGGATAGGTGAACATGAATACCATTTATAGTAATTGTTCCCTCAGCAGAAACTATCTCAAAAGGACCTTTAAACAATTTATTCTTACCATCTGCCATTCTAAGAGTAGCTACATTCAAACTTCCAACTATTGAGATTATAACTCCTGATTTTAAATTCTCATTTTTTACTATATCTTCGATCCCTTTTTTCAGGTCTTGACCTGGCTTAAGTCTGGAAGCTATCATATTTAATAATGTTACTCACATTACATTTATTTATGATAGCCAGAACACGCGACTTCATATATACTAAAGATGATCTCTTCTTTGCCACCACATCATATCTTCATCCAAAAGATAGAATTTTATCTTTTTTAAGATACGTTCCTGATGAAAAAGGGGATAGAAGCAAAAATGATGGTAAATACAGTAAAGTTGATTCTAAACAGGCTTATGAATTCTTAAAAAAGGAATTTCCAGATTATCTTTTTGATTGTGAAAATACAAAAGTTTTAATGATGGGCGTACCTCATGAGGATGTTAAAGAGATAATTCGACCAGAAAACCGTCTTAAAGAGATAATTGCAAGTGGAACTGAAGTGGAACTTTTAAAAAAAGTGGTTAAAATCGCAGATACATTTCATGAGTATGGTGGTATCTCTTATAAAGACATGGGAATTTCAGGTTCAATATTACCGGGATTATATGATACCCAAAATTCTGACATTGACTTTGTGATATATGGATTGGACAATCATCGCAAAGCCCTAAATGTTTTTGAAGAATTAAAAGATAATAAAATTTTTAATAGTATAGGGGAGGATTATTGGGAAAAACTCTATGAAAAAAGAATTAAAGATTCCACTTTAAGTATGGATGAATTCAAGTGGTATGAAAAACGGAAAAATAATCGTGGAATCATTGAAGGAACCCTATTTGACATACTGGCAGCTCGTAAATGGGATGAAATTAAGGGTAAATATGGTGAAATACAATATGAACCTGCAGGGATTGCTGAAATCCGTTGCATAGTTACTGATTCTCTGGCTGCCTTTGATAATCCAGCTGTTTATAAAGTGGAAAATGTTGAAATCATAGAAGGTCCTGACGTAGATATAACGGAAATTGCATCATTTACCCATACTTATGCAGGTCAAGCACGTGAAGGGGAAGAAATAGTTGCCCGTGGAAAGTTGGAAAAGGTCATAATGGATGATGAGAGTTATCGTGTAGTGGTAGGTACTACACGTGAAGCACTTAATGAATATGTAAAGTTACGAAAACTATATAAATAATAACTATATAATAAAAAGTATTACGAGGAGATATTGATGAATAGTGATGCATCAATTGGTGTGGGACTAATAGGTTTTGGAACGATAGGATCTGGTGTTGTAGCTATATTCAACCATAATATTGGTTTAATAAAAAACAAATCTGGATTAAATGTAAAACTTAAAAAAGTAGTTGATTTGGATATTGAAACACCCCGTGGTGTAGAAATTGATCCAAACATATTATCTACTGATGTAAATGATATACTGGAAGATCCGGAAATAGACATTGTTATAGAGCTTATCGGTGGTTACCAGCCCGCCAAAAATTTTATCATAACTGCAATGAAAAACGGAAAACATGTTGTAACTGCTAACAAAGCTTTACTGGCGAAAAATTGGGATGAAATTATAAAAACTGCTCAAGAAAATAGTGTAAGAATTTGTTTTGAAGCTAGTGTTGGGGGCGGAATTCCAATATTACAGCCTTTAAATGAAAGTCTGGCAGCAAATAATATTGAATCAATATATGGCATAATAAATGGAACTGCAAACTACATATTAACTAAAATGACTGAAGAAAAGTTAGAATTTGAGGATGTCCTTAAAGAAGCTCAAGAAAAGGGTTATGCAGAGCAAGATCCTACATTTGATGTGGATGGATTTGATACTGCTCAAAAATTGATTATATTAACCATTTTAGGTTTTGGGGTTTATGTAAAACAGGAAGAGTTTCATGTTGAAGGTATAAGCAAGATTACCAGTGGCGACATTGAGTTTATTAGTAAAGAATTGGGTTGCATCATTAAACTTTTGGCTATTGCCAAAATTAAAAATGGAAAACTTGATGTGAGGGTTCATCCCACATTAATACCTAAAGAACACCTCCTAGCATCAGTAAACCATGCGTTTAATGGAATTTATGTTGTGGGTGATGCTGTGGGGCCGGTGATGATGTATGGTTCGGGCGCAGGTATGATGCCTACAGCAAGTGCTGTGATAGGGGATTGTCTAGAAATAATTAGTAATATGAAAAAAAATGTTGATTATGGCCCAAAAATAACCCCCGTAAAAGGTTTAAAGAATATTGAAAAAGTTATATCAAAATATTACATCAGATTAACCACTGTGGACAAACCCGGTGTTTTACATATCATATCTGGAATATTAAGTGATTTTGATATAAGTATTGAATCTGTAAATCAGAAACAGAAAAGTAGTAACCAGGAAGTGCCTATTTACATGGTGACTCATGAAGCACTAGAAAAGAATGTAGCAAGTGCCATAAAAAAAATAGAAGATTTAAACGTGGTAAAAGGAGATACTATATTTATTAGAGTTCTTGATGAATAAAAAAGGTGAGGTGTTAAAAATAATTCGTGTTTCTTCCATTTCAGAATACGTTTACTGCCCTATGAAATTATATTTAAGATATAATGTGGAAGAAACGCCTAAAAACCCTTTAATGATCAGTGGAAGACTTATCCATGAAATTAGAAACGAATTTCACGAACTGGTAAAAAGAGATTTGCGATCCATTAATGCAAACATGGAATTTAAAGAAATTTTTAATAAAATATTTAATAATTTACATTCAATTTTAGAGAGAAACCTTTTAAATCATCCTGACCTGGAATTTTTAGAAAAAACAGAAATTGAAGAAATGTTTAGAAAAATTATTAATCAGATTAAATCTGAATCATGTATAATTGCATTGAAAATTAAAAGTTTTATGGATGAAACTGGAAAAGATGCCTCCCAGATCAGTGCACTACTATTTCCATCTTCCATAATAGAATATAAAATAGAAGATCGGGAGCTTGGTTTAAGGGGTATTATTGATAAGATAGAAGTGAGTGATGGGATATATTACCCTGTAGAGATCAAATCTGGTAAACCACCTTTAAAGGGTGTTTGGGAATCTGATGAACTTCAAATAGCAGCATATGGAATTTTAATAGAAAAAGAATTTGATACAGAAGTTCTAGTCGGTTTCGTAGATTATTTAAAAATAAATGAACGAAGACCAGTTGTTTTAAACTCTAAATTGAGACAAAAACTTTTGAAAACAATAGAAGACCTGTATACAATGTTTGAAGGAAATATTCCTGAAATTGATTTAAATAAGAATAAATGCAGGTTATGCGAGTATTCAGATTATTGTGAATACTTCCATGATATTAATTTTTGAATATTTAATTAAGTGAGATTAAACAGCAAAATCAAGCTCTTTTTAATTTTAATACTAAATAATTAGTCTGAGATACTTTTGTATATCATTACTTTACCTTTTTCAAATTTCTAAAAAAATGTCATTAAATCTATTTAACCACAATTATAATTGAAATAGACAAATAGTAAAATTTTAATCATTAGACTTACATAGATTATTGCAGAATTTGTGGTGATAAAATGACTAAGGAAGATCTAATGAAAAAATGTGAAGGACTGGAAGATCCAAGTGTAATGGGATCATGCAAAGTACTTTTAGAAATGATGGATGAAAAAAAGGTGGATGTGGAAGAAAAAGACCAAACCTATTTAGAAATGGCTGAAAACCTGTCACCTAGCGACGTGCCAAAAGTTCTTGAATTGGCACTTAAAGTTAGAGAAAGTGGGGATATAAAAGATCCCGAAATAAAAAACGCTGCAAGTATATTGATCAGAGCAATAGAAATGAGTTAAATTCTATTAAAATCTTTTTCTCTTAATTTTTTTTATATCAAAGATTGCTGTATCGGCAATTGCCATTACTGCGATAACGCCTGCCTGTACAGGATCGGTAATAACTAAATCTGCCTTTTCCGTTACACTGCCCGGCATGCTGAGACTTATAACTATCATATCGTGTTCTTTTTTCACCTTATCTACTTCTTCAGAAATCTTACCCCCCATAAGAGAGCCTGCTAAAACCAGTGCCCCCACTCTTGGAATTCTACCTACAGCAGCTACTGCCTCCGCCAGTTCTTTTTCTCCAACCAATGGGATTGTATCTATACTTATTCGTTCGCCCCGGATATTATGTCTATCTGCCTCAGTAATGGCTCCCTGAGCCACCATTGCAACCTGGGCTCCGCCGCCGATAATTATTATCCTTTTACCATATATTTCATCCAGCGATGGATGTACCTCAACATCGTTAATCACTGGAAAACTTTTTAAATTCTTAACTAATGTTTCAATGTCATCAACATTTTCTAATTCCAGATGAATTGATGCAGACTCATCTTTTTCTATGAATAGATGCGTATAACTGATGTTGATACCACAATCTGCCATCATATCAGTTATGTCTCTTAAAACACCGGGTTTATTTATGGATTTTATGGTAATGGCAATTTTCATTTAAATCACAGATATAAAATTTGTAAATTGATAGATCTTTTGTCCTTTAATCAGTATTAATATTTAAGGATAAAAAATAAAATTTTGAATTAATAACCTGATTTTTTTCCGGTCATTGCATGGATTTTGACTTTTATTACAGCCACAGTAGCCAGTGCCGAATCTGAATAGCCGTATGAAGATTCATTTAAATATTTACTTATTATTATATCAAAAATTTTCTTTTTTTCTTGAATATCTTCTATAAAAGTAGCCCTGCCAAACCAATTACACTTAGATATTTCATGCCACAGCCACATGCTTTTTCTAAAGTCATTAATTCTGTTTCCATGTCAACTTCAAAACAAACATTATTATTCTTTCGTAAAATATCTATTTTTTTTTACCTTCGTGTGCAGAGTGAAGATAAAGATAATCTTCTCTAAATCCAAAATTCATCGGAATTACATAGGGTTTATTATTATCTGATAAAGCTAGCCTGCATATTTTTGCTTTATTCAATATGGACGTTATTTTCTGATTTTTCTTTTATTTCTTTATCAGTTCTTCACATCTTCATTAAACCACTGCACAATTAAAAAAATTAGAAAAAAGAATTTGCTATGAAAAAACTTTAATCTATTAGATGATCTATTGTATTCATCAGCTTTCCATCTTCAATTTTTCAAGTTTGGCTTTTGCTTTCTTGAATGTGCTTAAAAAGGATTCTTCTTCAGTAATTGGAATTACTTCCAAACCTAATTCCCTGTGTTCGTCCAGCCAATCTTCAGAATATATAGGAATTTCAATCTTTATTGGCTCATTGGTGGGATTTACCACAATTATGTTTCTGTAAGGAAAGGTTACTTCAACAATGTATCCGCCTACACTAATTATGTGCATAGGCCTTACCACGAATTTCATAAAATCACTCTTTTAAAGGTTATTAAACTTTTTAGTTTATTATATCTCTGTTGATTAATATTTAATTTAGATAAACGCTGCAATAATGCCTAATATTCCAAGTATTGACGTACCGGCTACCACTGGATAAAACTGTTTGAATGTGAATATAGGGGAGAATGCACTGAGAATTGCCATTAAAATTGGGAATAATACAGCTGTACCAATTGTAATTAGAAACAACGGATTTAATATGTTCGGAGGGATTCCTAAAAACAAGGTCACATAAAGACTGGCCAATACAAATATTAGGAATCCTCTAGTAATATACACGTAAGCTCTGGATTTTGCTGCATATTCCATTAGAGGCCCTTCTATAACATCCGCCTTTGTTTTTAAGATAGCAAATGGATATTCATTTAGTAGTATCATGGATCCTATAAAGTAAACAATCGTACCTATAATACCTGCAAGTGTAAATAGTACCGGGCCATTTATCTGTTGATAAGCTACAATTTCACTTAGATAAAGACTTTTAGCCATAGCCACAGGTATAAAGAGTGTTATGTATATTGGAAATGATCCAAATGCAATCAATCTAAAAGCTCTCAAACTACTCAATTCTTCAAGGAATGACCTGTTTGTATCCGGGTGTTTAGCTCCTTTTACTACGTCCGGAAATGGCATTCTCTTGGATAAGATTGATCTGGAAAGTACTCCCATGAACATATAAATTACTTCTTCTATCTTTAAAAGCCCAACTATGGCTATAATGGAGGTTAACGCACCTAAAAAGTACATTTGAGGCATTATGAATAGTAATATAAAGAATATTGAAAGTAAACTAATTATGGGGAGTGCATTATAAAGTCTAGGCATTGGAGAGTTAGGAGTTATGGCTTCCTTAAAGAAAAATTTGATTGGAGCCATGAAACCCGGGCTGGATAGGGGAGGGCCTACTCTCTGTTGTATTCTTGCATGCACAAATTTTCTTTCAATACCAGGTAGCCATAAACTAACGAAAAAAGCAACGATTAAGGTTCCAATAACTGCTAATGTTGAAGTTAAAATTGTTGTTGAAACTGACATCTCACCACGTCTCCTATAATTCTATAATTTTAATAGCACGGTCAGTGCATGTAAAGCAAGGATCACATTGAACTATAGCTAGTTGAGCATCGGTTATGTGATATCCAATGCAAGCATGTTGCATTGCCCCTATATTTGCTATGGACGGTGTACGAATTATAACATTTCTAGCTCTTCCATCCTCTATTTTATAAGAATGATAAAGGGTTCCACGGGGTGCTTCAACATAACTTTTTATAATTGGAGTATCCTGCATATCCCAACTTCTATTAGTTATTTTACCCTCAGGTAGATCTTTTATTGCTTGTCTTATTATTTTTATAGATTCAAAAACTTCGAATACTCGAACAAGAAGGTTTGATTTAACGTCTCCATCATCTTGAGTAATAATATCAAATTCAAAAGGATCATAACATTTCATTTCTGTCCTTAAATCCCTGGCAACACCTGTAGCTCTTAATGTAGGGCCACTAGTAGCCAATCTTATAGCATCTTTTTGAGATATTACTCCAACTCCAGTAATACGTGACATAACCATAGGATCAGAAACAAACCTATCAGCGAAATTTAAAACCTTTTCTTCAATAAGGTCCATGCCCTCTTTGATTTTTTGTATTCTCATGGCATCCAGTTCACATCTAGGCCTAACACCTCCAATAATTGGTGCTCCGTACTGGACACGGTTGCCACCAATCATCCTTAAAAGTTCCATTACTGTCTCTCTTATATAAAATAATCTCATTGAAAAGGTTTCATGACCCAAAACTTCGTTACCATGAGCTAAATATAACAAATGACTGTGTAATCTTTCTAATTCACCCATGATTACTCTGATGTATTGTGCTCGATCTGGAACTTCTATACCCAATCCTTTTTCAGCCACTAGTACTGAATTCCAGATATGAATGTTGGAACAAATTCCACATACTTTTTCAGTTAACGCGTTGGCCTTTTCTACCGGTAAACCTTCCATAATCCGCTCAATTCCACGGTGGTTAACTCCGATAGTTATTTCCGCATCTTTAACGATTTCATCTTCAACAAAAAGTCTAACCCGGTATGGTTCAATGGCTGCAGAGTGAACAGTACCCATTGCAACCTCTGTTTCGATTATGGTTTCTTTTGTTGATTTATTAGTTATCCTGTTATCTTCATTCATAAAAACACCTGATGGTTTATAAATTATTTAGCATTTAATAGTAAAGGTAATGCAGCTACAACTCCTGATAAAACATCTTCGGGCCGTACTGCACAACCAGGAACTTTTGCATCAACTGGTATCACTTCTTCCACTGGTCCTGCTATTTCTTCAGAAGGAATATCTCCATGTATATTTTTATATACTCCTCCCATGAGAGCGCAAGCTCCTGCAGCTACAACTGCTTTAGGTTCAGGTATAGCATTATAAATCTCCTTTAAAGGTTTTTCAGTATGTTTAGTAACAGGACCTGTAACCACCAGTACATCTGCTTCTCTAGGGTTCCAGGTTAAAAATACTTTGTACTGTTCTGCATCAAATTTTGGTGAAAATATGCAGTTAACGATTTCTATATCGCAACCATTACATCCACCAGTATATACTAACATTACATGTACTGCTCGAGCCCTTGAATATGATTTTAAACTCATTTGATCCCTCTTAAACTTTGGATTCGTTGATTAATATTTTTTATCTAACTATCGTATTAACTAAAAATATGGCTTTTTAATACTTTTTTTTCTTTAATATGCTGGTATCCGCGAGATATTGTGATATAAATGCAATTTTATCTTCAGATATTTTAATTGGTTTTTCAAGAAGTTCAGTTATGTCAGATTCAACTTCACCTACATCATTAGGATGTATAGTTCCTGCCTCTCCAAATAATGCGTATAATGGGCAAAAATCATGACAGTAATAACAATTTACACATTTAAGGCTGTCTAAAACCGGTATTTGATCCTTGATTAATCCTTCCATTAATTCCACAGGCTCTTCCAACTTTTTCATGGAAACTGCACCGGTGGGACACACATTCGCACATCCAGAACAACCAATACATGGCACCTCAGCAACCTTTTCTGTAGGTACTATCTGACCATTTAATATTTTATTCCGAAGTTCCATATCAGTAACTCGATCAGAAGCAAAAATTATCCGTTTAAGGTTACTATAAGCACCTTCTAACATTATTCTGATTAAATCTTTCATGATGATACCTCAAATTCCCTTTCAAATAACACTGCTCTGGCAGGACATGCATTAGAACATGCTCCACAATATGTGCATTTAGAGTCATCCACTACTAATCTTCCATCTTCTGTCTCAGAAATAGCTCCTTCTGGACATATTTTTTCACATAATTTACATTGCATGCACAATTTATCTTCAATTAAAGTAAATCCGTCTTTTATTGATTTTTTACGCATAGTAGTTTTTGGAATTGCATCCACAGGGCAGTGTATACCACATTTCTCACATAATACGCATTTTTCAAGATCAACATCAATTGTTCCTCTTTTTAATGTTATGGCATCTTTAGGACATAACTCTGCACAAATTCCGCAAGATATACAATCTTCAGATACAGTTCCATCCCATGTTACATTTTTAAAGCTTCTTGCTTCGTTTACATCACAAGCCTTTACACATTTTCCACAAGAAACGCAGAAACCTTTAATTTTTTGATTAGGATCATCAGATAATTTTAGGGTGCCGACTGGACATACTTCCAAACACTCCATGGACTCACATTCTTCACAAAGGGTTGGATCATATCTTAATTTACCATCAACCATTTTAAGCGCCCCTTTTCCACATGCCTCAGCACATAAACCACAATTTAAGCAAGAAACAATAGTACCCTCAATTTCTTCTGAAGGTTCGGGTTTTCTAATTTTCACCTCAAAATCATCTATATAAATGGCTTTGTTTGGACATTCTTTCAAACATTTAAGGCATAAAGTACATTTTTCAGGGTCTATAGTTGTATCTGATATTGCATCAGCTGGACAAACATCCTCACATACCCCACATTCTGTACATTTACCCTCTAAATTAACATTAACTTGTATTGCCTCAGTAGGACAGTAATATTCACAGCGCTTGCAAAGTGTGCATTTTTCAGTGTCTGTGACCACATTAACCCTTTCTGATTTTTCATCCTCTTTTTTAGATCTCTCTTTGGGAGGGATGGTGAGATTTAATGATTCTAAGAACTGTATTTGCCTGTCTTCTATGACATCATAAGCATCTAATCTTGCGTTGATAGGACAGGCATCTACACATATACCGCACCGAGAACAAATTCCTTTGACTGTACCTTCTTCAATTTTTATACTGTTAACTGGACAGGTAAGTTCACATACACCGCAGGCATTACATTTAGCCCTGTCAACAACATATCCGCCATATTTATTCCTAAAAATGGCCCGGTTAGGACAGGCTTCTGCACATGCACCACAAGTGATGCAACTGAAAGCTTTACCCTCAATGATTCTGATTGCTTCTGTAGGGCACTCCTTAACACATTCTCCAATGCCCTCACATTTTTTTGTTGATAAAAACATGATACTTGCCTTCCATTCAGTTGATTTGACTATATTATCAATTTATTTATCTATATCTGATTAATCTGATTTTATCTTCCTAAAATTATTTTACCTGCAAATATTCCTATAATTGCAGCAACAAACCCTGTAGCAATTGGTATACCTTGATAAAATGGAAATGGACCTAACTCATATGCCATTAAAATGGCTACGATCAAAACTACCAGGAATGACCCTAAGGTAAATTTTATTTTACTATCTGGTTCTGTTTTAATTCTGCTTCCAAGTATGAAGCCTAGTATGAAACCAAAAAGTGGTGGACCTATGTAAAACATTTTTAACTCTCCAAGAATGTTATTACCACTGCGCTTAAACCTACCATAACTTTTATTCCAACTAGGATGTTTAGGTAGGGTATAATTCCCGCATGAATCGGGTCAGGATAATCAAATAAATTCATTATAAATGGAGGTACAGTGCTGTAAAGATCTACTCCAACATTGTAAAGGAAAAATCCAGTGAAAACTAGACCTACCAATCCCAGTATGATAAATCCTAATGCTCCTACACTTTCCATTCCTGCCAAAAAGTTGTGTGAGAATTTAAAGGGATTTTCACGTAAACCATATACAACAGCACAGAATATGAAGGCACCTGCTATCATAGCACCTCCCTGAAATCCTCCCCCAGGAGTTATGTGGCCTCCCAGTATGGTTAAAATTCCCAAACACATGATTAGCATTGCTGCAGGAAATACGAATATTTTAAGAATGGTACTCATCTATTTTCCTCCCAACTCAACTTTTCCTCTTCCAAATATCAGTAAAGTTACAACAACCGCAGTTACAAGTATTAAAGCTTCACCTAAAGTATCGTATGCTCTCCAATCAAACACAACCACAGTAACCATGTTGGGAGCTATACTTGGACCTACATAATTGTATAAATAACTGATTCCAGGATAAATTAATGGTTTAAATCCATATATGGCCTGGAATAATGTAACACCAAATACAGCAAGAGCTATTCCTGCTATTAAATTTCTTAATCCATCAGACATTTAAATTCCCCCAGTAGAAAAGGGTTATTATTATACCTAGAGCCACAATAACATAGAATATCATGCTATTAAATGAATCGTTCTGTTCTCGCTTTAGACGAGGCATTAAAGGTATGGTAGTTAAAGCTATCACAAATACTGCTACTACTATCACTATCATTAGTATAGTATTCACTAATCTTAACATGACCAGAGCAATTAAAAGGGAGGATATCAAAGTTATTTCTGCTGCCAAAGTTGATGAAGCAGATATATTAGTTAATGGCTCATTTTCTTCAGTTTTTGTTTGAATTTCTCTAATTCTTTTTAATATAAGATCGTAGATATTCATAGGATCCCTCTTCATATTACCAGACTATTTGCTAACCCCTGCAAGTAACCAGTCGCTATTTGTGGGAAAAGCCCTAAAATTATACATACGGCCAATAAAACCAGCATAGATATTATGGTGGCTTTAGGTATTTTATTATCATTTATTTCTAGTTCTGCAGGTTTAGGTCGCATGAATATAGTATAAAATGCCTTCATAAAGGTCATAAATGTTACAATACTTATTAATATCATTATTATACCTAATTCGGGTAATCCTGCGTTAATTGAAGCTTGTATTAGTTGTAACTTACTTTGGAATGCATTTAAAGGTGGAACTCCTGCCATTGCAAAACCTGCTAATAAAACCAGCAGCGCTGCTTTAGGATTTTCAATCATCAAACCACCAAGTTTTCTGGTGTCACTGATGCCGGTTTTATATAACACCGTTCCGAAGCCTATGAACAGGAAAGCAGTTATAACTGCCTCGTTTATTGCCTGAAATAATCCTGCAGTAATTCCAAAGGCAGTCCCCAAACCCAGACCAATTCCAATGTATCCCAGCTCTCCAACAGCTAGGTAACCAATGATTCTCTTGAAATCATTTTGCATTAATGCCATGGTTATACCCAGTATCATAGCCAGTAATGATATGACAATTATAGCTACCTGGGCAAAGGGAAGGTATGAGAATATTCTAAGGATAATAATTCCCAGCGCTACGAAGGTGAAAACCGAAAATGCTTGAAGTAATGCCGCACCATGGGGCAAAGCTTTACTGTAAACTGCTGATTTAATAGTGTGGAATGGTGGCAATCCTGACCCATATAACCATCCGAATACTATCAAACCACACGCCATCAATAATACAGGATTTTGAGGATTTACAACTCCATTTTTTAGTGAATAAATAATGTCAGTAATATTCACATTACCTGTTAACCCTAAAAGTAGAGCTATTCCTAAAAGTAGTAACGGAGCCGCAATACTACCTAAAATCATGTATTTTAGCGCAGTTTCATAATTATTCTTCACTTTGGAGGCTACAATAATTCCCACCTGAGTTATGGCTGCAATTTCAAAGAAAACATATAAATTAAATATGTCATCAGTTAAGAGAATGGCACTTACTGCCGCAGTTCCCATGAACATTAAGAAAGCGTAAACTCCCGAAGATTTTTTGGTTTCGTTTAAAGATGTGAAAATTGCCAGAAGCGCAATTAAACCCAATATAAACAACATGATTTTTTGTGCGCTATCGAAACTATAGGTTATTGCAGGGTGGAATACATTCAAAGCCGAGCTGGTTATAAATGCCGGTAAATTCTGGGCAATAGCTGGATTTTCAGCTAGAGGTGCGTATCCACCAAAGAAATAAGTACCATAACTCGCAATTAAGGGTATTATCGGTATGGTTAACGCTACTAAGACTGCTAATATTTTAATTGTTTTATCCTTTTTGTGCAGTAGATTTAGAAGCAGAGCACATGCAATTGGAAGTATGACCATTATGGGAATCAATGGATTCATAATACTCCCCCCATATAAACCTTCAAAAGATACATAGTTCGGTTTAGAGGTGTTATAGTTGTGTAAATTGAATTAACATTCATTTTATTACTCTCCATCATCTCTCAGAACCTTAGATGCACTTATAGTTCCGTGCTTTTTGTATAATACAATTATTAATCCCAACATAACAGCAAGGGTACTGGCCCCAATAACAATACTAGTAAGTACTAATGCGAAAGGAAGAGGATAAGAAGCATTTTGTGCAAACCAGTTTACAGTCATGTCTGGAAGATAAATATAAACAATGCCTCCTGGTTTGTATCCAAGAGAAACTAAGAAAAGATTAACTCCATCACCTATGAATGCTAATCCTATGATCTTTTTAATTAGATTATCTAAAAATCCTGCCGCAAAAATTCCTATTATTATCAAAGAAGCAGCAGTAAATAGTGATGCTAATTGTGTATCAATGATCATTTTATTCCTCCATCCTGCGGGTTTTGTAAACCGCTAAAGCAAAAAATACTGGTATGATTGCTGTTCCAACTATGGCTTGTGTTAGAGCAACGTCTGGCGCCAGCAGATATTGATATAAAAAGGCGATTGATGCACCAGGAATACCAGTTAATATAGCTGCTTTTAGAAGATCTCTCTGTATTAGAGCAAGTATCGCCCCAGCAATGGTTAGTATCATAAGAATGTATTCAATCATTTTGTTTCCTCCCCGTAATAGTATGCATTTGCTATTGCGTGGTTTGCAAATGGAGCAAGGATAAAGTAAGTAGCAGCTAAAAGTGGTTGACCTAGAACTAAAAGTGCCAGTATACATGCCACATCAGCTATCCCTAAAATATGAACCCGAGCATATAACACTCTTTGTAAATCATCTTTGTATCTTATAATTCCAATAGCTGAAAGCAAGACTAAAACAGATGAAATAAGTAATACTGCTGATTTTATCAAGATTAGTATATCCATCACTTTAATCATCCTCGCAAAACTTTTGAAAATGCTATGGTTCCCACTGGCCCCAATATTACCAGTGCGTAGGCTATTTCCTTACAGAAACCAATGTTATACATATTTTGAACTAAAATTAATATGGTGGCAACAGCTATGCTCAATCCAGTCACTCCTACCAAACCCATGGCAATTGTTTTTCTGGTCGCAATTCTAATGGTTGCGATTGCAAAGATGGTAAGCGATGCCAGAAGAATATATTCAGATAATAATAGTAAATCCATTTTAACAGTCCTCAGTTTGTAATATTGATAGTTATCTTTTTGCGTTTTTAAAGTTTATTAATCGATTTTTCATTATTTATTCTAACATACCCTTTATATAAGATTCAAACGGAATTATATCACTTTTTTCTTTTGGAACGATTGTTGCAACTTTTATTATTTGGTTTTCAGAATCCAGATCAATAGAAAGAGTTCCAGGCGTTAAAGTAATACTATTAGCAAGAATAGTCTGAGAAACTGGTCTTTTGAGTTCTGTTTGGATTTCTACTACAACCGGTTCTACTTTACCAGTTACAGTTCTGGAAGCCACATCTACTGTTGCTTTTAAGATTTCGAATACCAATACAATGAAATAAACGATACCATAAAATATTCTTGTTATAAACATGGATTTAACCCCTTTTTTGTATTTGATATAAATATTATCAGGAAATATTAGCATGACAAATCATAAACAACTTTTATAACTTATTAACTGTTTTTAAAGCTATTTTGTTATTACCATGATAATTACAATTCATCATTATAAAACATGACATATATAAAGATAACTAAAAAAATTTTCCATCAGTTGACAAGTTCAAAATAATATTGCTAAAGGAACATCAATGATGCCAGAAAATTACTTGGAAATATCATATAAATAAAATCTCTACAAGTACAGACCATAAAAATAATAAAAAAAGGGTTAACTAGTCGCTTCCACTAATTAATCCACCTATAGCTCCACCAACACCCATAAACACTATGTTCAGAATTAGTGCAACGATAATTATACCTACACCTGCTACAAAAGTTGCTGCAAAGCCGGCTAAACCACCGAATATTGTTCCTCCAACAATTAGTAATATTGCCAATAATATAGATCCAAATGCTCCAGCAACAGTAGCATTCCATAAACCCCCTAAAAGGCCTTCATGCACCCAGTAACCCACAATTAATCCTGCAATAAACAAACCCAGATTGGAACCCCAATAAGGATTTATATAAACTCCGATATTGCCTAATATTATTGCTAAAATAAAACCTACAATAACTGGCCCCCATTTAACCATAGAAAATCTCCTCCTAATAATTTTATAGAATTAATTATCTATTTAAAAATATTTAAATCTAATCAAAAAGGTATCTTATGTAATATTGATTTGATAATATGAGACTTCAAAGATCAAACAAAATTTTTTTCAAAAAAGGTAGAAAAAATAATAGCTACTGCTAAAATTTTTTAAATCAACATTTTAAAGCTTTTATTGTTATATTATAAAAATAAATCAATATTTATCAAATTAATCAATAAAGAATAACTTTTAAGTACGTGTATAATCTAATAAACACAAAAATTCCCCATATAACCAGAAACAGTACCCCATATTTCTTTTTACATTTCCTGGAGGATAATGGTCTGAATAGTTCCAAACCCTTAGGAGTTAAAAGATCTAGTGTTAAATGACTTATAAACCCTAAAAACAGAGCTAAAAATGTTCCATACAACGTGATATTTGCAACTGGCAAAAAATAAATTCCAAGAACAGCCAGAATAATGTATATAGGCATTATTCGTTTATTTAAGCTTAGAACTCCGATAAATACTGCTATAATCATCAAAGTAATTTTATTATCCACATTGAAATCTTTTAATAAAAAATAGGCACCCAAAACAAAAGCTGTCAATAAAATGGATAAAACAAATATTCCAAACAAAGAATGTGTAAAACCCCGGTGTTTAGAAAAATAAAGTATTAAAACTATTAAAACCAATAAAATACCTATTAAAAATGGTAATTTCAACATGTACAATATTAAGGATAGAAGTAAACCCACTATCAATATTATATTACGGTTTTTTCTTTTTATGTTATGATCTATATCTATAATTGATGTTCCAACAACTGCCAGTGCCAGTAAAAATACTTCTTGAAAAAAGGGTATGGTAAACAAAAGGGAAAACAATACATGTTTTTTATATGAAGACACACAAACACCTCTTTTCGTTATCTAATCATGTTAAAATAATTTAAAAATGACATCATCTGATTATAAGATTTTTTAGGAGATCCTGGATCAACCACACCATTTTCAGAAACTACTTCACAGGTTACTGCAGGAATTCCAGCTAGATTACATTCATCTTCAAAAGCCCCTTTATAATACAAACCTGCATTTTTGTAAAATATAAGCTCTGAAGGAGTGTTTTCACTGATGTGTTGGGCTATTTTAAAACTTTTTATACAAGGTTTCTTGGAACAGAAAACACTCTGTCTTCCAGGGTTACTTCTAAGTTTGGTGGAATGAAAATCTGCCACCGCATCAATTTTCAACATTTTAATTATCTTAAGCAAATTATTAGAAAGACATCCGGCTTTTGCAGCCGCTCTATTCATATCAGTTCCATTGAATCTCCTAGAATTTTCCATTGTAGCATAGGGAATTGCAAATGGGATCACATATAATGTTCCTCTTAAATTACAATTCAAAACTTTATTTATAATATTCAAAGAAGCAATTTGTGGAGGTAATTCATCTCCATGAATTCCTGCCGTGATCATTAACTTAGGGCTTTTTTTACCAAGTTTAATTAATGTTGTACCTTTGCTGGCTTTTTTAATTATTGTCTCATTTAAATCCGTTTTAGGAATATTTTTCATTAATACATCATTTTTTTCAACTTTTCCCCCAGTTTCATAGGATATTATATTAAATTCGACATTAATATTATTCAAATTACTAAAAATCATTACCTACACCACAATAAAGATACTGGAAAATATTTATTAGTATATATTACTTAAATTACTTAATTAATATCTTAGATGCAATTTTATATAAACATAATATCAAAAAAATTGATTAATATTAATATATTGTAATGGTGATTAGATGGAAAAAGTGGTTCTAGCTTTCAGTGGTGGTTTAGATACTTCAGTATGCATAAAATTACTAGAAGAAAAATATGACATGGATGTAATAACAGCTTGTGTAGACGTAGGACAACCTAGAGAAGAAATAGACCGACCCGCCTCTGTAGCGGATAAAGTAGGTAGCCTGAAACATTATACTATAGATGCCCAAGAAGAATTCGCAGAAGACTTCATATTCAAAGCCATAAAAGCCAATGCTCTTTACGAAGGATATTCTCTATCTACAGCATTAGCCAGACCACTCATCGCCATGAAAATTGTTGAACTTGCAAGAAGGGAAGGAGCGACTGCAATCGCCCATGGCTGTACTGGTAAAGGAAATGACCAGTTCCGTTTTGAGTCTGTTATACGGTCAATGTCAGAATGTAAGGTAATAGCACCGATACGCGACTTGAATCTCACCAGAACTGAAGAAATGGAATATGCCCAATCATGCGGAATACCTCTACCTTCAGATAAACAGCACAGTATCGATGAAAATATCTGGGGACGAGCCATTGAAGGAGACGTGCTGGAAGACCCTATGGTAGAACCGCCTGAAGATGTATTCAGCTGGACTCGCTCCATTAAGGATGCTCCAAACACAGCACTTGATCTGTCCATAGAATTTAAAAATGGAGTTCCAACATCCATTGATGATAAAAAGATGTTTCCATTGGATATAATAGCTAAATGTAACGAAATCGCAGGTATGCACGGTATTGGAAGGATTGATATCATTGAAGATCGAATCATTGGCCTTAAATCACGGGAAATTTATGAAACACCTGCAGCAATACTACTTATAACTGCCCATAAAGCTTTAGAACAGTTAGTTTTGACTCGAGAAGAATTAAAATTTGCTGAAACGGCTAGTACCACTTATTCCGAGCTCATATATGATGGGATGTGGCATGAACCGCTGCGTGAGGATCTAGACAGTCTCTTTAATAAAATGCAAAAAAGAGTAACTGGAAAGGTTAACCTGAAATTACACAAAGGAAGTATGAGAGTTACAGGTAGAAAGTCACCCTACAGCTTATACCAGGAAGATATTGTATCTTTTGAGGACAAGGCCCTTGATCAACGGGAAATTGCAGGTATGGTGAAACATTATGGTATTCAGGCAGCAGCTTACAACAAAATCTGCAAAAAACAATAAAGTCTGCAAAGGATGATTAAAGATCACCAGAGGTTTTTAAAACGATTTCAATCGGTTTAATAGTACTAGGTATTATAATAATTATTCTAATAATACTAGGTATTGGAATACTGGCAAAAGCCCTTAAACTAGGCGTAAAAATAATTTTACACATTATACTGGGATGGGTATTACTATTCTTGGTAAATCTTCTTCCATTTGTAGATATACCCGTAAATATATTGACTATACTCATCGCTGGATTTGGTGGAGTAATAGGAGTAATCTTTCTATTGATAATCCAAGTTCTAGGGTTATTCTAAAAAATTAAAAGTTTTATTTTATAAAACTTTTTCATTTCCAAAGTCATTAAACATGTTCCTTACTATTTTTTATTTTCGTCTACACTACCTAACTCAGATCCCAGGAAGTCTTTAATATCACGAATACTGTTCAATAACTGAGCAGGGAACACTATGGTTGAATTTTTTTCTGCAGCAATGTTACTCAATACCTGCATAATTCGAAGCTGTAGTGCCACTGGATGTTCAGTTATTATGTCTGCTGCTTCTCCTAATTTACCTGCAGCAAGATATTCACCTTCAGCAGATATAATTTTAGCTCTTTTCTCTCTTTCAGCCTCTGCTTGCAATGCAATCGCTCTTTGCATACTTTCAGGAAGTTTAATATCCTTTATTTCTACCGTGGTGACTTTGATTCCCCATGGCTCACTGTGTCCATCAATAATCTCCTGAATTTTCTGGTTAACTTTAGGTGTATCTGAAAGGACTTCATCTAAAGTAAACTGACCTACCACACTTCTTACTGTGGTTTGAGATATCTGGTTAACTGCCCGATCATAATTCTCAATTTCCACCACTGCCTTGTATGCATCAATCACTTTAAAGTAAGCCACTGCAGCTACATCAATAGTTACATTATCCTGAGTAATTATCTTCTGGGCAGGAATAGGCATGGTAACAATTCTCAAAGACGGCTTGACCATTCTATCCACTAAAGGTATTATAATACGAAGTCCAGGGTCTCTAACTCCTATAACCCTTCCTAACCTGAAAACAACCCCTCTCTCATACTGGTTCACTATTCTTATGGATAGACCTAAAATAATCAACACAACAATGATTATTATTAAAATGGTAATCCAATCCATTGATATAACCTCCCTTTTAAGTTTTTTTACAGTATCATTTATGAAATTGAAAGTTAATTAAATTGTTCATCAAATAAGATGATTAATTAAAAAATGATAAAAAAAGACTTGAATTTAATATGAGATTACATGAAAACCCTTGGTATGAATGATATCAATTCACTGGCAGTAAAATTATAGCCTAAATCTTCCAGAGCCATGTCTCCAGCCCTTCCATTTATATAAGCTGCCAGATAGGCTGCTTCAAAAGTTTCATGTCCCTTGGAGATAAGTCCCGCTACCAAACCTGCTAAACAATCACCAGTACCACCAACAGTCATTCCCTGATTCCCGGTTTTATTGAGTCTGATATTATTTCCATTAGCTACAACATCTATAACTCCTTTAAGTAAAACAACAGATTTTAAATCATTAGACCTCTCTTTTACCATTTTGATCTTATCTTCAAGTTTATCTGGTATTCTGTAACCGGTCACTGCTTTGAACTCTCCAGAGTGAGGAGTTATAACTATATTTCCCCCTTTAATTGTATTTAGAGTTTTCTTGTCCAACATGTGTAAGGCATCTGCATCAATTACCAATGGTTTACCAAGTTTGGATATGATATCTTTGACCGTTAATACTGTTTCTGGATCTCTTCCCAAACCACATCCAATTAAAACACAATCAACATTATCAGCTAATTCTAAAATAGGATTTACATCATTTTCTGTTATGTAATCTCGTGAAAAGCTTCTCACAATAAGGTCCGGAGAATATGATCGGATATCTGATGCTACAACTTCAGGAGAGGCAACATACACTATATCCACCCCTGATTTCATAGCCGATAATGCTGCTAGGGCAGGGGCTCCAGAATAATCTTTACTACCTCCAATTACCAGGACCCGACCATTATTACCTTTGTGCGAATATTTTGAACTGATTTTCAGCCTCAGAAGGTCTCCAACACCAGTGAAAATCTCTGCTTCTTTTGGAATTCCAATATCACTAACCACTAATTTACCAACATAGTTACTAGAATCGTTAACTCCTTTTTTTGCCCTATGAAATGAAATTGTAACATCTGCTTGGACTGCTTTATCATTAACATCACCAGTCAAAGGATCCAAGCCACTGGGAACATCCACTGCAATTTTTAATCCATCAAGCTTATTAATAAGAGTTATAGCAGTAGAAACTGGTTCTTTAAGTTTTCCCTGAATTCCAGTTCCAAGTAAAGCATCAATTATTACCTGAGCATCTATTCTCTTAAGAAGTGTAGAATCAGTAATTATCTTAATTTTTAGAGGACTAATTACAGGATTCATATTTTGGAGGATGTTCCAGTTTTGCAGAGATTGTTTAGATTTTATATGATCAGGACGAGTTAAAAGAAATATTTCGACTTCAAAACCATTATTTATTAAATGTCTGGCTGCAACAAAACCATCCCCACCGTTACCTCCACTTCCAGCATATATTGCTACTTTACACGGTTTTATATTATTCTTTATATATTCTGCAACAGATTTGCCTGCATTTTCCATAAGCGAAGATTTAGATACTCCTAACTCTTCAGCATTAGTATCTATTATCATCATATCCTTGGGAGTCATGGTATCACTATTTATAGATTATAAAACAAATTATATTTAATTTTATAGCATTAAAAAAAGATCATTACTTCATTTATTATTAATGGTGATCCTTTGCCAAATCCCTACTTGCCCAATTCTTATAATATTCCAGGAATACCATCACATATGCTCATATATGCACTTTTCGCCCTTTTAGGATTAATAGCATATGGTTTTATTGGTTCAACAATTATTATGGGTTTAGACCCTGTTAATGCACTTTATTATACCATAATAACAGTTGCAACTGTAGGTTATGGTGATATTTCTCCAGTTACACCCATACAGAAAATTTTTGCAATTACACTGGTTTTGGGTGGCGTAGGATTGATAGCTTATGTTTTTACTTTAACAATTACGGTGGTGACCATGGCAGTGGAAGAAATTACCTCAGGAGCTAAATTAAGAAGATTAATGTCTGAAACTAAAAATCATTTTGTATTATGTGGATATGGTAGAGTAGGGGCTGCTGTTTTTAAAGAACTGAAAAAAAGAAATCAAACAGCAATAATAATCGAAAAAAACAAGAATGTAGTGGAAAAAGAATTATGGGAAGATCCTAAGATACTTGCCATGCCCGGGGATGCCACAGACGAAACTGTCATGAAAGATGCAGGCATACAAAGAGCTAGGGGAGTTATAATAACAACTGGTGACGATGTAGACAATCTATTTATTACTTTAACTGCCCGCGAATTAAGTCCCGATATATGGATAGTATCCCGGGCCAGTAAAAGTGAAAATATTCGCAGACTCTACCGTTCAGGTGCAGATCGGGTAATATCACCTGAAACCAGTGGCGGAGAAGATATTTACTTTGCTGCAATTGAACCTACCATGATGAAGATCACGGTAATGCATGATGTGGATGATATAAGAAAGGAATCTGAAATTATTATAAAACATGGGTGTACCCTAGAAGATATTGAATATCATTTACCTGAATTTCGCAGACCTTTAGCCCGAAAAATTGGCATATCTAAACTAAGTGAACTCAATAAATTCTTAGGTAGTTTAGAACATGATCCTACACGTAAAAATTCCCTGGAACGTGTTTATGAATCAGTAAGCGGCATTCATTCCCACTGGATCTCAGGTCCAGACAAGGAAACCTTACAGAAGGTAGTGGATGAAATCAAAAAGGAAGGGTTGCTTTTAGGTGTTGATCTGGATGAAGAACAAATAAAAGAAGAAGCCAGAAAGCATGGCCGGCTGGTCGAAGTTGTTATAAAACCAGAAATAAAAATCACTGAAAATCATGATGTGCATGATATAAGAGAAGAAGCAGAAGTAATTTTAAGGCATGGTTGCGTCTTAGAAGACATAGAATACTACCTTCCAGGTTTTAGAGAATCTCTTCATAGAAAAATAGGTTTATCTGAATTTAAAGAAATGGAGAGATTCATTGATATATTAGAACACGATAAAAAGAAAATGGAAAATCTTGATCGCTTATATTCACTATCCGGAGGGGGAATTCATTCCCACAGAATAAGTGGCCCGGATACAAAAACTTTGGGAGAAGTAGAGAACGAATTGAATGCTAAAGGATTCTTGGTTGGAGTTAACCTTTCCACCGAAGAAATCAAAGATGCTATAAAAAAATATGGCACCACTGTAGAACTACTATTGAAACATCACGTGGGAGAATTAGATGACAAAAAGATAATTGTTAAACAAGGAGGTCATATTCTAGATTCTAAGCATTATTTCCCCGGGGTTAGGCAGGTTGTTACTCGTAAACTTTACATTAGAACTATGGAAGATGTGAAAAATTGTGAAAGGGAACTTGACAATCCTGACGCACGTAGATCACTGGAAGCTCTCTATGAGATTTCAAGACATATTCATTCCCATACTGTCTCTGCAACTGATGTAAAAACTATTAAAAATATAGTATCCGCTTTGAAAAAAGAAGGATTATTGTTAGGGATTGATTTACCTGAAGAGGAAATATGGGACATTGTTGAAAAAGAAAATTCAGAGTAGTTCTATATTAAGATGATCATTTTATTATCATCCTTAAAACTAAAAATCCCAAAGTACACATTAAAATGTAAAAAAATAAAAAAAATAGTATAAAAACTATTTTTTAGAATAGATCGTGCAGTTTTAATTGGTAAGCACCCAAATTACCGCCGAAATTTCCGGCACTTATTCTTAAAACACCTGGTACTTTTACTGCAGATTCTATACCTGCTTTCATAGCATCTCTTACAGACTTTTCATCTAATCCATCAATTACTATTTCGTAAACACCGTTTACATCAACAGGAATTTGAGTATCTTCAACTTCGTCTTTTAGAGTTACACACATTTTTTCATTGGTGGAAGCACCTAAAAACTTGTATTTATTTGATCCTACTTTAGAACCGGAAGCAACAACTCCTCCCGGGAACGGTGTGATTGTTCCAGATATACTAGCTATTGCATCAACAGCAGCTTCCGCAGCTAATAGACCTGCAGCTTGGTTTTCGGCTAATATGAAAAAGTTACCCCCAGCAACTCCATTTTTAATTCCTAATTCACCTTCAACCAAGAAATCACCAGACATAAGTGGGATGGAATAAACAGTTCTTCCATCTACTTCAAGTTTTTTCTCATAACCGTCACCGAAATACTTTAATTTTACTCCGGTTTTAAATTTTTCATCTGCATTATCCATATTATCAAAAACAGCAGTTGTTGCTGCAGTTAATATGCACATTCCCACTCTTTCTAACAGTTCGTGGTCCAGTTTATCCTTGTTCATATTGCAGATCATTATAATGTAACCTGGCCGTCCGTCAGGGGTTTCCTCTGGAGGAACATAACAATCAATTCCCGCTTCTGCCGGACATCCAATAACTGAAGTTCCATATCCTGTTGCTTCGGTTGCTGCTATTTTAGCTAGTTTTTTTGTTGCTGCAGTTACAAGCAATCGGGATACCTGTATACCAAACGCTTCTGCAAAAGTATCTTCTATTTCCACTCCGTTTATTTCCATGATTATCACCTTTTAGTATATGAGGATGGTTTATGAAGAGAAGTTATATATTTTTCCATTTAATTTTTATCCAGACTAAATATTTAAAACACTCATAAATGCAGTAATATTACAATACCAACTTTGAAAATAGTTTATTAAAAATTATTAGTTGAATTTCATGCGAAAAATACTTCGAAAAAGTAGAAGGATGAAAATAAAACTCGATGAATGTATGTAAACTCTAAACCAAATTTGGAATTATTATTAAGGGATATGTCTTATTTTATTATTTGAATATGCTATATTTTCTTAGAAATTTTCTCTATTGCTGCACTTCCAAAGTAAGGAAGTACTGCTATACCAATAATGGAAGTCATCCAAAAAGAAATCAATCTTTCTACAAGTGTAGCAGCTGCACTAATTGATGGAGGAACTCCAGCATAAGAATATAAAACTATCATCATCCCATCTACTGCTCCCAAACCACCAGGCAGGAACGGGATTAGGCCTATTAAACTGGCTATAACAAAAACTTCGGCAATAATTATTAAAGAAATATCCGCATTGAATGCAGAAAAAACAATATAAACTCTAATTATTTCCATGAACCAGATAAAAAAGGACAGAGGAAGTCCATAAAATAATACACGCTTATCTTTAAGCATTATCCTTATACTATCCTGAAATCCATGAATAGCTTCAAGTGCTTTTTCTTCAATCTGCCGGGACCTCTTTTTTGAAATCCTTTTAATAACACCCACTAACCACATGGTAAATCTTTTAGCAATATTTTTATCAACTGAAATAAAAATTGCAATTACAAATACCACTATAATTATAACCAAAGCCACTATAAGTGCTAAAACAATCCATTGAGCTAATTTAAAAAATAGTACCATTGAAACAATGGTTAAAATAGATAAAACTATGAATGGGAAAGTATCCAAACCCCTATCTGCAATTACGGTGGCAAATGAATTTTCAAAAGGTGTTTTTGTATATTTACTGAGAATATATGCCCTAACTGGCTCTCCCCCACCTCTTGCACTAGGTGTAAGGTTATTTATAGCCAATCCAACCATTAACATTGGAAAGAGGTGCCTTTTTTTAATTGATATTCCAACTGATTTTGTAGTAATGGACCACCTAAGAGTCCATAAACCATAGGTAATAATCTGAATGATTATGGCCAGTATAATGTACCATATATTGGCCATTTTGATAGCACCTTCTATTTTACCCGGCCCAATAAACATTATCATGGCAATTAAAATCCCTACGCCCATAACCATTAAAAGTAAAACTTTATGTTTCATTTAAACCTCTTAAAAATATTTATATTACTCTATTCAACAAAACCATGATATAATCCACTAAATTATTAAAAACACGGAATATACCAGACTCAAAGATGAATTTGTATAAAATCTTATTGAAAGACTATTTATTTACTTATAATTTAACTACTTCGTGATTTAAAGTTTCAGAGTCAAGTAAAACCAGTGTTTTCTCACCAGTGACATATCCACAAGCTTCTCCCGGGTTAATTACAAGAGTTTCGCCTTCCTTGATATTCAATTTGTGTGTATGCCCACGAATAATCACATCATATTTCCCACTTTTTGTCAATGCATCCACTATTGACTCGTTAGTTCCATGGATAATGCCAAATCTTTTATTTTCAATGTTTATTTCCTTGAAGTCTTCTAAAAAGCACAAATTTTGGTACGCTTTTTTTAGTCCGTCTCTTTCTCCATCGTTATTACCAAAAACTGCTAAAAAATTGGTTTTTAACCGGGAAAATTCATTTACTGTGAATGGTGCTATTAAGTCCCCAGCATGTATCACCAGATCTACATTTTTTTGGTTAAAAAAATCCACTGCCTGATGTATAGCTTTCAGATTATCATGGGTGTCAGCTATAATTCCTATCATAAATATAATTATTCTCTTTTGAGTATAATAAATAGATTATTTAAGTAGATTGATTTTTATTATTCTATGCAAGTAGAAAATTAGATCATTTATACATAACCATGGGAATGATTAAGGAAACATTTAAAAGATTAATTTTTTTCAAATTTTTAAAAATATACATAGTAATAGTAAAGTTTATATGTAAATAATTGAAAATTATTTCTAAGCCAAATTTTGGCTTTATTAGGATGTGATGAATTGTTTGAAAGTAGTTACAACAAACAACAGAACTATTCAACTCCTGTGAATGTGGGAGAAGAATATGATGTTAAAATTGAAGATGAAGGTAGAGATGGTGACGGAATCGCCCGTATAGAAGGCTTTGTGGTATTTGTATCAGGAGCTAAAGTCGGTGATGAAGTTAAAATAAGAATTAACTCTGCCCGAAGAAAATTCGCTTTTGCTGAAATAGTCGAATAAATAAACATATAAATTAGTATTAGATTAAGGTTCTTGAAAATTGATTTAATTAATTTTCATGAATTATTTATTTTTTGTAAACTTAACCAGTTTTAATCTGTTTTATCTATTTTTTCAAATCAATACCAAAATATTACTAATTTTGCATTAATAACAGAAAAGATGATTTTTTTAAACCTATCTAAATAAAGTTATTTAGATATATAGGACTTTTTATTGTAAATTAAACTATACAAGCAGATATAATACGTTTAAATCTATTTTTAAATTATAATAAATCATTAAAATGTTAACAGATAATTTATAGCCGTATTATATTTTAACAATATGTATAACTTAAGTTGTATTTATGACTAAATTTATATGCTGTGCTGATTATCTTTTATACGGTGTAAATGATAGGTCATTTAAATAGAACTGATATTCGAGTAATCTCGGAACATTTAGGAATAATTTTTCAAGGCATAGGAGTTGCAGTTTTAATTCCATTAATTGCTGCTCTGATATACAACGATACAAATTTTATGGCATTTATTATTCCTTCTGCAATTTCTATATTAGTTGGAACATTTTTTAGAAAATTTTTAGCAGGTAAAGGTCAAATAAAACTTAAACATGGTATGATTGTGGCTGGTATGGCCTGGCTCTGGGCTGCTTTGATTGGTAGTTTTGTTTTAATGCTTGCTGTTAACATAGATTTTTTAAATGCTTATTTTGAAAGTATGTCTGCCTGGACTGGCAGCGGTCTTAGTATATTTAGCAATGTGGAAATACTTCCAAAATCTATCCTGTTTTTAAGAAGCCTTGAACAGTGGATTGGTGGATTAGGAGTTGTTATAGTAGTTATAGGGATACTAATTAGGCCCGGAACTGCTGCGGCAAGATTATATAAAGCAGAAGCTCGAGAAGAGCGAATAAGGCCCAGTATAGTTAATACAGTTAAGACCATATGGTGGATTTATTTATTTTACACAGTTCTAGGAATTATTCTTTACATACTTGCAGGTATGTCTCTTTTTGATGCAATTAATAACACCCTGACCAATTTATCAACTGGTGGGATGTCCATCAATAACAACAATATTGGAGCATATAACAGCAATTTAATTTATGTTATAACTATGATATTAATGATAATCGGAGGTACAAGCTTTTTAGTGCATTACAGAGCCATAAAAGGCAAAATAACCGATGTTCTAAAAGACATTCAATTTCAGGCCATGATAATTATATTAACTCTGTTTTCCATTCTTATGATTGTAAATACAAATCTGGGTATTATGAATTCTGTTTTTAATGTTGTATCAGCCCTTACTTGTACTGGATCCAGCATTCAACCTACAAATATCATGATTGCCTGGCCAGCTTATGCTAAAGTTATAATAATAGGTGCCATGATGATTGGTTGTGCTGCAGGTTCGACCACTGGTGCTATAAAACTCATAAGAATAGTTACCATCTTAAAGGGAGTTTATTGGGAATTAATACGAATTTTATCACCTGTAGGAACTGTTATACCTCGTAAAATATCCGGTAAATCCGTTAGTGATGTGGAAATTAGAGAAGCAGGATCATACGTTTTCTTATATTTAATTTTTATTTTTATTAGCTGGAGCGTCCTAGTTAGCCAGGGATATGATGGTTTAAATTCCCTTTTGAAGTATTCTCTGCTCAAGGTAATGTGGGACTTTCCATGGGCATAGTTTCTTATAACATGCCCGATATAAGCCAGATAGCTTTAATAGGGAATATGTGGATTGGAAGACTGGAAATAATTCCTGTGCTTGTTTTATTAAAAAGTTTTTTTGATGTATTTCAATGATTATAGATACATTTTTAAGAGTAAAGTTGAAAATTAATATGCCGAATAACTAAATCAAGAAAATTGATAAATTTCATTATATTCAGATAATTAATGTTAATAAAATTTTTAATCACTATAATTCGTGAAAATAATTATTCTTAAAGGTGTGGACATGTATGTAGTAATCATGGGTGGAGGAAGAGTTGGACTTAACTTAGCATCATTTCTTATTTCAGACGGACACGATGTTACACTTATTGAAAACGATGACAGTTTATGTGGAAATGCAGCAGTTGAACTAGATGCACTGGTTATATGCGGTAATGGAACTGATACCAAAACTTTGGAAGAAGCAAATATAAAAGATGCTGATGTTTTCGTTGCCGCAACAGGTAACGATGAAGCTAACCTTCTATCGTGTATACTGGTAAGAGAATACAAAATACCCAAAATAATAGCCCGTGTAAGCAATCCCGACCATGAGGAAGCCTTCAGAAAGGTGGGTATTGACGATGTTATAAGTCCAGAACTGACAGCTGCAGGATACTTAGAAAAACTTATAACAAGACCAAAAGTCGCTGATCTTATTGTATTGGGAAAAGGAGATGCCGAAATACTGGATATTCCTGTTGAGAACAAAAAGGTAATTGGAAAAAGAATTGGAGAAATAAGTCCCTCCGAAGATTACATTATTGTGGCATTGTACAATAACGGTGAAATAACCATTCCCCATTCAGACATGACCTTGGAGAAGGGAAATAAAATTTCAGTTCTGGTCAAAACTAAGAGTGTAAAAAAAATTACAAAATTATTCACCCAATAACTCTTATTACTAATTATTAGTGAAACTATAGGCTTAAAAATGATATTCAATTAACCAGGGTAATTATGGATATAATAACTCATTTTATTGTTCCCTATATAATACTGTTTTTTGTTGGCAGTAAACATAAGCTAGAAGGGGCTCTAGGGGGAATTTCTCTTGATTTTGATACCTTCATAGTTTTTGTAGGCATATTATTTCCCCAGTTATTTGTTTTCAGCCACCGGGGCATAACTCATTCCTTTATTTTTGGTTTTATAACTGCTGTGATATTTTTATATATAATTACACGCCGCCCTGTGCAGAAATTAATTGGAAAAATAATACGAAGAAATCTCAATCTTAAATTCACAAAGAAAACAGTTTTACTTGCTTACTTTGGAGCCTTAACCCATTTATTACTTGATTTTCTCACCACTGGAGGTATACCTCTCCTTTTCCCTTTTTCTCTAACCCGATTTAGCGCTGAAATTTACAGCTATATTGATCCTGTTACTACCCTGGCTGCATTAATAGTATTGGCCACCATCTACTTCAGAATAGATGTTAGATACAAGAAAGCAGCTATGATCATCTTCATGGTAATGTTAATCTCTTTTGGAGGAATACGAATATGCGAAAAAAATAATGCCATAAACTCATTAAACCCTGATTTAAATGAAAATTTCACTCAAATATCGGCTTATCCAACTTCAGACATGTTTGTGTGGAAAGTAGTGTTGAATGACCCTGAAAAACAAAAATACAAGTTATATGAATACGACGGACTTACCGGGACTAAAAATTTCCAGGGAAACTACAAATCATTAACCATTAAAAATGGAAGCTATGAATCTGCTATTTCTGCAACAAAAAAGGCAAACCAATTGATTGAAGTTCAAGAATTTAGATGGAATGCTTTTTACACATGTATTAATGCCCAATACGAAAATAGTCAGTGGAAATTAACCTATTATGATTTTATAGGATCTTATTCAAGTCGGAGTAATTTGACTGTTTATATAGATTAAAAGATTTAAATTTCTTAATTTAAGTTAAATACCTTTAAAAAACTGTGAAACCATTTCAACATGTTTGGATCCATTTTTAACCCATGGTCCATGGCCCGGTAACAAATATTCAATTTCAAGTTTGTTTAATTTTTCTATAGAGTTTTTCATATCCTCTACACTACCACCAATATCTAAACGTCCGAAACCTCCACCAGCAAAAACCGTGTCACCAGAGATTAGAGTTTCTCCATCATACAAACAAATTCCTCCGGAAGTGTGGCCAGGGGTGTGAATTACTTGAAAATCATGGATCTTGTCACCTTCTTTAAGACGAAAATCAACGTTTACGGGTTCAAATGATCTTCCAAACATGTAAGAAACTGTAGCTATATCATCACCATTTTCCAGAGCAGCTGCATCCTCCTGGTGAATTGCTATTTTTTTAGAGATACAATGATCTCCCCCTGCATGATCATAGTGACAATGAGTATTAACAATCATTGATATATCATCCAAAGACATATCAGCTTTTTTAAGGGAATTTAATATGTATTCAATATTATCACCAGTTCCCGTATCCACCATTACATCATCAAAGACATAAATATTAGAATCAAAACCAGTACCTTCAATTATTAAAATATCATTGATTTTATCCATTATAACACCTGTAAAGATTATTTAATAATTATTTAACAGTATCATATTGTTCTCATCATAATTTAGTTTTAACTAGATATGGAATTTTGAATTATAATTTGATTTTAATTAGATAGTGTATTTTGATATTGATCCACATTTTAATAGTGGCCTATTAACTCAAAAAGTTAGTATATTAATTTATATTACTCATAACAACAAAAAATAATTAAATTAGTCCGAAATAAAATGTATAGATGGGGTCACCGGGATTTGAACCCAGATCCTAGGATTTCTCTTGTCTCAGTACTCCAATTGGTCATCATACTGTCCTCAGAGCGCGCATTTTCTTCAAAGACAACTGGAGTCCCAGATGATAGCCTGGTTACACTATGACCCCTAATATGCATAAAACATCTGCTTTTTATAATTAAAGCATTGAATGATATTTAAAAAGCCAAGGGTGAGATTTGAACTCACGTGTAATGGATCTGCAGTCCACCGCTTCGCCTCTAAGCTACCTTGGCATAGTAGTTATAGTTAAGTGTTGTTTATATTTAAACTTTACGGAGGAATATCTGGTTAATTAGTCATTTTTAAAGACTGAACAAAAAACAAAATCATCACTTGAACCAAGCCCATTAATGGAGAATCTTTTTAATAAAATTCAAAGATTTAGTTTACATTAAATAATATAAAATATAAGATTTTAGTAGGTGATTATCATAGAACGTGGTTGGGACTATTAACTAAAATCAAGCAGTTTTTATAGTTACCTGAAATAATTCCTTAAACATGGCGGATAACTCACTATCCATTACCTGTAAACCAGCTTCCGTTATTCCTCCCCGGGTAGCGACCCTTGAGATTAACTCATCAAAATCTATTTCCAAAAGTAATTTGGAAGTACCATCCAGTGTTGCTTTAATCATGTAATCCACTTCTTTTTGCGAAAATGTTCCCTGTCTAATTGCTTCATCACTAAATTTCTTGCAAAAAAATGTAATAAAAGCAGGAAAACAACTGGTTAAAACTGTAGCCCGCTCCATATCTTCTTCAAAAACAGTTTTTATTTGACCTAATGATTTAAAAAGCGTGTCTACAAAAATAATATCCTGATCATCAACTCTTTCACTATGAGATATAAGACTAACACCTTTAGAAACTTCACCAGTTACACTGGGAATAACATGACTGATTTTACCCGGAAAGATAGTTTCCAATTCTTTAATAGTTACACCTGCTGAAATGTAGATAATATGTGTATCTGGAGATAAATTTGGCTTAATTTCTTCTAATACATTTTTTAACTCCGCAGTATTAACCATGAGAATTATTTTACTGCATTTGTCTGCTAGCAATAATTTATTGGAAGTAATTTCTATTTTTGGATGAATTTTCTTTAATTCGTCCAGTTTATCCATGTTCCTTGTTGAGATAATCATTTCACCCGGTTCAATTATGTTTGAAGACATAAATCCTTTAATAATCATCTTTCCCATACTGCCATAACCAATAAATCCTATTTTATTCATTAAAACACCTTAAACAAATTATAATATTTTTCGAAGTTTAGAAACTTTGTGAAAATTCTTTAAATAAACTAACTTAAATTCATTTCTAGATAGTGAACTATTCTTAATTTTAAAATTTAATCAGAGATATGCTCGGCTATAACAAGCATCTCATAATCTTCAGTGGTGAGTATATCCTTTCTGCTAAATTTTCCCAATTTACAGCTATATATATCAATTTTATGGAAATTTAAAGATTTAAGAAGCCAAGTAATCTCTGATGGAACATAATATCTTTCATTACAATTTAAAAACAGCTTCTGGCCCTGGTCATCTTCTATTTCTAACTGATATACATCACGGAAAGTCATAAGATCAAATGTGTTTTCATGATTAATCTGGCTGGGAGAATTGGAATTAATGAAGTCCTTAACTGAATGAAACAGAGGATATAAACCATTAAGAGTGGTAAAAATTAGTTTCCCATTCTTTTTCAAGGCTTTTGCAGCGTTTTTTAGGATTTGAAAGTTCATCTCATCAGTTTCCATTAATGGAAAGGCTCCCTCACAGATCATGATCACCAGATCAAATTCATTTTCAAATGGTAGTTGCCGGGCATCGGCAGCCATAAAATTAGCATCAAAGTTACATTTTTTAGCTTTTTCTCTGGCTTTATTCAGCATAGACTCTGAAAGATCAATTCCAGTTATATCATAACCTCTTCTGGTTAATTCTATAGTATGACGTCCAGTACCACAACCAATATCCAGTATTTTGAGGCTTTTATCAAAATCTATCTCTTTTTCTATGAAATCAACTTCTCCAGTCGTTCCCTCAGTAAAAACTTCTTTATCATATTTTTCTGCATAATTAGTAAAAAGTTCCTCGTACCATTGTTTCATGTTAAAACCTCATTATAATAATTTATAAAATTATGTTTAAACTCGCTTAAAAAATTATTAGACGTATTATTATAATAATCTTCTGTATCGACTCAGTAAACCTGATTCTGACGCATTTTTCATATTTTCAGTAAGTAACTGCATATCAGATATGATCCATTGTAAATACTGTACAGTATCATCTGAAATATGGCCTTCTAAATTAAGGGAAAGCTCCTTTTTTAAATGTTTTAAATCCTTTTCATCCACATATTCAAATTCAACATTTTCCCTTATACTTTCAACCATATTAGTCATGGTTTTTTGCACAAAATTTGATAATGGCGAAAGATCTGATCCCGAATACTTTTTTAATTCTAATTTTGAGGCGATTGCCGATACATTTGCTGTTAATGCATAATTAACTGCTGTTATGTTATTATATAATCCCACATCATCCGAAACGTCGACAAAACTATCCTGAAGTTTTTTAATGGCAGATTCCAGGTTATTATGTTCCAGAAGGAAATTTTTTAAACTGGAAACAGTTTTATCATGATTATACTTATTCAAAGGCGATACAAAAACAGTTTTTATGTATTTACAGTTTGTTTCTAATGTTTTAGATAATTGCAACGGTAAATCTATTGTTACACGACTAGGAAATAGTGCATAAGCACATATCAGTGCAACCGTGGCCCCTATAAAAATGTCAACTAAACGGGCCAATCCATTTTCCATTACAGTTCCATAAGGCCATAAAAGTACTATAAAAATAGTCATAGCCATGACTGATGGTCCTATATAATTGGGTAAAAAAGCCCTAAATAAAAATATCATCAAAAATGCCAGCCATACTAACAGGAAATGGGGAAATATAAAGCCCAAAATAATAGCAATGATTACTCCTACGAAATTGAAGGATACTCTTAAAAGCATATTATTAACTGTGCTTGTTACATCTGGTTTAAGAACTATTAAAATTCCCATTACAACCCATAATGCATCTCTATTTTTTGTAAAGTGTACAATTAAGAGTCCTATTGTCATTGCTATGGTGAAACGGATTGCATGACGCATATACATATTTTTAAGGTTAAAATTCGCCTGAAGGGTTTGTTTAAGAGAACTGGAGGTACTTGGTAACTTGAAATCAGGAGAAGTCATTTTATCATTCTTTAAAAGGCGGTTGACACTGCTAAAAATAGTGCCTATACTATTTGCTACTGTATTTGCTGCATTTAAATCAGAATATCCTGTTGATTTACTTTTATCATTGATTTTTTTAAGTTCTAAACCAAATTCAGATAAATCAACCTGCTTATCCTTATCTACTATGTTTTTAACTATGTTATTGCCTGTTTTATCAGTTATTTCTAAGAATTTTTTGAAAACATTATTTGAATCTGATGATAACTTAGATATTACCATGTTACTGTATCCCCTGAAACCAGTATAATAAGTTCCAAGTCTCAGTAGCTGATACATATAAGGTTTTAGAGAGATTCCTTCTAGACTTTTCCGAATAACCATAGTTGATCTTAGTGAATTATGTGAACTAAATGTAGAAGCAACAAATTTCCGAATATCTTTATTTCTCTGTAAAAATTTAGGTATTAACAATATTGAAGCTACCAAATACCCGAAAACAGGATAACTAACCCATTCAATAAGTGTTGATTGAGCGTGGAATAATACTGCTGCTAAGAAATAGATAGAAAAAAAGAGAAACCCAACAAATCCATCAGTTTCCCCAAAAATATAGATGGATAATGTAAAAAATGACCACAAAATCGTGAAAAATATGAAAATAGGTAAAGATGTTGAAGATAAATAGACTGACAAAAATGCCAGAATAGTTATAAATGCTCCTAACAATCCTAAATAGAGAACTTTTTTAAAAGGCAACGGTAGATCCAATATCAACGATGCAAAGAGAGTAGTGATCATTATAACATTCACACCCACCCCTAAACCAAGATATTGTGCCAGAACTCCGGCAATTATCATTAAAATAATGGTTCGAATTGCTTGTTTCCATAAAATTCCGCCTTTAGGCCTGCTTAAAATTTTTATTCTACCCAATAAACCTATTTTTTCCATATTTAACCTCTGAAAAACTATTTTAAATCTAAAAAAGAAATGAAAATATTTAAAATATATTATTCATAGCGTAGTGCTTCTGTTGGTGGCAACTGACTTGCACGGTAAGCAGGGTAAAATCCTCCAATTAAACCTACTACTAAAGCCACTACAAATGCTCTTAAAAATACAGATGGTGTGTAAACCGGCTTGATAAATCCGCCCATTCCAATTGCCATAAGAACCTGAATAGCCAGTACCCCCATAATTGTACCAACTAAACCAGCAACCAATGTCAAAACCAAAGATTCTCCCAGTATCATACCCAGAATTCTCCTATTTTTCCATCCCACAGCTTTTAAAACTCCTATCTCTCTAGTACGCTCAAATACGGACATTATCATGGTATTTATAACACCTATACCTCCGATTACGATAGCCAAAAGAGATATAGCCCATGAAGCAGTATCTATGGTATCTAAACCCTGATTAACACTCTGTAAATCTTCTAATGAAGCTATGGTAGTAAGATCATTCCCATACTTATCTTCAATAGATTTGGTAACCTGATCAACGTTGGCATTATTATCAATCTTTACATAAATCATGGTCACCTTACCCTCCTTCTCCTCAATTTTTTGAAGATTGTCCATGGAAATAAATGCTCCTCCATCTTGCTGAAGATCTCCAGTTTGAAATATCCCTGTTATTTTATATTCTTCATCTTTTAGAGTTATAGTATCTCCAACTGTTTTATTCAATTTTTCTGAAGCTACTTTCCCGATTATAATCTCTTTAACATCTCCCCCTGAGAAAGCTTTGCCTTGTGTGATTTTAATTCCACTTAGTGATAATTTAGCAGGATCTATACCTATCAACACAAAATAGGGATTATCTCCTAACCGTTGAACGGCAAGCAGAACCCCGACACTATCATTTACTCCATCAATATTATTAATTTTGTCTACGAACCCCTCATCTATTTTGCTTAAGAACATGTCTGATACGTTGCTCTCAACTACCGTAAAATCAGCATCTCCTGCCTTAAGAGTTTCTTCTGTAGAAGCTTTAAGGCCATCGGTAATTATTCCCAATGCCACAATCGTAGCGATACCTATGGCAATGCCCATAACTGCTAAAGCCGTTCTTGTCTTGTTTCTGAATGGATTTTTCATTACCAGACTTAAAAATGACATTTTTTTCTCTCCCCATTCTAATTCAAATGGAATACTATGCAACTACATAAATTATGATATGAAATGGATTTCTTTAGAAATCTAAATAGGTTAAAGATGATTAATACTCTAACCTAATCATCATAAACTTATCTTCAATTATATCTTATAAAATTTAAATAATATATTAAATATGACATAAATTAAGTTGGAGGGGGACTTAAAATAACGGAAAACTACCATATTGACTTAAAAAAATACTCTCTTAATGAGTTTAAGAAAGAATTAGAGCAAGGCAATTTACTTCCAAGCCGAAAGATACTAAAAGAAGGAATAAATGAGAAATTTCATGTCTTAAAAGAGGAAGGCATCCAAAATCTTCATGACCTCTCTATTAAATTGAAAACCCCCAATAAAGCTAAAAAATTCGCTGCTCAGTCTGGTTTGCCTGAGGATTATGTTTTGATTTTAAGAAGAGAAGTTTACAGTTACCTGCCAAAACCTGTAAATCTGGATAAATTTCCAGGAATAAAAAAGAACCTATTGATAAACTAAATAATATAGGAATTAAAAACACTCTTCATTTGTTTAATAGAGTTAAAACTCCAGATGATCGGAATGAAGTGGCAAGTGAGACTGGTTTAAGCAATGATGAAATCATGAGATTAACTAAATTTTGTGATTTATCACGGGTTAAATGGATGGGGCCTATTTTTGCTCGGCTTTTTTTAGAATCAAAAGCAGATACTGTGGAAAAACTTTCCGAATCGAATCCTGAAATTCTATATGAAAAATTAGTTGAAATCAACAATAGCAAAGGTTATACTAAAGCCAAATTTGTTGAAAATGATGTTAGATTGTGTGTTAATATTGCTAAAATGGTTCCTAATGTTATAAAATATTAAATATAAATATTAAAAATTTATTATCTCTATTTTAGGATGTAACAATGACAAATTGGATATCTAAATTCAATTATAATCCTATTAAACCACTTCTTGAATCAAAAAATAATGCAGTTATCTATTTTACTAAAGAGTTATTAGAAAAGCCAGTTAAAGACATAGATTACATTTGGAATTTACCAGAAGTCCAGGAAATGCTAAAAAACCAGGCCAAAAATGGTTCATGGCCATCAAAAACAAAAAAAAATGAGAAACATGGAGTCAAATATCCATTAATTGAAACCTGGAAACAGTTAAGATTTTTAATTCAACAATATAATATGAACAAAACACATCCCTCAATTGAAAAAGCCGCTGAATACATATTTTCTTGTCAAAGCATAGAAGGGGATATAAGGGGTATTTTAGCTAATCAATATGCTCCTTATTATACCGGAGCTATAATGTACTTGTTAATAAAAGCAGGTTATGACGACGACCCTCGGATAAAAAAAGGATTTAAATGGCTTATAAAAATGCGACAAGATGATGGAGGTTGGGTTATTGGAAGTCCGGGGATGATTGGTGTTAAACTATCAAGGCAAGAATCCAATGATTTGACTTCAAATATAAATAGAAAAACTATGCAAGCTTTTGATAAATCTAAACCCTTTTCTGCTGCAGGTACTGGAATGGTAATAAGAGCTTTTGCAGTTCATCCGTCTTATCGAAGGTCCAAATATGCATTAAAAGCGGCTGAACTTCTAAAATCAAAATTTTTTAAAAAAGATAACTGGACATCATATCAACATCCTGATAATTGGGTTAGATTCCAATATCCATTTTGGTGGACAAACATAATCTCTGCATTGGATTCTATCTCTTTGATTGGTCTCCCTCATGAAGATGATGATATTAAAAATGTTTTAAAATGGCTTATAAAAAAGCAACAAAAGGACGGGCTGTGGAATGTGTCCTATTCACAGATCCATAAAACTCCGGATATCCAGAAAACTTTTGAAATGAGATTATGGATTAGTTTAGCAGTTTGCAGGATTTTTAAAAGATTTTTTAACAATGGAAATATTTAATTTATGAGGTTAAATATGATACGCAAAGCTAATAAAAAAAGATATGGATGAAATTGTGGATCTAAAAAGAAAAATAAGTTTAACTAATGGACAACATGCTTGAATAAGGCATTCCAATACTAGAGTGTATACAATAAATACATCGTAAACTTATAATTCCTTTGGAGTTAACATTTCTAATTATTATGCAGCCTTTGTGATTTCCATTATTATTGTCTGAATGAATAACTATTTAGATAATACTTTTACCTAGAGAATCGTGTTTAAATAATGATTAATATCATTATAGGAGGCGGTGATTCCCTAATTCAAAAAATTACCCACCCGCCCAGCATGATCTAAATAGTTATCATGATTCTGATATTCATTTTTTATTCCACACTATTTACAATCTCTCCATCCCTCATCTGGATAGTTTGATCTGCAAAACTTGCTAACTTAGGGTTGTGAGTAACTACAACTATACTTACCCCATCATTTTGATTTAGATCCTTAAGCAGTTGCATTATAGAATTTGCATTTTTTGTATCCAACTCTCCTGTTGGCTCATCAGCGAGTATAATAGACGGATTGTTGATAAGAGCTCGAGCTATTGCAACACGCTGTTGTTCTCCTCCTGAAAGCTGTCCTGGACGTTTGTTGTATTTACTTTCCAATCCCATTTTTTCCAATATTTCTTCTGCTTTTTTGAAATCTTCTTTGATCATAGGTAACATAACATTCTCAATGGCAGAAAGCTGTGAAATAAGATTGAGTCGCTGAAATATAAATCCAATTTCGTTCCTTCGAAGCTTTGCTTGCTCTTTTACGGGAAGTTTACTGGTTTCTTTTCCATTTAGTTTAAATGTTCCTTTGGTAGGCATATCCAGAATCCCTGCCACGTGCAGGAAAGTGGATTTTCCAGATCCAGAAGGTCCCATAACTGCTGTGAATGAACCATCATCCAAAGTTAAATTTAAACCTGCTAATGCATTTATTTCTTCGCCGCCCATATTGTAAGTCTTCCATACATTATTAAACTCAATTAAATGATTAGTCATCTCTCAAAGCCTCCACAACATTCAATTTTGAAGCACGCATCGCAGGATAGAGTCCTGCAATGATACTTAAAAATGTAGCACCAGCAATAACACCCCCAATTAACCATAACGGCATCATTTCCGGTATGTATTCAGTAAAATTCAACACATTTGCAACTACTATAATGCCCAAAATACCTAGAATAACTCCTATAACTGATCCTAAAAGTCCTAAAAGGCCAGATTCAAATAGTATACTTCCTTTTATTTCCCAGTTTGTAAATCCAATCGCTTTTAATACCCCCAATTCTCTTGTTCTTTCCATAACGCTCATTAACATGGTATTTATCACACTTATGATTCCTACTAAAAGAGCTATGCTGGCAATAAATCCTATAAAAAGTAGAGCCTGATTAGTCATTTCTTGAACCCGGATTATCTCTTCCGATTTAGTTCCCACGGAAATACCATCTATATCTTTTTCAAGTTCATCAGCAGTAGTTTCTGGGTCTCCCTTTGTCCTAGCGTAGATTACACTCACTTTATCATTTGTGATTTGCTTTGCAACATCCTGACTTATGTAGACATATGAAACTTGTTCTTCTTTAGATATTCCAGTGACAACTAATTCATAATTTTCGACATTTATTTTGCTGCCAATGTCATAACCCAACTTATCCACAACACCCTGAGTTATTACAACTTTCGGCGTACCTTTCTTCAATGTAATCTGTTTCCAGTCATTTATTCCTTCAAAATTTATCCTCTTTCCTTTTATATTCTCCGAAAAAAAAGTTACTTCACGAAAATCAGAAAGCTCAGGTGTGTTTTTTATTTTCGATATGGTTTCAGAATCAATTAAACTATTTCCACTGGTGGATGCTGGCGCTATTGTTACATCGTACATATATCTACTTGTTTCATTTTTAACTGCAGATGTTGCTCCTGCAGTTATTCCTAAAAGTACGACAATTGTTGCAACACCAATTATTATACCAAGCATCGTTAATGCACTTCTAAGTTTTTTTCTACGAATATTATTAAATGCCAATTTATAAAGATCCATTATTTCACCTCAAATAAACTATAAATAGTTCTATACTTCTAAATAAAAAAATGAAATTAATATTTGCCTTAAAATTATTTATAACTTTTTTATACATATTTACACTGGTTTTGAATAAGACAAGAAGTTTTAACATCACTTTTTTAGATTAGGTATTCATAGTGATCACATGTTTTTACAAGGTACCATTTAATGCAAGGTACTATTTATAGTTTTTGAATGTCGGATGTTAAAAAGTTGAAAAAACTAGGATTACCTTTTTACAAAAAATATCATTAGTAATCTGACTTATCTGAATATGTAAATATGAAAAGTCTATGAAAGGTCAGCAAAACCTGTTCATATTGCTTCATTGGCCCTGAAACTTATACAATAAAAAAAATATGTAACAAAAAATAAATTTGTAATTATATCCAAAATAAATTTTTAATGGAAGCATTCACTTATTAAAGTTCATTTGTTTGCTTTTTTATAAACCTCAAATTAAATTTTAAGTACCTGATTGCTAAGTTATAGAACCATTTAATTATGAATGCCATAATTCCTACAATAACAATGCCTCCTACTCCTAGAATGATGCCCCATACAATTGTAACCACCGTACTAAAAGTTCCATCAGCAGCAAATGGAAATGTTCTATAAAAAGTTTCATTTGGAATAAGTATTTGTAGCAAAGGTGAAAGCGCCGTTAAAATCCCAACAACAATTATAGCTACACCTGCTACAAATAAAGCCAGTATAATAAGTGAAAGTACTAAAGCAGGTACCGCTACAAATATCAGATTAAAAAAACCAAGTCCTGATATTGACAGTGCTGCTTTGATTATAGAGCCCAGTGATGGTTTATTTTCGGCCAGATTAACCATATACTCTGCTTTAATCTGTTTTACAATCGTTTTTGGATCCCCTAATGCTTTTGAAATTTCTTCTTCAGTTCTGCCTTTTTCTATACCAATCCTAAAATGTTCTTCATAATCTGAAAGTATATCTTCTCTATCCTCTTTTGGCAATTTTTTTAACATTATAGAGAGTTTTTTAAGATATTCATCCTTATTCATCCTTAATCTCCTCTAAACTAATCCTCGATTTTGGAATATAATAAATTAGTAACACCCACAGAAAATTTATCCCATTCTTCTACTAATTCTTTCTTTTTTTCTTTTCCCAAATCAGTAATACGATAATATTTTCTTGAAGGACCACTATGGGATTCTTTTAAGTATGAAATCACCAATCCTTCTTTTTTTAGTCTTTTTAGAAGGGGATAGATACTGCCCTCTGAAATTAATATATTTTTGGAGATTTCATCAACCATTTCATAACCATAACAGTCTTTTCTATCAAGAAGTACTAAAACACAAAGTTCCAATACTCCTTTTTTAAATTGAGTGTTCATAATACCACTGTATTTTTACAAGGTATTGTATATTATAGGGTACTATTTAAATTTTAGAAAAGTAAAATAAAAGGCATAATCTACATTCAGGATTTGCCGAAGATCCAGTAAAACATTTAAAAAGCAGTGCACATATATTTCATGATTTCTAAAAAAATTATGAAAATTCTGGAGTAAAATATTCATTAATCAAAGCATAGCAAAGAGTTACGATTTTAATCTAACAATATAATAATAATATATATCTCCTCAAAATGAGATTATGGATTAATTTAGCAGTATGTAACATTTTTAAGAAATTTGATGAACATACACTTTCATCAGATTATCAGATGGAAACTATGATACGCAAAGCTAATAAAAAAGATATGGATGCAATTGTGGGTCTATGGGAAGAAATGATGAAATTTCATGTCAAGTTAAGTAATTTGTACGAATTAAAAACTAATGCAAAAGAAACCTATCACGAATATCTTAACGAGATTCTTAAAAACGATGCAGCTATAATATTAGTCTATGAAATGGAAAATAGGCTATGTGGCTATTTAATAGCAGAAGAATCCGAACTTCCACCAGTTTATAAACAAACAAGAATAGGTTCCATACTGGAAATATCAGTAACCGAAAAGCATCAAAATAAGGATATAGGAAGCCAATTGTTAAAAGAAATCGAAAAAATATTCATAAGTAAAGGCATTGATAGAATGGAATGCATGGTGTCATGTTTTAATGAAATATCTAAGAAATTTTGGTTTAAAAACGGTTTTAAAACATATAATACGGTTTGTTTTAAGAATATTTAATAAATAATATTCTTTATGTATAATGGAGTTATTTTAATTACTTGAAGTTAATTCAATGCTTTTTGTAACTTTTAAATTTTAGATCATACAGTTGAAATTGATGGAAATATCATTATGAAATTATTATTTAACAATTTATATTAGATTCATATTATAAAGTGAATCACATGGAAACTAAGAAATTCACACTCCTGGACATTGATTATATAACGGAGGATGAAAAGCCAGTAGTAAGACTATTTGGAAAGATCAGGGAAGAATCTGAAGACAGATCTATAATAGCCCTTGACAAAAAATTCAAACCATACATTTACGTTATTCCTGAAAATGAAACTGACTTTAATGATTGTATCATGGATTTAAACGAATTAGATATTGAAAGTATTGAAACAGTACAAAAAACTGATATCAAGCAAGAAATAGAAGTTCTAAAAGTATTCTTGAAACATCCACAAGACGTCCCTAAACTCCGAGATAAAATATGGGGCTTAGAAACTGTAAAAGAAATCAGAGAACATGATATCCCTTTCTACAGAAGATATCTTATAGACAATGGCCTGTTTCCCATGGATGATGTGGAAATTGAAGGAAAAACAGTTAATGAATCGTTGGATAATCCATCCTCCTCAAAGAATATTATTAGATTTGAAATAGAATGTAAACCTGTACATGTGGAACCCGTAAATTCTGATCTTAAGGTTATGAGCTTCGATATAGAGGTAAGAAACCCTGAAGGCATGCCCCAGGCAGATAAGGATGAAATTATCATGATCAGTATGGCCAGTAATTTTGGTCTAAAAAAGGTTTTATCAACCAAAAAATCGTCTTTTGATTATGTGGAAACAGTTAAAACTGAAAAAAAAATGCTTGAAAGATTTGTTGATATTGTTAATTCTTATAACCCTGATTTAATTGTTGGTTATAATTCTGACAATTTTGATTTTCCTTACATTAATGAAAGAGCAATTAAATGCAGAGTTTCATTAAATATGGGGGTTGATGGTTCTAAATTAAAGTTCATGCGCCGTGGATTTGCAAACGCCGCATTTATGCGTGGTAGGATCCACGTGGATTTATATCTTTTGATGAGACGGTACATAAGACTCGATCGTTACACTCTGGAGAGAGTCTATAAGGAACTTTTTGGTGAAGAAAAAAAAGATATTAAAGGAGATATTTTATGGAAATACTGGGACGCTAACGGAGAAAAACTGCAAACCCTCTTTGAGTACTCTATGGATGATGCAATTGCCGCCTATAAAATAAGTGAAAAAATCCTACCCCTGAACATGGAATTAACTCGTATTGTAGGACAACCTTTTTTCGATATTGCTCGTATGGCTACAGGACAGCAGGTAGAATGGTTTCTCATTAGAAAAGCCTTTGAATATAATGATCTAGTTCCCAACAAACCATCACAAAGGGAACATTCACGCAGAAGAAGTGAAAGGGCTGTGGGAGGTTATGTAAAAGAACCAGAAAAGGGTCTGCATGAAAATATTGTCTATTTTGATTTTAGAAGCTTATATCCAAGTATAATTATTTCTAAAAATGTTTCTCTAGATACTTTGATACTTAATGAAATAAATGAAGATAGCCAGGATGATTCTAATTTTCATATAGCTCCAGAAGTAGGATATAAATTTTTAAAAGAACCTTTAGGATTTGTGCCATCAGTTATTGGTAAAGTTTTAGAAGAGCGGACCAAAATTAAAAATAGAATGAAGCAGTCACAGGATCCATTGGAGCAAAGAGTTTTAGATGTGCAGCAAGAAGCCCTAAAAAGACTTGCAAATTCGATGTATGGAGTTTATGGATTTTCAAGATTCAGATGGTACAGTATTGAATGTGCAGATGCCATAACAGCCTGGGGTAGAGATTACATCAAAAAAACAATGAAAAAAGCCGAATTATTTGGATTTCATGCTATTTATGCTGATACTGATGGATTTTATGCAGTTTATAAGCAAAGTTAAGTCCAAAATTAACTTTTCACTTGAATTATATTAATTACTCCTTTTAAAAAGATTTTAAGGAAAATAGGTATCAATTATTTCTTGAACCTCATTTAACCATCTTTTTCTCTCTTCAATTGTACTGCTGGCCACTATTCTAAATATTTTCCGGTGAAAATTCTTAATTCCGCAGAAATCGAAAATACAACTTTTCCAAATATTTTCCAGTGGATCTCCAAAAACTTCCATTTCCCTATCTTCCGGAGTATTGGAAGTATTAAAAACCATAGCGATTTCAGCTTTTAAAAGTCCATCTGGAACTCCGGATCCATCATCTCCTTCTTCAAATTCATAAGCCACTCCTGATCGAAGCACACGATCAATCCAACCTTTTAAAATTGCAGGGGGTTGACCCCACCAGTTGGGGTGAATGATGATAATTCCATTGGCTGTCTGGATCTCTTTTCGATGCTGAATTACCAGAGAATCTGAAGTTTCACCATTAACCAGTTCATTACCTTCCAATAAAGGATCAAATCCTTCTTTATAAATGTTATGGGCAAAAATATGGTGACCTTTTTCTTTGAGCGTTTTAAGGACTTTTTCATAAATGGCGTGATTAAAACTTTTTTCATAGGGATGGGCCAGAATTACCAATATATCCATGCTTATCACTTCCCTAAGTTTTCAGAACTTAATTTGATTTTAAGATTTTACAGCTACTCCTTTAAAAAAGTTATAAAAGAATGTGCCGTCTTTTTTGGCAGATTTATACAGATCGTCAATGCCTTTTTCCCATTCCTGGTGACTGACCAAACCTGATTTTATGGCTTGATCCTTAACTCCTTCCACCATGGCAATTATAGTCTTTTTTATAAATCCATCCACCAGTTGGGGCTTGCTATTATCCACATAAACTATCCGGGGTGTTACCACTATCCCTTCAAAACCTGCCTCATCCAGTAAAGGGTACAATCTTCTTCCTACCATAGGATCTCCCCCTAAATCTTGTTGAGATTTAATAAGACATTCCCATGCCTTGACTGCTTCCCTAGTTTCTGGATGGAAATAACATGATCCATGATCTCCTTCTATAATAGTTATGGTTCCTCTGGTTTTTAAATATTTTTTAAGTTCTAAGAGAGCTTCCACTGGATTTATTAGATGTTCCAAGACAAAACAAATAAAAATATGATCAAAACTTTCTTTTTCAAAGGGAAGATTCATGATATCTTCTTTTTGGAATTTAACATTATTTATTCCTTCTTTTTTAATCAAATCTTTGGCCTGGTTTAAAGAATCTTCTGAAATATCTATTGAAGTTATTTTTGCATCAGGACTGTTTTTAGCAAGTATTATGGTTTGAGCCCCTACTCCACATCCCGCTTCCAGGACTTTACTTCCTGCTGGGAATTGGGTGTCATAATGAAGTATTTCTGCCAGAGTATCGGCCTGATCTACCAGCCTTTCAGATTCTCTTTTAGAGTAACCATGTACATAATCGTTCAAATTTAACACCTAAATATATAGTTTTTCAAGAAATTCAAGCATACAATTGTTAAATTCATCAATATTTTCAAGATTACTGACATGACCTGCATTTGATATAATCTTTAATTGCGAATCCTTTATTTTTTCATACATAGTATTAGATGAAGCGATCGGAGTAAAATTATCATTTTCTCCAACCATTATCAACGTTGGAACGTTGATTTTAGGAAGTACATGAGTCATGTCAGTTCTCCCAGCCTGTGCAAGTAAAACTCCACATATCCCCAATTGGGATGAAGAAAGAATCATGTTTTGAATTAGTTTAATCGCATCAAAACATAATTTAAAGCTTTCTGGAGCAAATATTGTTTTTATGAATTCTTCTGTAAAAGGTTGTAATTCATTTTGTTTAATTGATTCTATGGAGTTTTCTCGCCAGTATTTTGTTTCATTTGAGTCAGCTTCAGCCCGTGTATCACATAGTATTAGTGCATGGGCACGTTGGGGATGCATTTCAAATGCACGTATAGCAATGGCTCCACCCATTGAAAGACCACAAAAAACAGCTTTATTAATTTTTAAATAGTCCATTAAAGCAATATGATCCTCTGCAAACATTTTATAAGTATATTGACCTTCTATCACATCGGTTTTTCCATGTCCACGTATATCGTAAGTGATTAAACGGTAATTTTCTTTTAAAAATTCGATTTGAGGAGCCCACATCCTATGATCCAATGTCATGCCATGTGCAAAAACAATTGGGAGAGCATCTGGATTTCCAACATCTATGTAATGCATTTTAATTCCATTAATCTTTGCTTTCATCAAAACACCCAATCTTGTTTTTTAAATAATTCCAATATAAATAAACTGTTAATCCAATATATCATTTAAATCATTAACTGAAAGTAATAGTCCCTTTTCCATAATTGATGCTAGTTTATCTACATTAGCATATTCAAGAGATTCTTTAATTGCTTGTAAACTGGATAAAATAAGTAATGATGGTAAACTTACTCTTTTTACACCGCAGTTTATTAAATCATTAATCGAAAACTCATTTATATTATAAGGCATTCCTGCAGCAATACTAATTGGTCCTTTAACTTCTTTTGTGACTTGTTTAACCTCATCAAGTGTTTCAATATAAGTTATGAATGTTAAATCTGCACCTGCATCTAAATATTGATTAGCACGATCAATGGCAATTTCTAATCCTTCGTCCCTATTGTCAGTTGATCTTAAAGCATCTGTACGGCCATTAATTATAAAATCAGGTTTTTCTTCAGCATCTGCTGTTTCACGAGCATTTATGATTTTTTGAACCATCAAATCTTCATCTACAATGGATAATTTGTTTTTTCCATTTGGAATCTGGTCTTCTATATTAAGTCCTGCGACACCAGCATCTATAAACCGTTTAATTGTGTTAATTATTTCTTCTGTACCCCCGTATCCATCTTCAGCATCTGCCATTACAGGAACATCTACTGATTCAACAATTCTACTTGTCCATTCAATATTTTCATCTAGAGTCACATCTGATTCTCTTTTATATCCTGCCTGAATTGAAAAACTATAGCCAGAACATTGTATTGCTTTAAATCCTGCGTTTTCAATTAATTTCGCACTTATAGAATCATATGCATCCGGCATAATAAGTGATTTGCCCGAATTTAAGAGTTTTTTAAGCTTATTACTTTTCATGAACATCCCCCTTTATTCAATAAAACTTAATCTGAAGGTTTGTTTAATATTATTAGGATAATGTCAATTTATTATTAACTGAAAAGAGTCAATTTTCTATAAAGTTTAAGCTGTTAATACTTAAAATAAAATATTGATAAATAAATGTGAATAAACACTTCTAACCTGATATATTGCGGGTAATCATTCATCTACCATGTAACTTTTAAAAGTACAGATAATGCAATAAATAATATTATATTATTTATTATCAGAAGTACCCCCACTCCACGACCAAAACCCCCATGAAAGAGTATGCTTAGTGTTAAAAAGAGACTCTGAAGTAAGAGGAATGAAGAAAAAATCAGAATCCCAATATTAAATCTAGATTTAATTTCTTGATAATTTTGCCAGTATATATAGGACAATACAATTAACAAAATTATGTTGCCTACTCCGATAATTGCCGCTATATTAAAAGACCATAATTCAATTGTAGTATTAACTGCCATTTTTTACACCCAAATTTATACTAATTAAAATTATTTTTCCACGATTTCTTCCCATATCTCTAAGAAATTTTCATAATTTACTTTCATTTTATCTGTAAGGAAGTATAAAGTTCCATATTTTCTTCCCACAGGTATAACAACTTCATTATCTTCTAAAACATTAATATGATAGCTTATAGTTTTATAATCTACTTCAAGTATATCCGCAAGCTGATTAACATTGTAAGGCCTTTCATTGAGGAGTTTAATTATTTTAGCCCTATTTACACCGCCCCTAGTGCCTGCAATCAAGTACCATAACATCCTTCTCATGTTAACCTCTCTAAAACCTAAATATCCTTATTATACTTTTAGAATTATATTAAGGTTACCAATCTGAGTTATGTACTATATACAAACATTATTTCATGAAATATATTCTACATTTTCCTAAATTCTAATTATAATATGTTGAATTTTATCTCAATACTGGTCCAAAAAATGGAAGTAAATTAATAAAACACTTAAAAACACCCCTGAATAAAATAAAATCGATATTACTGGATAAATGAGATCTATGTTACCTAAATAACCTGCAAATTTTAGTACAATCACTTCTGGAGCAGCCCAAGGAGAAAGATAGCATTTATCCCAATGGTAAACAGTCAAGTTGGGAATGATTCCAGCTACCGATATAACCATAGCTGGGATGAAATTGCGGAACAACAGAGTCAAAAGCATTGCAAATGGCAAGATTACCAGTGTAGTAACACTTGCTAACATTAAATAGCCAGTATAATTAAATATTTCACTAATAGTAATGCTAAAACCCAAACCAAATGCACATAAAATATTGACTAAAGCCACACAAGCATATAAACCAATAATCAAAAGAGAAATATATCCTAGCTTTCCCAAAATAATTTTTGATCTGGAATAGGGAGTGGTCAGCATATTTCCCATTGTGTGTGACTGATACTCATAAAAAACCGCGCTTACTGCAATAAACGAAGTAAGAAGAGGCCCTATTAAAAACATGAAAAAAAAACCACCCGACCAAAAAAGGAATGCCAAGTGTAGACTCCCTGAGTTATTAAATCTTCCCGAACCATTAAAGTACCAATCGCGATTAAGATAACCGGTGATATCATCCCTAAAATGCCAAGAGTATAAATATAAGTACCTTTGTACTTTTTATATTCTGATTGAAATAAGTTTATCATGACATCACCCTTAATTCCTGATTGGTTATTCCTAAAAATCGCTCTTCCAATGTTTTTGAAACTGATTTCAAATTATAAACATTAATATCTTGTTTAACCAGTTCACGATTAATAAATACATTATCTTCACGTTTGCAGAAGATTTTTAATCCTCTCTCCATTTTCTCAAAATCAAAATTCAAAGATGTGATAATTTGAATCGTTTTCTGTAACTGATCAGTTTCCACAAGCAGAAAACTTTGTTCGTCGGTGGTAATGAGTTCTATTTCGCCTTCATGGATCAATCGACCGTGATCAATAATCCCAATATAATCTGCAATTTGCTGTACTTCACTCAGTAAATGACTGGAAACAAGAATCGATATTCCCATGGATTCTGAAAGGTCCCGGATCAACTTCCGCATTTCAATTATTCCTGCTGGGTCTAAACCATTGGTAGGCTCATCCAGAATTAAAATCCGTGGTGAATGAATTAAAGCATTAGCTATTCCTAATCTCTGCTTCATTCCCAGAGAAAAATTACTTACAGGCTTGTCTCCAATATTTGAAAGACCTGCAAGTTTCAATGATTGTTCAATCCTATTTATTTTAGTTTTAAACATTTTAGCAGTTATTTCAAGGTTTTCGTAAGCCGATAGATTCTCATAAAAACCAGGAATTTCAATTATTGCTCCGATTTCAGCCAGATATTTACTGTTGTTGCGACTCATTTCCTGACCAAATATCTTTACTATTCCTTTATCTGGTTTAATAAGACCCATTATCATCCTTATTGTGGTGGTTTTCCCTGAACCATTTCTTCCTAAAAAACCATACACTTTACCTACAGGTACCCTTATTTCTAAGTCTTTAACTGCGTCAAGATCCCCATAACTTTTAGTAAGGCATTCTGTTTCAATTGCATATTCCATATGATCCCTCATTTTAAATTGATCGAAATATTGTAACATGTTTTAAATCAACACAGGATTTAGCATGATTACTTCAAATCCATGGTAAAATAGTGATTAAAAAAGAATATAAAGATTTTTCCAGTTCTTTTCTAGATTAGTTCAAGATCTCTTCCAGATCTCTTCCAGATTTAGATATTATTAAATAAATCATGAAAAATTGAAAAAACAAAAAATTAAATAATACTAAAAATTTTAAAATAGTGATTTAAGTCCATTTGTCTATTATATCTATTTAGGTCTATTTAGGAAGATTTGTCTCCTATTTCAGACAACAAACCACATATGATTTATCATTAAGGAATTTTACATAGTATTCGTGGCCTTTTTTATCCGTTTTTATCCAGAACATGGATTTATTCTCTCTTACGAGTTTTTTTTAAAGGTGATCTAACTAAAATTAAATCTTTAATATCGCTTAGGCCCGTTTTAGAAGTTACTTTTAGGTATATCCATTTACCTTCACGAATTGGTTCTTTATTTTCAATAATTTCCTTTGTTTCAGAACTAATATCCGATTTTAAGGCATTTTTAACCTCTTCTCCATTTAAAATAATTTGCACCATAAACTCATTCTCTCCAGGATAGATAGAAATTATTACCTTGCCTGATTTGCGATATCTTAAAGCCCAGCCAAAATTTTTACCATAAAACTTGAATTCACCACTAATTTTATAATTATCTTCTATAAAACTGATCAAATCCTCCCATAATGGTTTTATTGATGAAATGACTTCATAAACCTCTTTTTCAGTAGGTTTATGGTTTTTATCTGTAAATATGCCTTTACTCATTAAATAAACCCCCTAATTTACTTCTTTATTTAAATCTTATGAACCATTTGAGAATTTAGTTATTTTCATATCATTAAGAAGATAGCTTATTATTCCTTTAGTATTTCATGTAGATCAGTTAAAATGTGGATATTAATTCTCAACCATCAATTTTTCAATTTTAAAAATCACTGGTCGTATTGCATCAGTACAACAGGTTATCATGGTTTTATCATCTTTCATCCAACCCTCAAAAATATCCTTAGAGAAATTGCCTCCTGCCAATAAGACTGCAACAAATTTGTAAATATCGTTCCATGCCCAATCACAGAAACCTTCTGGTTTTTCAAATCCTGTGATAAATTCTTGTCCTTCTCTAAAAACGGGGCAAGTTGTCACTTCATTCTGGCAATATTCTTGAGCTAATTCTTCATCTAGATTTTTCTTTAATACTGTTATTTTACATTTTAACGACAAAAAAATACCCCCATAATATATTAATAATATGTGGTCCATAAAATTCATTTCGTTGAAAATAAGATTAAACTTCGACCAATTAAAACCAACCATACAAGTAAAAGTATGCCAGATAAAATGGCAATAATTAGAAGAAGTATGAGTTCAGATGGCAAAAAGATTATTCTGAGGTAATCAGCTAAGGAAATGGCAAAAGCCAATATTCCCACATAAGCCGTTGTTTTGCTGAATATATTGCTCTGTAGCATAATTTTCGATATCAAAAGACCAGCGATGGAAATTAGTAGAAATCCTGTGTTGAACCCTCCCACAGCTCTTTGACCTGTATTAACAAGTAAAGTCTGCCCCGCGGCCAGTAAAATAGATTTTTGCACTTCTGTGGTGGCAATTAAGTATTGATTGCTTAATGGAATCATGGAAAATGAGTTGTTAGTTGCTAAAAATATGGTTATCCCCACAATAGCAAGTGTTATTGAGAGCAACATGTAACTTTCATTTAATCGTTTGAGGGCCATGTATAGGGCAAGAAAGATGGGGATGAAAAGAGCATAGGCAATAAATTCTAAGAGATAAAAGTCGATTAATCCAATAAGTTTATTGCTCTGAATTAACGTAAAATAGCCTAAAGCAGTGGTAGGTTGGGGCCATAGCGTAAAAACTATGATTTCAATTAGAAGTAACACTGCGGATATAATGGCCGCTACCCCTCCCATTTTGTAGAGATTCTTCCATTTTGAATTTTCTTCTGCAATATATTTGTCCATATTCTAATTCCTCCCTTCATTTTCAAATAAAGTTAATGTCTGTGCAATACATAATTATTTCGTCAAAATAGAATTATATTCAGATAATAATATCTCCATTCTCTTCATTAAATAGTAAATGTCTTGATTTGAACCAGTTCAAAATTCTTTTCTCCCTCATCATAATTATTTGCTAGCAAATTCCAAATCGTTTCTGATTTAATAATTCCAATCCCCATCAACCATTTTAGATGTATCATTACCCACAGTTATGATCACATTACCCTTCTTATGTCCTTTTTCCACATACTTGTGGGCTTCAGCAGTCTGTTCCAAAGTATAACGTCTATCAATAACTGCATCTATGCCTCCAGATTCCATAAGTCCTTTTAGTAATATTAAATCTTCATTCTTTGCACTTTCTGTTCCACTTATAACCCTGTTGTTGCTTGTGACTCCAGCCCATCGCCCCCGAACCATCTGCGAGATCCCCGGATTGCCTAAAAGATAGCTTCCATTTCTTTTAAGTGATTTTAGGCTGTTTGAGAACGGACTTTTTCCAACTACGTCAAAAATAACATGATAAGTCTCTCCTCTATCGGTGAAATCTTCTTTAGCGTAATCAATGACATGATCTGCACCAATGGATCGCACCATGTCCAAATTTGTAGTACTGCATACACCAGTAACTTCTGCTCCTAAATACTTGGCAAAATGCACTGCTATCGTGCCAATACTACCTGATGCACCATTGATCAGAACCTTATCTCCACTCTGGATATTTCCTTTCTTTAAATAATGCAATGCTATAATTCCACCCATAGGAACAGTAGCAGCTTCCTCGTAGGTCATGTTAACTGGTTTTTCAGCCAACACCCCCTCTTCTGAGACGCATGCATATTCGGCATAAGCACCTAAACTGAAACCTGTAAATGCAAAAACCTGTGCCCCTTTCCTGAATCGTTTAACATCTTTACCTATCTCTTCAATTTCTCCGGCAAGCTCCTGTCCTAATATTTTTTTCCTTGGTCCTGTGAAACCAAATCCTATTCGTGCCGGGATCCATAACCAAGTAGGCATCTGGAATCTTCGAATCTCACAGTCCCCTGCAGTTACAGTTGCAGCATGTATTCTTATTAGCACTTCATTGTCTTTTGGAATGGGTTTTTCTACCTCTTTCAACTTAAGAACATCTGGAGGTCCGTATTTCGTGCAAACAATAGCTTTCATAATTTCAAATAAGATTAAAGTTTTTTTTAAGATTCACTGCAAACTCTTCAGCATTTTTAAGATCATCAGCATTAGGTCTACCCCTATTCATTCCCCCAAATAATTTAAGAAAACTATTGGTGTTAAAACCTTTGCATTGAAATTCATCGACAATAATGTAGCCTTTCAGTTCTAGTTTTTCCCTAAGGGCGGTGTGATCTTTGAAAGCTTTGGATTTCCCCGTTATTCCGGCAGTTGAAAAAAGGAATGCTTTCTTATTATCTACTTCCTTCAATTCATAAGTAAGTTCAAGCAGGGATTCATGATGCTTTGCACTATAAATCCCTGAACCAAAACCTAAAAGATCATACTCTTGAAGTTTTTCAGGGTTAACCTGGTTTGGTGTTTCTATTTCTGCATCTAAAACCTTCGCGAAGACTTTAGCTATCTTCTCAGTATTATGGTGATGATATGAACACAAAATTATGAGAGATTTCATTGGCAACGAATTTTCGGACTTTTTTTCGTTCTTTTCCATTTTTCTACCTTCATTTTTATCATTATATTGACCGTTATGACCACATTGCCATTTTTATATGTTTTATTTCATATTTACTCGGCATCTTCTGGAAAAATTTTCTTTCCTTTTTCTGTGTATTCAATAAACCCTAATTGTTTGAAGAAATCCAATTGGTCATCAAGCTCGCCACCTTCTACAATTTTACCATTTACTATGCGAAAGAAAAAAACCATAGGCATTGTTATCTTGTTGCCTGTCGGAGGTAATGGAACTCCAAAAAGATCCCAATCACCAGTATGTGTCCCTGTAGCTGTAACACGAACCCATACCCATTCCCCTTCAGCAATCATGTCTTCAATAGACTCATACCAATCTGGAAAGCCTTCGAAAGCTAGAGTAAATAATTGTTTGAATTTATCTCGACCTTGTTGTTGATGGGTGTGGTCAATATAATCTGGTGCCACTAAATCATCAAACACATCCAAGTTTCGATTATTATAGGCTTCAATAAACCTGCAAAGAATCGCTTTATTCTCTTCTACTGACATTCTAAAATCACCCGTCCTTACTTTTTAAATTATTTTGTTCAGATTATTTTGCCATTGTGTTAGCATTTATTCCTCCAAATACTTTTTCAACTTCTATTAGCTTCCGAGTAGTTAATATCTCCATTGAAAAGTGTAATCAACTTATAAAGTTACCTATTAATTTAAATCGTTTTTATAACAAGTGAAATACTTTAATATTTTTGTTCAACAATCTCGTCAGCAGATGCATAAGGATGAGAATACCTGTCATTTTCTTCAGTGTATATTTTATAAAAGCTTGAAGACTTTATCTGTACTGCTTGGTTGGGACAGTAATTTAAACAGGCATTACATAAAAAGCAGTGAACATCTTTCTGCCACACCGGTTTTCCATTATCCATCTTTATTTTACCAGACAAACAAACCTTTTCACATGTTCCACAACCTACACAATTTGAATCTGAATAAAAATCGGCACTGTATAATCTATTAACGTGCGGAAAAATCCATGAAAGAAGTGAAAATGCAGGAACTGGATCTGTGTAACTATTGTCTTCTTCCTGACTCTTTTCTTTATTCAAAACAATTTTCTGTATATAATCCAGATTATTTTGAACTTCATTTTCTAGAGCAGATATTTCTTTTTCAGTTGCAGCATGCCAGTTTTCACGTTTTGGATCATTACTGGCCATGTTTAAAGTAAAATAAGAATCTAAAATTTTGCCCTTTCTTTTTAATATATTTTCCAAGTCTTTAAATGCTCTATGCTGAGTACCTGCTCGTGTAGCGATGGCAAAAATATATTCAGCACCCTGTAAGTTTAGATTATCAAGAAATTTCAGTACAACCCATGGAGCCATCGTGAGGTGTATTGGAAATACGAAACCTATACTTTCGAAATTGGTTTGAATATTATCTTTGTTAAGAAGACTTATCAAAGGTATTAAACTTATATCTGGAATACGTTTTTGTAATTCTCTTGCCACGTACAGTGAATTGCCAGTACCTGAAAAATAATAAATTTCCACACTCATAAATAAAATCTTCCTATAATATTAAGTAGATAACAATTTATTAAACTTTCAATAAGTTATTAACTTTTTTCATGTTTACTCACTGAGCATTATTTTATCATAGCACTGTTTTCCTTTAGATTACTAAAAATTTATTGATTAAAATATTGATCTTTTATATAAAAATAGAGGCTTCTATTTTCTCCCGGTTACTGCTAAACTACATAAAACTATCAGAATTGCAAGTATTAGTCCCTGAACTGGCATTCCAGTTTTTTGCATTCCTACTGTTTTATTTGTCTTTGATCCTGCTAGGATGTTAACAAATGTTTGGACAGTTTGATAGTCTGATGCAGTTACTTTAGCAATTCCTGGCCCCTCATCTGCAGTTAAAGTGGCAATTGCACGTCCATTAATCCAAGGAACTGTAATAGACTTACTTCCCACACTACCTAAATTTGTTGTAAAAGTTACTCGTGACCCACTGAAGAATTGAGCAGTATTTGCACTATGATCACCACCTGCTGAATCCCTATAAACATCAGCAGCAATAATTGAAGTTTGACCAGCATATATCGTGGATGGAACTGCTTTGATAGTTAAAACCAACCATGGAGAGTAAATGAGAGTTCCATTACCCTTAAAGAATTTATTATTGTCCGGCTTATTAGTTCCATACCAGTTATAGGTAGCAGTAGTATGGCTGTTTTCCAATTGATGGAAAAGCTTATCTAAATCATCTCTGATTGGCTGTAGAATGGGTTTAAGTTCAGGATGATTTTTGATGGCATCATCAATAGGCTTAAGCATTTCATCAATACTAGGCCCGAAAGACGAAAATAAAAAGTTTTGAATGTAATGATTGAAGTTTACAATCCGATTATAAGTAATTATTCCATTAGGAGAACATGTTACAATTCCTATCCCTGATCCATCCCCTTCAAGATTGTTTCCTTTGACAACTGTATTATTAAAACCAATAGTTATCATAGCCACTTCATTAGCGCCTTTGACCTGATTTACTGTATTATGCAACATGAAAAGATCCTTTAATGCCGTGCCTACAATACCAGCTGCTATATTGGGTGAGTTAATATCAGAAACTATGTTATTTTCTAAATGGGCACTGTTCCCTAATCCAACGCCCAGAATTCCTATGGCTGCTTTGGCATTATAAATATTCGATACCTTATTATCTTCTAATTTCAAATTACCAAATGAGATAATCACAATTCCTGCTGCCTGTTCATCTGCAACTATTTGGGATACTTGATTTTTAGAAACATATACAGGCCCCGTGCCAATAATGGCAGCTTCCAATCCAAAAATTGAGCTACCACTAACACCATTTAAATTAGACAATTTGTTCTCTGATATTAAAACGTTTATACTGTTGCAAACTAATTCCATCCCTATAACAGCACCGTTAGCACTGTAACTATTAATGTCAGTAATTATATTTTTATTAACTGTCAAATTCGTGACGTTATCCACTTCAGGATTTCCATCGGCGCCTTTGCTTTTTCCAATTTGAATTCCGAATGCACTGCCACCGAATGCAGCTATGTTTGAAATAGTATTACCTATCGCTGTTAAATCAATTAAAGTTCCGTTAATAGTAATCGTAATACCATTTGCTGATCCTGCGCCAATTATGTTTGATACAACGTTTCCATTAAATGTGAAGAAACCCCCAGTAAGATTTCCTAGAACTCCATTTTCTGATTGACCAAATATAACATTATTAATTATTGTATTATTACTATTTGAAACCACGATTCCTGTTTTACCCCCGATAATTTCATTACCTTCAACATTACAGTTGTCTGCACTGATATTAACACCTATTCCTGTGGGGGAATTAGTTATTTTGAACCCGTATATGGTGCTTCCACTGCCATCACCGGTTGCATCGTTTACTAGCGTGAATCCTGTGTTTGTGGGTTTTAATTCTACATTATCACCCATATTGGCTTGAATAGTCAATTTTTTGTTTACCACAACATCTTCAGTATATATACCAGAATATACATTTATTATATCATCATCAAGAGTGTTTTCATTGTTTATTGCCTCTTGAATAGTGGTATAATCCTGACCATCACCAACATTCCACTGGGCAGCAGTTACTTCACTTACTCCAAAACATGACCCCATAATAATAGATATAAGCAAAAATGACAAAAATGAAACTTTTTTACTTTTTTTAGTTTTTTTCAACTTCTACACTCCATTTTACCTCAATAATGACAAATCAAAAATGAATTGGATAGCTAATTGAATACAAAGATTAAATAATAAACAAGGACTTTAAAATTGTAAATAATCAGTGCGTTATTATTAATTTACTGATTATTATCTTATTATAATAAACAAATTTCCATATATTAATTTTATTATTTTAGTCAAATCAAAAAGTTTTTATAAAGACAATTGTAGCTTGTCCCATTATTTTCGGGCATTCTTAGACTTTTATTAACTGAAATTTCATATATTTATTATCCTATGAAATCTGTTGATAATGAGTGGAACACCATTAACAACTGAATGATAAACCGGGAAAAACAATCCCTATCACATCTGCATCACTTTCTATTATCTCTTTATTCATCACCGATGGGATAGGAATAAGTTCACCATCAATTTTTCTCGCAATATCCCGAGCTACCACCAGCGAATTCCCAGTACCTGAAAAATAATAAATTTCAGCACTCGTAACAATTTTAATTATTTGAATTTCTAATTAAACATGTCTGAAACCTTGACATCTGGATGATGATACCTTGCTTCCTCTGATATCCAATCGCCATGAATTGCGTTGTTGGAACACCAGTTTAAACAAGCAAAACATACCACGCAGTGATGCTGCCATTCTGGCCTTCCTTCCACTATTCTAATATTATCCACTGGACAAACTTTTGAACAAGTTCCACAGCCTTCGCAATTTTCGTCACTATAAAAACGTTTGTCTGACAATGATACCAACTCATCAAATGGTAAATCTGATGAATTTGAGAGTTTTTTCAACAATTTTAAAGTCCGGGATTTATAATAGAAAAAAATGGGGGCAAATATTATTTTAAACAATAATGCCATACTTTCAAATCTACCCTCATCTCTGGCATTAACATATTCATAGATAAATTCAAGCTTCTCTTCCCATTCATCAAACAGTTTTTGTTGTTCCTCTTTAGATATAACATCTATGTTACTTGGCATTTGTACAGTAAAACCTGCAGCAAGATTTCCACCATTTGACTGAATAATTTTCCCTAAATTTTCTATCGCCGACCCAGACCAGCCCCCGCAAGTGCAAACTGCAAATATGTACTTTGAATTAATATTTTTCAGTTTTTTAGTAAATTTCTGGACTATATTAGGGACTCCATTAACTACTGAAAAGTGAACCGGAAAAACAATCCCTGTCACATCTGCATCACTTTCTATTATCTCTTTATTCATCACCGATGGGATAGGAATAAGTTCACCATCAATTTTTCTCGCAATATCCCGAGCTACCACCAGCGAATTCCCAGTACCTGAAAAATAATAAATTTCGGCGTTCATAATCAGACATCCTACCTGATATAATTGATCTTTCTGCTATAAACTGAAATCAGAATAATACACTGAACTTTCGAATCAAGTCTTCAATCTTTTTATCAACATCGCCTCTCCAGATCACAATATCTGTTCCTACAACAGTTCCGCCCTTAGACTCACAGATTTTTTTCATAATACCAATGGCTTTGTTTCCTCCAGTCCAGTTAAAAGGTAAACCCTTAGTAACAAAACACGCAATTTTTTTATCTTGCAAAGATGAAATTTGCTCCAAATATGCATTCATAGCTGGTGCAAGGGTAAATGCATGAACTGGTGAACCAAAAACAATAGCATCATATCCAGAAACCTCAGGCTCATTTTGGAACTCTACAACTTTTGCCCGTGGAGGTACATCACCAACTGGTACAACCCTTTCAACTTCCACTTCATGTCCACTTTCTACAAGCTTATCCTTAAGCTTTAAAGCCACAGAATAGCTATTTTCTGTTTGGGAAAAAACGATAATTCCAATTTTCATAACTCATCCCTCCTTTTATTCATTCACCTAGGTAAAAAGATTCCACAGGAACGGATTCCCATGGCCCGGGTAAACATTATTTATATTAAACTTCCTCAGCTTTTCAATACTATCATTTGCAGCTTTTTCATCAGGCATGATAGAATTTATAGCTGGTTTTTTGGTGTTGCTGAATAGGTCTCCACAGAAAAGATCCCCCTCTTTGGTTAGTATACCAATAGATCCTGACGAGTGGCCTGGAATGTGGATAATTCTGGCGTCAAACCCATATTCCGTTAAATTATAACCATCAACAACAAAAAAATCTGGTGTAAACCTTTCTGATTTATTTAAACCCATGAAAGGCATTATTATCCTGGAAATAATATTGCTTTTTCTGTTCCATAGCATGTCTCCATGTTCTGCCATTCCAGAATCTTTCTGGTGCATGGCTATTTTGGCACCGTATTTATCCTGGAGATATGCGCAATTTCCAATATGATCTGAATCACCATGAGTTATCAGGATTAAATTAAGATTTTCTGGTTTACAACCCGCTTCTTGCAGATTTTTTTCAAGTTTGCTGCGAGTTTTTGAAGTTCCAGTATCAATTAAAACAAATTCGTTGCCTGTTCTGACAAGGTAACAATTTACACTTGCTAAACCAGCAAACATTTCCAATTTAATGGTTTTAATTTCTTGGGACATTTTTAACCTCAATATATAGATATTTATCTTTAAGTTCACTAATTTGAGATCCAGAGATATAATCTTAACTTCTCATGTTCTATAATATGGTCATCTTAATTAAAATATGATGTGATATGGTCGGGATGGGGAATAATAATATTGCAGACCTTTTTTGTAAATTCCTGAGGAAAGAAATTTGTATTTTTTCAGTTCATTTTCATCCATAATCATTTTATCATACTTATTATTCATTTAAGATAATATTCTTATTTTAAAGAAAAAAATGGATATTTATAATCGTTTTCAGATAAATAACACTTTTAAAAAACCACTATTTAGTACATGGCTAAAACCGTTACAAATAATAAATATGACAATCATTTTAACAAAGTTTTTATAATAGTTAGTTAGATAAAACTATATATTTAGTGAGGATGAAATTTATGACCCAAGAGATTGAACTGGTAGAATCCATTGATAAAATAAGTGGATTAATTGAAAAATTAAAATCAGAAATTCTTACTGGGGATTTAAAAGAATATACACTGCGACAACTTTATTATATTGAATTAATTAATAAATACGAAAATATAAGCATCTCTGAAATATCTAGAATGTTAGAAGTCAAAAAATCAACTGTGTCTATCGCTATTAACCATTTGATAGAACAGGGGATAGTAATTAAGGTCCAGTCAACCACAGATAAACGCTTTTATTTCCTCAAATTAACACCAAAAGGGAAAAATATAATTAAAATACATATGCAAGTTCATAAAAATGCAATTAAACGTATTTTAGAAATTTTAAATAAAGAAGAAGTTGATAAATTCATTAAAATTGTAAACAAACTCACCACATCAGGATTATAATTTTTTTTTCAAATATGTAGTTAGTTTTATAAAACTAATTATATGAAAAAATAGGTATTTCATAAAGAATTGAGTTCATAGAAAAAAACATTCCAAGGAGGTTTTATTATAAAACAAATGAACAAAGATCGTTTTCATTCGAAAACTATGGCAAAAACGTACGACAAGATGTGTAACTTACTTGTACCAGGATATGATTTCATGCAGGATACACTAATAAATATCCTAAAATTTGAAAACATGGCCAAAATTGTTCTTTTAGATTTAGGTGCCGGAAGTGGTATTTTAATTGAAAAAGTATTAAAAGAATTTCCTGATTCAGTCTGCTATTATTTAGATTTTTCTGATGATTTTATATCTGTCGCAGAGGAAAAATTGGAGAAATATGAGAATAGAGTGATCTTCATCAAGTCTGATTTTTGCAGTAACTGGGAATCAAAGATTAAAGAAAAGCCCAACGTGATTACATCCATGTCTGCAATCCATCACCTCTCTAACATGAATAAAAAGCAGTTGTACTCAAATTGCTATAATATCCTAAAAGAAGATGGTTGGTTCTTCAATATCGACGAAATGAAAACCATACACAGAGATGCCTACGAGAAAAGTCTATATTACTGGATTTATCATGTTGAAAATCAAAAAAATCTAATTTCAAATGATGAAATGGATTTTTATTTTAAATGGATGGATCAATACGAGAATTGGAAAACCCGAAATGTGGATAATATCCATTTACCTAAAAAGGAAGGTGATGACCTGCATGAATCATTTTTATTGCAATTAAACTGGCTTAAAGAAATTGGTTTTAAAGAAACTGATGTATTTTCAAAACATTTCTTGTGGTGCCTGATAGGTGGAAAAAAACCTGCAACAACGTCTAATAACACCATATAGTCTAGGCCGGTTAAAATCATAATCCCGGTATTAACTTTTCTGATTTTTACTTAGATAATTTTCCAACTGCATCAACACGTTTAATGGGTTCACCATGCGCAAGGCATATCCATTCAAAATCATAATCAGCAATTTTTTCAATAGATTCTTCTAAAATAGTTTCATTCCAATTCATATGGGATTCCATGGGTTTTAACTGTCCTTTGGAATTCCTGATAAGATCTCCTGCAAACAAAACATTTTTATAAATTAGACAAACGTGCCCCGGAGTATGTCCTGGAGTTGGAATCACCTCAACATCGTTAATTTTTTGATTTTCCGGAAAAGATGTTATATTTTCTGGTTTTTTTACTCTCATAAAGAAGGATATGATTTTTTTAAGTCCAGGGCGGCTTTTATCACCATAAATATAGGGAATATCTTCTTTTGATGCCCATACATGAGCCCCCGTCTCTTTTTCAAGAAAAACAAGGTTTCCAATATGATCTAAATCATGATGAGTAATTAAAATATGTTTAATCTCTTTAGCTTTAATGTTCAGAGAATTTAATTCTTTTATAATACCTTTTCCCTGCCCGGGAAGTCCGGTGTCAACCAAAATTTTTTCTTCACCCAATATTAGATAAGCACAGCTCCAGTTTTTTGTTGAATCAAAAACATATACTTCATCATTTATTTTCAAATTATAACGCCTCCCCACTTCTTAAATCATGAAAATTATCGTATTCTTCTAATTCTTTAATACACTCTTCGGCCCATTTAATCAAAGTTTTTAAAGTCATTTTACCCCGTTTAATAGTAAAATGCCAGAAAAGTTCTTCTTTTTTTGGAGATTCCACTGAAAATTCACTGCTACAGATACTAAAATTCTTCTCGATTTCATTCAATTTATTTAAATGATCATTTTTTTGTGAAATAAATCGTTGAAGTTGTTTTAATAATTCTTTTTTTTCCAAATTCGAACCAAAAAATATTCTAAGCATGAATGCATCTCTCTTAACGGAAGATATCTTCTCCGGGGAATCTTTCAACCACTCTAAAAACGCATCCCTACCTTCTCTGGTTATATTGTAGATCCTTTTATCTGGCCTATCTTCCTGTTTTTGAATATTAGAAGATACATACCCCTTATTTTCCAGATCAGACAGTTCCCTATAAATTTGACTAAGACTAGCAGCCCAAACCTGGGAAATAGATGTATCAAAGACTTTTTTTAAATTGTAACCCGTCATAGGGCTGTAAGTTAAAATGCCCAGCATTGCATAAGATAATGACATCAAAATTCCTCCATATGAAAGATACTCATAATATATAACTTGTTATATATAACTTGTTGTATAATATGACATATGTTATATATAAAAATAAAGATTGTGGAGTAGCATATTAAAAAGTGTAAAAATGGAAATATAACCATCATCACAACCAACCAATAACACTGGCTCTGGGGATTATATTTCTCCTAAAAGTATCTTAGCCACTTCCTCTGGCTGAGTAATCATACAGTTGTGTATGGTGTCCAATTCGAAAGTTTTCCAATTATCCTTTTTTGCCCGAGAATCAAGATCTTTACATGCTTTACTACTTATGTCAATAAATTCACTCTTTGTACATCTAATATGAGTTTTGGGAATTTTTTTAAGTGTTTCTTCATCAAAATATAAAGGTTCTGTATAAGGATCAAATGCATCAAGGCCTTGTCGTTGTGCACTGATATTATAATGTTTAAAGTAGTCAAAAAGCGAAAATCCACTTATTGGAAAAAGAGTGTCGATATATACTAATTGATAAATATCTTCAGGGATTTTATTAGCAACACCAGTAATTACCAGACCCCCGTAACTGTGACCTACCAAAATAACTTTTTTAATATCATTTTTTTCAATAAGTTCATATACTTCTAAAATATGATTGGTCAAGGTACTGGTTCTCTCATTAGATAAATTAAGAGAATAAACTGTATGGCTCTTTTCTTTTAATAATGGCACTATTTTATTCCATACATATTTGTTAGAGCTACCACCATGTACTAAAACGTAGTTTGACATAATATAATTCCCAAGTGATAATCATATATCTTTTGTTTATTATTGATTATATTAGATTTTTTTGGGAAATGCCCTATAACTGTCTATATGCAAAGTTCGAATTAAAGATCCCTTATCATTATGGTCCTTTGGGGATTATTATAAAAGCCATTTTTTAGATAAAATTTTTCAGCTGGAATTTTTTTATTAGTTAATAATGTTAAACGAGTATAACCTTCCTTATTGAGATATTCACTCACACAATCGAGAAGTTTAGTTCCCATCCCTTCTCCTTGCCTATCATTAGCAACGAAAAATTCGTCAATAAAGAATTCTTTCCCCATCCACCATGATCTGCTGTGTCCCAAACATGTTCCAACAACTTTAGAAGCTTCACATATCACAAATCCGTCAAAAACAGGATTTTTAACTAGTTCATTTAAATATGTTTTTGTTTGATCTAGAGAAACCCATTCATCATACCATGGGCTTGATGAAAAGACCTGTTTAAACAGAACAGAACATTCATCCAGGTCTTTTAATGCAAATCTGCGGATATTCAATTTGTTATCAGTGAAAATTGGTTTTGAAATATTATTTTCATGATTATGTGGAAAAAAATATTCTAAATGCTCTGAAATAGGACTGTTTGAAAAATGATCTTTAACTAATGTTTTTATAGACATTTATTCCCGCCCCTGAAAGTAAAGTTTTATACTGTGCTTCGAATTACAGTTTAAACTTCATTTGGCAAAGATTTAGGATTTACTTTCAAATATTATGAATAACTGATCCTGTAAAAAATCAAAATTTTCTAAAGGTGAAAATCCAGCACTATCCATTGTTTCAATAAGAGTATTTTTTGATGTATAATGGCCAAATAACCCGGTGAAACTAAATTTTTTCTTTTTATAATCAATAATAGCTATCCTACCATTGTCTTTAAGAATTTTTTTGATATTTTTAAAATATTCAAGTGGTTCTGATAGATGATGGAATACATTTCTTTGAAAAAACAGATCCACACTTTTTCCAGGTAAATTTAAATTATATGGATTAGCCAGTTTAATTTCAATATTTTTTATTCCTTTTTTTTCGATATTATCAGATATAAAATCAAGAAATTCCTTATTTATATCGATGGCATAAACTTTACCTTTTTGTCCCACTTTTTTAGAAAATTCAATGGCAAAGTATCCTCCACCAGTTCCTACATCCCCAACAACCATTCCTTTCTCTATATTAAGTTTTTCTATTATTTTTAATGGTTTATTTTTTGGTGAAGACGCTCTTCTGTTTAACATTCTTAATTTAAACCCTGTTAACATTCAATAATCTCCAATTATTTTTTTTATAGTAATTAGATATTAAAAAGGCGCATTGGTGAGAACTGTGCCCCATGTTACACTTGAACTTGCTTCAGAGGCTGTCAATAACTCATTTTCTCCAATTTGTCCCAATCCTGCCATATTTGCAGCCAGTTTGTGAATATAAGAAAATCCTTCCGTGCCTATTTTTGGGACAACAAAGGCTTTGTATCCTTTATCTTGTAATAAAAATATTAAACTAGCCGTAATATTATCTAATTGACTTTCAATATCATGATAAAATGTTTTGTTCTCCAATATTGATAAGCGTGCTGAGTCCAAATAGGGCAGAGTTATCCCTATGGAAATGGCCCACTGATATTCATTAAGTAACAAACCATATTTTTGAACAGCGAATTTTCAACAGTAGAAAGGTCTGCAACGCCCAGATAATAATCTTCACATTCATTCTCAATGATATTTCTTACCAAATCCTCAAATTGCACATTATTACATCCAATTTTTTATTTAAAATTATAAAATCCCTTCAGTATTTTATAAAACACTTGGAGGCGGTTTTTTTACTTACCAAAGGGATCTATTTTTCATCATTAAGGGATTCCATTATCACTTTAATTCTATCATTCAGAGATTTTATCCTCTTTTTATGAGGAATGAGCTTTTCATTTTTGATATCTTCTAAATAAGAAAGATAATTGTCCATTTCTATTAATGCACTTTCAATGGCCAAATCCCCTCGATCAGAACTGCTTGGTCGATAATTATGTCCAAATAGTTCATAGACGGTTTCTCGTCCAGTATCTGTCAATTCATATCTTCCATCTTCTAATTTGGTTATTAGCTCTTCGGCCACCATTTTTTTCAGCATAGGATATACTGAACCGGGTGATGGGCGTGAAGATGCATGTCTCATTGTTTTTTTAAGATGGTGGTTGTAATGTTTGTCAGCTTTATCATGATGCATCCTAGTCCGGTACATCTCTTGGTGATGTTCTTCTATAGAGTCCATTATTTCTACACCATTTTTAGGGCCGTGACTCAAAACATGGAGTATCCATATCCTTAAACCACCTAACTTGTGCAATTTATCCATCCTTTCATGAAGATTCTTCCAGTTATTCAGTGTATTTCGCCAATTATTCCACATTGGAACAAGTTCTCCTATATCGTGTGTTTGATACAATATCGTTAATTTGATATTCAAAATATTTTTAAAAATATTTTTTTAGTTATTACAAATTTATTGATAGATATTGAATATAAGAATATCGATTAATTGATATCGACTACTTGATATTTCAGTAAAGTATCTTATAAAGATTTCGGTTGATATCCATCTCTGAAAAAAATAGAAACAATAATTTGTATAAATCAAGCAAAATATTAATTAATAATATTATAAATCTTTTTTATTTCTTCAAACAGGTTATTGTCTTTTACTGAATAGATACGTTCCAATAATAATCATCACCACGTCAAAAGAACATATAATCAATAGATCAATATGAATTGGCATTATAGTTTGCCATCCATTTATCATAACCCCCCGAAGAGCATCCACCCCATAAGTCAGGGGGTTGATATAAAAGGCCCATTTTATCCATGAAGGTAAATTGTTGATTGGGAATAGCGCACCACTTAAAAAAAACATTGGCATATTTACAAATGTCACAATAGTTCCAAAACTTTCCAAACTAGTTATGAGACTAGCAATTATCAATCCAATACAAGTCAAACCTACTGTAATTAATATCATTAAAGGAAGTGCTAAACTTATTGAATACAACGTTAAAGGGACACCTATAATAATTCCCAACACAATCACGATTAATCCTTGTATAAGAGCAGCAGAACCTACCCCAAACATCTTTCCTACGAAAATAGAAACCCTACTAATTGGTGCCACCAAAATTTCCTTCATAAAACCAAACTGCCGATCCCATATCACAGATATACCCAGAAATATAGCTGTAAAAAGAAGTGTTTGGGCAATAATACCCGGTAAAAGAAATTGCGTATAATTAAAACCAGACTTTGAAAGGGAAAGACCTAACCCCCCACCAAAAATTACGAGCCATAATACTGGTGAGAAAATTGAACTAATTAACCGTGCACGGTCACGAACAAAACGTTTAAGTTCACGCCGCCATAAAGCACTAATACCTCTAAATTCGCTTATTTTATCCTCCTCCTAAGTATAGCTCCCATACCTCTAAGTTCTTTACTACCACCACCATCACGAATTTTTTTACCTGTAAAATGCATGAAAACATCATTTAAATCAGGTTCTCTTATGGAAATATTGTTGATATACACACCAACTGAAACTGCCAACTCAACGATACGTGCCAAGGTAGTATGGGCATTTTTAACACATAAATTAAGTTCATTCTCTGTTTTAAGGATGTTATCAGCAAGTTTAGCGTCTTCAATCTTATTAGATAAAAGATCATTATCACTGGACTCGATAATGATAGTCTCGCCACCCAATTCATCCTTAAGTGTTTTAGGTGTGTCCAAGGCAATGATCTTGCTTTGATCAATAATGGCTATTCTATCACAGAGTTTATCTGCTTCTTCCATGTAATGGGTGGTAAGAATTATAGTTATATTCTCCTGTTCTTTTAAATCTTTTATATAATTCCAGATATACTCTCGACTTTGTGGATCCAACCCGATAGTAGGTTCATCCAAGAATAACACTTTAGGATAATGAATCAAACTCCTCGCTATCTCCAATCGCCTCCTCATACCCCCAGAATAAGTGTTAACATAATTTGAAGAGCGATCTTCTAATTCAACTAATTGCAGTACCTCCTCTATTCTGGAGTGCATCACATCCCGGGGTACATCATACAGATCAGCGTGCATTTCCATGTTTTCCATGCCTGTAAGTCTATCATCAATACTCGGATCCTGGAAGACTATGCCTATCGAACGCCGCACCTTTGATGCTTCTTTCAAGATATCATAGCCTTCCACCAGGGCTGTGCCAGATGAAGGCTTTAAAATAGTACATAACATGGAGATGAATGTACTTTTACCAGCACCATTTGGACCTAGTAATCCAAATATTTCACCCTGATCTACTTCTAAATTTACTTTATTCACTGCTGTGAGGCTTCCGAACTTTTTTGTCAAATTTTTAGTCTCTATCGCTTTCATTTGACTCTCCAACAAATATAAAAATAATTTACTTTTTTTAGAAGATGTTTCTAAAGCTTTTTTTAAAATTTAACTTCTTTTGTATGTTTTATTGCCAATTATTTCCCATTCAAATATTTTATATTTATTAACAATATTATATCTCCCGAATTGAAAATATTTATATAAATTTTTAAAAATTTAAATTAAAAACTGCATATTCAAAGCCCCTTTCTCTCCACCAATCCAAGGAATAGCATTTTTATTAAAAACTTTGAAACCCATCCTTTTATAGAGCCTATAAGCACCTTTATTATCTAAATCCACATCCAGAACTGCCCTTTTAAATCCATGCTTTCTTGCAATTTCTATGGCATTTTTCAAAATAAATGTACCAATACCTTTTCCACGAGCCTCTTCATCAACTGCCACGCAAGCTAAATAAAAATCTTCTTCATTTAAATCTGCCAGAAAATGGCTGTCCCACCATTCCATGATAGTAAATTTTAGTACATCCCATAAATTGAGATTTTCTCGTAAAACCTTAAATTCATCCATTTTTTTAGCTTCATCACCACAAGAATAAACCAAAACACCTTGAACTTCTTTATTATTATCAATAACCACCATGATTCTCTCAAAACTTAACCCATTATTTCCAGCTCGGACTAATTTTTCAATTTTTTTGGCAGCATTTTCCTTATCCCTAAAGAAAAAATCGAAAAGATCAGTATCTGTTTCATAAATCAATTCAGATACTTTTAGAGTGTCATGCCTCATCAAGTTAAGTTTTTGAATTTCCATATGAGTTCATCTCACTCTTTAGTATTATATTATATGTATGTAAAAAATATTATAAGAGATGTTAATCTGGTGATCTAATGGAAAATAGTTGTTATGAGAACTATCCTCTCAAAATGGTGCTTTTATCCAATTTACTCTCTTTATCTATATATATTATTGGTGCTTACATCCTCTTTAATCTCGCAATTATATTCGGGATATTATATCTTATTTATTGCCTTTTCTTGGAAATTAGACTATTGAGAAAGAGTTGTATAGATTGTTATTATTATGGAAAAACTTGTGGTTTTGGTAAAGGCCGTTTGAGTTCCCTATTTTTTAAAAAAGGCGATAATTCCAAATTTCCCCAACAGGAAATAAGTTGGAAGGACATGATCCCAGATTTAATGATTTTTATTTTCCCCTTAGTAGGAGGAGTAATCATTTTGATTTCAAAGTTCTCTTGGATTATTTTATTATTGATTCTAATATTATTGATTTTATCTTCAATAGGTAATGCTATTATAAGAGGTGTTTTTACCTGTAAATATTGTAAACAACATAAATTAGGTTGTCCAGCTGAAAGACTATTTAATAAATAGAGGGATTTTATGAATATCAATTTAAAACCGTATTCTGAAAGTTTAATTAGAGTTTTAGGAGTAATTCTCCTTGTAATTGGATTAATAGGCCTATTTTATGGCCCTTTAGAAATATATTGTTTCTACATGTTCTCTGCAGGGGGCCAGTTCTATTATGATGGCTTCCAGATAGGTTCATTATGGTTTGCCTATTTAACCATCCAAAATGCAGTATATTACATTGTAGCATTTTTCATGATACCCATTGGAATTGGAACTATTAAACTAAAGAATTGGGGCCGTAAACTTTCTTTAAACCTTTTATATATCTGGCTTATTGTGGGTATTAGCCTAACTATCAGTTTCATTACAACAACCCCCCAACTAAGTCAAAAACTTAATTTATTTGTTACTTTGATTATATTCGTATTCATTTGTTTAATGGGAATTATAATCCCATTTATTCTTATCAAAATTTATAACAGCCAGAAAATCAAACATTTATTCAAAAATAAGAGTAACAATTGCATAGATAAAATTTCCCAAGTTATATTATTAGTATGTTGCTTAAATATCCTGTTTATACTGTTTCTTCATACTAGCCCATTGTTCCAGTACATTTTTCCTTTATTCGGGAAAATTATTATTCACCGAGAAGCTGTTCCTTATATAAGTATCTGCGTGGTCTTTTTAGCAATTTTAACATATGGTTACTACAAAAAGTATTTATTAGCATTCTGGGGTTTGATCGTGTACTACGGATTGTTACTGGTTTCCATCATATTAACCTTCAGTAAATACTCCGTTTCTGAGATAATAACACTGTTAAATTATCCCGTTCATGAACAAAATGTTATGATCCCCCTCCTATATTTTGTTACAAACTATACTCTAACTGCGTTTTTAGCGTCATTCATAATTATTACATTATGTTTAATTATTTATTCTAGAAAATCTTTCTATAATAAAAAAATACTAACCTAAATTAGTTTTAATTAACATATAACTACTGTAACGTTAGTTAATTTATAAAAAACAAGGTGGCATTATGTTCCATATGGCAGAAGAAAAGGAGATTTTGGAAGGAAAGATAACTGACATCTACTTTGAACGTACTCTCCAGATTCTAAAAAGTAAAAATATTAACTGTAAAGTCCGTGCTGAGGTTGTTGCGAAGGATTTGCCTAAAAAATGGGAATGGGCTGTTTTAGCAGGTTTAGAAGAAGTATTATATATTCTAAAAGATATTCCTGTAAATGTTAGGGCTATGAAAGAGGGTACTGTTTTCCATCCACATGAAGTGGTGCTGGAGATAGAGGGAAACTATCAGGATTTTTGTGTATTTGAAACTGCTATTTTAGGGATGCTTTGTCAGGCCAGCGGAATCGCAACCAAAGCTGCCCGTTTTAAACAACTGGCCGGAGAAAGAATGGTAATGAGTTTTGGTGCCAGGAGAATGCACCCTGCAATTGCCCCCATGATAGAAAGAAGTGCCTACATAGGTGGGTGTGACGGAGTATCCGTGGTTAAAAGTGGTGAAATAATTGGTGAAGACCCTTTGGGCACCATACCTCATGCTCTAATATTATGCATAGGATCCACTTTAGAATCAATCAAAGCATTTGATGAAATTATTGACCCTGAAGTGAATAGAGTGGCCCTAATTGATACTTTTAATGATGAAAAATTTGAATCATTAAATATAGCTGAAGTTATGGGGAATAAACTGTTTGGTTTACGTTTTGACACTCCTTCTTCTAGAAGAGGTAATTTTTATAGCATACTTCAAGAAGCAAGATGGGAATTAGACTTAAGAGGATACGAAAATGTTCAAATTATAGTTAGTGGAGGTATCCAGGAAGAAGACATTCCCCTGTTAAATCCATTGGTAGATGCTTACGGTATTGGAACTTCTATTAGTAACGCTCCAGTAGTGGATTTTTCCATGGATATAGTGGAAATTAATGGGGAACCTATTGCCAAAAGAGGAAAGCATTCTGGTGCTAAAAATGTTTTAAAATGTTCTGAATGTGGCAATAGTATAATTTTACCTCTTGAAAAAGGATTAGATTATTGTAATTGTGGTGGAACCTATGAAAAACTTATTTATCCTGTTATAGAATATAATAAGATATTAAATGAATTACCTGATCCTGGTAGAATAAGACAATATGTATTAGAGCAAATTGGAAGAAAATAAAAGAGTAAGTGATATTATGATACCTTATGTAATATTGTTTAATGCAATGAGTGTTGATGGTCGTTTAGACTTTTTAGAAACCGAGTCAAGTATTTACTATCTTTATTATGAATTGGCGTCCCAGTGGCAAACTGATGCTGTTTTAATGGGCAGTGAAACCATATTAAAAGGGTTTAATGCCACAAATGGTGAAATTAGAGGTAATGCTAAAGAAGTGAGGGAAAAAAGGGATAAATTCTCTCCAGACAATCGACCACTTCTCGTGGTACCTGATAGCAAAGGTAGAGTAGGTGTTTGGGCCGAAGTATTAGAAATGCCATATATCAAAGAGGTAGTAGTTTTATGTTCTAAATCAACTCCCCCAGAATATACAGATTTCTTAGAAAATAATGAAATAGAATACCTTGTTTCTGGAAAAGATCGTGTAGAGTTAAAGGAAGCACTGGATGAATTGAACAAAAATTATGATGTGGAAAATGTCCGAGTCGATAGTGGAGGTACATTAAATGGTGTTCTTCTTCGTGAGGGTTTGGTTGATGAAATACGCCTCTTAATTAACCCCTGCCTTATCGGAGGAATCACACCAAGTTCAATTTTTCAAGCTTCTGATTTAAAATCTGTAAAAAATGTTATAAATCTTGAATTAATTGAAATAGAAAAGATGAAAGATGATATAGTTCATCTACGATATCAGATAATTAAAAAAGGTTAGTTGATTACATGTGGTTGGAAAAACTTCTTTATGACCCATTAGAACCTTTAATTAGTTCTGAAAATTTTGCTATTGAACATTTTACCAGAAGAGATCTTTTAGATGAAAAAGTATCCTCTTTAACTAATCTTTGGGATTTAGATTCTCCTCAAAAAATCATCCGCAAGCAGCAGGAAGATGGTTCCTGGAAATATCCTGGGGGACATAAACATGTTAGATCATCTGAAAATTATAATCAATTTGAAACTCTCAAACAACTGGGAGAACTGGTAGAGAAATATGGATTTAATAAAAATCACCCCTCAATTGAAAAAGCCGCAAAATTCCTTTTTAAATTTCAAACTGACGAAGGAGATATAAGAGGTATTTACGGAAACCAATACACTCCTACTTATACATCAGCCATTATGGAACTTCTAATTAAAGCCGGATACTATGATGATCCCCATATAAAAAAAGGATTTCAGTGGCTACTTAAAAATCGTCAGGATGATGGTGGCTGGGCCATACCACTTAGAACCATGAAAATAAAATATTCTGACGCCCTTAAACTTCAAGATACTATTAAAAGTGATAATAATAAGCCATTTTCGCATTTAGTTACTGGAATGGTGTTAAGAGCCTTTGCAGCACATCCAAAATATCGTGAATCTGAAGAAGCCATAAATGCAGCAGAATTACTGGTCAGCAGATTATTCCTGTCGGATAAATATCCTGATCGAAAAGATAAAAAATATTGGAAAAGGGTTTCATATCCTTTTTTGTTCACTGATATTATCAGTGCTTTGGATTCATTATCGTTTCTTGGATTCAATAGTGAAAATCATCATATTCAGGAAGGATTAGACTTTTTAAAGGAAAGACAAAACAATGAAGGACTTTTTGATTTGCATATTGTACGGGGAAGCGACAAGGATTTAAAATATTGGATTTGTCTGGCTATCTGTCGATTGTTCAAAAGATATGGTTAATAAATTGAAAAATAATAAGAAAATCAGAGATTCAAATAAGATATATGGGTGGTGATTCCATGAATTCAAAAACAATTAAAAATATCACATTAAAACTCGGGGCGGATCTTTGTGGAATCGCCAGTGTTGAAAGATTTCAAGATGCACCATCTGGATTTAATCCATTAGACATTTATTCCAACTGCAAATCTGTAATAGTTTTCGCCAAGAGAGTTCCAGCAGGTTCTTTATTAACTGAAAACTGTGTGCCATACACTCACGTAAACAACATAGTGACCCAAGAAGTTGATATAATAGGAGTTGAACTATGTCTGGTTTTAGAAGATTCTGGAGTAGAAACTGTTCCAATACCCTCTGATGATCCGTCAGAATACTGGGAAATTGAAAACCAGTATGCCAGAGGTATTTTATCATTGCGACATGCCGGTTATTTAGCGGGTTTGGGCGTTATGGGAAAAAATACACTTCTAATAAATGAAAAATATGGTAATATGATTCAGATAGGGGCAATTTTGGTTGATATCAAGCTGGAAAGTGACTCAATAGCAGATTTTGCTGCTTGCATGGAAAATTGCGGTCTTTGCATAGATAAGTGCCCTCAAAAAGCTTTGAATGGTGAAACAGTTAACCAAAAAAAGTGTAGAATCTTATCGAATTTTGTGACAGAAAGAGGATTTGTTTTAAAGAAATGTAACTTATGTAGAAGTGTATGTCCCAATGTTGTAGGATCAAATGGCAAATAATCCTATTGTAACCAGTATTTATTTATTCAGATTATTATCCAATGATATTAAAGATGGGTATTATGGAATATAATGTTTAGGAATAGGTTATATGGTAAATCTAACATTTATTGACACTGGATCTGAAACTCTGGATTTAATCCAGCCATTATGGGAAAAACTCAATGAACATCACCTGAATCAAAAATCAGATTTCAATGAACATTACGCAAATTTCACTTTCCAGGATCGCAAGGAAGTGCTCTTGAGGAAATCTCATGATGGGGACATGTTCATTAATCTGGCTGAGGATAAAGACTCTGGACTTATATTGGGATACTGTATCACTACTCTATCCTCTGAAAACGGGGGAGAAATTTATTCCATCTATGTTGAAGAAAAATATAGGTCTCTGGGCATTGGTAGCGAGATAATGAAACGTGCTCTGAAATGGATGGATGAAAAAGGTGTGAATACTAAAAAAGTGGTGGTGGGTGTGGGTAACCAGAAAGCAATGTCATTTTATGAAGGTTATGGATTTCATCCCCGGTCAATAACACTTGAACAAACAATTAAACCTAATAAAAGGTAATTTAATATAAATCATTAGGGTTGATTATTCTTGGAGAAAAAAAGTCTCGAACAGTTGTTAAAGGAAAAGTTCGGTCAGGGAACTGAAGAATATGACCAACAACGCAAACATGTTATTCCATGCCTGGAAGATCTTTACCAAATAACAGCTGATTTATCTACAGTCGAAACTTCCCAGCCAAAGATACTTGATTTAGGTGCTGGTACTGGGCTTCTGACCAGCTACCTTTATGAAAGATACCCACAAAGTAGTTTCACCCTCCTGGACTTATCAGAAGAAATGCTGGACATTGCCCGGGCCAGGTTCGAAAATGCACCAAATTTTAGTTATGTGGTGGCAGACTACTTGAAACATGATTTTGAAGGATTTTTTGATATTGTAGTTTCATCCCTTTCCATTCACCACATGGAACACCAAAATAAAGAGGTCCTGTACCACAAAGTGTATGATCACTTGAATCCGGGTGGTATCTTTGTTAATGTCGACCAGGTTCTGGGACCACACCCTGCCAATGAAGAAGAATATCAAAATAATTGGATGGACAAAATAAAGGTGGATTCCCTCTCTGAATCTGAAAAAAGGATCATGTTTGATCGTATGAAACTGGATAATCCTGCCAGTCTGGAAGATAACCTGAAGTGGCTGGATGAAAGTGGTTACCACGATGTGGACGTTTATTATAAATATTATAATTTTGTGGTTATGTTTGGAAGGAAAAAATAATATAATAATAAATATAATCAAATTATAATTTGTTGATGTTTATTATGAATCTCTACGAAAAAATAAAAGAAATCGCAGAAAACGACGGTATTGAATTTGTGGGAGTGGCTGATTTATCCCCTGCACGTGATTTTATCCAGGATTATGCCCAGAATATGTTAGATAAATATCCCAAAGCCATAACATTAGGTATGCGGCTTTTAGATGATGTAGTAAATGAACTACCTCTAAAAAAAGAGAAACCTGTTGCTGTTAATTATTTTCATGCCTATGAACTCACTAATCAACGTTTAGATATAGTATCCTATAAAATTAGCAACTTAATCCAAAAAGAAGGTTATCATGTTCTGCCCATACCTGCGTCCAAACGTTGTGATGATGAACGTATTGCTGCGGAATTTTCTCATAAATTAGCAGCCCATATGGCAGGTATTGGTTGGATAGGCAAAAGTTGTTTATTGATCAATCCGGAAGCCGGTCCTCGTGTTAGATGGATAACAGTTTTGACTGATGCACCTCTAGATGCAACTGGTAGTCCCATGGAAGAATCTTGTGGAGATTGTAATAAGTGTGTGGATATATGTCCCGTGAATGCCTTTAGTGGGCGGTCTTTTAAAATAGATGAACCTCGTGAAGCAAGATATGATGCTCGTAAGTGTGAACAATATTTTAAAGAATTAGAAGAAAAGGGTGAACTACCTGTTTGCGGGCTTTGTATTTATGTCTGTCCCCATGGACAAAAAGGTTGAAATTAAATAGTAAAAATAAAAATAAAATAAAAAAAAGATTTTATAAATCCAATTATTCTTCAGCGTCCATCATTTCACCGTAAATGACTTCTATTTCGCATCCTTTAGGACCGCAGCAGAAGTGTTGTAAGTCTAATTTTATTTGCATTTTTTTCACCTCGTAATTGTTCAACAATATAGTAAAGTTACTTATTGTATTTAAAGTATGTACTATCAATGAGAGTATATACATACAAATAGTATACTAACTATACATTTTGTAACATAATAATGAAAATGAAACTTCAGTAAATAATAAATTATAAATTACGTAGGAATTATTTCAATATTGTGGACTTAAACTAAACAATAATCAATTTATCAGTATCTTGCTGGATCTTAATATTTATCAAAAAAATGAATCTTTATAGTTTCTCTGCTAATGAAAAACTATAAGTTTAGACGGAACAGATATGAATAGAACTGGAGAAGATTCAGTTGTCAGATGTCATTAAAAAACATGCCCATGAAAAGGAGTACAAAGAAAATTCCGCGCTACAAGTGTTACTGCGCAATAAAAATCGGCTTGAAAATTTTGTTGATGCGGTTTTTGCCATAGCCATTACTCTTTTAGTCCTTGATTTAGCAGTTCCAATTTTAAAAGATTCTAATGATGCACTTTTTAGCTTTTTAATGATTACCTGGCCTAAATTTTTAGCATATTTCATAGCCTTTTTTGTTTTAGCTGCTCTTCTCAATAACCATCATCGGCAATTTATAAATATAAAATACGCGGATCAAAAACTTTGGTGGAACAACATGGCATTTCTAGCTTTCATTGTCCTTGTTCCATTTTCAACATCAGTTATCAGCGAATATGGCGATACTTTAATAGGTATAATAATATTTAATTTTAATCTCTTTATTGCAGGTCTGCTTTTATATATAAACTGGGCTATAGTAATGAAACGTAAGTATCTTCTCAGAGAGAACACCACATTTCAAACAACCGAAATAATTAAATATATAAACCTATCCGTACCATTAACCACATTATTGGTAATTGGATTAGCTTTTATTAATCCCAGAATGAGTATATTTGGATATTTATTGATAATAATTTTTTATTTATTTGCTAAACCGTTATTTAATGCTTTAAATCCCTATTAAACTTTTATAAAATTATTGATCATGTTTTTTATAATCCATCAGATACTTACTATTACTAAAAATATTTACATACAAATAGTATACTGAGTACCACGAAACATACTTAGAAGGGGTTAACATGCAAGGAAAAAATGGAGAATATATCTGTGCTGTGGAAGTGGCCATTAATGAAATTGGGGGCAAATGGAAATCATTAATATTATGTGCCTTAAAAGATGGAAAACTACGTTTTAGTGAAATTGGTGCTAAATTACCAGATATTACCCAACGAATGCTTACCAAAACCCTTCGGGAATTGGAAAGAGATGGGATAATAAATAGAAAAGTATATGCCGAAGTGCCTCCCCGAGTGGAATACTGTCTTACTGATAAGGGAGAATCAGTCATACCCATCTTAGATTCCCTTTGCGAATGGGGGGAAAAATACGGAACCCCACAGATAATTGAAATAAAATAATATAATTAAAAAAGAAAAAGATTATTAAGAATTAGAAAAGTTTTTAATAAATTTATTTTATAAACATAGCTTTTACAATTAATTTTTATTAACCTGTTTTAAGAGCGTAATTGCAAAAACAGCTGCCCCAAAACCATTATCAATGTTCACCACCGCAATTCCTGGTGCACATGATTGAAGCATGGTGTGAAGTGCAGTAAAACCATCTTTACCCACCCCATAACCAACTGAAGTTGGAACTGCTATCACCGGTACATTCACCATTCCCGCCACGACCGAAGGCAGAGCACCTTCCATACCTGCAGCCACAATAATCAGTTGAACTTCTTCTTCTAACATAGACCGCAAATGTGAAAATAAACGATGAATACCTGCAACGCCCACATCATATGAATACATTACCTGACAACCTGCTTCCTGGGCAACAATTCGGGCTTCTTCAGCCACAGGAATATCAGAAGTGCCTGCAGTTATGATACCTATTTTTCCCAGTGTTTCTGGCTTGAAATTTTCATTTTTCACTATTAAAATACGGGCCCGTTCGTTATATTCCATATCTACTTCTTGAATCTTTAAATTTCCTATTTCGGTTTTGATTCTATCAAATCTTTCTTTATCTAATCTAGTAATTAATATTGGGCCATTATCCACATAATTTAAGATAATTTTTATTATATCACTGTCTTCCTTTCCTTCTGCCAATACCGCCTCAGGATATCCAGCACGAGACTCTCGGTGCATATCTAATTTGGCAAAGTCCTCCACTTCCTTGATATGATTATCATTAATGAGTTTTTCAGCTTCTTGAAGTGAAATATTTCCTTTCAAAAGTTTTTCCAGAATTTGTCTCATGATGTTACCTCTTGTAATGAATATATATGAGTGGATATTATAAAAAGAGTGTTGATAATACACTTGAAATCAAGGTCAAACTCAACATTCAAAAACGTGACAATTTAACATTTAACTATTTAATGGATACAAAATATAATTTGTATAATTTGATAAAATTATATTCTACTTTAATGGAATTAAATAAAATTTAAGTGGTTATATATAAATTAGAGGTGTAAAATTTGGATAAAGCTCGAATATTGGTACAGGGAATTGTTCAGGGCGTGGGATTTAGACCCACGGTTTATCGTCTAGTCAAAAAACTAAAACTTACTGGTTACGTTCGAAACTTGGGAAATATTGTAGAAATAGTTTTACAAGGTGAAAAAAAGGAGATTGAAAAATTTGTCAAAGATCTGACTAATAAAAAACCTCCAATTTCTAAGATTTCCTCTCTGGATGTGGAATGGCTTGAATGTGAAGTAAGTGAATATTCTAATTTTTCTATATTGAAAAGTTCGCAGAATTTCTCTGGATCATCAGTTATACCTCCTGATGTTGCCACTTGCGATGCGTGCCTTCAAGAAATAAATAAAAATGATGATAGACGTTATTCTTATCCATTCACTGCCTGTACTGATTGCGGACCTCGATTTACTGTGATAGAATCGGTTCCCTACGATCGAGAAAGGACAAGTATGGAAGATTTTCCTCTCTGTTCTGATTGCCAAAGCGAATATACAGATCCTATAGATCGCCGTTATCATGCAGAAGCCACCTGTTGCCAGGAATGCGGACCTGAAGTTTTTCTCTACCAAAAATCGCGTTTAAATGTTAAAAATCCGATTAAAGAAGCTGCAAATCTCCTGGATGAAGGAAATATTTTGGCCATAAAAGGGATAGGCGGAACCCATTTGGTATGTAAAGTTAACGATGAAGAACCTGTTTTAAAACTTAGAAAACGTTTGAATAGATTCAATCAACCGTTTGCCTGTATGTCTCCTGATGTTTCCACAGTGAAAACATTTACTCTCGTATCAAAATTGGAAGAAAAGGTTTTAACCTCCCGCCGGAGACCCATTGTTGTGCTTAAAAAAAATGAAGATTACTTCCTGGCCCCTTCTGTTGCTCCGGATCTGCATAATATTGGGATTATGCTTCCTTATTCTGGACTGCAACATTTATTGTTTGAATATACAGAAGAACCTGCTTATATCATGACTTCAGCTAATATGCCTGGTGAACCCATGTTAATCAGGAATCAAGAGATTTTAAAGAATTTAGAGGGTATTGCAGATTATTACTTGCTGCATGACCGGCGAATAGTAAACAGGTGCGACGATTCTGTGGTTAGGTTTAGAGGAAATGATTTAGCATTTATCCGCCGATCCAGAGGTTATGTGCCTGAACCTTATGATCTATCCCCTATTTCCAATGATTTAAATGTCCTGGCCCTGGGTCCTGAGATTGATGTTACTTTTTCTCTTCTTAAAGAAGGCCAATGTTATCCATCTCAGCACATTGGTGATACCAGTAAATATGCCACCTATCAATACTTACAGGAAGCCATAAACTACATGATGAACATAACTCAGACCGATTCACTGGATGTGGTTGCTTGTGACATGCATCCTCAATTTTTCACTACTCAACTAGCACAAAAACTTTCTAAAAAATATTCGTGCCCGGTTTTACCAGTGCAACACCATCATGCTCACGGTGGAGCCTTGGGTCTAGATGTGGGTGTGAGTGAGATGATCCTTATTGCTGCTGATGGCGTGGGTTACGGCGAAGATGGAACTGCCTGGGGTGGTGAAATATTACATATTGACCTAGATGATAAAAATGCTGATTATGAACGTATGGGAAGCCTCATTCCTCAAAAAATGGCTGGAGGCGATCTTTGTACCAAATATCCTGCACGAATGCTAATTTCAATGCTCCAGAACCATTATGAATCAGAACACTTACAAAAAATGTTGATTGACAACTATGTGGATTATTTTCCCCATGGAAAAACAGAAATTGACCTAGTAATGAAGCAGCTGGAACGTGATTTTAATGTGGGCATCACAACCAGTACCGGCCGAGTGCTGGATGCTATTGCTGCTGCTCTCCATATCTGTGGAGAACGTACCTATGAAGGAGAATGCGCCATGAAATTAGAATCTCGAGCTTATAAAGGTGTTGAAAGATTTGAGATTCCTTTTGATATAAAGAAATATCAAGGCCGAGATGTGCTGGATACTTCCCTTATTCTCAAAGAAGTTTTAGATCTCATGAAAAAAAGAGAAACAGTGAATGATATAGCTCTGGCTGCTCAAAAATCTTTATCTCATGGTTTAGGAGAGCTTGCAATTAAAGCAGCTGCAGATAAGGGTATAACTACTATTGGAGGGTCTGGCGGAGTATTTTATAATGAATCCATCAGTTTAAGTATCAAAAAATACGTGGAGGATAATGGTTATAAATTTGTTCAACACCAGAATTCCTGTGCAGGTGATGGTTCTGTATCTCTTGGACAAGCTGTTATAGCGGCAATTAAATATGGAAAATAAACACGAATTTCAGGTCAATCTAAAATAAGAAAATAAAAAAAGTTTAATTATTCATTTTTTGGTCCTTCCACATCTTCTAAGACATCTTCTGCTCTTTTTTTTAGTGTCTCATACAGTTGTATCAAACTTTTTAATTCTTCTACAGCTTCCCATTGCCCCATACGAATTCTATGTTCTACATTCAACAAGCGGGACCATTCATCACCAGAGGGTAATTGTTTTCTGCTTAATGCTTCGTCAGTGATGTCGACTTGAAAAGTGTTCTGATTGATAATAATATTAACGGTTATGTCGTGGGACATATCATAATATTTTCTGGGACGACCCCTTTCTATCTTTTTAAAAGAAGATCTAAGAATTCCTAATTCTTCCATAGCCCTTAAATGTTCAATTATTGCCTTTTGTCCTATTTCTAATTCTCTCGAAATTTGGCTAACAAATCTGGGCTCTTCTCTCAATAAGTTAATTATTTCACGCCGGGTTCGGCATCCCATTACATCAAGTATAGCCTCTATATCCATGTTATCATATGAATTTGTAGTCATTATTATAATGTTGTCGAAAGGTTTATATAACCTTTTGTAACTATAATCTATACGGGGTTGTGATAGTATAACCTTTGGTAACTTTAATATTTGTAATGTTTAAAATAAAAAAATTATCATACTTATGATTCTATGGTGTGAAAGGTGAACTGATGTACGGCAAAAATGATTTAAAAAAAATTAAAGAAGAATTAAAAGAGAAAAAATCTCTTTTAACTGATAAAAAGAATGAACTTCAAGAAATAGAAGAGAAACTTGAAGAACTGCAAAAAGTAGCAGATGAGCAAGAAAAGGAACTTGAAGAAAAAGACAAAAAATTAGAGGAATACACCTCCCACTTACAACGTTTGCAGGCTGACTTTGAAAATTATAAAAAACAAACTGCTAAACGGCAGGAAGACTTCGTTCAATATGCTAACGAGGGACTTATCTTAAAATTATTGGATGTTTACCAGGACTTTGAACGTGCCTTTGAAAACTGTAAAACCACTGAAGATCTCCAAGAAGGGTTAGAAATCATCTACAATAAGTTAAAGGAAATTTTAGAAAAGGAAGGTCTGGAAGAAATCTCTGCAAAGGGCGAAAAATTTGATCCATTCAAGCATGAAGCTCTAATGACTGAAAATCATGAAGACTTTGAAAATGGCATGATAACCGATGAACTATCCAAGGGATACAAATTAAAAGACAAAGTAATTAAATATTCCATGGTAAAAGTTTGTAAAAAATGATAAAAAAATTAAATATAAATTAAAATCAATTATTTACTAAATTTAGTAATTAAAATCGTAAAATATAGAAAATAAATAAATTTCATTAAAGTTATGAAAAAATTATAAGATTTTGAGGTGAATTTATGGCAAATAAAAAAGAAAAAATTATAGGTATAGATTTAGGAACAAGTAACTCTGCTGCAGCTGTTTTAGTTGGTGGTAAACCAACCATAATTCCAAGTGCTGAAGGAGCCAGCCAGTATGGTAAAGCTTTTCCAAGTTATGTTGCTTTTACAGACGATGGTCAAAGATTAGTGGGAGAACCTGCCAGAAGACAGGCTGTCACCAATCCTGAAAACACTATAACTGCCATTAAAAGGAGCATGGGAACTGATCATAAAGTTACAGTTCAAGGAAAACAGTACACCCCCCAAGAGATTTCCTCTTTTATTCTACAGAAAATTAAAAAAGATGCCGAATCATTTCTGGGAGAAGAAGTTAAAAAAGCAGTTATAACTGTCCCTGCCTACTTTAACGATAACCAGAGAACTGCTACCAAAGACGCTGGAACTATAGCTGGTCTGGATGTTGTGAGACTGGTAAATGAACCAACTGCTGCCAGTTTAGCTTATGGTATAGATAAATCTGAAGATGATGAACTGGAAATTATGGTATTCGATTTTGGTGGAGGAACACTTGACGTTACAATCATGGAATTTGGTGGAGGAGTATTTGAAGTTAGATCCACCAGCGGGGACACTAAACTTGGTGGAACTGATATGGATACTGCCATCATGAAATACTTAGCTGAAGAGTTCAAAAAAGAAAATGGAATAGACTTGATGGATGACGATCAGGCAGTACAAAGATTAAGAGAAGCATCTGAAAAGGCAAAAATTGAGCTTTCCACTACCTTAACCTCAGATATAAATTTACCATTCATTACCGCAACTCAAGAAGGTCCAAAACACCTTACCACAAAATTAACTAGAGCTAAACTGGAAGAACTGGTGGACCCCATTATTAAAAAATGTTCTGGTCCTATGCAACAAGCCATATCCGATGCTAAAATGACTAAAGGAGATATTGATAAAATAATCCTGGTTGGTGGCCCTACCAGAATGCCTGCAGTCCAGAAATTTGTGGAAAGTTATATAGGCAAACCAATTGAGCGTGGAATAGACCCTATGGAATGTGTAGCAACTGGTGCTGCAATTCAAGGAGGAGTTCTGGCTGGAGAAATCAAAGATCTTGTTCTATTAGATGTTACCCCATTATCTTTAGGTATTGAAACTTTAGGTGGCGTATTCACCAATTTAATAGAAAGAAATACCACCATTCCAGCTAAAAAGAGCCAAATATTCTCTACTGCAGCTGACAATCAAACTTCGGTGGACATACATGTACTGCAGGGTGAGCGGCCAATGGCCCTAGACAACACCACTCTTGGAAGATTCCAGTTAGTAGGAATACCTCCTGCACCACGTGGAATACCTCAAATCGAGGTAACATTTGATATCGATGCCAATGGTATAATGAACGTATCTGCCAAGGATATGGGAACTGGTAAAGAGCAAGCAATAACCATAACTGCACCTAACAAATTATCCGACGATGAAATTGAACAAAAAGTCAAAGAAGCAGAAATGCACGCTGAAGAAGATAAAAAGAAACAAGAAGAAATTGAAGTAAGAAATAACGCAGATTCAATGATTTACACTTCAGAAAAAACTTTAGAAGAGCTCGGTGACAAAGTACCCAGTGATAAAAAAGAAAAAATAGAAAACCTGATTAAAGAACTTCGTGATTTAATTGGCGGTGAAGATCTTGCTGCCATTAAAGAAAAAACCGAAGAATTAACTAAAGTCGTTCAAGAAGTAGGGGCCACTATTTATCAACAAGCTCAACAAGAACAAGCCCAGCAACAAGGTCAACAACAGGGCCAAACAAATGAAGGGTCTGCCCAAGAAGGAAAAGATGATGACACTATAGATGCAGATTATGAAGTTAAAAAATAACTGCACAGTCAAATATTAAAGTGTTGAGTAGGGAGAATTCCCTACTTCCACCTCCTAAACATATTTATTAAAAAGTTTTATTTATGTAGATAGATTTAATAACATTCTAATAGTAAATTCTAATACTGTTAAATTATATTATAATTTTCATTATTTTTATTTATTTATAGTAAGAGTAAAGGTTAGATAACTATGGCAGAAAAGCGTGATTATTACGAAGTCCTTGGTGTGGATAAGGAAGCAGATAAAAAAGATATTAAAAAAGCTTATCGAAAGTTGGCTATGAAATACCATCCTGATGTGAGTGAAGATCCAGAATCTGCAGATAAATTCAAAGAAATAAGTGAAGCATATGCAGTACTCTCAGACGAAGAAAAAAGGCAAAAATATGACCAGTTTGGACATGCTGGAATGAATGGATTCAGTAATGAAGACATTTTTAATAATATAAACTTTGACGATATATTCCGAGGATTTGGATTTGATGTTGGAAATATATTTGACATGTTTGGATTTGGTGGAGGCCGACAGAGACACGGTCCTCAAAAAGGTTCTGATGTTTACTATGATCTGGATATTACGCTAGAAGATGCAGCTAAAGGTTTGGAAACTGATATAGATGTACCAACCACCAAAACTTGTCCCGTGTGTAATGGTTCCCGGGCCGAACCAGGAAGCAGTGTTAAAGACTGTCCAACATGTGGTGGGACAGGACAAGTGCGTCAGGTAAGTAACACCCCTTTCGGACAATTTATGAATGTTAAAACGTGCGGTCAGTGCAAAGGTGAGGGAAAAATAGTTGAAAATCCTTGTAAAAACTGTCATGGTAAAGGAATTGTAAGAGAAACCAGTAATATCCATATAAATATTCCCCCAGGGGTTGAAACAGGGTCACGACTGAGAGTACCTGGAGAAGGCCAGGCTGGTGTTCGGGGCGGCCCTCCTGGAGACTTATATGTACTCGTGAATGTTAAACAGCACAAATTATTTGAAAGAGACGGAGCTAATTTGTACTATGAAAAACCTGTAAGTTTTGTACAGGCTACATTAGGAGATGAAGTTGAAGTTCCTACAATTGACGGGAAATTAGAGTTAAAAATACCTAGCGGAACCCAAACTGGAAGTACTTTTCGTTTAAAAGGACAAGGACTCCCACATCTTCGATGGAGCGGGAAGGGAAATCTTTATGTTACAGTCAAAGTAGTGATTCCTAAAAAGTTAAGTCCAAAACAGAAGGAACTCCTACGTGAGTTTGCTGATATTAGTGGTGATGAGATATATCACGAAGATAAAGGATTTTTCGATAAAGTTAAGGACGCAATTGGACACTGAACATGTGAATACTTTTTCCTATTTTTAATATTTGCCAAGATTAATTCTATTTTTAAATTAATATTTTTTCTCAATACTAATTACTAATTTTTTTAGACCAAATTATTATTCACCATCTTATCTGTTAATTTATGAAAGCAATATCTCATTAATCCCCATATAATGTAATTAAAATTATTTACAAATTTTTTTATATACAAAAAATCATAATTTACAATTGAGAGAGTTTGTTGAATAAAAGGTGGTGAAACTATGCAAAGAAAAACTACAGCAATAATTCTTATAATTTTGGGTTTGATTGTACTGGCCTTTCCCCTGTTGGGAGTGATTCCAGTAAGTGTGCTAACTGGTTTGGGAGTACTCTTTTTAGGTATAGGTCTTCTTATAGCCGGTATTGTCGAAATGAGGGAAAGTGCTGCCCTTGGAATTGTGGAATTGATACTGGGAATAATAGCATTAGTGCTTGGTGTTGGTTTTATATTCAATCCAGGATTATTCAGCTTTGTAGCCTCATTAATTATTTACTTAGCAGGTATATTCCTAATAATCGTAGGTATTATCGCCATAATTAGTAAGACTGGTGGAAGCCGTTGGAACGGAACAATAGGAATAATTATAGGACTGATTTATATTCTTGTTGGAGCTCTAGTAGCTAATCCATTTTATTTAGGGATATTGATTGGATTATGGCTTTTAATAGTTGGAGTATTGATGTTTTTCCAAAGTGACTGAAAATAATTCAACCCAACAAACTCTCCTTAATTTTTTAAAAAAAGTCAGGACATTCCCCTTTAAAAATGTCAATTTAGAAGTTGATTTATTTAAAATAAAACCTTTTTTAACTATTTTTGGTAAATTGAGATGCTCATAAAATTAAAATATAGATCTAATATTGAAATGGCATGCCGAGAGTAACCCACCTCCTGTTTCAGCAGCATTCATCTAGGCGAACTACCTCTGCCTTATACAGTTTTTCATTGGCAGTATTTGTCCTTGCATCCCACGAAATGGCCGTTTCACCGTTTCATTCTAATATCAATCAGCTGATTGCGTCATTATCATTTATTAGAAGACGTATCGTTTCTGCTCCAGAGTTATGCCTCGCAGCATGTGCCTTACAGCACCGTGGTTCTGTATGATGGATGGAGTTTCCTCAGTTTAACCCTTACGGGAAACCGGTAGCTGCTCTTCGGCTTGCCATTAATTTATAAAAAGAAACTGTATTTTACACTCTTAAAAAAAGATTAAATACAGATACTTCAAATAATAATTAAAGTTATTTCCTTATAAATTTTACTTTCCTTATTTTTTAGCCACTACTACATCCACTGGAAGCTCCCACATGCTAAAATCATCCAGCCTCATGATAGTAAAACCTGATTTTTCCAGTTCTTGTTTAGTATAAATTGGTCTACAATCCACATAAGAGGGAAATTTCATGTGCGCCCATTTGTAAAGTTTAGTCATGACATTATCCACATCTTTTTCAGATATGGCTACCACTCCAATTCGCCCCCCAATTTTTAAGACCCTTTTGCACTCAGCAAGAAGTTCTGGTATTTCGGGAGTGTCAAAAAGTTCCAGAGTAAAACTCATAAACAAAACATCAAAAAATTCATCATCAAAAGGGAGTTTAAAAGCGTCCCCTAAAACCAGACGAGTTCTTTCCAATAATCCTTCTTTTTCTAATTTAGATTTAGTAACTTCGAGCATGCCTTCTGATATGTCAATTCCATAAACTTTACCTGAATCTCCTACTGACTGGCTTAAGTTTATTAATGCATCTCCAGTTCCAAAACCTATCTCTAAAACATTTTCCCCTTCTTTAACAGCCAGATTTTTCAATCCGATCTCAATGTATTTTTTTTCTGGTTTAGCAATGGTATCGTACCATTTACTCATTTTATTATAGCTGGTTCTTGCATCTTCCCGGGATCTATTTACCCTGCTGATTTCTGGTTTTTCAGATGTCATGATATCTATTAATTATTTTATGGAAAATAAGTTTTTTTTGTTTATCCAAACCTGAAAAAAGTGTATCACAAAATAATCACTAATTTAGATAAACTAATGTTTTTCCATAAATAACTAATCAGATTTTAGTACGTTTTATGGTTAATAAAAAACTCAATTGTTAATAAAATAGTAATTTAGGTATTTAATAAATAATAAAAAGAAATAGCGGGGCCTAGATTTGAACTAGGGCTCTCGGGGTTATGAGCCCCGCGGGATCACCAGACTACCCCACCCCGCTGTATTATAATCATTCACAATCAACATATATAAAGGTTTCCCTTGATCTTTTTTCGAGCTGAAATCTATTGGGACTTATCTTTTAAAGTAAGTTCTTTGGCTTCCTTATCTAGAAAATAACCAACTACAGTTCTTATTGCTACTATAACTGCCAGTACAACTACTTGATCAACTGTAGGTTCCAATATAGTTTTTATAAGATCAGCTGCAATGAAAAACTCCAGTGATAGTACTATTTTAGAAGTAAAATCAATTCTTATAGTATTATAAGCTATGGGTTTTCTAAGTATCTCAATGGATATTATTCCGGCAATAGCTCTTATTCCACCATAAAAAATAAAAATAGCCCCGAAATATGAAAAAAATCGGGTTATCCAAACGATGATGTCTGAATACATTTGTATCAAAGATTATTTTTCTACCTCTTCCTCTTCCCCTTCTAATTTTTTTAATCTTTTGTCAATAGATTCCAGTTTTTTGTTAGTGAACCCACGGTATTCATTAAATCTTCTTTCCAGTTCATCGATATCTCGAGTGGTCTTTTCAAATCTTTTTTCAATATCTTTGATGTCTGTTTTTGTGGCAAGTTCCCAATCTTTAATTAACTGGTCGCTTTGTTCATCTAAAAAACTTTCAATACGGTTGGATAAAATATCAGTACTGATGGGAACATCTCTAACCTTTCCCATTATTTTGTCACTTACTCCAGAAACTTTTTCACTAACACCTGACATCCTTTCACTCACTCCTGACGTCTTTTCACCGGTTTCTTCGTAATTAATTGGAATTTCTTCACCGGTTTTAGATACACGACTGGTTACTTTTTCACCAGCTTCAGAAACTTGTTTTCGAACTCCGCCTAGATTAACTATCTTATTGTCCTGTAAATAATAATATAAAAGTACCACAATAGCCCCTGCTAAAACCAGTATGGCAAATAATTCTAGTGGTCCCATAATTAATCTCCTTTACCTTTTATTTTACCTTCCATATTTTTTTCAAGTTCTTTTTCTTTCTTTTCAATGTCAATTAACATATGTTGAAGTTTTTTATATTCTGTCTGAGCTTCTAAACGTGTTACTCTTTCATTGATTTCACTATGAAGATATCCAATTTTATGCATTAGTTCTGATGTATTTTGTCTGATGTGTGCTAAATTTTTCTGTTGATCCTCAGGTAAGGGAATAACATTTTCCATTAGCCTTTTTGCTTCTAAATCTTTCTCAACCATAGCAATTTTCTTAAGTTGAATCTGTTTATCTGCAAAAGCTACATTATTTTGAGATTCTCTTACTCTTCTCCACTGTACAACCACAACAAGAACTGCCACTAACGCAATGACAGCAATAATAATATAAAACAAATTTTGCGGAATAGTAACCGTGGCCATATCAATACCTCCTTTATATAATTTATTTGAAGCTATATATAAAAATATATGAATAATTCTTTAAAATTTTAATTTTTATCCTGAATTAATATTATTACAATTCAAAATGTGCCTATGTTAACTCATTTCAAAATTCTATCAATTTTTGAATCTTCATCTAACTTTTCTTCTAACCATTCCACATCAGTTGACTTTTTAGATCTATTCCTTAAACCAGAAATATGACCTTTAACCTTAGAACGTCTTAAAACTAATTCTTTATCTGTTTCTTTTATTTTTTTATTTCTATAAAATAGATAAATTAATAAAAATGTCAATAATAAAACTAATAAAACTAAAAATATATAAAAATTATCAATTAAAAACATCCCAGGAGTAATGCTTGAAGCAGTAGCAAATCTGTTATAGTTACTTTTCATTAAACTTAACGATCCCATATCCAAGAATCCCCTCCCATCTTTATTATCTGACATAATACAACTTTGTCCAATAATATTAATGAATAGGATTAATATATTCTATATACTTTATAGGTAAAATAAGTTATACTGATTCTAAATATATAGACTGGAATAATATTATTAAATTTATGAGTGATTATATGATTAAAATGTATAGAAAAGCTGGTAAGATTACATCTAAAGTTAGGAAAATGGCTCTTGATGAAATTAAACCAGATATGAAGATATTGGAATTAATTGAATTGGTAGAAAAGGAAATAATCAAATTAGGAGGAATACCTGCTTTTCCGTGTAACATATCTGTTAATGAAGTAACTGCACATTACACATCCCCTCCTAATGATGATTCAACTTTAAAATTTGGAGATTTAGTAAAAATAGATCTTGGAGCCCATGTTGATGGTTACATCGCCGATACTGCCATAAGTACCATGGTTGGTGGTGAAGAATATCTGGATTCCACTGCTATTGATGAAACTTTAATTTCAAAAAATTTGAATATGATTGAAACCTCTATCCTAGCAGTTGAAAGTGCAATAAGTACAATAAGGGAGGGTGTAGAAGTTGGAAAAATTGGTGAAGTAGTGGAAGAAACCATAACCAGTAGAGGTTTTAAACCTGTTTCTAATTTAACAGGCCATAGTATGGATCAATATATTTTGCACTCTGGACTTTCAATTCCCAATGTAAAAGAAAAAAATCCCCATAAATTAGAAGAAGGAGATGTGCTAGCCATAGAACCGTTCGTAACTGATGGTGTGGGTCGAGTTACAGATATGAGCGATGCATACATATTCAGATTTTTAAGGGATCGGCCACTTAGAATGATTCATGCCAAAAAACTTTTGGGACAAATAAAAAGTGAATATCGTAATTTACCATTTACCCCAAGATGGCTTTTAGATCACTTTGAGGAACATAGATTGAATGCATCCTTGAGACAACTTATACAATCACGGGCTGTTTATCCATACCACGTACTCAAGGAAAAAAGTGATGCATGGGTGGCTCAGGCAGAACATACCATAATAGTTGAAAAAGATGGTTGTGAAGTAATCACCAAATAATCATAGAAATGGGACGAAATCCAACCATATAATAAAATAAATAAAATCTTAAAAATGGTGGAATAAAAGCTTAAAAATATAAACATTCTAGTTAAAAAGGTTATACCTACTTAATAATTTACAAAATTAATTTTAATATTTATTTTATTTCAATAACCTATAATTGGCCACTTATTTACAAAAATAGATTTACAAAATTACGTGTGCAAAAAAATAGAAAAAAAGAAAGAATTTAGAATGGGACTGGTAAGCCCATTGCTTTTCTTTCATCAATTGTTTTCTGGTTTTTAGTTTTTTTGTCACCGGAAAGTTTTTGGAGTAATCCTAATCCAGGTTTAACATCCTCAATGGATTTAGTTTCGATTGCACCGGCTTCCACAGCTTGTTTAAATACAGTGTCACCAGCATCAGTTCTGGTAATAACGGTTGACCATCCGTCTGGAGAACCAACTGATCCTGTAGATACGTCAGCAAGTTCTGCTACATAGTCAAGACAGACATTACATCCGTTTTGTTCGTATCCATGGGTTTCTTTGAGTGGTATACTCAAAACATCATCCTGAGTGTAAACCCAGAATTTACCTTTACCTATATCCATTTTTTCCACTAATTCTGGACTAACTCCCATTTTTTCAGATATGAATGTTCTTAAAGATTCAAATGGGAAGTTCTCCATACAGTAAATTCCGACTACTAATTTGATTTTATCAGCCAAGAATCTAACACCAAATGGATAGGACTGCGTTTTTCTTATACCCATAGTTTGGCATGGAATTGCAACTGTACCTACTTTTTCTAAACCATATTGTCTTACAGCTTCTTTTAGCATCCAAACGTTAGGTGAAAACGTGTATTTCGTACCTGCTGCTGCTAGTATCTCATCAGATGACATGGCCACCATTGGTTTTGGTTTCCAGAAGTCGTCTCCAGGTCCAGCTACTACTGCACCTTCGATAATTTTTTCATCTAGAGCAAATGATAGGAGAGCAGATACAATTCCTCCATCCTGTGCTATATTTTGGATTTGTTTATCTGTTGATCTTGCAGAAACTATTTCTTTGTATGTTCCTAATACCATTCTCACAGCCTCCTATAATCCTAAATCCTGTTTAATCCTTTCTTCTGGCCACCAGCTTCTTGGACATTGAGTGTAACAAATACCACATTTTATACATCTGTCTTCATTAAGTTCTGGTCTTCCGTTGGTCATACTGAGTGCTCTGGTCTGACAGGACATAGCACAAGTTCCACATCCAATACATAATGCTTGATTTACAACTTTAAGTTGTAAGTCGCATCCACATGCTTCTGTGTATCCTACTAAATCCATCATAGGCTGTAAGTAATCCATATCACCGTTTATAGCAGCTACTACTGTTTTAGCTATAATTTCTGGTGATGGTGGGCATCCGGGTATTGCTAAGTCTACTTTAACTAAATCCGCTATTGGAACAAATGATTCGTGAGCTGGCTGTGCTTGCTGTCCCCCTCTGCTGTATCGGGTGAAACATCCGGTAGCAGCACATGAACCAAAAGCTACAACTAATCCTGCTTTTTCCCTTACTTCTTTAAGTTCATGTAAACTGTGTTCATCTTGCAGACAACATGATCCTTCAACCAGAGCAATGTCCATTTCTGGCATTTCCCATAGGTCTACTAAAGTTTGTCCATAAACTATGTCCACCATATTGGTTAATAATTCTGCTAAAATGTCGTAATTCTCTGTTAACGACATACCATCTCCAGTACATCCACTCAAGTGGATGTATCCTATTCTTGGTTTAGGTTTTTCTTCCGCCACTTTTTCAACCTCCTCTTCTGCACCTATTTCTTCGGTTGGCTTTGTTTCCATTCCTAAAAATTCTTTTATTCGGGCTAACATTGGCTAAACCCCTATTTCTTTTAAAATCATTTTAATGGCTACGGGAATAGCATCTTCCACACTTTTGGTTAATCCCAATTTTACATCGGGGGCAGAGACAGATTCTGGCTGGCATCCAATCACTATAACTTCAACTTGTTTACTTAAGTCATGCAAAGGCTGACTTACTGGCCATGAATGTACATTCTCATAAGCTCCTTCAGGCAATTCATCTACGCTGAATATTCGAAGGGTTCCAGGTTCTGCTCCAAAATCCACAATATCCACAACTATCATTTTCTTCCATATGTCATGGGGAAGTGTAAATATAAAGTGGGGAGCACCGGTTCCTGCATCTACTAACATTGTACTTTCTGGAAGTTCGTTTTCTTTGGAATACTCTTGTAAAGCCTCTATCACTGCTGGTCCAAATCCGTCATCTTCGAACAGGACGTTTCCACAGCCAACAATTATATTCTCCGCATCGTATGGCATTTTATTCCCTTAAATCCTAACCATTTCGTTTTTAATAATGCTCCTGTCTTCGTCGTCTATTACTATAAGGTGTGTAGCGCAAGAAAGACATGGATCGTATGCTCTTATTACGTGGGGTCCAAATTCGTGGTGGAATCCTTCAGTTGCAGGGCCCATAGTTGGTATGTTCCAAGTTGTTGGAACCAAACAGCTGTAGAATTCAGTTTTACCTTGATCATTTACCTGAGCCAAATGTACATCCATACCTCTAGGTGCTTCAATAGCTCCTACTCCCAGTTTACCTGTACCTCTGACATCAAAGTCAACTTTAGCGGGTGCTGAAGTGTTTAATTCATCCAATATATCTATCGCCCTAGATAAAGCCGATTTCATCTCTAAAGCTCTTGCTACATGCTGAGCAACAACACCTTTTTCTTTAAAACCTTGATATTCAACCATTCTGGCCCTTGGACCTACTTCAACACTTCTACCATCATATAATGGCACAGTGGAGTTGGCTCTTTTGGCTATTTCTGGGTCATCGTACCAACTTTCAGGCATTCTTTCCGTGAACCTATCTAAATCAAAGTTGTTCCGGTCACCGTATAAAACATCAGTGGCTAAGGTTTTCTGATCGTGTACACCTAAACCTTCTGGTAAGCCTTTATCAGCAACTAAACCTATAATTAACTCTACATGTTCATTTAATTTCGGTGTAAGTTGTTTTAATCTGGCGTATAATTTTTTCCTTGCCAGTTCACTTATATTTCTCGCCATTCCCCCGATTCTAACATCAGATGGGTGAATTCCTTCTCCAGCTACCATATCAACTACGTATTGAGCAGTTTTTCTTACTTCAGAAACAGAGTTCACTGCTGTAGCAAACAAGTTTTCTGGAACAACATCAGGTGCAATCAAAAATTGATGTATTGCGTGGCTGTTAATATGGTGTGCGCATAAGGTTAACTCTCTTAGAAGTTTACCAGCTTTTGGTGGTTCTATACCTAATGAATCATCCATAGCTTCTACAGATGCCAATGTGTGAGGTATAGGACATACACCACAGATCCTCTGAACCATTACTGGTGCTGTTTCTGGAGCTTTACCTGTGACCATCGTTTCTAGCCCTCTAACAGGAGTAATACTAAAGTATCGCCCCTTAGTTACAATTCCTTCATCATCGACTTCCATGACCAATTCGGCGTGTCCTTCCTGTCGTGATGTTGGCGATATAACAATCCTTTCGCTCAAATGTATCACCTCGTTTTTTAGAATTTCAACAATATAATTCAATTATATAAATATTATCATAAGTTATAAGTTTTTCTTTGGGAGCGAAAATGAAAAGTATTTATATGATAAAAATGTAAGCTTTTATTTCACATATTCTGAAAGTTTTGATTAACATCCTGAGCTTAAAAGAAATATCAGATTGATATAAATCCCGATAATTATTTTGATTATGAAAAAAGGAATTTACCAGGCTAGTTTTTGATGAATCAGCTTTAAATTTCTCAATAAATGAAAACTATGTGTTATATTTAATTTAAATCCTGAAAGACTAGTTAGCATAGTAAACTTTATAAGTTGTTTTCTCCATAAAGGTGAAGGTGCGACAAATCTTATGGATTTTTCAGTAAATGGTAAAAATGTAATAAAGGAAAATTTAATAAGAGATGGTATGACATATTACCTTAAGGTGAGCAAATGTTGAAAAATTCTAAAGTTATAGTTTCTATTGGTGTTGTACTGATGATTGGAGTTGTAGCTGCAGGTTATCAGATCACCAATAACCAAGAACAATGGCAGCTTGCTGATTTACAGCAGAATAAAAATCCTGCTGACAGTAGTGTTTCAGACCAATCCTCATCTGTCGACGGTCAATCTAGTAGTGGAACTGGTACTGGAACCTCCTCTGGACAGAGCCAAAGTGGTAGTGGAGGTGATAATGTGAAAATATCGCCCTCAGAAGCTAAAACACTAGCACAAAAATACATACGGACCAGTGGTGTAGAAGCTGGAACCCCTAAACTTGTTGAAATGGGAGGAATTCCCACCTACGTAGTACCATTAATTTCTGGTGGTAAAGTTGTTGGTGAGATTTACATTGACCCTACAACAGGTAAGAATGTTGGAGGCGCTGGTGGTGCTCCATGAGAGTAAAAACTCAAACTGAGTGCTGTACCATAATATCAGAGGACATTGAAGATGCTATAGTTCTCGAAGGATCGCCAGGAGTAGGATTAGTAGGAAACATAGTGGGCTGGCTCTTAGTAGAAGACCTTAAAATGAAAGAAATTGGTTACATTGATTCCAAATACTTTCCCCCATTAGCCGTCCTTTACAAAGGCGTGGCAATCCATCCATTCAGGATATATGAATCTGAAGGCATAGTTCTATTCTTATCAGATTTTATAGTGCCACCGAATGTAGTTTATGATATGACCAATGCTATCGTTGATTGGATGGAAAAAAATAGCAGCAAAGAATTAATAACGTTTAACAGCATGGTTGTCCGAGAAAAAACCCAACCTGCCGCTGGAGCTGCAAATTCTCCAGAAGCTCTTCAAAAATTGGCTAACATGGAATTACCCATACTTCCATTCGGAAATTTAAATGGTTTATCTGGAACATTATTAACTAGATGTGCCGTAAAAAATATACCGGCATCATGTTTATTTGCTGAAATATTGAATCCTTATCCAGATCCAAGAGCAGCTGCAGGAGTCATTGGTACACTGAACAAAATGTTAAATACAGAAATTGACCCAGAACCACTCCTTAAAGAAGCAGAAGAAATCGAATCAAGACTCAAAAAACTTGCTGAAGAGGTTCAAACCGGACCAGGACCAGAATCTCCAATATATAGTTAAAATATTCCACGGCTAAACAGTTATCAAGTTCATACGGGCCCGTAGCCTAGTTGGATAGGGCGTCGGACTTCTAATCCGAAGGTCCCGGGTTCAAATCCCGGCGGGTCCGTTACTCAAACAATTTTCTTTTTCTTATATTAATGACACTTAAAAAAACTGGCATACAATTAATAATTCTAATTTTATTTATAAAAAAATTAATATAATTAAGAGAGATAATGAAACATAGCACACAGGGGCCCGTAGCCTAGCCAGGATAGGGCATCAGACTCCTAATCTGAGGGTCCCGGGTTCAAATCCCGGCGGGTCCGCTATTATTCATCATCAATACCAACTATTTTGCTACGTCGTTCCATCAAAACAACATCTCGCCAAATACCATCCATTTTTCCTATCTTTTCCCGAATACCCACAATTCTAAAACCGCATTTTTTGTGTAAATTTATACTGACTTGGTTCTCCGGAAATATTCCTGCTTGTAATGTCCAAATACATTTATTCTCTGATAATTCTATTAGTTTTCTGAGAAGAGATAAGCCAACGCCTTTTCGTTGATATTTTTTACTCACATAAACACTTACTTCCGCTACTCCAGAATATGCTTCTCTATTAGATGTTAAGGATAATGCTGCCCATCCTAAAATCTTTTCTTCCCTACGTGCTACTATATTACATTTTGGTATATGATTTGAAATCCAAATATCCCATGAAGGGAAAATTGTTTCAAAAGTTGCATTACCTGTATCAATGCCATCCTTATATATCTGTGAGACTCGTTTCCAATCTTTATATCTCATTTCATCAATTTTGTAATCCATAAAAAAAGAATTTATTTTCAGTCTATTAAACTTTTTTATTAATAACTAATAATTTTAATCTATAACTGTGAATCCAATACTGTTAAAGCCTTTCAAAAAGTTTTAATTTAATTTATGGCAGTAATTTAATTGGTAGGATAAATAGGTGCTTTCAATGAAATAATAATTTAAGAAATACTTTTTCATTTATTAACATCAAGATCTTCAAGATTTTTTATATCTTCAATGAACTTTATCAACTTAGACATATCATCTGAAATTTTAAAAAAATCTTCCGATTTAATAACAATTACCAGATCATTATTTTCATACAAATCAGGTTCTTTTGGTATGATAACAACTTCTTTACTATCCTCAACTCTTCTACAAACACCTATACTGGCATTAAACTTCATAATATTAGCCCCTAATAGTTTATATTATTAACTAAAACCTGAATTATCCATTATTTTACATGAAAACTATTTATAACCAGGTCCATCACTTCTTTATAATCAATGAGAGGTCCGTCAAATACAAAAATAATAAAATATGCGATTTTATTCTTTTCAATTGCTATGCCCCTAGAGCTATACTTACTTGAACCAACAGTATACGTTGACTGAACATCATAGGCAGTTACGCCATCCACATTTATAGTACGCTCATAATAAATGTCACCTTGAGAAGCTATGTTTTCCCTCCATTCTTGGAGTCTATCAACAAAATTTTTATTCCCCAGATCTTCGCTGAAAACTGAAAAACTGTTGGTTGAATTCTTTTCTATGGTGACCATCAGAGGAGGTTCTACTGTTCCCTGTGAAACTTTCCATCCCGGAGGATAATTAAAACTAATCATTTTATCCTCATAATGACCAATGGAATTTGTAGTTTTATTTTGTTGATTTTTAGTAGTACTAGTAGATGAAATATCATTATTTGCAGTTAAAACATAAGCTATAGATACTAAAATCAAAATTATGATTATGATTAAAATTATAGAAGGTCTTCCCTTACCTAATACCTTGTCTATAAAATATTTACTCTTATCAACCCTTGAAGGTTTGCTCTTCTTGCCTATTGAAGGTTTTTTCACCATGTTCCCTCCACTTAATAAAAAGATGTTAGAAAATTCAATTATTCCTTTATTCAATAATATTCAATATCCATTAAAATATTTACTATATCCTAAAAGACATAAAATTATAAAGTAATATGAATTTTTTTGAATTTTCACATCATGCCCATTGAAAATAAGTTTAATTAGGATTAAAAAAGTTGAAAATTATAAATAAATGTCCAATGTACTATCTGGCTCGAAAATGATTTCTCCATACTTTCCTCCCCCACCAGGGACAATTTTAAGTGTTTTTTCCCGGAATGATTTAAGTACCTGGGCTATTTTAGGATCTATTTTTTCCATCTCTTTAAGGGGGGCATATATTAGGACTTCAATTTCACTACCAAATCTCTCCACTAATTCCTTCCAGATTTTTTGTACAAAAACAGTGGTAACTCCCTTACCATAAACTAAACTTATTATTTCAGCTAAGGGTAATATGTGAATGTAGGGTGGACGGTGCGGTGGATGATGAGGCTCATTCCACGTAGCAATTTCAGATATTCGGTAATCAACACCTTTTTTAATAGTTCCCCCGCATGAACATTTCATATTAAGTTGTTTAGCCTTTTCAATATCATATATTTGATAACAACGAGTACAAGCAGTTTTATGATATTTCCCCAATCTTGGATCAAACCCATAATTGGCTTTAATATTACATTCTTCAATAGAATCTTTAATGGATTTAAAAGTCAAGTTTTTTAATTCAATTTCGTTAAATTCTCTTCCTAAACGATGCGGCCAGGGTGAATGTGCATCTGAATTGGTCAAAAAAGGAATATCTTGTAATTCTTCAATTGTATCTGCCATATCCGTATCTGCAGATAGGCCCAGTTCTAAAAAGTCTGGTTTTGTACCGTAACATTCATGATAATTATCATACGCTTTGTACATGCTGGTCCATGGGGTAAAAGCATGAGATGGTCCTATTAACCCATCAAACTCATGAACTAAATCCATAATCTCGTCACCAACCATCCTAACACGGGGTCTTCCATCAGCATCTATATTATTTGATTTTAGTCTTTCTCGAATATTATAAGCTGATTCTAGAGAGGGCAATAAGATCAAATGATGTACCCTCCGTTTGTCCTCTACTTCTGCAGTTAAAATAAAGTTGCATGACTCTATTCCTGGATCTTCGGATTTTAGAGAAAAAATGCCGTCTTCAATTTCTTCTGTGCCCTCTTCAATCATTCTCAACCAACCAGAGTGGAAAGCGTCTCCAGTACCCACCAGATCCAGGCCTTTAAATTTTGCTTGTGGACCTAAAGTGGTTATGATCATGTTTTTTGATGTGGCACGAGAAAAACAACTATGAATATGAAGATCAGCGCTTACTATCATTTTAACTCCCTAATAAAAAAATAAAAATAGATTTTATTGGGTATTCTATTTAACCTATGTATCTTAAGTCTTCTTCACCGGGTTTGAGATGCATCCGCTCCATCATTTCCCTTTCCATCTGCTCTGCCTTGGAAATCATCTTCCTTGTCTCTTTAGCCCTTTCTTCTAATTTTTCTGTGTCCAATTCTATATTTAATAACTCAAGTAGAACTGAAAGAAGTGCCTTTGCCGCCTCTGCATCTATGAAATAGCCAGGTGTTTCACCCATTAAACATGCGCCCCCCATATTTCGAAGCATTGAAAGTCCAAGTAAAAGTCCTGAAGCTCCTATAATACCCCCTTCAGCAGCCCTTAATGTGACATTATGTTTTTTAAGTGTTTCAGCCAGCTCAGCTGTAGTTGCAGCTCCGAATATTTTAGGTTTTTCCACAGGATGGCCGGTTCCAAGACCACCTAAAGTGAAAATTTCTTTTGTACCATATTTTTCCACAAAATCGAGAATTATGCTACATATTTCATATTGTCCTTCAGGGCTTAAGCCTTGGGTGTTACCTGCAAGTATGATATAATCTTTCTCTTTTTTACCCTCAGATTTCAGATAGTAAAATTCATTTTTCATGGTTTCTATTACACCATCGTCATCTACAAGGACTTGTGGTGGAAATGAAGGGGAGTAAAGTTCTGCGAATTTGGTGGCATTTAATTCATGAATTATATGATCTGCAGCTAGTTTTCCCACATGCCCGATTCCTGGAAGAGCTTCTATTAGTATAGGGTCGTTTAATTCAACTTCTTCCAGTATTTTTATGAATGTTTCTTTCATTTAAGTCCTCCAACAATAACTGTTTCTTAAGTTTTCTTCTATATTTTCCATATTTATCTTCTGGAGAATATTTTGGAGGAAAAATCTCTCCTAAATCGCCTCCACAATACTGACAAATACTTTCAAGGGTATATTCTCCGCAAGACTTGCACCTTTTCATCTTCATCTTCATTCTAACTCACGGTAAAATTCGCCTTTACCTTCTGCAGCTACTACAGCATCAATACATTTATCTGCTGCATCTTTTAACATTTTTTCCGCTTGAATGTAATCAGTTGATTTAACAATCAATCTATAACGGGGTGCTCCCACACACTGTACAGATATATTGTCATCTTCAGCTTTCATTAGAGCTTCTTTTATGACTTCAACACCATTAATAGAATACGATTCTAAATCCACATATCCAGTTATTTGAACTTCAGGAGGCACAATATTCTTTTTAGCTATCTCTGTTATTATTTTAGCCCATTCAGAATCTATTCCCTTATCTAGTAATGCATTTTCGCCTTCTTCTGCTGCAGTTTCAAATGCACCATATAAATCTCCAAATGTATCCATCAGTTCATATCCGACTTCATTGTATGCCATGTCTAAATCTTTACCAAGACTTTTTGCAGAAAATTCTAGTAATTTTTCTGCCTTTTGTTCAATTTTCCATTGTTGTATCTTTTTGGTTCTTTGATCTTCCCTGATACGCTTCATGGAAACGTCTACATGGCCTTTTCGTGGATTAACCCTTAGAACTCGAGCTACAATTTTCTGGTTTTCTCGAACATAGTCTCTTATATTTTTCACCCAACCTGATGAAACTTCAGATATGTGGATAAATGCTTCTTTACCTTCATATTCTTCCAGGCTGGCGAATGCACCATAATTTAAAACCTTATGAACCGTTCCTACTACGAGTTCGCCTTCATCTGGCCATTGACTTTTCCTTCTTACCATTTGAACACCTTATTGGACATTTAATCTAAAACTTCAACCACTTGTGCTAAAATTTCGGATTTGCCACCCTTTGGTTTAACCAGTGTCTTTCCGCAAATTATACACTGTACAACTGAGGCTGCGTGATCAAATACTATTTGCTGATTTCCGCAGTCCATACATTTAACTTTCAAATAATTACTTTGGTGGTTTTGAAATATAACCATGATAATCACCTTGCAACAAAGTCTACTTTTCCCACACGGAATGAATTTCTTTTTATATGGGATTTTCCACATTCTTTACATTTGTATCTTAGATCCAGTTTTTTAACTGGTTTGTTACCTGATGGTAATGGTCTGGGGTAACCCCTGTAACCACTTGTAACTCTTCGGAACTGTCTTTGTCCCCATTTTAATTCGCTTGCTTTTCTTTTTTTGGATTGAAAAACTTCATGATCTGTATGTTTTTTACAACTTGGACAGTAAGTTCTCCTTTGTTTAGGAATTTTCATATAATCACCTCTTAATCTTAGAAAAATAAGTTGTAAGCATTTATACTTATTTTTAAATTATTAAATAAAAAGTTTAATATTGAAATCATTTATCTGTTAATACGTTATTTATATGTTTGGATATACTTCCCTTTTTTACTGCGGATAATAATAGATGCATTAGCTTCAGGCAGGGTAATCACATCTTGAGGATAGATGGGACCATAGACATTTTTATCTACACCAACAATGGAAGGAAACTCTTCATAAACTATGACTGCTTTAAAATTTTCTCTTTGTTTTTTAAGAGAATCTGAAGCCTTTTCTAACTCCTTCAAACTATAGGCATTGACTCCTTTTTTATACTGGAATTCTGTATCTACATCTTTTGCTGTTTCCCCAGTTTTTTGGGGGGAAATTTCGGGTTTAATTTTTGTATGAGAAGTTTTAATATCTTTATATGCCCTCTTCTCTTTTTTTTCGTCTTTTTTAATTTTTGTACTTGAAAGATCTTCCTTAAGAGTTTCAGATCCTGAATCAAGTTCCTGTTCATCAATAGATAATAATTGTAGTGAAGGAATTAGTTTTCCCCGATATTCTTTTATAACGCCAATAAGAGCAAAATAAAGTTCTTCTTCTTCGGGTGTGAGGTTTAGTGGAGTGGTATCCTGGAGATCGAACTTTGGTTTTCCCTTAAATAAATGGTAAGACCTTTGAACATTCATAACTGCGCTATCGGTGATTTTATGCTCACGTTTTTCGCATATTTCCATGGTTATTCTTTGTGTATCCCTAAAAAGATAATATTCCGGACAAAAAGGGTCATTATCAATCCGCTTAGTGAGTTGATCAACATATTCGTGGACTTTCTTATAGAAATTATCCCCCACCCGAGCTAAGCCACCAGTACTTCTTTCTTTTTTTTGAATAGTTCTCAATTTTTGGAAAAACTCATCCAACCTTATTCCTCGCTTTTACTCCTTATGGAGCATTTTCATCCGTATTATTCCTTAATCTGTAAAGTAATCCAATGTACACCTCTACAAACATTAAGGACTATTTAGAAAATTGAAACCATTAATATATGATTTTGAAAAAATTTAAATTTAATAAACTAAATTTAAACCTCTTCAAATCTTTAGAATAACTACTATTAGTTTATTCTTCACTTTCAATTCTTGGTGCTAACAAGAAACTGAGTTCTCCATCATCAGATACCATTTTAAGACGTAGATTCAACGGCATGTCATTACCTAATCTCAAGGAAATTATATCTGAGAATTTATCTGCTTTCAGCATTTCTTTAATTTTCTCCAGTGAAAAGACAGATTTAGCCTTTTCTTCAATTTTTTCACCGTGTAGATACTCTATTTTGGCATCTCCAAATTCCCCTTCTGCTGATGCAAAGAATTTATCCTCATCTACCGTAAGAACTATCTTATCTGAGAATATGTCAATATCCTGAATTGAATCTTTAAGTAAGCTGAACGGAACTTCAAATACCGTTGGATATTCCAGTTCTGGAGGGGCTGGAGCTTCATATTCTATATCAATTAACCTTATTTTGAATACACGTCGAGCTTCTCCCTCAAAAGTAACAATCAAATTTCCTTCATCAAGTGATAATTCTAAAACATCGTCGGCTTTGGCCCTTTTTAGAACTTTCATTAATTCTTCAGTGTCCACGTTAATTTTTTGTGGTTCACTGCAAGAATATTCATCAAAAAGATCGGCTTTAAGTTCCAGATGTACAAATGTGATGTGGGATCTGTCAAGTGCATCAAGTCTTAATCCTTCATTATCTGTTTGCATCTGAACTTCATCTACAATGGATGAAATAGCATCAAAACTCGTTTTTAAGATACTTGGATCGGTTAGAACTGCTTTAAACATTTTTTTCCTCCTTTATCTACTTCTATTTTTTTTTAGAAACTTTTGAATTGGATTTATCTATATCTTCTGATTTTTTTTCAACAACTTTAAGATCTTTAAATAACTTATTAAGAAAAGTTTTATTTAATAATTTATAAGCCACAGCAATGGCCATTACAATAACTCCAATAAGTATCATGAAAACTGCTAAAACAGCTCTTTCACCAAAAACAACATTATCCGCTACTTTTTCTGATGAACCAGATAAAATTATGATTCCAAGTATAATCAGAAGCACTCCAATTATCAAGGTTACTATATTAACCCATGTAAGTTTTTCAGACTTGAATGAATCAATAAACTTGCGTTCCAGTTCAAAAATTTTATCTGAACCGGGCAATACATGATGATTATTTGGAGATTCTTCTGAAGTTTTAGGTTCTTCTTTGGTTTCGTGAGGTTTATGGTGATTTGTTGATTTACTAGAAGGAGTTTCAGAACTTTTATCCTCCGTTTCAACTTCAATACTTGTTTTTTCAAGATAATTGTTAAAAAGAACTTTTAATTTAGAAAAGAAGCGATTATCCTGTTTAACAGACTCATTTGAACCTTTTTTTTCCGCCTTTTTTTCAGATCCTTTCATTTAAAAAGCTCCTAACTCAATGATTAGTTAATCATATTCACGCCAAGTTTGACCACAAGCAGTACATCTTAAAAACCTGGTTTCGGATTCATCTGCTCTTCTAGTTTGTTGAAGCCACCAAAAAGCTTCTTTATTCCCGCATTTAGGACAAATGGCCCTGGTGGTTGGTAATGTTTTTATATCATCTCCTGTGAAAATTACAGTTTCTTTGGTAGATATTTTCTGAGAAACTTCATATTGATTTGATAACTCTTTGGTTATCTTCTTTTCTTCTCCACAGGACTTACATACAAAACATCCATCTTTATTAGGAAACATGATAGTTCCACATTTTGGACAAAATTCCATTTTTATCCTCCTTAACTTGTAAAATTGTTAAATTTAATTCATTTCAGTAGTTCTTACACAAATCTGAAATGAATGCAAAATCTATAACATATTAATTTATTTTTAAGTATATTATTGAATATATTAAGTGTAAATATTCTATTTTGTCTTTATATTTTATATTAATTCAAATATTATTATTTAAAGTATTATTTTTGTATTTTGACACAAATTTTATTATTTATTATAATTGGGATTATTTAGGAATTAACTTTATCTTTAATAAATTAATCTTTTACTTAAATTTTGTAAATAATTCAATTGCCTTCTATATTTTTTATTTTTAATTTTATGGCATCCTTAATAATTTTTTCATGATCAAACGCTAATTCCAGATTAGCGATTTCCTTTAGATTAAAAAGGTTTACTTCAGATGCATCCGTATCTGCCTTTAGTTTATCCCCATCACTGGTTGCTAAAAAACATATGGATACAACATATCCCCGAGGATCCCGATCCGGATCAGAATAGACGCCAACAATTCCTTCAATATTTACATCAAGACCTGTTTCTTCTTTTGATTCCCTTATAACTGCTGATTCCACAGTTTCCCCACACTCAACAAAACCCCCAGGTAGTGCCCAATACCCTCTAAACGGTTTATTTTTTCTTTTAATCAGTATTATAGATTCATTACCACAAAATATAGCTGCATCAACAGTTAAAAGAGGTCTTTTTATAAAAACACTTCCTAGATTTTATTTATATTATATTAGTTATTAATAAAATTATGGATATTCTGCTTAGATCATCCTATTATTTATGCATTCCCCTTGGATTCGCCAGTCTCGACACCTGCTGCGATGATATGGGCTGCTCTTACTGGTTCTGGTATGGCACTTCTGGTTGTTGAGATTTTAATTATCTCTTTAGCATCATCAAGACTAATTCCGTAGGTTTGAATGAATATTGTCTCTTCATTTTCAACTTTATGAACTTCACCGGCTATTAAAACTCTATTCCACCGTTTTTCCCAGTCTTTAAAACGTTTTAAAGCCGTTTGTATTTTATCAAAATTGGGAAATTTTCGCATGACAACAATTACTGGTATTTCTGTTTTTTCAAATATTTTTTTTATATTAACAATGTTAAATCCGCCAAAAGTAATCCCATCCAGCATTATTACCCCTAATTGATCTTTATTTCTGGAAGAACAAACCATTTTAACAATTTTATCAGTTGCATCAGAACCATCAATTATTATTTGGGTTCTTAAAACACCATCCAACCATGTCCCTCCCCTGAAAACAGTTCCAATAAGCATAACTTCTCCAGAAGTGCGGGGAGTAAAAGGAGCATCATCAATTCCCAAAATACGTATCTCTTGCTTTATCTTTCTAAATCTCTTATTATTCATTTATTCATCTTTCAATTATTAAAATATAGTAATAAGCCTAAATAAGATAATATATTAAATTACTTTTTAGATTTTTTCGTTGACTTTTTAGTTTTAGCTTTACTAGTTTTAGTTGTTGACTTTTTAGCTTTACTAGTCTTGGTTGATTTTGCTTTCTTTTTAGTGGTTTTTTTAGTTTTACTGGATTTCTTAGATTTAGTTGTTTTATCAGTTTCTGCTGCAGCTATTAAATCTTTAAATTCTTCACAACGTGATTTTAATGTTTCTGATGCCTTTTTAAGTGACTTTTTAGGATTTTTAGCATTAATATATAGTTTCGGTTCCCCTACAATAGGATGTTCAATTACATATGCTGCAGATGAAACATCTTTATCTTCCATTAAAATGTTTCTAAGAGCGTTACATAATGTGTGAGATTCTCCTTCGATCTCTATCTCTAATTCTTTCTTTGTATCTTTAATAATCTTCATTTTATCCCTCATAAAATATCAAAATACTTCATTTTTACCTGAATTTTTATTAATAACTCCATAATATTTACAAAATGAATAATATACTATTGTATAATACTGTTATCAAACTTATTTCATTTAATAATTATAGTATGAAATCATATATTAAATTTTAGATTATATACTTTTCGACAATTATAAAATTACTTACTTTTCAAATGTTCTAACTCAAAACCCATAAAATGTAATGTCCATGTATACAGCAGTGTTTAAATTGGATATTAATTGAATCCAGAGTTAAGAAATGCAATGATATAACTATAATTATTGATAAGAAAATGATAGAACGTAGAATAGAATATGATAAATATATTATTCCATTAAGCGAAAGTAATCCTTTTGAATCCGATGAATTTGTTAAAATACTAAGAAAATCATATTTAAAAAACCGTCATAACACTGTCAAAATCTCCGATTTTGACGCCACAAAAAACTTCGTTTTTTTGTAGGCTTCGTGTTTGGGCCTGCGAAATTTATAAAATCTATGATTTTTGAGGATTTTGAAGGAATTTTCGAGGGTTCTTTTTTTGTTTTTAAATCTAAAATTCTAAAATATTAAATTTTAAACAATTTTCTTTATACTTTTGCTGTTTTTGATCAAATCGGTCTAAGTTCTTCAATTGCGAAGAAGCTCTTGAAGAGTTCATAGACCATGCCATCAAAATGTCTGTAATTTATTAGTTCAATAATTAGACCCTTTAAATATTTTTAAGAAAACAGCCCGTTTTGAGAAATGAGTCTCGGCCTTGACCCCGTAACTTTTTAACAAACTTTCAAACTCCATTACCATAAGTTTGGCAAGATTAATGCCCAGATTGTTAGTTATAATTATCATATGACAGTCATCATCTTCCATGTGATTTATCGTGTCGTTCGGACCTAGAACGTTTATGCCAAGGATTATTCCATCGATTAATTCCTGTAAACTACACTCTTTAAGAGGTTTATTATAGTACCATTCACATGTAAACTCTAGTGGTTTTTGATCGTTAATGTATTCTCTGAAACGCTCCATATCAGCAGTTTCTAATAACATTTTAGCGGTATTTTTATTGAAAATCATTAATAAATCTTTTATTTCTCTTCCTATCCGCATCCAAATTTCTTCTTCAATGGACAATGCAGAATACTCTTTTGAATTGTTTTCTAAGCCTTCTATGGCGATTTCTAAGACTTTTTGTTGTGTTCCATGTTTTTCTACGTGCTTTTTAAGTAATTTGTAGTGTTCTTGGGAGATAGTAGTGTTAATACGATGCTTTTTCATATTATATATCCCCTTTTTCAGTCATGCTTTATTAATTCTAGTATTTTTTTATCATTTCTTAAAACTTTCTATACGTATGATATAAAAACATACACATATTATACGCATGCTGTACAAATAAACTATTAATAATTGCGCATAAGAATAAATTTTCGATAGAAACTTACCAATAACACGAAAATAGTATATTAATTCTTTAGTTGGAGGCTTGAACTTGGATAATAAAGTTTTAGGTGGAGTACTAATAATTTTTGTAATGGTAGTGGGCGTAGCAGGTGTAATGTTCTTTAATTCAACGAATCCAAATACATTGGGGGTAATTAACCCTATTGTAAGTACAAATAACCAAACTATGGAAAATAATACCACCAATACTAATAATAATTTTCTTTCTTCATCTAATTCTGCTTTAACTGTAATCCCATTCTCAACTGGTTATAATGGTCGATCCGCACCTACTCCAAGCCCCAGTCCAACACCTGGGCCTGACCCTATTCCGGATCCTATGAATCGTATAATCACTCTTTTCGATGATTATTTGACATCTAATTATGATCAATCTTTGATGCCCGGTATGGCGGTAGTCATAGTCCAGGACGGGAAAATAATCTACATGAAAACCCTTGGAGTTAAAGATCTGGCTTCCGGAGAACCAGTTGATAAGAATACGTTATTTGGAATATGTTCCATATCCAAACAATTTACTTCAACAAATATCGCCCAATTAGTAGATAAAGGGTTGATGGGTTGGGATGATCCCATAGCTAATTACTATTCAGTTCCAGACGAATTCCTGTTATGCAGTGATTTTTATGTCAGCAATAACATCACTATTAGAGATGTTCTGATGCATAACAGTGGATTAAGTAGGGAACTGGGAAATGAGTATCCTACATATTTCAATGATTCATTTTCTGAAGCTATTTTTAAGCTCCGATACGTAGAGAATGCCACTTCTTTCCGCAGTACATATGCATATAATAGTTTAATTTATGCTTTGGCAGGTTACAGTGCAGCACAGGCAAATAATACCACATGGGATGAATTAATTAAAAAAGACATCCTGGATCCATTGGGGATGACCACTACAACTACTAGCTACTGGGATTTCTTGAATTCACCAAACCATGCCACACCTTATAAACTTCTTAAAAACGGCACCATGGTGCCCTATGATATTATTCCTGATCCAGTTGGCCCCGCAGGAAGCATATATAGCTCCATCAGTGAGATGGCCAACTGGTTGAAGTTCCAGATCGCCGATACAGGGTATTATAATGGCATACAAATTGTTTCTAAAAAGGAATTAGATGAAACACGTACCTCACAAATAAATATTACTGACCCCCTTGATTTAATGTTTGGTTCACAATATGGTTTAGGTTGGTTTATCCATCCCAATGATACAGTTCTTCCATATTATGTAAACCATCCAGGAGATAGTAGTGATTTCCATGCCCAAATTACAATTTATCCATCACAGAATTTAGGCATAGTTATATTGACCAATGGAGGAGTATATCCATCTAGTTTCAGAAGTATCTTGGATGCTAAATTCAGGCAGTTGTTAATTGGTAATGAAGATTTTGATCCATGGCCTGCTACAAAGAATGCACTTGACGCTGTATGGAAATCCGAGTCTCCCGTACCACCTTTAGTAGGTCCAACACTGAATTTAACTGGTTATGTTGGTGCTTATTCCAACATGGTCTATGGAAACATAACTATCACATCATCAAACGACACTTTGATCTGTCATTATGGAACCAATAAACAAGCCTTTAATTTAGAACATTTCAATGGTGATGTGTTTAATGAACCGTACAACGATTTTACATTTAACTTCACCGACATTTCTAATGGTAAGGCTAATAACTTAACAGTTTCATTGCCAGACTATACCACTTATCCAGCTACCAGTACAACCGCGTTCAACCGCACAAATAGCACCTAAAACTTTCCCATTTCATTATTATGAGGTAAGGAATAATATATTATGTAACAGAAATTTAATGAGGGATTTAATGGAAAACATGAAAGAAAATATTTCAACAGTTAAAAAATCTATTATTTGTTTTGTGCTACTAACTTTTGCCATTAGCGGTGTTATCTGGTTTTCAATGGTTAGTACCGGATTGACACTTATATATAACATATTATTAATGTGGACCCCTGCAATAGCAGCCATAATTACAGCTTTAATATTTTTCAGGAGTCTTAAAGGATTCGGATGGGGGCCAGGGAAAATAAAATATTTAGCTCTGGGTATTATCCTACCTGTATTGTTGAGTATATGTACCTACGGATTGTTCTGGTTAATAGACGGAGGTCTTGGAACTTATACAGGAAAATTTGGAAATCTACTGATCTTCAGTATTATCGTCAGCATATTCCTGGGATTGGGTGAGGAAATTGGTTGGAGAGGTTTTCTGGTACCCCAACTTGCTAAATTAACCAATTCATTTACGGGGATAGGATTTCTCAGCGGTATAATATGGGCGTTCTGGCATTTCCCAGTTATATTAATGGGATCCTATGTTGCAGAAGTTCCATTATGGTGGTCGTTACCCCTATTCTTCGTTGGAAACATATTATTTGCCTTTGCATTAGCATGGTTCAGACTGAAATCTGGTAGTATATGGCCAGTGGTGTTATGGCATGGACTCGATAACAATATGACAAAAGTATTTACTCCATTATTTGCTGGTGGAGCATCAGCATATTATGTGGGAGAATCAGGAATCATCACAATAATACCCATGCTAATACTGGTAATCATATTATGGTACTATAAGGATAGATTACCTGATCTAAGAATTAAAAATGATGAAAAGGTAAATTCCTGAATTAAAATTCTTTTCATGATTCATTGAAATTCAATACACATTGAGGAATGTGAAGATATGGATAGAAAGGTTTCAAATGTTTTAATATTGGTTTTAGTGGTATTTTGACTGGAGCGTCGATTTATTTTCTGCAGAAAATGGATACAACAAAGATGAACACTCCCAGCTAAACAAATACAACAAGTATTATAAAATAACTTTATCAATAAGAACTGAAAGGAAAAATTTATTATTAATCAGATACGTTTCGTTTATAATTTAAATTCGTGGAGTAGGGATTAAATGGAATCTGTTGGAAAAATAAAAAAAGCAATAATAACCTTTTTAATTTTGAATTTCGGTTTAAGCAGTGTTTTTTATTATCTTATGGTTACAGGAGAAAATAGCCAGTTTTATGTTTATCTTGTAATGTGGTGCCCAGCAATTGCCGCCATAATCACTAGTCTAATTTTTTATAGGAGTATTAGAGAGTTTGGATGGAGACCGGGTAAGGTTAAATATCTTATAGGGGCTTATTCCATTCCTCTAATTTATGCTTTGATCTCTTTTGGGGTTTTCTGGATTTTAAATCCAGGCACCCTAAAAGGGGGGATAGATCCTATTGGTGTGCTTATGGCGGTGATATCTGGGACTTTAACTTGTGTCCTGACAGCTTTGGGGGAAGAAATTGGTTGGCGTGGTTTCTTGGTACCTCAGATGGCCAAAATAACATCATTTACCAAGGTGGCGTTAATAACTGGAATTATCTGGGCTGGCTGGCACTATCCTGGAATCATATTTGGTATATATAATGCGGATACTCCTTTATGGTATGCTCTGCCAGTGTTTACCGCAGCGATAATAGGAATGAGTTTTTTACTGGCATGGTTCCGCTTGAAATCGGGCAGTCTGTGGCCACCAGTGTTATTCCATGCCAGTAGTAATCTATTCTTGCAATTCATTTTTGATCCACTAACCATGCAAACCGGGATAACCAAATACTATTTAGGAGAAACAGGAGTCTTCACTGTGGTAGCTATCTTAGTGTTTGCATTCATTTTCTGGACATGGAGAGATAAACTGCCGGATACTTTGATTAAAAAGGATCAGGAAAATAGTCCCAGTTAAAAAATAAACTCTGAATCGAAAATTCGTAAATGATGCACAAAGTAGGGGGTATAAGTATTTAAACTTTTAGAAATGCTTTTTTAAATCTACAAATGTCCATTCCATATGAGGTGGAACATTGAACCGCACTTTTAATCTTCAGGTTTTATTACCATTTGATAGGAGGTTCCTTATCAATAAAAGGCCCTCCTTTTCTTCCTCTTCCGGTTTTTTAAACAAATTTTTCTGGATATGTTCTAGAAATTCCTTCCATGATAAATTTGAATTATCTAACCGCTGAACACATCCCCCCCCCCCCCCCAGAATAATTTCATTATATTAACTTATCATTTTACGAGACAAAGCTAATAAATTGTTACAAGTATAAAACAATCATTTTTGGACTATCCAATATGCATCCATCATAATAATTATTGAGAGTTTTTGGATACCTTACTAATAATTAGTCATTTACAATCTCATTTCCAGTAATATTTATTCTATTCTAGAAAAACTTATGTGGACACCTTTTTCTGTAAGTAAGGTGTTCCAGTTTCACGTGGTTTGAAACTATTTTACATAATTTAATGGATTAAATCTAATTTAGCTAATTTTTAGGTGGAGTATCAAGTGAATTTATTTTAGATTTCATTCAACCCACATTTTCAAAGGTCTAAATTGGGATTATTTGGCATTTACCTGTACTATTAGTTGGTAGTTACGTCGGCGGCACCCCATTATGGTGGACTTTACCCATATTTATAGCCGGAACCATTACGGCCAGCTTTATATATTCCTGGTTAACCATAAAATCAAAAAGTCTATGGCCAGCAGTGCTGCTACATGCAAGCGACAATTATTTTACTCAACATCTTTTTGAACCTTTAGCGACTGGAAATCTGGTTCCATGGTTATTAGGTGAAGGAGGAATATTGGTTCTGGCAATAGTAGTTATATTTGCCCTTACATTCTGGATGTTAAAATATAGATTACTCGATCTAACAATTAATAGACAAAATTAACATAAAATAAGAAGTAATGGGTTTAATGAGCCTAAAACTGAGATTTAAATATTATAATTTCTTTTTATTTTTTTAGTATCATGATACCTGTTTATTTATTTAATAAGGATATTTAATAAGGATTATTTGGAGTTATTTACTTTTGTTTTGGTGAACACCGTTAAATTCCGCCATAATGAAATTCAATCAACTTAAAAATAAAAAGCAATTATAAAACTAATAACTCCTATTAAAAACAAAATACTAGTAACTAATTTGAAGAAATCTTATAAAGCCCTTCAGATTTCCTTTTTACCATATATGAAATGCCTAAAAGTATAAAGAATAATCTGTTGATGCGTATGGAATAATCATAATACTTCTTTTCTAAATAAACTGTAAAAAACTTTTTTTGACATTCCAAATAGATAAAATAAAAAAATTAGGGAATTTTATCCCTCATAATTTACAGAAAGTTTTCTGGTTTCTTTATTTTCACATCTAGGACAATAAACTTCGTTTTTACCAGTTTGTTCCATGTAATGTCGACATTTGGTACACATTGCTTTTAGAACACCTAAATCATTCTGGGAAGTTTTCAAATCAATATTATCTAGACCCATAACCTTGGTTACTTGAGCCTCTACAATATCACCAATCCTAAATGCATCTGTAAGCTTAGCAACATAACCCTTCTGGGCTTGTGAAATATGTATTCCCCCGGTAAATCTTATTTGAAGCTCCCTATCATTGTTTTTAAGTTTATCTATTCTCACAAGAGCTCTTTGACCCCTAACTTCAGCTATTTGTCCTAAAACAGTCATTCCTGGCGCTAAAGTTGATGGAGTATTTGTTTTTGGGACTACAGATATTTTTTTATTTTTAGCATCTACAGAAACAGTTCCTGTAATCAGGGCTTTTATCTTACCTTTTTCTTCATATGTCCATTCAGATGGAACAAATTCTTCACTGACACCTAATAAGTCTCCTGGAAGTACAAAATCTCCAGATTTAGTTTTCATCTATTCACCTCGACTTAAAAAAGTAATAATCATTCAATATTAGAAAATAATATTAACTTTTTGTATTATAAATAAACTTAGGAATTAAACTTTTAGATCTTACTATTATATAGAGTTTATCATGTTTTCATTCTCATCATATTTAATCTCATCCATTTCATAGTCTGACCAATCCCTTTTATCCAGAACAATTTCAAGTTCTTGAGGAGTTATCAACGGTTTTTCATACATATTAGAATCATCTATCGCAATTCTAGGACAAGCTGTTATAACAAAGGCATCCACATCCCTATAAGCCATCAACAAAGTGGGAGAAATACTATCCATCATAATTATTTCTGCACTCTTTCCACTACTTTGAATCATTTCTTTTAACCTGCAAGCCAATTCCAATCTAAACTGCCCCTCTTTAGAAGACACAATAATACCAAATTTATCCGAATCCCCTGCTTTGACAATTTTAGCAAACCTAACCCGGAGAATTTTATCTGAAAATTCATCAATAGATCGGACATCTCCCATGTAAGGATCAGCGATTATTACCGGTCTTCCTGTGAAAAGTTTGATTCCTAGCGGATGGAAATTACCACCCCCCACATATAAAAATGCATCCACTGGCAGATCCTTTATAGATGAAAAATTACAACCTAATACTTGTCCTTCTGAAGTTCCTACCCCTTTTTTTAGAAATACTTTCTTTCCATTATCCTCTAAAAACGTCTTCATTTCTTCTAAACGATTCAAATGTTGAGTGGTAGTAACTAAACCAATCTTATCATATCCATCTAAATCTTTTAGGGATTTTTTCATAGTATCCTCAACTTTGATCAAGGAATTGGCCTCAACAAAAAGCACTGGTATTTTATAATCTAAAGGCAGAGGAGTGTGGCCAAAATGCACAATAAGATCTACAATACCCCCCATATCTTTGTCTACAACGTCACAGGCCCCATAACAAGCATCACCAGAGATTATAACTTTAGTATTAGTTTTATTTTCTATTTCTTCTGCAATGGTAGTTGCATAAATTTTAAGACCTTCCGGAAACTGTAAAGCTACTTTTTTAGCTTTTAATTCTTTAATTTTTTCTATGATTTCTTCCATCTTAAAATCATAATTAAACATGAAAATCAACAAGTCCCTTATAACGATATTTTTAGCTTAATCAATCATCTACACTCTTTTCAATTACTACCTTTCCATCTACTACGTCCACTTTAATGAGTGTTTTAACTGAAAATCCAGTTTCATTTTTTACAATTTCTTTTCCTTTCCCTTTCTCGATGACGGTGATTACATCAACAATGTCCACACCCATATTTTTTAGAGCATTTAAAACCGCTATGATGGTCCCTCCAGTACTTACCACATCATCGATAAGGATAACCCTGTCACCCTTTTTAATACCATTAATGTATAATTCTCCTTCACTGTAACCAGTTACTTGATGCACAGCCACCTCACCTGGTAGGCCATAAGATCTTTTTCTAACCACCACAAAGGGTACCTCTGTCTTTAAAGATAGTGCAGTAGCAATATGGATTCCCATTGCTTCAACACATACAATCTTATCTACATCCAAATTTCCATATTTTGCTATTCCCTCTGCAGCCTCCCGTAAAATTTTACTTTCTACTAATGGAATTCCATCGGTTATAGGATGCACGAAATAGTTATACTCGCCCTTCTTAACAATAGGCGATTTGATCAGACTTTTTTTTAATTCTTCCAACATGTTATCACCATTTATTGTATAAAAAATAGTTATGTGAATCTTGAAATCTTATTTAACAATTAATGTTTGTTACTTCACCTACATTAAATATTTGGGGAATTCAATTTAAAAAATAGTGATATTCACTAAAAAAAGAATTTAACTCCCAAATTCCTCAATTTTTTCTAGGAAAAGTCACACGAAATGAAGTGCCCGGGCCTTTTTCCAATTGAATTTTACCATTTAACTGATTAGTTAAATTGTTTACTAACTGCAAACCTAAAGTATCTGCTTTAGTAAAATCAAAATCGTCTGGAAGCCCTTTACCATCATCTCTAAGTGTCAAAGAAAAAAAATCATCATCCAAATCAAATATGACCTCTATTTGACCCTTTTCATCTGAAAATGCATATTTAATGGAATTAGTAACAAGTTCGTTAACAATTAACCCACAAGGAATTATAGTCTCCATATCCATGTAAACATCTGGAATATCGATTTTAAGGTCTATGACTTGTATCGAATCTTTATATGAATCAAAAAGTCTGCGGGTTAATCCTCGCACATATTCTCCGAAATTAACCATTGGCTGTTCATTTGAATATCTGAGCTTTTCATGGGCCAAAGTAATGGCTCTAACCCTGTTCTGAATTTCTCTAAAAACATTAATTGTTCCAGTATCCTTAGAATATCTCGACTGAAGATTAATCAGGCTTGAAATTAAATCTAAATTATCCTTAACTATTTTTGAAGTTTGTTTCTGTGGAATAGGTGACGCATATTCCTCTTTTTCAAGTTCAACTTTTGTTTTTAGGGATTCTACTTCGCATTCTTCAGTTTTTGATTGAAGAATACTATCTTCTACCCTTTGTGAGTCTTCAACTATACTCAAAACTAGTTTTTCATTGCCAACTTTTATTATTTTTTCTTTAACATTTAACTGCAAATTAGGATCATCATCTACAAAATTATCAATTATAAACTCGATTTTACCATCAGTATGTAATTTTGATATGCGTCGTTCATGGATTTCTGGGTTTAATCTAACATCCATAGAATAGAAATTATATTTTGAAATTTCTTCTTCTGCAATACTGGTTAATTCAAGCGCTTTTTTATTAGCATACCAAATATTACCCTCTATATCATGGACAAATAGAGATACTTGCAAATTATCTAAAATAGCAGATCTCAAGCTAAGATTTCCATTCAAATTCTGCTGTTCGATTTCTAATTTAGCCAGAGAAATTGTTCTCTTAACAATTTGACTTAAATAAGTATTATTTGAGGTATTATCCATTAAACGACCCCCTTAAAAACTGTTAATCCAATAATTATTTTATCTGAACTGATGATTAATTATCTTTATAATGAAAGTATTCTTGTCATTAATAGATATTATTTAAAGTGTTATATAACCCCTAATACAATAAGTTTTAGAAAGATTTACATCTAACTCTATTAACTCCCCTTTTTTAGATAAGAAATTAAAATTAAAATCTGTCATATGATTATTATAATTCTTTTAAATCGTTATAATCACGCTTTTATTTATAAATTCCATATAAACTTTTAAAAAAAAATAATCAGATTCAAAGAGAGTAAAAAGTGACTTAAAAATTCTTATTTAAACCAAAGGTATGTTAAAAGAAGAATAATTGATTTATAATAATATGGAGAAATTACTTATAAAATCGATCCATAAATTAATTAAAGTAAAGTAAAATTATATAATGTTATTAAAAGTTCATATAAAACTAATTTTTATAAAATTTATTGCATTCAAGTATAACGAGGGTGACCATGTTAGGTAATCTCGGAAAAAATTTAACCAAAACAATGAAAAAATTGGCTGGAATGTCCATTATTGATGAAGAAGTGGTAAAAGAAGCCATAAAAGACATCCAAAGGGCTTTAATCCAAGCTGATGTTAATATTAATTTAGTATTCAATCTTTCTAAATCCATAGAAGAACGTGCGCTTAAAGAAGAACCCCCTAAGGGAATAACACCTAAAGAACATATAATAACCATTGTTTATGAAGAACTGGTTAAACTTTTGGGTGAAAAACCAGTTGAAGTCGAAATTGACAGAAAACCATATAAAATATTGTTCCTAGGACTTCAAGGTAGTGGTAAAACCACCACCATTGCAAAACTCACCAAGTACCTCCAGAAAAAAGGCTTCAACCCGGCAATCATATGTACCGACACATGGAGACCAGCTGCATACGAACAGCTTAAACAACTCACTGAAGATATGAATGTTCCCCTATATGGAGATCCTGAAAACAAAGATGCTCTTGAACTGGCCCGTGCCGGATTGGAAGAATTTAAAAAACAAAGCGTTGTAATTATAGATACTGCTGGACGTCATAAAGATGAAAAAGATCTTATTGATGAAATGGAACAACTTTCAAAAGTAGTGGATCCTGAAGAAGCAATACTGGTCATTGATGGAACTATTGGACAGCAAGCCAGAGAACAGGCCCAGGCATTTAGTAAAGCTACTGAAGTTGGATCTATAATTGTAACTAAACTTGATGGTTCTGCCAAAGGTGGTGGAGCGTTATCTGCAGTTTCAGAAATTGGTGCACCTATCAAATTCATAGGTACTGGAGAAAGAGTTGATGATTTCGAAGCATTCGACCCTGAACGATTCATCTCTCGACTCTTAGGAATGGGAGATATTAAAAGCCTTATTGAAAAGGCAGAAGAGATCGCAGATGAAGATGTAAGCATGGAAACTATGGATGCCATTTTAAGTGGTAAATTCACCCTTAAAGATATGCGTTCCCAGTTTGACATGATGGGAAAAATGGGACCCATGCAACAGGTAATGAATATGATACCTGGTGGAGGAAAACTTCCTAAAAATGCTTCGCAAATGACTGAAGAAAAAATAGACAAATACAAGGTATTAATGAACTCCATGACTGAATACGAGCTTCAACACCCTGAAGTGATTAAACAGTCCCGGGTTAAGAGAATAGCCAGAGGTTCAGGTATGCGAAATGAGGATGTTAAAGAGCTTCTTAAATATTATAATGTAACAAAAAAAGCCATGAAAGGTTTTGGAAGAAGAAAAATGGGCGGTCCGTTGGGACAAATGATGAGACAGTTCATGAAATAAACAAAACTTGGATTCTATTGTAAAATGGATATATGGATACATATAATTTGATGATAAGGTGAATGTAGAAGTTATTTATATTATCTCAAAGACAATAAGCAACCTGAATTTTAGAATTTTTATACTTTTTTTGCTATTACTAAAAAATTTAAGTATAATTTTTTAAATCCATGCTTTATTCAAAACTTTTAACCAATGATGTGCAGAATAAAACTCTTCTAACCATTTAATACTGCCGGGTTGTTAATATTAATTTATAGGTGATGTGGAAATGGATTCCCAAATTAAAGATAAAGCCTTACAAATAATGAAAATTACTGATGGGGAAATATGCAATAATTGTTTAGGTAGGAACTTCTCTAAATTAATAGAAGGCGTAGACAACAAACAAAGAGGCCAATATATAAAGAAAATTCTCGCTGAAGAGGGTTATAATAATTTAAACTCGGATTCGTGCTATATATGTCAAGATATAATTAAAGAAATCACTCCTGAATTGATAGAAAGGGTTATAAAAAAAATCGACAGTGTTGGTGTCGAATTTTCAACATTTTTAGTTGGAACTCGGGTTTCTAAAGAACTAATTCAAAAAGAAGAGAATTTACATGAAAAATTGGGTTTAGATGTTGAAAATATAAAAAAAGAACTAAACCGAGAAATAGGTAAAAAACTTTCACTTAAGACTGGAAAAGAAGTTGAATTTGACACTCCTGAGATAATAATATTGGTAGACTTTTTAAATGATAATATAGAAATTCAAATCAACCCTTTATTTATAGAAGGTCGTTATAGGAAGCTTATACGAGGAATACCTCAAACAAAATGGCCTTGTAGAAAATGTAAAGGAAAGGGCTGTGGTTACTGCAACTATACTGGTAAAATGTACGCAGAATCTGTAGAAGAATTAATAGAACCAGAAGCATTGAAAATGACTAAGGGAAATATTTCTAAATTTCACGGCGCCGGAAGAGAAGATATAGATGTTAAAATGCTTGGAAATGGTCGTCCATTTGTGCTTGAAATTAAAGAGCCCTTAAAAAGAAAAATTGACTTGGAAGATTTAGAAAAAAAGATAAATAAGAGTGCCCATGGAAAAGTGGAAGTCCTGGATTTAAAATTTGTTGAAAAAGATCGGCGCAGCGTCATTAAATCTTCCTCCAAAGATACTTACAAAGTTTATTTAGCTCGGGTGACTTTAGATGAAGAAGTTGCACCAGAAAAATTAAAAATATTAAAATCTTTAAAAATTATACATCAAAGAACACCAATACGTGTGTCACATAGAAGAGCAGATAAAATAAGAATCCGGAGTATAAAACATATAGAAGTAAAAATGGTTAATCCAAAGGAATTAGAACTTGTTATTGAATGTGAAGGCGGTTTGTACATAAAAGAACTTATATCTGGAGATGAGGATCGAACCAAACCAAGTGTTTCCCAACTACTTGAGAAACATGCCAAGTGCAAGAAATTGAATGTGCTTGATGTTAACATTTAAGTTAATGCTAAAATATATTAATAACAACACCTAAAAATCAAACTTTAACTGTATAAAATAACTAGTAACAATAATATTATAGACTTCTAAAAGCTTATTATACCCATTTAATCAAGATTTTAAGTTTAATACTGAAATCATTTAATCCATACATTTGGATTATAAAAGAGGACATTAGGCTATTTTTGAAGTTAAAATTTATAGATAAAATCATTTTTTATCAACTTCTAAGATGAGGTTGATTCGTGGAGGTTTAATAATGAGAAGATCAAGAGGTTCAAGAAGTAAAACCCGATATAAACTTAAAAAAAGTGTGAGAGAGACACGTACAAACCCTATAACTAAAAAAATACAGAAATTTGATGAAAATGATATTGTTCACATCATAATCGACCCTAGTATCCAAAAAGGACAACCACACCCCAGATTCCATGGTAAAACTGGCAAAGTAGTGGATGAAAGAGGTAGAGCTTACATTATAGAGATTAATGATGGGAATAAGGCCAAAAAATTAATCATAAGACCTGAACATCTTAAAATTCAAGAGTGATTTCATGATCGGAAAAAAAGTAGTGGAAACTGACCCTATCACAATTTCCGAAGTTAAAAATATGCTCGAAGAATTTTCAGAATCACATGAACTCACCTACGAGCAAAATTTAACCATGGATCACGTTAGTAAATTTTCAAAATTGGATACAGAGCCGGCAGAGAAATTAGTGGAAGAACTTCTGGAGATAGTGAAGAAAAAATATGCAGTTCGAATAACTGACATTATGCCAGAAGATCTAGCAGATTTGAGACTAATATTTGCAAAAGAAAGGGTCCCTATAAAAAAAGAAGATTTAGAAAAAATTTTAGAAATTGTTAAAAAATACCAAGAATAGGTATATTTCGACTACCTAATTGGTAAAATCACAGATGTGATTGAATGGAAGAATATGCAATTATTCTTGATTACCTTCCTCTAGGTTATGTTAAGGAAGGTTTACCCTCCTTTAAAAGAAAACCAGTAGCGCAAGCTATCGGTAAGGAGGAGTTCACCCTTCTTGAACTTATCCCCAAAGAGAATGTTGATCTGGATATACACGAAAAGGTTTACATTGGATCTGGGAAAAGGGATAAAATCGCCAGGGTGAACCGAAGACTTAAATACGATGATTTAACCGCCACCGCTAGAGTGGAATTAAATTACGTTGTAGAAGAAATAATAAAGGCTAACGAAGATAAATTCATAGAATTCTTTAATGAATCCGGACCTATAAGTACACGATTACATCAACTTGAGCTTTTACCCGGAATCGGGAAAAAGCACATGTGGGATATTCTCAATGCCCGTAAAGAGAAAAAATTCGATAGTTTTGAAGATATTAAGGATCGAGTACCAATGCTTGCCGATCCAGTGAAACTCATGGTAAAAAGAATACTATTAGAACTGGAAGCCACCCCTGAGAAAAAAGGTAAAAGGAAGTATATACTCTTTACAAGACCTCCCAAACCACGAAGATAACTTGTTTTTTATTTATTAAATTTTATATTATTTTTTAGGAGTAAAATGGAATGTCCCTACTCGGTAAAGAACCAGGGGCAATTTCTCTGGCCCAAGAAACAAAAAATATTTTGAAATCTCATGGAATCCATTTGAACCGCCGTTTAGGCCAAAATTATCTTATTGATGATTTTAAAAGGGAAAAAATACTTAATTTTGCTAATTTAAGTTCAGAAGATGCTGTTTTGGAAGTGGGTCCCGGTATTGGTACTTTAACTCTCCCCTTGGCTCGTCGTGTAGGAAAAGTAGTGGCCATTGAACATGACACCCAAATCCATAATATTTTGGAAGAGAGATTAGAGGAAGAAGGATTAAAAAATGTGGAATTGATCAATGAAGACGCTCTTTCTGTTGATTTTCCTTATTTTAATAAGATTGTATCTAACCTGCCCTATCAAATCTCATCCCCTATCACCTTTAAGTTCCTAGAATATGATTTTGATCTGGCAGTTTTAATGTATCAAAAAGAGTTTGCCCAGCGCATGAATGCCCCTGTGGGAAGCAAACACTATTCTCGCCTGTCAGTAATGCTACACTTTAAGGTTCAAGTGGAAATAATGGATCATGTGCCTCCTCAAGCTTTTATTCCTCATCCTAAAGTGGAATCATCAGTTGTAAAGTTGGTTCCCCTTAGAGATGTTGAAGTTGACGATTTTTTTGCCTCGGTTTGCCGGGCTCTTTTTCAGCACCGGCGCAAAAAAGCCAGGAAAGCTTTGAGGGAATCTTTTCACGAGATCGGAGAAGTGGAGAAGGATGAGGTAAAAGAGATTTTAAATGAATTAAGTGATAATTTAGGAAATGAGAGAGTGTTTAAATTAACACCTGAACAGATTTTAGATATTTCTAATTTTTTAAAAACTAGTTTAGATTTAAAATGATTTAAAGAAATTTATTAAGAGTATTTATTTTATGTTCTTTTTTCAATTTTCAAACTTTTAAAAGAGTAACAAACCCAAAATTTAAATATGATGTAAACTATTTTTTACATATGTAACATATTTTTTACATGGAGGTGAAATTATATGATAATTGCCAAACCTGAATGGTTCAGTCGAAGAAAATATGGTGGCTGGGGATTAAACATTAAAACATGGCAGGGTGCAGTTTATCTGATCTGCGTCCTTTCAATCCTAGTTTTAATCCAAACCCTGCCCTTCTGGAATACCACCCAACGCCTGATAATTACTGGTGGATGGCTAACATTTTTATTCCTGGACCTAGTGGATGTAATGTGGAAACTCAAAAAAGACGAAAGAGAACGAATGCACGAAGCCATTGCCGAAAGGAATGCTGCATGGGGAATGATGCTGGTGCTGGTCATAGGAGTTTTGATAGAACTCCTCTACTATGGCCTGCATCATAAGTTATATGTAGATCCTTTCCTCATAGGGGCTTTAATTATAGGTGTGATCATAAAAGCAGTGAGTAACTACTGGTTGGGTAAACATGACTGATCAAATCTATTTATCTTTTAGATTAAAATAACTATAATTAAATATTGGTAATGAAAGCATGAGAACCAATATCCGAAAATTCAGAGAAGAGATGGGTTTAACGCAGCAGGAACTAGCCAATATTGTGGATGTTACACGACAAACTATAATAGCACTTGAAAGAGGGAAATATAACCCTTCACTCATTTTAGCCTATAAAATAACCCTAGCTTTAAAGAAAAAGTATATTGAAGAAGTTTTTGAAATTGAAAATTAAGCCGGAGTGTTTAAAATGAATAAAAACCCTTTTGAAATATTTCAAGAAGAATGTCCAGAACTAGCAGCAAGTTTTAATAAACTGGTGGAAGTCCAAAAGGACTTGCCTGGCCTGGATCCTAAAACCAAACAACTCGTTAATATTGCCATTCAGACATCTAACCATAATGTAATTGGGGTTAAGATGCATGCTGCCATGGCCCGACAAATGGGAGCCACACTTGAAGAGGTTAAAGGAGCTGTTGTGATGAATTTACATCTATCTGGACTTAGCAGTGTATTGGAATCTCTTCCAGCAGTTTTAGAAGTATATAGAACTGAATAATTCGATTTTTATAGTAAACATATATCAAATCAACTTAAAAAGGAGTTATACTAATGGACCAACGCCACCAAGAATATATAAAATATTATAGATCTCGGATGTTAAAATATAAAAACAACCCCCTATACAAAAATTCATTTGAAACAGAAAAATCACTGTATAATGCAATAAGTAATTCCAAAAATCTTGACGAATTTGGCAAAAAAATAGAAGAAAATAATCTGACAGTGAAAAATGCCATTGCACTGGTTAAAGATCAAGAAACTGCACGAAAAAAACATCTCAAAGAACTAAAAGAATACGTTAAACTAAAAGCCCCACTACGAATTCTGGAAATAATTGATTCAATGGAATCAGACATGGAACTGGTGGAAACTGTTTCAAAAATAGAGGCAGATGTAAACATTGAAATCAGTATTGATTTAATGACTGACTATTTTTATAATGATTTTTTAAGTCTGGAAGAGATTGAAGTTTATAAATCTGCAGAAGTTCCAGAAAAGTGGCAGAACGAAATAAATCATGAATACCCTCAGGAAATGATCAGTTTAGGGCGTGAAAATTGGACAAATGATGTTCTGCCAAGTGCACATAATTGGGATCCACAATGGGAATTTGATTTCGATTTAATCTGGGAAGAAAGGAATAGAAGATTAATACCTGTTAGTGATGAAGTTGTCAGGAAAAGGATAGAGCAATTTAAGATATATAGGGGGATTTAAATGCCTGTTGATAAAAATATGGTTGATCCTATTCTTGATACTTATCGAAACATGTTAAAAGAAGTAGAAGGAAGAGCCAGTGGCGAATATTATGATAAAATGAAAAACACCCTCCAGAGAATGGAATCTCTGGCACTGAAAATGGATGATCTGGCAGCATATACTGCAAAACTTACTACTGAAAATCTTTTTATTGAATTCAGCACTGCCTATTCTAATCTCTTATCTTCAATGGCTAAAGAAGAATATTCAAAGGGAAATTCTGATGAGATATTGCTTCAAAAAACATTAGAATCTTATGAAAATGCCTTAAAAAGTTTAGAAGAGACTCCAAATTCTGAAAAACTCGTAGAACCCATTAAAGAGCTAATAAAACTGGGAAATTCTGGAGTATCTTATCCTGTATTCCTAAGAATTTCTGAGGAAAAAGGATTGAACAAAGCTCTGGACGGGAGTATGGTGGTAAGAGATGCTATTTTGCAAGATGTGGAATTTGCTAAACTCATGCATTTACCTCTGGAAGTGGAAATACACCAGAAGATACTGAAAAAATTTGATGAATTAGCCTCCAAATCCGTTTTTAAAGTTCCAGATAGTTTTGAATTTGGTTTAAATCGGCAAAAGATAGAATGGACATATAAACCAAAAATAAACCAATGGCATATGATAATTAGACTATGGGAAAGATTACTGGATAATGTTTATGATTGGCTTGATTCTTACGGTAATTTCGCACCACAGGATGAAAGATGGGCAGATCTACGTGGTAAAATGTATACTATGCAAAACATTAAAAGAACTCAAGAATGTAACCCCGGAATACTCAAAGCTCGGAAAAAAATATTCTATAACTACTTCGAATTAAAATGGGAGGATATATTTGATCATGAGACCTTCATTAATGAATATCATGCCCGGAGAGTCTGGTATTCTGATGAAACATTGGAATTAATAAAAAAGGTTCATACATACTGTAAACCTTTCCATAGTCCTCCTGAAGAATTAATAAAAGAAGCTGAAGACATATATGCTGGTAAAAGATATAAACGTCCAGATGCATTCCAATTATCTGCAGAAGATCAGGCCCGTTTTATAAAACTATTTGGTGAAAATAAATATAAGGAAATGTTTAAAAAATAGTTTTAAGCATATTACCCCTGTATTATGGATAAAAAATGGTTGATAAACCTCTATAAGTTTCTGTTAAAATGGAAAATAATTTATATTAATTAATAAAAATTAAATGCATAAAAATGTGGCAGAGGGACTATGATGGATAATAATAAAAATAGAACTTCGGGGCGTCCATTTTCGCTTCTGATATTTATAATGATTGTTTTTGGATTATCATGGCCTTTTTTTATTATAGGTGCTATTATAGGTGAAGGATTATTCTGGATATATTTATTTAATTCTATTGCCATGATAATGGTAGCTGTAGGTACATTTTTGGCAGATAGATTTGTTTTCAAGCAGGGTTTTGCCAATTCTGGATTAAACTGGGGAAAACCTATCCATTATGTTCTAGTTATTGGTCTGGCATTCTTGTTATATGTGTTTCCTGCCATTATTGATTCTGGACTGGGTTATAGCAGCTTTCTTGGTGGTATGAGCTGGGAACAACTCTTAATACTGATGGGGACGCTCATCGTGGCTACTATAATACCTGGTTTTGGAGAGGAATTTGGTTGGAGAGGTTACATGTTACCCCACCTAGCCGAAAAGTACACTCCACGCAGGGCAGTTTTACTGCACAGCATTATCTGGTGGGCCTGGCATATACCTGCCCTTGCAACTGGTTGGATCGTACTTACCAGTGTCAGTGGAGGAATGGTGGCCCTATCTATAATATTAGGGGCCGCAGTGACTGTATTCGGTTTAGGTGTTATTTTTGCATACATCTGGTCTCGAAGTAGAAGTTTAGCTGTGGTTTCAGTTTACCACGCCTTTAACAATGGTTTTAAGGATTCTTTGCAACTAGCGGGCATTGGACTTATTGGTCCCATCTCATCTATCTGGTCCTCGATTCTTATGGTAATTATAGGTGTGAGTCTGTTGTGGAAAGGAAGCTGGAAAACCCTGGAAAAACTGAAAAAATAATGTTTGAGGATTCTATGATTAAATATAAGGGCCTTAAAATTAAAACATGCAAAAATGTCTATATACCTGCTGAAGATACCTTTCTATTAGCAGATAATCTAATTATCAATGAATGTGACAGGGTGCTGGAAATTGGAACTGGAGCTGGGCTGGTTGCATTGACTGCAGCCCAAACTGTCCAAAATGTAGTGGCCACCGACATTAATCCTTATGCAGTGAAATGTGCACAAGATAATATTCAATTAAACCATACATATAATGTTGAGGTGAGATCAGGAGATCTATTTCATCCAGTGAAAGATGAGAAGTTTGACCTGATTTTATTTAACACTCCATATCTACCCACTGAAGAAGATGAAAAAATAGATGAGCATTTAAATGCTGCATGGGATGGTGGTGCAGATGGCCGGAAAATTATTGATCTCTTCTTAGATAAAGTAAATGATCATCTAAATCATGGGGGTCGGGTGCAGCTGGTACAATCTTCACTATCCAATACTGAAAAAACCATTAAAAAATTGGAAAACGACGGTTTCGAAGTGGAAATAACTGCGTCTGAAAGATTCTTTTTTGAGGAAGTGGTAGTTATAAGTGGTTTTCTTTAAGAAAATTAGTAAGAATGTAATAGAGCGCACACTTATCAATTTTAAGTAAAATAGAATTCATCAAAGAAGAGTTTAGGTGGAATTGGAGGTATTAAAATAATAAATTATGAAATTACCTCTCCAAATATATCTAAAGCAGTTTTTAATTGATCTTTTGGAATGGTAAATGGCGGTATAATTCTAAGCATGGAAAGATATCTACCCTGTCCTCCACCCATGGTAACCACTCCTCTTTTAAAGAGTTCTGTTTTAATCGTATCTCGGTACTGGGTTAATGGTTTACCTTTAGATTCACGAAAGTCCACTGCCTTCAAAAGACCCCATCCCCTAGTTTGGTAAACCTTATCCAACTCTCTCCATTCATTAAACCGTTCCTCTATAATATTGGCAAGAATATTCACTCTATCCAGTAATTTATATTTCTGCATATATTCCAGGGCAGCCATGTTACCGGCCAGTGCTATTGGAGCTCCTCCATAGGTTGATCCATGGTACGCTGGAATATCCTCCATTATCTCATCTTTAATTATTGCAGCACTTAAGGGAGCCACCCCTCCCCCAAAAGATTTGGCAGTGGTGAATATATCTGGGTTCACACCATAATGTTCATGAGTCCACATTTTACCGCTACGACCCATGCCTGATTGGACTTCATCAAATATAAGTAAGATACCATTATCTTCAGATATTTCCCTTACAGCCTTGATAAATTCCTCCGGTGCAGGGTGCATGAGTCCACCAGTGATGTAGGGCTCTAAAATAAATGCCGCCACCTCTTCGGGATTTACCTGATAAGATAATACCCTATCCTTGAGCATGTGCTCGATACAGTAGCCGGCACAATCATCTGGATCGTCGCAGAACATGCAGTTGGGACAGTTAGCGCCTTCTGTGAAGTAAATATTTGCTGAACGCAGGGAACGGAAAGTTTGAGCATCAGCAGCCTTCTGGGCCATGCAGGATAATGAACCCATGGTACGACCGTAAAATCCACCCATGAATGACACAATACACTCTCTACCAGTATAACTAACTGCAGTTTTTATTGCAGCCTCATTAGCCTCAGTACCATCACAGGCATAATGTACCCTGTAAATTTCCCCTTTAGGTACGGTTTCTAAAATTTCCCTACTCGTATCTATCATTAAGGGTAGATTATAGTCATTAGAGGGAAATATACCCCTGACTCCATATTCTTCCATGATATCCGTTGATCTTTGCCAGATCTCCGGGTTGTTGTAACCGAAATTCATGGTAGATATGCCTGCATTAAGGTCTATGAAAACATTATTATCCACATCTTGAATCAGGGAATTGGCCACCTTTTTAACTGTTAGTGGAAGATCCCAACCATCAACTAATTCACATCTCTTACCTGCCCAACATGATGTTACATACTTCTTGGACTTAATTATATAACCAGCTGAAACAGGACCTGGAGGGCTTTTTTTAATATAAGGCACTCCATTTCCCTCCAAATCTTCTGACCAGTTAGGTATTTCCATTCAACTCCCCCATGTCTAATTTTTATAAAACAAATTTCCCATAATTTATGGATTAGGATTATCCGGTTTTTTAAAATGTAATCAGCTATTTTTTTCAAATTTGAACATTGATAACTCCTTCAAAGGATAAAACTGCATCTCCTTCCATATAAGCACCTAAAGTATCATCTTTTTCATATACCTCTATCTTAAGTTCTCCACCAGGAAGATGAACTAATACATTATTATCCAGTTTTCCGAGCCTATAACCTGCAATAACAGATGCTGTGGCACCAGTACCACAGGCCATGGTCACTCCTGTGCCACGTTCCCAGGTTATCATTTTCATCTCACTTCGACTCGTAATACTGACAAAATGAACGTTTATTCTTTGTGGAAATTTTTCATGCATTTCTATTACTGGTCCTAAAGATTCTAGATCCACTTCTTTCAGATTATCAGTAAACGTTACAGTGTGGGGATTTCCAACATTCACCGCAGTTAATTTAATATTTTTATCGTTTAAAGGTAGTTCCTGGTCAATAAATTCATCTAATTTAGAGATCATGGGAATTTCTTCTGTTTTAAATGTTGCAGTACCCATATCTACCTTTGAGGATATGACCTCTCTGCCTGTTAACTTGTTTTCCACTATTTTAATTCCAGCCAGAGTTTCCACCTTAATTCTTTCTTTGAGGTTGATCCCATTTTCGTAGACAAATTTGGCAAAACATCTAATGCCGTTTCCACACATTTCAGCTTCACTGCCATCAGCATTAAATATTCTAAATCTTATATCTGCCTCATCTACCGTAGCTGGAGAGACAAATATCACACCGTCTGCACCAATCGAAAATCCTCGCTGACAGGTCTCTTCCACAAATTCCGGCTTTTTATTCTCAGGTATTATCTCTTCTTTAGTTTCATCAATTACAATGTAATCATTTCCCAATCCCTGCATTTTTGAAAATAATATAAACTTTTCTTCACTCATTGAAAGCCCTCAAATTAATTATAAAAGATTCTATAAAAAGTAAATAAGATTTTATTTTATTATTTTAAAAGTCTTACGGGTACATTCTGATTGCTTAAAACATCTGCAAATGATTCTCTTTTCCTTATGATCTCAGATTCCCCATTATTTACCAACACTTCCATGGTTTTTGGTCTGGAATTGTACTGAGACGACATGGAAAATGCGTATGCGCCTGCATTTAAGATAGCTAATAAGTATCCTTCTTTAATTTCAGGCATAGGACGATCTCTGGCAAATAAATCTCCGGATTCACATATATTACCTGCTATGTCAATATTCTGAACAGGTTCTGCCAATGGTTGACTGGCAGATACAATATGATGATAAGATCCATACATGGAAGGCCTAAGCAAAGTGTTAAATCCAGCATCCACACCGGCAAATTTACGATAACTCTGTTTTATAGTATTAACCCGAGTTAAAAGTATTGATGCATCCCCTACAATGTATCGGCCCGGTTCAATGTACATAGCAGGTTTTCCCAGATTATATTCAGCTAACTTGTCCTTATAGAGCGTGGTTATTTCTTTTGAAAACAGTTCTATATCTAATTTAGATTCATCTGGTTGGTAAGGTATTCCCAAACCGCCCCCAAAATCTATAAACTCAAATTTAACTCCTGCTTCATTGCTAACCCTTCCAGCAACATCCATCAACGTCTCCACTGCCAGCATGAATGGTTCAGGATCCAGTATACCTGACCCTATGTGAGTATGTATACCTACAGGATTAAATCCTGAATCCTGAGCCATTTTATATGCGTCAACTGCTTCTTCTTCCATAACCCCAAATTTACTTAGATCCCCTCCAGTTATACAGTGTTCATGGTGGCCGGCGCCTACTTTAGGATTTACCCGGAATGAAATATTTAGATTAGAAGGTTGAGTAATCCTTGAAAGTCTCTGCAGTTGTGAAATAGAGTCAACATTAATGGTTACACCAGAGGAGACTGCAAATTTTAATTCCTCATCAGTGACATTGTTTCCAGTGAATAATATTCTGGATGGTTCAAACCCTGCTAAAAGAGCCGTGTATACTTCTCCAGGAGAAACTGCATCTATAGAACTTCCTTCCTGTTCCATGATCCTCATTACTGCCAGGTTGGTGTTGGCCTTACATGCATAAAATATTTTGAAGTCTGAATAGTGCTGAGCGAATGCCCTGTATAATCTTCTGTAGTTTTCCCTAATTCTAGATTCATCCACCACATAAAGGGGAGTTCCATATTTTTCAGCCAATTCTATTGTGTCGGCCCCTCCGATACTCAAATTACCTTTTTCATTAGTTTTTAAATCGAAATCCATTATATATCCTCCAAAATAATATGAATTCATTTTTCCATTCATGGACGTGAAATATATGTATATTTACTTTATTGTTTTTGTTCATTATTTGATATTTAATTCATTTTACAAAATTGTTACTAAATTTTTGGTTTAAATTCTTTATTGTAAAAATAGAAATAGATATAATTTGTTGGCATTTATTATAACTGGGGAAACAGATACTTACAAGAAGCTTTGATCATGTTGAATTCAATTTTAGCCCCCGCTAAAATTTGAATTTTTTAATTAAAACATTATGGTTACATTATTGTTTAATTTACATCCCATATAACACTTAACTCCAGTTTAGCCATCTCCACTATTATAGGTCTAAATTAAATAAAATCCTTTCAATAATATTAATTTTAAATTTTAGAATTTTTATAGAATTTTATTAAAAAAAGAAGACTAACTTGATATTTATATCTAAAAAAAAGAAAAAAATTGGAAAGTTTATTGCGTATACTTTCCTTTATATAGTATATAATTTAATATTGAAGGTTATTCTGCCAATTCACCGACTTCTTCTGTATTATCCACTGATTCGCTGATCGGTTCAACATTATCTACAGAATCACTGGTTTCTTGAGTGTTAACTGGTTCACTGATTGGTTCAACTTCTTCTACAGAATTGTTAACTTCCTCATTGACGTTTTCACTGACTTTTTCTGTTGGTATAGAATTACTGGAAGTGCTCACAGAAGTGCTCACATTTGCTGATTTAGTGTTTTCACTGGTTTTAACTGTTTGGCTGGTAGTTTCTTCCTTGGTTTCTCCTTTGTAGCTAGCTATAGTTGTATATTTTGTTGCAATGTTGGTTGAGTAATGTTTGGAACCGTATTTTTTGGTAACCATGGTAGGATCAAATCTTACATATGAACCATCCACTAGTACTTCTAACCAGCGGTGTCTGGCTGATTCTGGACTTGCACCCTGTACTATTTTAACATCATATCCATTTTTAACTAATATCTGTGCAGCCCAGTCTGAAAGACCCCAACAGTCACCATATCCAGTTCTTTCCACTCCTGCTGCAGTAGTTGCTGCTCCGTATCTATGATTAAAGTTCTGGTTTATATAAGCGGCAAGTTTACTTAATCCACTTAATCCACTTAAATTACTCAGTTCGGGGCGGAGTATTATTCCATAACTAGAGATAGTACTACTTCCATATCTTCCAATATTTTGGGTAGTCCGTTGATAGGAGCTGGCAGCTTTAACTTGACTGGTTGTACCAGCAGTGTTTCCACCTAACAGTTCGGATTGAACACTGTCTGTTGAGCCAGTGACTCCACTATCTATTGTGGAAGTTTGTGTATCTTCCCCTACATTATTTTTATCTTTATTAAGATTGTTTCCCTGGCTTAAACCACCATTGGAAACGGTTTCAGCATTGTTATCTGTCATACCTTGGCCAGATAGCCCCCAGAATGCAGGGACCATGGTAATGACCAGGCAGGACACCATGAACAGTGCATATATTGATCGTCGCTTAATCGTATCGCCTCCGATTTTATAGCTTTCGTTGGATAGTACCTTAAAAAAGGTATTTTCAACAGGACTAACATCAATTCCATACCATATATAAATATTATGGTTTAAAATTAAAAAAAAGACAGTTTATAGGCCTTTTATTGTGTTTAAAGATGTATAAAAAAGTATTTCAGATAGATAAGAAAAAGCTCAGATAGTCCTTTAAAATATAAATTAAGCTACAATTGACAGATATTTTTTAGAAATAAGGCATTTATTCAAATTTGATATTACAGGTAGGTGGAAACCTATACAATTTATCAAAGATTTAAACCTTAAATCATCGAAAAAAGAAGTAATTAAAACGTTTTATAAATTTAAGGAACAAATTTAAAAAATTATTACTAAAAAGCCATTATTTATTTTTATTACTTAAAAAAATAAAATTTATAGAATTTATTTATACTTCAGAAAAGTTTTAGGTTACAACTAATAAGAACTCAAGTTAATCAAATAATTATAACAAAGATTGAAAACAGATCTAATAAATAAGTAATACATGTACTTGTGAACCTGTTTAAGATAAGATTTCAGGTACTAATGAAGGTCATTTAAAATTCTTAATATTAGGAAATCCTAAAGATTAAGTGATTTAATTGAATAAAAATCATCCTAACAAATATTTTAACCTTCGAAATGGTTTTATTTTATCTGCAATTATCATAGCTATTAATATAATATTTTTGATTATAGGTAGTGGTGATGAAAATCTTAAAATACTTTTTGGAGACATTTATGCACCTTTAATAAATTTAATTACTACCATTATATTATTTTACGCTGCTAGAATGTCGTACCTCCATCACCGGGAGAGTTATCGTGGATGGGCTTTAATAGCGATAGGCCAATTGATGTTTCTTTTAGGAGATCTAATCTGGGGTATATTTGAGTTGGGACTTGGTTTAGAACCTTTTTCATCAATTGCAGATATATTCTATCTGGCATATTATCCCCTCTTTGCTATGGGTATTTTTCTGCTGCCTAAAAATCCATTTTCTCAAATTAGGCAATTTAAAACTATTTTAGATATTTCAATAATCATTTTAACGTCAGCTTTAATCTTTTGGATATTTTTAATTTCCCCAAATCTATTTAATAATTCAACTGACATCCTTAGTCTGGTAATATCCATTACATACGTAATACTAGACTTTGTTCTTTTATTTGCTTTGATAATTTTACTATTTGAAAAACTAGGAACAAGCAGTAAAAAACCATTCATATTTTTAGCAGCAGGTATAGGAGTTCAGATTATCAGCGATGCCATTTATAGTTACCAGGTGGCAGAACTTTCCTATATATCAGGAGGTTTTTTAGATATAGGATGGATACTAGGTTTTGTTTTAATAGCATTAGCTGGTATTGCTCATGTTGAAAACATTAAGCTGAAAAAATATTCCCAACCAATTATATCAGAATTTACTCCTATAGAATCTCCTTGGCTCTCTTATCTGCCTCTTTTCTGGATATTTATAGCTTACTTACTTTTAGCAAGTAGTCATGATCTTTTTCATGTTAATTTCTATCGAATTTTAGGGTTTGGCTCCATAATATTGTTTTTAGCAATAATACGCCAGATTTTATCTTTAAGAGAAAATAGAGAGCTCTACAGTGATGCTAAAAATGAAATTGCCATGCGCAAAAAAATAGAAAAAGCCCTGAAACAATCTGAATCACATTATAAATCGATATTTGAAAATACTGGGACTGCAACACTAATAATTGAAGATGATAACACCATATCCATGGTAAATAGTGAATTTGAAATGCTTTCAGGTTTTAAAAAAGAAGAAATAGAAGGAAAAATGAGTTGGACTCAATTTATAGCGAAAGATGATCTTGAAAGAATGAAAACCTATCATAAATTGCGGCGTGCAGAACCTGATGTTGTTCCCAGAAATTACGAATTCAAGTTTATAGATAGGAAAAAAAATATGAAAAACATTTTCCTAACTGTATCCATTATTCCAGATACAAAAAAGAGTTTAGTATCACTTATGGACATAACTACTCGCAAAGAATCAGAAAAAAAACTGAAATCATCCCTTAAAGAAAAGGAAATGCTTTTACGTGAAATACATCACCGGGTTAAAAATAACTTGCAAATTATATCTAGCCTTCTGAGTCTGCAATCTCGTTATGTAAAAGATGAAAATGACCTTGAAATATTTAAAGAAAGTCAAAATCGAGTTAAATCCATATCGTACATACATGAATATTTGTATCAGTCCAGAAAAATGTCTAAAATAAATGTATTAGATTACATTAGGCGTGTAACTACCGATTTAATCTATGCCTATAATCTGGACCCAGAAAGAGTGCATATACGAATAGAAATAGAAAAAATTGATTTAAACATTGAAACTGCAACTCCTTTAGGTTTAATCGTCACTGAATTGGTTTCAAACAGTATTAAACACGCGTTTCCCCATAATCAAAAGGGAGAAATAATAGTTAGTCTTTCCTGTGATAATGATGAATTTCTATTAACAGTAAGCGACAATGGAGTTGGAATTCCTGAAGATTTTGACATAGAGAAAACTGAGACTTTAGGTTTAAAACTAGTTAATACGTTAGTAAAACAGATAGATGGTGTAGTTGAACTAGATAAAACTAAAGGAACCAATTTTAAAATTAAATTCAAGGAATTAAAATACATTGAAAGAATTTAAAAATTAGAGGTGCCATATTGAACCATCCATATTCAAAAAAATGGTTAATACTTTTTTCAATGGCTTTAGGAACCATTATGGTGCCTATAAATAGTAGCATTGTGAATGTTTCCCTACCCACTATAACATCATTCTTTTCCGCCTCAGTTTCCACAGCAGAATGGATATTAACATCTTATCTTATAGTTTTACTGGGATTAGTGCTGACTTTCGGGAAATTAGGTGATCTATGGGGACGTGGTAGACTTTATATCTGGGGATTGGTCTTTTTTGTTGTAACATCCATTCTGTGTAGTATTGCTCCGTCTATAAATTTATTAATATTATTTAGGACTCTGCAGGGAATAGGGGCCGCCATGATGATCTCTGTATCCTTAGGAATAGTGAAAAATGCATTTCCAGTTCAAGAGAGAGGAAAAGCGCTTGGTATGTATGCAGTAGCCATAGCTGCCGGTTTGGCGTTGGGACCGGCTATTGGGGGTTTGGTGGAAAGTCTGGGGGGATGGCGTGCCATATTCCTGGTAAATGTGCCTTTAGGAGTTGTCAGTTTTATTAGCTGTTACCATATACTGGAAAGAGGAGATCGTAAATCAGTTGAATGGGATTTTAAGGGTACTTTTCTCCAGTTTGTAGGTCTTTTTCTGATTGTATATTTCTTAAATATTATAGAAATACCAAAAATTACTTTAGAATCATCCATAATAGGAATTATTGCCCTGATATTTTTAATATTGTTTATATGGAATGAAAAAGTTTCTAAAACGCCTCTATTAAATCTTTCATTATTTAAAAACAGAACTTTCACTGCATTCAACACTAGTCTGCTTTTCAACTATTTGTGTATGTATATGATATTGTTTATCATGCCTTTCTATCTTAAGATGGTTTTACATTTAAATGATAGGTATATCGGCCTTATTTTAGCTGTAAGTCCAGTTGTAATGATGTTAATGGCCCCATTAAGTGGATATCTCTCTGATAAAATTGGTTCCCGTCCTTTAGCCCTTACTGGATCTTTAATTTGTGCTGGAGCTCTCTATTCCATGGACAGCTTACACTATTTTCCAGTGCATATGATGTGATATTACGACTGGGACTTTTAGGTTTAGGTGCAGCGATCTTTCAATCCCCCAATAACAAAGCAATCATGAATTTTGCACCAAAAAAAGAGTCAGGAACAATTTCAAGTATAGTTGTTACTATGAGAAATCTTGGAATGGTTTTTGGGGTGAGTATGGCTGGTTTATTGTTGCATACAACTATATCTTCAACATTATTAGAGAAAGAAAAACTGTTTAACCTGGCAGCTTATGATTTTACCCAAGGAATGCATTTAGTAGTGTTATTTGGAGCAGTTTTAAGTGTGGCTATGGCAGTTTTAGCCGTGGTGGGAATGCCTGACCGAATTTATAGAACTAAAAAAATTGTAAAAGAAGTTAAAAACATAACTCTAGATTCTATTAAAGAGTAATGGAAGACATTGCAAAGAAATAGATCATGAAAAATAAGAAAAATAGGTGACTATATCAAATAAATCATATTTAAGCTAATATTTCACTTAAAATAGAAATTGATTTATCTATCTGTTCTTTAGTGATATTCAAAGGTGGTAAAAACCTTAAAACTGTATTTGCAGTACAATTTAATAGAACACCCTTTTCTGCAGCTTTATTCACTATTTTTATGCATTCATGATTAAATTCAACCCCTAACATCAGCCCATATCCCCTTATCTGAATTATATTGTCATTTGCTTCATTTAATGCTTCTAATTTACCTTTGAGATATTCACCATTTTTTTGAGATTTTTCAACCAATTTTTCTTCAATTATCGCCTCAACAGAAGCCTTAGCTGCAGCACATCCCAGAGGATTTCCGCCGAAAGTTGTACCATGATCTCCTGGTTTAAAAGCGTTGGCAACTTCTTCTTGAGCCAATATACCTGCAATAGGATATCCACCACCTAAAGCCTTAGCTATAGTGGTTATATGGGGTTTTATATTGAAGATTTCGGATGCAAACATCTTACCGGTTCGTCCAAAACCAGTCTGAATTTCGTCCATAATTAAAAGAATATCATTTTCTTCACAGATATTCTCTAATTCTTTTAAATAGCCTTCCGGTGGTACAACTATTCCACCTTCTCCCTGAATAGGTTCAACCATTACTGCCGCTGTATCTGATGTTATTGCCTCATTTACAGCTTCAGAATCTCCATAAGGAACATGGACATATCCTCTAGGAAGAGTGCCTATTCCTTCTTTGTATTTATGCTGTCCTGTAGCAGCCACCATAGAAAGGGTTCGGCCGTGGAAAGAGTTTTCCATGGTTATTATGTCATTTTTACCTGTGAATTTCCGTGCCAGCTTAACTGCCCCCTCATTAACCTCAGCACCACTATTGGCAAAGAAAACCTTATCATGAGAAGAGATTTCGCATAATAAACGGGCTAATTCCACTTGTATCTCTGTATAATAAATGTTTGAGCAGTGAATAAGCTTTTCTGCCTGTTTACTTATGGCCTCAACTACCTTAGGGTGAGCATGTCCCACATTATTAACTGCAATACCTGAAAAACAGTCAATATATTCCTTACCCTCTACATCCCACACAAGGGCCCCCTTACCCTTGTCCAAGGCAATTGGTAATCTTCCAAATGTATGCATTATATAATCTTTTTCTAAATCTATTATCTCTTGAGTATTCATTAAATCACCTTTAAGATTAAAATAAATATGTGGAATAAAATAGTATTCTACTAAATAATCTAATTTAATATAAATTCAACATTATTTATAAATGGTTTTAATTAATCGTATTTATTAGTAATTATTAATAATTATTGAGAAATTGAATTATTCAACTGATGAAGGTGAAAATATGAAAAAAGTTATAATAGAAACAGAAAAAGGAGATATAGAATTAGTCTTATTTGATAAAGAAGCACCAAATACTGTTGCTAATTTTGAAAAACTTGCCAAAGATGGATTTTACGATGGTTTAACATTCCATAGAGTCCTTCCAAACTTTGTAATTCAAGGAGGATGTCCCAGAGGAGATGGAACTGGAGGTCCTGGTTACACTATAAAATGCGAAATTAACGAACACAAACATGGCACTGGAGCCCTATCCATGGCCCATGCCGGGAAAGATACTGGTGGAAGCCAGTTTTTCATAACTCACTCCCCACAACCTCACCTTGATGGAGTTCATACTGTATTTGGTAAGGTAGTAAAAGGAATGGACGTTGTGAACAGTATCAAACCTAATGATGTAATGAAAAAAGTCACTGTTTTCGACGAATAAATACTAATTTTATTTTTATTTTTTTATATTAAAATTCAAAATTCCCCTATAACTTGGGATTAATCCATAAATTTTTTCAATACCACAGCATAAATATCGGCGATTTCATCAGCAATTTCCAGGTGATATTCATTATAATCATTCTCAGGATTGCCTAGCACTATTTGTCCCAAAATTCTGTCTTTATATATAACCGGGACTGATAAAAATTGATCCACAGGCATGTGCCCTGGGGGTAAGCCGTGGGCTACTGGATGAGATGCTATATCATGAACATAAAATGATTCCCCTGTATCAAGGGAATAACCTAAAAGTCCGCCATATGTTCCATCCTTTCTAATTTTGAATCTAGCTTCACCAATATTAGCATAATATTGACAACCATCTGTTAAATGAGAGAAAGAAATACCTACACTATCTTTATTCTTGGGATCTACGTAAGCAACATAACAGTGCTTGCTTTGGGTGAGTCGGGTGGCTTTCTCCAAGACATAATCTGATATTTCTTTAAGAGAAGAAATTTCAAGCATTTCTAAAATATTTTCCCTAAATTGAAGCAAATCATCTTTTATGTTATTATTTTTCATAATCCCAGAATTTCTAGATTCATCTTCACCTTTCATAACGACCCTTAAGTATGAATGATCTAAATTAATAAATAAATTTTTCTTAAATGAATTTGCCAATAAAATAAAAAAAACAGTTGAATGCTGTTTTATTGCTTTACTAATAAATGAATATCATATATTATATGATTTTAAAGAAATTTAGAATTTTTTTTGTCTAAAATTTTCATCACTCGCCCTATTAAAAGCTGTGGAGATATTTGAATACCTTCATGAGTTTTGATAAACTTTCCACCACTCTCATGAAATATCTTTGAAACTTTGGCCATTTTAAAAGGTAATTTATCATTGTATTTTATTCTAGAAAATCCATAAACATGTAAAAGACATATTTTAGGAATTAAAACAAGATCATCCTTTTTTATAATCTCACAGTTTTCTTCAATAATTAAAACACTTCCTTTAGGAGCGTAAGGCTTTAAATCTGCTTTTAATTTTATCAAGAGTTTCCGATCATATGAAAACTGGTTTTTACTGATTTTATTTAAATATTTCATTTGCACAAAATTCCGTGCTTCAGGGGAAAGTTTTTCTTCCATGTTCTCTTTAACAGCATCTTCAAGGGCGTGTGTTAATCTAATCCATGCATCTACTTCTCGACAGAAAGTCTTGCTACTGGTAGTTCTCATAGGACACTTCCAGCAGTAATTTTCCTTCAAAATATTCATGATCTTTTCATGAAATTCACTGGAAATATCTTCAAATTCTTTCAAAGTTTTTAAAAGATCCCCCATAGTAACCACTTAATGATATTACTTAATTCATTATTCAAATTAAAATCCTTAAATTAATTATGAATTTAAATGAAAGATGGATGTATGTAATTTTATTAACAACTCAAAAATATCATTTTTTAGGCTTTAATCTATCTAAAAGCCCTGATTTTCGAGCATAATGAAATAAATAGAGCTGAACATATCCTGCGTAACTGCCGAATTGTTTTCGTCCAAAATCTCTAATTTTTTTAACTGGAATGTCTTTTCCATCAAAGTATAAATGGGATACAATTCTTTTTATCCAAACATCAGTGGGAAATGCTTCTCCCATACCATAACCATATAGCAAAATACAATCCGCCACTTTGGGTCCCACCCCTGGCAACTCTGTTAGAGTTTGAAAAGCATCATCATACTTCATGTGGCCCAGTTTTTCCAGATCTATCTCTTCCATTACCATGCGGGCTGCTTCCTTCATAAACTTTCCCCGATAACCCACACCACACGATTTTAAATTGTTTATACATTCTGTTATATCTTTCTCTCCACTACACATTTCCATTTCCTCAAATTCGTGCTCTGGTGCTTGGAGAATTTTACTGGGTACAGGAAAACTATAAAAAGTACCCTGGGAGAAAATACCTTTATCGCCCCATTTTTCCCTCATCAACCTAATAGACCTATTCCACCTTATTATAGAATTATTAGCAGAACATACTGAAGACATTAAACATTCAAAAAGGTTTTGTGCCTTGAATAATCTTAATCCCTGACAAAAATCAATGGTAGGAGCCAGTTGAGGATCATCATTTAAAAATTCATAAAAATGAGTCAGATCAAATTCTAGATCAAAAATACGTTTAATTTCCATGATCAGTGATTTTAAATGAATTTCGTCATTAGATTCAACCTGCAATTTCAAAGGTCCGTACCAATTGTCCTGAGTTAAACTGACCAATACTAACTGCTCATTAACAACTAACAATTCTTGAAAATAATTTTTATTATTAAACCAAGCCGGTTGGGAAGTTTGACCACTATTTATCGTGATTTCAAGATTAAATGGGCCTTTGATTTCTTGGGAAGAAATAGTGAAAGGAGTTATCATATACTTGTCTGTAACTAGATTATCTGATATATAATTTTTCGCCCAGATATAGTATTGTAGATTTAAAACTGGTTTTTAGTGGATTTTCAATCTATTAACTTATTGATAAATGCTAATTATTATAATTTAGTCCATATATCCTGAATTTATTTAAAACTTGTATACGGGTGTGAAATTGTGCATTCCTGTTTTTTATTTAATAAATTAACTCCATAACAAATAAAAGAATTTCTCGCAGAGAACTTTCCATTGCATTTCTTAACCAAAAAAAGATACAATATGTTGATATTACAAAAAAAATTAAAAAAGGAGGAATTAATTAGCATTTTTAGAGTATTCTGTTTTTATCAAGGATCCAAAAACTCCTCCCACCGCACTTAATATTATCCCCACAACTATGTAGACAACATATGCATTCAATATGGTGGTTAAATAAGCATTATATCCTTGAGCAGAGATCATAGCTATTAAAATTAACGTGACTATCAATCCACTGATTAACCCTAAAACCGCCCCATTAAGAGCCCTTATTTTTATATCCCCCTTGATCATAACCCCTATATAAATTCCTGCAAGTAACATCGATGGTAATAGCAGACTTACACCTGAAAAAAGGTCTGAAACTAAATACAATATAATCACAATGCAGACTCCAATTAACAATGGTTTCCATTTTATAAGTTCATTAATCATGTATCTACCTCTGATCTTAAATTTTTTGATTAAAAATCTTTGAAAAAAGAATGGAATTCCAAGAATAATTCAGATATTTAACTGAATTCAGTAGGTATCTGATCATTCTCCAAAAATCCATCCATATCAATATGTTTTACAATGAATCATAAATATTTATTCCAAAATTCATACTATTTATTCCCAAATTCAATCTAAAAACATTAATTAGATTAGATCATGGAATTAGTGAATGAAAAAAATAATTATCCATTGAAAATAATTCAATTTTGACTTGTTTAAGCATTTAGTAAGACAATAATAAATTATTAGTGCTATATAATTTTTAAATGGGAAATTCCGTTATAAATTACCAAAAACCCGATTATCAGTAAAAAAATTGCCATTACCAAATTAGAATGCTTAGAAAGCCACTTATCCATAGGTTCCGAGACTTTTTCAGCGGATTTTGGCATTAATACAAAAAAGAGTAGCGGTACCTCAATTACTATTAAAGTAATAAGAGTTAAAAGTACAATAGCACCTACATCCACCCATATTCCTGTTTTTGCAAGCCCGATCTCTCTTCCAGCTGCTAAAATAAATATAGCTGTACTTAAATTTGTTAGAAAAGTTAAAAGACCTATGGTAAAATATTGGCGAAATTTAGCGAAATTACTAGCCTGAACATCGATGCGTAAGTACTTTATTAGAGAACTGTTTTTTCCATGACTCTTGGAAAAAAAACTTTTAATACCTAAAAGAACCAAAATAGCCCCTAAAAAGAGATCAATAGCCCCTGTAGTAGCAGGATCTCCATGTCCAGTGCTGGTCAAGGCACTGCCTAAGAAAATTCCTAAAAATACAGTTAGTAACAGAACAAAAATTGCCCCCACATAAAAAGAAAGTCCAGATAACTTGGGATTATCTGACATGGACATGGTAATCAGAAATAAAGATAATGCTGTTGGACTAACTGCTGCGGCCCAGGCCAAAGGTATTATTTGAGCAATAAGATTTACATCACCCATTTTTATACTCCTTTAATGATTATAATTATTATAAAAAAATGCTATTTATACTCTAACTCTTTAAAAGTAACCTTAAATTCGGTATCATGACCAGTATTGAGTTTATAATCACCTTCTACCATATTAATTTTTATTTTTCATGGGGTTCCAATACAAAACAGCAGTAATGGTCTCCCCGAGCATAACATTTAACCTCATCTGCGGTTACTGACTGAGAAAAATGGGCTGAGAATAAAGCTTCTAATATCCCTGAATCCAAAGCACATGCTGATTTTCCAATATTTGGGAGAAATTCACATTCAAAACAATCATAAGCACGTATAACTAAAGGTTCAATGCTTTCTACTTCAAGTTTACCCAGTGCATTAGCTTCCCAGAACTTAGCTATTTTTTCCAGAAATTTTTCAGTATTTTCATCCTGTAATTCTGGATAAAAGACTTTTCCAATTTTTGTACCTGTTTGGTGGAGTAGGGGATCTAAGTTAATGCCTTCTTTGATCATTTCCACCCGCAGTATATGAAACATCAAACGGAAAAATTCAAAAGGGTTTCCCTGGTGAATTAAATGTTCTATAAGAAATTCTAACTTTCCTTCTTCCCTTTCTTTCATTTCATTAGGATCCATTTCACCAAGATAGCGGGAATTTATATAAAATATTTTTTTGCGCTGATCATGAGGGTGAGTGCGTGATTCTATTATTCCCTGTTCTCTTAGTTCTTTCAAGTGGACTGAAACTGTTGATCGGGACTTTCCAGCTATTTTAACTATTTCCTCAAAGCTTAATTCTTTTTCCTTTAAAGCTTGGAGAATAGTAGATTTTACTGGGCTTTTGACTACATTTACTCCTTTTTTGGTGGCAAAGATAGTTATAGATTTTTTGGAATCTTCAAAAATGTCTGTTGTTTGATCTTCCTCTCTTTTGTCTCCATATTCCATGACATCAACCTGATACTAATTCTGTCTTCCATCATATATATTTAGTTCGCTATAATGGGAATATTCGCATATAAACGAATAGAAAAAATTATATATTAGTTCGTATAGTATAGTATATTCGTAGGAATACGAATAAATTATCTCTTGAAATTGAGAGGAATAAAAATTGGAAGTAAAATTCTGAAATAAGGTGAAAAAATGAAAGCAGAATCAAATAAAATTACTGATGGAGTGTACTGGGTGGGTGTCCTAGACTGGGACCTTCGCAGTTACCATGGATACACGTTAAATGGGACCAGTTACAATGCTTATCTGGTTTTTGGAGAAGAAAAAGTGGCTTTAATTGACAATGCCTATCCTGGAAAATATGATGAATTAATGGCCCGTGTGGAAGATGCATTTAAACAGGAAGGAAAGGAAGTTAAAATTGATGTTATTGTACAAAATCACGTTGAAAAGGACCACAGCGGTCTTCTAGTAAATTTACACAAAAAATTCCCCCAAGCACCCATTTACTGTACTGAAATTGCTATAGATGGACTCATAAAACATTTTCCCCAACTGAAAAATGCAGAATTTATTAGTGTTGGTACCGGAGAAACTCTAGAACTTGGTGGAAAAACTTTAGCATTTTTGGAAGCCTTTTTACTTCATTGGCCCGACAGCATGTTTACTCTGCTTCTGGAAGGTGGAATCTTATTCCCCAATGATGCATTTGGTCAACACCTATGTTTTCCACAGAGATATGATTATGAAATACCGGAGTACGTGCTGAGTGATGCCTCCAAAAAGTTTTATGCCAACCTTATCACTCCTCTATCAAAACTGGTCCTGAAAAAATTCCAGGAAGTAATTGATCTAGGCCTTTTAGAGAAAATTAAGATGATTGCTCCGGCTCACGGCCAAATATGGACTGACCCCATGAAGATCATTGAGGCCTACACAGACTGGGCCAGTGGGAAATGCCATGATAAAATCACTATTATCTATGATACCATGCATTTTTCCACCCAGAAAATGGCACATGCCCTGGCAGAAGGTATAATGAGTGAAGGAATAGATGTTAAAATGTACTATCTACATGAAGATGAACGAAGTGAAATTGTAAAAGACATATTAGATAGTAAAGCTGTCGCTCTGGGAGCTCCCACCATTTATGACGAACCGTATCCCAGTTTAGGAGATCTAATTTATTACCTTCGCGGATTGAAATTTAACCGCACTGGCCTGGAAAGATTAGCAATAACCTTCGGATCCATCGGGGGTAGAGGAGGAGCATCAACATTATTAGCTAAAGACCTTAAAGAATGCGGATTCAATGTAAAAGAAGAATATGAAATAATGTACGTTCCTGATGAAGATGAACTGGATAAATGCTTTGAATCCGGTAAAAAATTGGCTCAAGAAGTTAAATCACTTTAAAATATTTTTAAACATTTAAATGGAGGATAAAAAATGGAATTGATAAACGAACATGAAATTGGAGTTTGTAAAGGAACAGAACTAGAAGAAGCTGTACAGGCCAACTTCAATGGCGAATGCCAGGAAGTGGGCATGTACCTGGCCATGGGCCGGCAGGCCCAACGAGAAGGACTGCCTGAAGTGGCTGAAGTACTTAAAACCATCGCATGGGAAGAAGCAGAACACGCATCTCAATTTGCAGAAATGAATGAAGTTATAAAACCTTCACTAAAAGAAAATTTGGAGATGATGCTTGAAGGAGAAACCATGGCCAATAACGAAAAAAAAGCTGCAGCCAAAAAAGCAAAGGAGTGTAATGTTGACCCTGCCCATGATTTCTTTGATGAAAGTTCACGGGATGAAGCCCGGCATGCCCGTATGTTAAAAGGGATTTTAAAGAGATATTTTTAAACTGAATAGATCTACCGCCTCTTCAATTTAATTTCTACCCTTTTAACATATTTTTTTATTAAAAATTTTTTATTCTTAGTTTATCAGCCTGTTTTTATTCAGAACTAATATACGTATATTATACTAGGAGGATGTGGGGTTGAAAGATGGGTGACCTACCATATCATACTCTGGTTGATTGGATTTACCAGATACTTATCCGGTTTAGGATCTAAAAAAGATAAATTAGTACTTGATCAGTAGATATCTCCCAGATCTCTATTTTAAATACATAGAAATGAGAAATGTATCCTCCATTAATTAAAATTAGAAGTTATTACTCTCCGTTAACTCTTTTTAACTTTTGACAGGCATCTTCTGCTGCTAATATTATAGGGTCTATCACCATTGAAACTGGTGGAGCATAGGAAAATTCCATGTTAGCAAGTTCACTGCATGTAATACTTTTAGCAATAACCAGTGCCATGGTATCCACTCTTTCTGCTACTCTCTCTTCAGCAATAATCTGACAACCGATAATTCTACCTTTCAAATTGGTTATCATTTTTACATCAATTCTTTTAGCGCCAGGATAATATCTAGCTTTAGTTAAAGCTCTGCTCTTACCTGAAATGGCTTTAATCCCGTTTTGTAGTGCTGCAGTCTTGGTCAGGCCTACTGAACCAAATTCAAGATCTCCAATTTTAGAAACCATGGAATTTACAACTGGCCTGAATTCAGCTCCAATACCTGCAATGTTTTTAGCTGCAATTTTCCCCTGTCTTACTGCTGTTGATCCCAATGGAGATAAAGTATTATGTCCAGTTATTGCATCAACGACTTCTACACAGTCCCCTACAGCATATATATTGGGTATGGATGTTTGCATTTTTTCATTAACTAATATGGCCCATCTACCAATTTCAACTCCCGCCAATTGGGCCAGTTTTGTTTCAGGTCTTACTCCCGTAGCCAGTATAACCATGTCTGCTTCCAATTCATCTTCACCAAAAACAGCCCCCTCTACCTTTTCTTTACCAGAAATTTTTTCAATTGGATGGCCCAGTATGACATTAATACCTTTTTTTTCAATGTATTTTTGAACTATGGATGCCATGGCCGGATCAAGATTTCGGGGGACAATCTGAGGGAGCATTTCTGTTACAGTTACTTCCAACCCCATATTTTTCAGGCCGTAGGCAATTTCCAGTCCAATTAAACCAGCCCCAACCACCACTGCTTTTTGACTTTTTTCAGCCCACTTTTTGATCTTGAAACCGTCCTTTATGGTTCTGATCTTGAAAACACCATCTAAATCCGCACCTTCAACAGGAGGGATAAAAGGTGAACCACCTGTGGCCAATACCAGATAATCATAGGACAGTGATTTTTCAGATCCATTGGAATCATGGCGATTTCCATTTAATAAATGGTATTTAACTGTATTAGTTTCACTTGAAACTTCATGAACCTCTGCCATAGTGATCACCTTAATGTTCCGCTTCAGGTAATCTTCTGGCTGGTGCATAATGATTTCCTTGAAGGAATCCACTTCTCCACATAGAACATAAGGTATGGCACAGGGAGAGTATGCAATGTATTTATCACGGGTAATTACAATTATTTCGGCGTTTTCATCATGTTTTCTGATGTTTGAAGCTGTGGAAAGGCCTCCTGCCCCTCCTCCAATTACAATTATTTTCATTTTATTTTTTCCACCTTTATTTTACCTACAGATATTATAGTTATTCACCTATTTGGATTTTTTTAAAGGGAGTGAAATGAAAAAATCAATGATGAATTTTTCTAATTTTAAGTATCCTTGCTGAGAATTTTCTGTATATTCCCTCAAATAAAAATGAAAATAAAATTGTTGCACTAAGAACAATTAGAGTTATAGGAGAATTATAGAATTCATAGTAGGCTAAAACTGCAAAGGAGAATAAACATCCTATAATAGCCAGGCAAGTTATAGATTTATTAGCTCCTGTCTCTTTGTAAAGTTTAAGATGGGCTAAATTAACTCCTATGTAGATTAAAAGAAATGCTGCACTGCCCATCATGACTATGCCACTTAAATTCAAGGAAAAATATCGGTATAATCACTAGACCGCTGGTTATTAATAGGTCTTCTTTACTATCTATCCATAATTTTCTATTGAAAAAGCGTGGCAGTTCCCCTTTTTTAGACATTTTTACTAATTATTTATATTTACTAATTAATATTAATTTCCTATTAAAACAGACCATTAAAACCATTATAAAAATAAAAAAGGCCCAGAACTATTCATGGATAGAATAGTCGGGCCTTTGTTAGTTGTAATCTATTTTAATGAAAAATTAGGATATATAAATTTTTACAAAATTGAATTTACAAAAAGTAGTCAGAAAAAGTAGTTCGATATTTTTGCTATCACTATATAGAGCGACGTATCAGAAAATTTGATTCTTGATGAATAATCTTATTTTTGTTAAATAAACACTAAAACTAGATATTTTTAAAAAATTTGCTTAAAAAATCCTCAGATAAAAAAATAATATTAGAAAGTTTTATTTTATATAAAAAAGGTCAGATAAATAATAAAAAATAAATTAATGCCTTATTTATTCTACATATATTTTAACTTTGGTTTGATTTTCCTCATCTTCCACATCCACAATTTTTCCTTCGGCTCCGTTTTTAACAGCCTCAATAATTTCATCCAGATCGATTTTGTCTAGGCCAGATTCTTTTAATTTAGGATCAAATTTTTTGGCCATTTTTAATCCCACATCAACCAGAGAAATAGGTATGTTCACGTTGACCTTGGGGTTGTCATCCATGGTTCTTACTCGAACTTTTAACCATTTAGCGTCCTTTTTAGGAGTAATTTCCTCCTGATTTCCTTCTAAAGCATCAAGTAGTTCCATTGCTTCTTTAGTATTAATTTTTCCTTCTTCAACCATTTCCAAAATTTGCATTCTTTCTTCAGATATATTTTTACTCATATAATTCACTTCCAATATTTTTTTAAAAGATTTTTAGCCATTAAGTAATTTTAAAGCCTCATCTTTACTAATTTCTCCATTTTTGAGCTTTTCTAAGATCTCTTTTTTATTGATTACTGGTTTTTCAATTTTGTGTCCTAGAACGGAAATCACTTCATCCAGTTTATTTCTCACTGTAGGGTAAGATATCCCCAGTTCTTTTTCAATTTCCTTAATGTTACCTCTGTTTTTGATAAAGACCTCCACAAAGTATTTTTGCTGGTCATTCATTCTGCAAAACTTGCAAAGATCGAATTCGCCCTGGATAACACTTTTACATTTTTTACACTTTATCTCTGAAACTTTAATTTCACTGTCACATATGGGACAGCTCCCTGGTACTTCATGTTTCATAGCTTCACCTCATATCGTGTAGATTTTCACAGCAATTCTACCATCTTTTGTATTATAAGATTCAATATCAACCAATTTAAAGGGTTCTTCCTGTTCTAAGCGGCTGATAACCCTGTCAATGTCTTCATAAGTCATGTTCTTTAAAATGGTTTCCATGAACTCGTATTCACCAGATGATGGTGACGCGCTTTCTTTTACTTTAGATGGGTAGAACCTGATTATCATTTTAAAAATCCATTTAAACGTCGAAAATCTTAACGCAGGAAGGGGAATTGAAAATCTGCCTCTTTTAACCTGTATTTTTAATTTTTTTGCCTTCATTTTATTCGCCCTTAAATCATGGCTTCAATATTTTCCATGTCTAAATTAAGATTATTAACTAATAGTATATAAATATATTGAATTTATCAATTTACACTTCAACATAATTAAAGTCAATATTGATATTTTTAATATGATATTGGATTTTGGGGTGGAATTTTTGATCATGAATATAAAATGAGATCTGTTCTAATGCTATTCGTATCCTTTCTCTAAGATATTAGTAGGACTAAACTCATATATTATAAATAAAAAAATGTGTGGAAGTAAACTTCGAAAATTCCATTAAGTTATGGAGGTTTCTAGGTGAATAATTTTAAAAAATTAAAACAATTATCACCACAAACTATTTTGTTACTCTTGATTATATTTTCTGTATTTTTATTCCTAATAATAGGTTTATTGCCCTCGATCTTTTATCAAACCCATGATATTGACACTTACCTTACATTCCACATAATTGCAGAGCTTTTCAGTATTATAGTCTCATTTTCCATTTTTGGTGTTGGATATTACACTTATACTCAATCAAAAAATAATTATGCACTTTTTTAAGCTGTGCATTCCTGACTATTGGACTTATTGACCTGTTTCATGTGCTCAGCTTTCCTCAAATGCCTAATTTCATTACATTTAATGATTCAAATAAATCAATCCTATTCTGGATTGCAGCACGATTAATTTCAGCCATAGCTTTGATTATCAGTGCTTTTATCTATGCCAATACTAAAAGTCGCTGGCTTTCCAAGAAATATTTACTGTCTGGCGCCATGATAATATCTGCTCTGGCATTCATAATCGTGATCCATTATCCTTCATATTTACCCCACATGTTTACTGAAGGAAGTGGCCTTACAATATATAAAATATTTTTAGAATATGTGATCATAGGATTATTTGTAGTTGCTGCGATCCTGTATTGGAAACGCTATAAAAAAACAAAAGAGAATTACAACCTCCTTATTTTAGCAGCAATCATTCTATGCATATTCAGTGAACTTACATTCACCATTTACATTAGTGCCTTCGATACCTACAATATGCTAGGACATATCTACAAAATTATCGCCTTTATACTAATATATATAGGAATATTCATGGTAACTATCTTAGAGCCATATAAAAAAACTTGAAATGGAAATCAAAGAGCGTGAAAAAGCTGAAGAAAATATCCAAAGCTTAACTAACATTGTTGAATCATCAAATGATGCTATTATAACCAAGGCCCTTAATGGTATTATTACCAGTTGGAATAAAGGAGCAGAACAAACCTATGGTTATCTTGCTAAAGAAGTTATAGGAAAGAATATTTCCATATTGGCACCAAAACATCTTAAAAAAGAAATATCCGAGTTAATCGATAAAATTAAACATGACAAAAAAATTCAGCGATATGAAACTTTGAGATTAAAGAAGGATGGAACATTAATAAATGTTTCTTTAACTCTCTCTCCTATTTTTGATGCTTCTGGAAAATTAAAAAGCATCTCAATTATTAGTAGAGATATAACTGAAACAAAAAATGCTGAAAAAGAAATAAAACGAGCCTTAAAAGAAAAAGAATTGTTGCTGAGGGAAATACATCATCGTGTTAAAAATAATATGCAAATCATCCTAAGTCTTTTGAATCTTCAAACACATCATATAATGACTGATGAAGCTGCAAAAATTATTCAAGAAACCGAAAATCGCGTTAAAGCCCTGTCAACCATTCATGAGAATTTATTTCAGTCACAGGACTTAACAACAATTAATTTTCAAGAATACATCTGGAGTCTGGTAAGAGGTATCTTTTTTTCATATAAAATCAGAGAAGATCAAATCAAACCAATAATCAAAATAAAAGGAATAATGCTGAATATCGAAACTGCAGTACCTTGTAGCCTTATAATAAATGAATTAGTTTCAAATAGTCTTAAACATGCATTTCCATCTGGAAAAAAGGGGAATATTTATATTTCACTTCAATCAAAGGATAATCTTTATTTTCTGACCATTAAAGATGATGGGATAGGCTTTCCTGAAGATCTAGACTTTAAAAAAACAGAGTCTCTTGGCTTGCAACTGGTAAATAGTTTAGTCATACAAATTGATGGAGATATAAAACTTAATAGAAACCATGGTACCGAATTTATAATTACATTTAAAGAACTAGAATATCGTGAAAGAATTTGAATTGGGGGAAATATGAAAACTTTACCAAAAGATGTTGAAGTAGTTGTGAACCACTACCTCAAGGCATTTAATGAAAAACTGCCTGATCTGGTAGAATCGTTTTACATTGGTGGTTCAATAGCTTTAGATGATTATCATGCAGGAAAAAGTGATGTTGATTTTGTTTGTCTGATTAACCGGGATCTGGAAATCTCTGAAATGAAAATAATTGAAGAAGTTCATAAAGAAATTAGTTCTAAACATCCTAAAAAAGTATTAGATGGTTCATATGTTCTAACAGAGCAGTTTGGAAAGTTAGATGAAGACATAGGGCCAACTATATATTTTGATGGTAAAAAAATCAAGTACGATGGTAAATCCGGGAATGTCGGTATAGTTACCTGGTTTATCTTAAAAAAATATGGTATAACTTTAGTAGGCAAAACTCCAGAGCATTATATACCCCCTATTGATAGCAATGATTTGGTCAGTTATGTACAGTTAAATGCCAACACTTATTGGGCTAATTGGACTGAAAGGGCTTCTAAAAAGTTTTCAGTGAATGGATTGTTAACACTTTCTGGGCGAAAAGTTGAGTGGGGCGTTTTGGGCATATCTAGACTTTATTATACTCTGCATGAAAAAGATATTGTATCCAAATATGATGCGGGAAAATATGTATTAGAGAGGGTTCCATCAAAATTTTCAAGGATATTGAAAGAGGCCCTGCGGATCAGAAAAGGTGAATCTAAAAGTTATTATAGATCCCCCTTTAAACGCAGAAAAGATACCCTCCTTTTTATGAAGCATATGATCCATCAATTTAATGATAAAACAGATTTGGATCAGTAAAATCATTATTTTAACTTGAAAATGTTAGATAGAAAATTAACTGGTTGGTAACCGAAGTTAATTCTCCTCTACAATATCTCTCATTCCTCGATTTCTCCTTTATATGTTGAACTACCTTATGTTTGCTATTTTTAGCAAATTTAACGACTCCAATTCTCATCATCTGGGAATATGGTTAACGATTGTAGGGTTAAAACTGTATAATCTCGGTAAATTAAGTTTAGTTAAAGAATAAGAAGATTTAAAATAAATACTTCAAAAAATATGAAGTGAAACTGATTAAAAATTGTTTTCACATTCAAGGGATTATCCTAATTCTGGCAAATTAATTTCTATCATAACATCACCCATAATAAAGAAAATTATGTATAAATACTAATTTGTTCCAATAAATGACATCAATAAATTCTATACAAGAAAGGAGGTTATTATTTTGTCTTCTAAAAAATTAGTTAAAACAAGTTTAACAGTTGCAACAGACATTCTTACCTCGGATAAGATGGAAGATCCAACCGTTATTGATGCTGAAAAACCTATAAAACTTACATTCAATGAAGATTTAGATATAAAAACGGTTTCAAAGGGAATTAAACTCTTTAAAATCAAATCTGATGGTGAAGAAGTAGAGGAGGATATTGTAATAACCTTTGAGGAGAATTCAGCAGATACCCTCTATATTAATAAATCATCGCAATCGATTTCATCAGGCGAGGAATATAAACTTTCCATCAACACCCAACTAAGTTCATTAAGCGGTGCTTCTTTAAAAAAAGAATTTATATCATATTTTACCGCTGATTATTCACTTAATCTGAGCAAAGAAGGTATTTCAGACTTAAATAATAATCGATCATTAATAATGGTTATAAGCGACCTTCATTTAGGTGCAAACGACAGTTATGCTGAAATCAATCAAAATAGGGGCGCACTGGTTGATTTCTTAAAACAGGTCCGGTTTTCACCTCATGTGAAAGAACTGGTTATTAGTGGTGATTTGATTGATGAATGGTTCATTCCCATGCATGTGGATACCTTCAACGGGAAAACACAGCGAGATTTCGTAAAAACCGTGGCTGCAAATAATAAACCAGTAATAGATGCATTTAATGACATAATAACCGATGGAAATATAAAAGTGACCTATGTGCCGGGAAACCATGACTTACTTATCGATTCAGGAGATATACAAAGTATTCTACCAGGGATATCTGAAGCAAGAGATGTTAAAGGACTAGGTGCTTATGTGCCTCAAGATTTTCCAGAATTGATTATTGAGCACGGACACCGTTATAATTTTTTCTGTGCACCTGATTTCTCTAACCGACCTATAACCAACACCGACTCCATACTACCGCCCGGATACTTCTTTACCAGGATGGCCACCACCTCAGTTATAGAGGGCCGTCCTGAAAACCAGGCCACCTTACCTGAGGTACACAAGAATGAACTGAGTGTGGAACAATTAGGGTATTTCCTTTACTGGAATGTGTGGAAAAGTCTTATCATGGAGTTCCCGGTAAATGAAGGACTTGAAAAGAAGGTTTTAAATACAAATATAGATGGATTGAATGATTTATATGCTATAAATGATTTTTTACCTTACCAAAACTCTGAAAATGATTATATCGATGTTTATCTGCATAAAGGAATTATTGAAAGCTGGGACGAAAGGCAGAACAATAATCTAGTTCCGATCAAAATCCCTCTGGAAGAAGCGATTCTGAAAGCAGCTCTGGCTAGCCATATGGATGATCAATCCAGGGTTCAATTTTTTGAAAACCCTGAATCCGATAAAAGAATAGTTATATTTGGACATTCACATGAAGCCCGAGTTATAATCAATTCAAGTGTAAAAATATTAATTTTTTAACAGAATCATAATTCTTAAAATTATTTAGCTTCTGATGTACTGGTAAATATCCTTGGTTACTTCACATTGCTGATTAAGCCATCCAAATGCTTAATTCGTGCTTTTAATGACATTTAAATTCCAATAGAAGTTTTTCAAGTTCTAATACAAATTTTTTTGCCCTTTCAAGTGAAGTGTTTGCTTTTGAAACTTTAACATCATATCCCATCACATATTGGGAGTTTAATCTCTTTTTATGCTCTAAATCATAAAGTTCAATTATTTCATCAGTTAAATTATCAATTTCTACATATTCCTCTTTAGCTTCATCAAAATCTTGTAAAAGATGGCTTTTTAATTTATCTCTTACCAAAACAATTAAAGCATCAGCTGTTACTCTATGAGAAACTTGATCACCAACTTTAAATCCAGATTTATTGAGAACAGCATTTGCCATATAATACATAGAATAATAAGAAGACACTATAACCCACATAGAAGATATATCCTCTTCAAAAAGATGATCAGCTACCCTCAAACTTTCATTTGCATTATCTGCCAAAGCACGTATTAAATTAGTGTCCGGGATCTTTTTCTTTATATAACCCTCATTCAAATCTTTTTTAAAATTCTTGTGAGCTATCTCTATTCTATCAGAATCCAACATTTTCCAACATCCTATAATAATCTTCAATTCCTAAAAGTATTATATTAGATTTCAATGCTTCCGATACAACGCTAAAATCACTAGTCTTAACCATTGCCAAAAATTCATCAAAATTTAATGTTACAAGATGTATATCCAAAGGTAACAGGTTAACAATCTTTTCAAATTCCTTTTCTCTCTCTTTTTCGGAGATTATCATTAAATCAATATCTGATGTCTTAAATTGGGTTCTTTTAGCATAAGAACCGAAGATTAATGCTATAAATGGAAATTTTAATGAATTTAATTTCAGATGTATGATTTTTAGATCTTTATTTTTATCTAACAAATCCTTAGAACGCAAATATTCTGCATGAAATATTAAGGGGTCTACTTTCTTCAAAAGTAAACACTCATAAGCTCCACCATACTTCTCCAATGAAACCAAATTGGCTTCGTGAAGCTTCTTCACAATACTGTAAACATTGGAATAATTAACCTTGATATCCTGAGATAATTGCCTTATATTTGTTTTATTGGAACCATTCTCCAATAATCCCATGATTACTTTTATAGTGTTATTTTTCATAATATCATCTATATAAGTATTAATAGTTATTGCAAATTTACAATATAATTATTGTAGATATACAATAAGTTTATTGTAATTTTACAATAATAAATGTATCCATTAGGGGAAGATATTAAAAAAATCAAATTCAGACTGTAACGCCTGAAAACGTAGAAAAAGATTATAAATTTTCATAAAATTTAAATAAAGACGGTTAGATAATTTACTATACAATTAACGCCTGATTAAGAATTCTTAAAATCATCCAGCTTCTGGCTGATGTGCTGATAAATATCCTTGGTTACACCCACACTGCTGATGAAGTCATTGGAATACCTGATATCCCCTCTTCGTGGGTTATCTTGGCGCATGACGTACATGCAGATAGCAGTTATGATCATGAGTGGATCTGTTTTTCTACCCTTACCCCCACGGTATAGTTTTCTGAAATCAGCTTTTAATATTATTTCCCGGGCCCGGTCTTTCTGACCTCCACCCACCGGACACATAATCTCGTCCCCATCTTCCCTTTTGGTAAGGACTAAGGTGGGGCTGTGGCCGGTCATCATGAAATTACTGGCTACTACACTGAGCATGGCCAATTTTTCCTGTATTCGAAAATCTTCTTCAGTTGTTTTCAAACTGTGTGGCTTGTATCTCTCGTATTTTTTAATTTTCCTTTCCATTAACTCGATTTTAGAAGTTTCGTCCAGGAAAATGTGTTTTCGTTTTTGCACTTTAAGGCCTTCTGTGTTTTGGTGTTTAGTGTTTTTTGGTTGATGTTGTTTATAATGGTTCGTGAATGATACATTACATTTTTATTAATTAATACCATATTACTAATGGGATGATTTGAATGATAAATGATAATCATGTTACTGCAGCCCTAGATTTAAGCCGTGTTCATTATAATACAAACCCGTTAGTAGCTCGAACTTTAAAAAAATCTATTTTAATTGGTCAAGAAATTGAATTACTTGAATCTATAAGAACTCAGGATAATCCCAATAATGATTTTTTCTATGTTACATTTGATGAAATTGGAATAAAAGCATATCATTTAGGAATTGACATAAATTTATTAGATGATGTTATTATTCCCAAACTCAATGATGCTGACTTTTTTGATGTAATAGACAAAGATACTGTTGAAATAAAATTTCAAAATACAAAAAAAATTTATGATTATGGTAAACTTCAAATTAAAGGGCTCAATTCTGATGAAAAATCCATTTTAAATCTTTTAGCCGATGGTATGATAAAAACCCGTGCCTCAGGAACGGTTGGATGGAGTTATTTCAATATTTCCAGAGATGAGTCAAGACCCATTAAAAAAATTCTTAATGAAAACAGAAATTATGAGCCCCATAACTGTAAAAAACAATACTTATTACTCTTCTCCAAAAATATATAAAAATGAAAGCCAATTTAAGAGTTTACTCTCCAATAGTACATATGACAGTGTTTCAGACATTTTAGAATATCTAAACGAGAATCCCGGCGTCCCAATAAGAGGTTTAGATCCTAGAATCTACAATCCTAATATAATAAATGGACTGACTTTAGCAGGCGCGATAGATCCAATAGAATTAAGCATTAAGGGCTCCTCAACTGAGTATTTGGTACCTTCAAATTTAAATTCAGATAGATATGATCAAGATCATCTTGATTTAGTGAAAAAAACTTTAGCTAACTTTAGATTCGGAGAAAATTATGCTAAATGGAAATTAAACGATCTTACTCGCTTTTTAGAATCCCTTTTAGACCGAGGTTACGCAGGTAATGCAACGCCTATTGGTACAGATTACAAAAATCTTGAATTAGCTGGAATCGTTAGAGTTTCACCTGTTTCAGGAGATAAACACCGATTTTGGATGCAAAAAAAAGATGTTATCCAAGATACCCTTAATGTGCTTAAAGGTTCTGCTTCTGTAATTAAGAATAATCCCAATACACAATTACAACAAATGCGAAATTCAGTCGTATCTAGGATGATTCTTTCAAATAACAAAAATGACACAATATCTGATGTTACAAACGCTTTAAGAAAAGTTCAAAGAGGGATCAATTAATGGCAGATATTGGACTAAAAGAAGAGATTAAAGTATCAAATTTCTTTTCAGAACTTGGTTATTTTACTCGATTCCATATTCAGTTATATCCAAGAGACGGTAAAATTTCTGACATAGATGTATTCTGTATCAAATTTGATAATCATTTATTTATAACACGCAACATTATCGAAACAAAAAGAAGCACCCACAGCGTTTCAACCATTTTTCAATTATTCGGACTTAGTAAATTCTATAAAAACTGTAACGCTTTCTTTGTTAATGATAAAATCAATTATAAAAATTTTAAAATAGCTAAAGAGTTAGGAATAAATGTATATTCATTCGAAAGATTAAAAAAGCTCTCTGAAAAAGATAAAAGATACAAATCTATCAATATTCCTGAAGAAAAAGGTCTTGAGATAGTTAGTTACATAGATATAATCAAAAAAAATAATTCAAACCTTTTTTGGAGTTATCATGAGATCTGGTTGGAAAAAGATCCTTTCAAAAGACTAAATTTAATTAAAGAAAATTTTGAGATAACCGATGATATTTGGGAAGATAATGAAAAAAATCAGGCATTTTTGTGGCTTAGAAAAGAGTTATTTTTACTTTTCTTCATTTCAATACTGGAAATTACATCTGAATGTATCGAATTAGATAATATAAGGATAAGACAGTATATTGAAGATAAATTTTATAATTTAGGAACATCTAAAGATCGTAAAATGCTTTTAAAAGAAGGGGTGGAATCTTTATTAGAAATAATTAACGAGAAACTTGGAGAAGATGTTGATTTTGAATTTGATGTGATTCCAGAGTGGATTCCTAACTTAGAATCTATTATTAAAAAAATAATAAATCAAGCCCCATTTGCCAACGAATATCTCCTACTAAATGAAAATGTATTCCGAAGTTTTTTAATAGGTGAACCAGATCATGTTTCTAATTTTATTACTAATAAGAAGAAATATAAAATAATCTCTGGAATAAATGCATCAATATTAAGTTTATTACATAAAGAAGAAGTAAAAGAAGATTTTAATGATTTCATTTAAACTTCTTTTTAATTAATTTATTATTTTCAAACCCTAACCACAACACCCTTCTCCTTCAAATACTCTTTAACCTGAGGTACAGGATACTCATTAAAGTGGAAGATACTGGCAGCTAATGCCGCATCTGCTTTACCCTTGGTGAAAGCTTCATAAATATGTTCTGGATTACCTACACCACCCGAGGCAATCACAGGAATATCCAGATTTTCACTCATGGTTCGGGTTAGGGGAAGGTCATAACCGTCCTTGGTACCGTCACGATCCATGGAGGTTAAAAGGATCTCACCTGCCCCCCGGTCTTGGCATTCCATGGCCCAGACAATGGCATCTATTCCTGTAAATTCTCTCCCACCGTAGATACTGCAATCATACCAGCAGTAACCTTCGGGAGTTTCAATTATTATTTTATCCTCATTTTCATTAGGGTTGTCCACGTATCTCCTTTTGGCATCGATCCCAATAACGCAAGCCTGGGACCCCACTACCTTAGAGGCTTCATTAATCAAATCAGGGTTGTGGATAGCTGCTGTATTGGTTGAACATTTATCAGCACCAGCTTTTAGCATGTTAACATAATCTTGTGGTTTTCTAATTCCCCCACCCACACATATTGGTACGAATACATTCTCGGTGGTGGCATCTATTACATGGGCCATGGTTTCTCTTCTCTCATGAGAGGCAGTAATGTCCAGAAATACTATTTCATCTGCTCCATCTTCATAGTATTTGGTGGCCAGTTCCACTGGTTCGCCAGCATAACGGATCTGTTTAAATTCAATACCCTTTACCACCCTACCATGGGGTACCTGCAAGTCGCAGTCTAAACAAGGAATAATTCTTTTGGCAAGCATGAGTTATCTCCTGAAATTAATATTATAATCAATTATGATTTCATAATCTAATTATGCAATAACTTTTATAATTGCATTATATAAAAAATATAACAATTAGAAATACTATCACAAATTGTGTTGTAATAAGAGGGATCATAATCATGGAAGTAAATAAAATTTTGTTAGATTCTCTTAGTTATCCTTTTTCAGATAATAAAAAATATTTTAAACTGTTAATTCTATTTTTAACAAGTTTTTTAGTAATTCCAGGGATTATGGCCTGTGGATATCTGGTGAGAATTATAAAATATACAACGCATGGTAAATCCGAGCGTCCGGACTTTAATGATTGGAAAGAACTATTAAAAGATGGTTTGAAGTTGCTGGGATTAGGGATAATATTCGCAGTAGTTTTTTATGGACTTCTTTGGATTATAAATCTCTTATTAAACATATACCCTGTTTTTAATGATACTTCCATTCTCATTATAAAAGTAGTTTATACTATTTTAGTAAACAGCCTTTTTATCATGTCCCTGGCCCACATGGCCCATGAAGGACGTTTTGTAGCAGGATTTGATTTCAAAAAGATAATAGGATTAATTGCAAAAACGGGATGGGTCAAGTATTTAGCCTTAATTACCATATTCACCATATTTGCCGAATTACTAAGCCAGATTATAGTAATTGGAGCATATTTACCTATTTTTACAGGGATCTGGAGGATTATAAGTTACCTTGTACTTAGTCTCCTGGTTTTCACTTATCTATTTACCTATGAGAGTAGATTTACCGGTTTAATTTATCCAAAAAATACTGCAGTAACTTCATAAAACGTTAAAAAGTGAATAAATCATTTATTTAAACTAAATTTTAATTTTTTAATAAACAGTCCTTTGTTTAGTGATTTCAAGTTTATTTTATGAAAGTTGAGTAATATATTTTCCATGAATTTTATTGAGTTAGTAATACTATTAAACAAAACTATAATATTTATATTATTCAAACCTTAACGAATAATGGTGATAATATGATATTAAAAAATTTTAAACGAGAATCTCTAATACCATTGCCTGTGGCATTCATATCCACAATTAGTGAAGACGGAATTCGGAATATAGCACCATATTCCTGCGTAATGCCCATTTTAAGACCTTTTGATCTTGTATGTGTAGCATCAGCTGGTGTTATGAGACATACCCTTGATAATATCCGAAGCACAGGAGAATTTGTACTGAATATGCCTGGTGCAGATATGGTGGAAAGCGTTATTCCTACTGCCAAGTTCAGTTCCCCAGAAACAGACGAATTTGAACTGGCGGGGCTAGAAGAAAAACCTTCCCAAAAAATTAAAACACCAGGAATAGATGGATGTTATACCTGGATGGAATGTAAACTCTACAAAGAATTTGAAGATGAATACGATAAATTTCCATACACTCTAATTATGGGCAAAGTTGTCCATTTAGAGATAGAAGATGATATTTACAATGGAGAAGATGGAACATGGGACGTTGAAAAGGCAGAACCGCTTATGATGACTGGTTCAGATAAGGGAATGCATTTTTGTACTATCCGGGATATAGAGAAATTCGAACCATTCGGAGCCATGTTTCCAGATGGGAAGGATCCTCTAGCACAAATGTATAAATAGATACAATTTTATTCAATTTTTTTCTTAGAATATTAAAGTACAAATATGATATTTCGCTAATAATATTGATTAAAAATAGGATATTCTTCTAATAACTAATGAGGTGACATAATGGAAGATTCAAATAAACAGGATATAATCCCCTTCTCAGAAGTTAATAAATTTCATGGACATACATGCCCTGGAATAGCTATTGGATACCGGGCAGGAGAAATAGCAATTAAAAAACTAAGTTCGGCCAGAGCTGTAAATGAAGAGTTCCTGGCTATTGTAGAAAATGACAGCTGCAGTGTAGATGCCATACAGGTCTTAACTGGCTGTACTTTTGGAAAAGGCAATTTAATATTCAAAGACTATGGAAAACAAGTTTACATCTTCATAAACAGAAATACTGGAAATGCTCTACGTTTATCTCTAAGTAAAGGCATAGATGAGATGGACCCAGAATTTGCCAGAATCCGGGAAAAAACTTTTTCCAACTCAGCCAGTGCTGAAGAAAAATTAGAATATGAAAAACAAAGAGATAAAACTACTCAAAACATTTTAGATATGCCAGATAACGAATTGTTCAAAATTGAAGAAGTAAAAATTGATATTCCTGAAGAAGCCAGGATATTCCAATCAGTTAAATGTGCCAAGTGTGGTGAGCTGGTTGCAGAACACAGAACACGGGTAGAAAATGGTAAATTTGTGTGTATCCCCTGTTTTGATGATTATTCAAGAACATGAATCTATTTAAATTTTTAACTATCTCTCTTTTCACATTCCGCCAACATCAAAATTTTATTCAAAAATTTCGTCTTTTAAATTTATTGGGCATTTTATTGTTCTTTTCATAGTATCTAAAAGATTTTAAAAAGGTAGTATCAGCTGAATAAATCTCAATGAATTTTGTGAATTTTTCACTTTTTTAACTGTTGAATTACTTAAAATGTGTTCCATTGCACATGCTTCTCTCTCAGCAGTTTTATTATTAACGCCTAAAATATTTAAAAAGTTTTTGAGTGTAGTATGTTTATATGTAATGCTTTTTGCGATTTTTATTCCTCGTTTATTTAATTTTATTTCCCCATATTTTTTGTGGGATATAAATTTCAATTTAGACATCTTATTAACTGCTTCTACTACACTTGGAGGTTTAACATTAAGTTCTTCAGCAATATCACTCACTTTAATAATTCCTTTAGCTTTTTTCAATTTGTAAATAACTTCAAGGTAATCCTCAATACTTTTGGTAAGGTTAAGGGAATCTTCATTCATTTAATCATCTTTTTTTTATAAATTAAAATTAAGTCCTACTACACAATTTTTATATGAATCGGGCATTTCCTGTTCTATTTCTTTGATGTTATCTGTACAATGACAAGGTACAATTACAGGAATTCCCTTTAAAATATCAAGCTTAGAATGGTGAAAACATCCGATGACTGCATAAATTTCCCCCAAATCCCTTAATTTTTCAATATTGCTTTCAAGTCCAGGATGGGCACATCCTGTAAGAATTATGTTCCCTTTCTCAGTTTTTATTATCAAAAATTGCTCTTTTATTTTTTCACCCATCTCTCCTGTGCTCCAAATATTTTCACATATTTTTTTTGCATTAGAGATCTCAGTAATATTTGTAAATCGTTTTATTTCATTTTTAAGGTTGTATGATGCCGATTGAGGTACATATACTTCAGGTTTCTTTCCATATTTTAATATATGGTTTAAACCACCTATATGATCCCAATGATCATGAGAAATTACTATTTTATCTATCTCCTCTGGATTAATATCTGCAATTTTCATATTATGAAGTAAAATATCTCCGTTCCAACCCGTATCAAAAAGTATTTTGTCCTGGATAGTTTCCAAAAGGCACGAAAACCCCCACCCTGCTTTAAAACCATTTTTAACTTTATGATTATATAGAATTCTTATATTCATTTTATCCCTTTTTAGCAGCGTTTTTAATTATTTCTTCAAGAGTTATACCGTCAGGTCCTATAATATCCATCAATTCATCTGATAGGATATGCATCTGGTCTTCCATAACTTCAGACTTCACTAAAATATCAACTTTCTCTTTTCTTAAAAATTCAGCTACTTTTATCCTCCTCTCATTGTCATATCTAGCCCATGGACTATCTCTAATAGTAATATCAGCTACTTTATCATGAAATACATCTGCAATTAGGATGTAGGGTGCTTTGTTGAAATGTTTGGAAATAGCAGATTTCATTCCTTCTTTATTTTCCACAGGAACAGCTATTCGAAGTTTTTCCTTTTTAAAAGGCTCTATTTGCACGGTTAAACTGTCCACATTTTGAATTTCATCTTTAATGGCTTCTCGCACCTTATTTGAAATTTCATAGGCTCTTTTTACTGGCAATCCTTTTTGTGTTTCCAGATGCAATTCTACAAATATAAAAGGACCTGATCTTCTAATTTTAATATCATGCACAGCTTCCACACAGTTAACACCTTCGGCAATAGTTCTAATTTGTTTAATCTTTTCAGGATCCATACTGGCATCTAAAAGAACCATAACATCATCTTTAGCCAATTTTAATCCTATATAAACTATTAATAGCGCAACAAAAATCCCTGAAATTCCATCTACACCCAAATAACCAATATATGAACATAATATACCTATAAAAACAATTAGAGATGATAATATATCAACGAAGCTATGTTTTCCATCATTTATGAGTGCATGAGATCCTATTTCCCTCCCAATTTTTTCTTTATACCGTGCTAGTAAAAATGAAATCACAACGGAAAGAGCGGCGACAAACAGACTGATTAATGGTATTTCAATTATACTGGGATTTAAAAATGCGTTAAATGAATCAAATGCTATTTCCACTCCAGTTATAATTATCAAAGCAGATACTATTAAAGATGCAAATGTTTCAACCTTATAATAGCCATAAGGGAATTTTTCATCAGGTTTTCGCCTGGAAAGTTTAAGTCCAATGTATACAGCAAGTGATGCAAATATGTCTGAAAAAGAGTGAATGGAATCTGCAATTAAAGCTATACTTCCAGATAAAAATCCCACTATACCTTTAATTATTGCAAGGAATAGGTTAATTAGGCTGGAATATTGAGCTGCTCTTTCTCCTTTTTTTAAATCAATTTTAATTTTTTCATTAATTTTTAACACCAAATTGGATCATATAATTGAAGCCAAGGTCAACCAAGTTTAACTTTCTAAAACCATAGGAAGTTACGCAATTTTCAAGTTCTTCTGGCGATATACGCATATGCATTGGTGGACCCCGGGATAAATCTTCTTTTTTACATTCAATGATTACCAAACGTCCATCAAGTTTTAAAACACGATGGATTTCACCAAATAACATCTCCCCATGCTTAGTCAGATCAATTGAATGGAGAACTGTGGAAATAAAACAAACATCAATACTGTTATCTTCTATAGGTAGTGGGCAGGTCATATCAGATACTATGGCCTTAATATTTTTAAATCCCTCAGAATAAGCTTTTTCTCTTAGATTATTTATTAATTCCTTTTGAATATCCAGTGCATATACTACTCCAGAATCGCCGACAATCTTGGAGGCATGGATAGAATAATCCCCTGTTCCACAACCTATATCCAAAAAATAATATCCTTCTTTAAGTTTTAGTTCACCAAAAACAAGTTCAGGGTCCTGCACCCAGAAACTAGTTGGTCTTCTTTTTTGTCTATTTTTCATATTAGAGGACTCATGGCCATATTGGTTTTTACACAGCCGATTATTACTCATATTATACCTCCTTGGTTGATATAAATTATTATTGGCATTGTTCACCCATTCACTCCTTATATTTTAAAAAAGTTGGTTATATGTAGATACCAGATCTATTCATGGAAACTATAAGCAATTTTTTGAATTTTATCCATTTATTGCTTAAAATTTTCAGTTAAAAATTTATTCATGATCTGAATTTCCTTGATTTCTGTTATAAGTTCCTCGCCTTTAAGTCCAGCCAGTGAAAGTTTGGTATCTGCTGGAATAGCCGCAATGATCATATCTTGATCAGTGATGGACTCCCGTAGGAATTGTTCATTGGTTTCATCAACTTTATTCAGGACAAAATAGACTGGTTTGCCTATGCTACTACTCAATTCAACTACTTTTTCTGACAGTTTCATGGACTCAAAGGAGGGGTCGACTATCATGAGGATGGCGTCCACATCTTTTTCAATAGCTCTTCCAAAGTGTTCGATACCAGCTTCAGTATCAATAATAACCACTTCATTGGAATTCAAACTCAAATTGCCAATAAACTCCTTGGCCAGCATTCCCATTGTGCAGGCGCATCCTTCACCCACCTCATGAATTTTTCCAATAGCAATGAGCTTTATTCCATTTTTTTCTGAGAAATAAGCCGGGGGAATATTAGAAATAGTCCATTCCTCATCAAAAAATGATATTGATTCCCAGTCAGGTGTTGCATCCATGATTTTTTTCAAAGCAGCATCTTTACCACCAACATAATTGGTGAAATCTTGGGGTAGTTCAACCCCCAATTGCCGGTGAAGACCAAAGTTTGATTCGTCCGTATCAATTACAAGAACACTGTCACCTTTTTTTACAAAAGATTTTGCTAGGAGCGCTGCAATGGTACTTTTACCACTGCCTCCTTTTCCACATATAGCAAGTTTCATATTTTATACCTCTTTGATTTCTGTCTTAATCCACAAATCATATCCTAATCACAATTAGTGATAAGTAATAACCATATAAATATTTCGATTTCGAACTGTTCATTTTTGATATATTAATATTATTATATTATACTGTATAAAATGGAAAATTTGAAAATATGATACACCATTAAGAATCAACAAACAGGAAAAAGTAAAAATAGACCTTTAAAATTATAAAAACTCTAAAAAAACAAGAATGAGGGATAAATCCAGAATATTTAAGGGCAAATAAATAGAATTATAAATTGAAAATTTAAATTAAAATTTTTGGTTCTAATTCAAATTCTTAATCTCCAATATTTATTGAAAAATACATAGTTTCAATTGTATAGATATTCTAATTAAGTAATAACTAAACTGTTCAAAATCAGATATTTATATACCCTCCAGTTATAATTATATCATGGCTGGATTATGGAAATTTGTATCAATTGATGGAAAGGAAATACGCTTATTAACCTTATTCATTTTGCACTCGTTAAATGAAAAACCAAGATCAGGCTATGACTTGTTAAAATCTATGAGTGAAAGGACTGGTGGTGGTTGGACTCCGAGTAAAGGAACTATTTATCCTCTCTTAAAACAATTAGAACAAGAAGGATTAATACAAGTGTCATCAATTGGTAAACGTTCAAAAACAATTTATGAAATTACCCCCCAAGGAAAAAAATTATTATATAATATTAGAAAAGTCAGAAAAGAATCCAGAAAAAAATTTTGTAAATTCAGGGATCTGTTTCTTGAGATGTTTGGCGAAGAAAAAACCATGTTCAATGAATTAACTTTCAAAATAGAAAGAATAACTGAAGAAATTCCTGTTGAAAAGGAAGAACAAGCAGTTAAAGTTTTAAAAAAATGTATTTCAAACTTGAAAAACCTTGAATAAACAAGATGTATTTGGTTTTTTAAAACTAAATAGAACTAAAAACAATTAATATTCCCCTTTGACAAAAATACAAAAATTATATAATAAATAAAGTTATAAACTATTTAATGTAAACTTTTGTTCTGATCAATTCTGTTTTAGAGATTAAGAAGTTTTGATCAATCTACAATTAATTATCTGGGCCCGTAGTCTAGTCAGGATAAGACGTGGGACTTCGGATCCCAAGATCGGGGGTTCAAATCCCCCCGGGTCCGCTTATATATCTTTATATAAGTTAAAAACTATTTTTAAATTATAATTAAGAAAATTAGAAAATAAATAGATATTAATGTTTTTATAAATCATACTATTCTTGGAGGGAATAAATTACTTTAAAGCATTTTCAATGAAATTTTTAAGTCTAATTATACTAATTTAGAGGGTCTTAAATGATTAACTTTCAGAGAAAAATAGATTATAATCGTTTGAATGAAATTATCCGATTATTTGCCAAATATAAATTCCATAACTTGTTGGGAGAATCAAAATTAAAAGGATCTTTTTGGAGGGGCCTCTTCAAAAGATATGATGCAGATATTGATCTTGATGCATCGGCCCCTGAACGGTTAAGAATGGTTTTTGAAGAGTTAGGTCCTACTTTTGTTAAATTGGGGCAGATGTTGAGTACCCGGCCTGATCTGGTTGGGCACAAGATGGCAGATGAATTCGCTAAACTTCAAGATGATGCTAAACCATTTGATTTTAAAATAGTAAAATCAACAATTGAAAAAGAGCTTGGAAAACCGTTAGATCTACTTTTCTCAAATTTTAACTCTGAGCCTGTTGCTGCAGCATCGATTGGTCAAGTTCACCGGGCATTTCTTATAGATGGTACCGAAGTGGCAATAAAGATACAAAGACCCGGTATTCAGGAAATTGTGGATAAGGATCTGGTGATAATGCATCATATGGCGGGACTTATTAACAAAACCATTCCCAGTATGCGCATCTTCAATATTCCTGTAATCGTTGATGAATTTGAAAAATCTATTACTAAAGAGATGGATTATCAATTGGAAGCAAGAAATACCCAAAATTTTGGTGCTAACTTCGCTAATGATGAAGGTATTTACGTTCCCCGTATTTTTTCGGATTATTCAACTTCTCTGGTTTTAACCATGGAGTTCATGCATGGCAATAAAATGGTAAATGTTCTGGATAATCCAGATGGGTTTGACGATAAGCTTCTGGCTAAAAGAGTTGCTAAATCTTACTTTAAACAGATTTTAGAGGACGGATTTTTCCATGCAGACCCTCACCCTGGAAACATGTATGTTTTAGAGAATAATGTACTTTGTTATATAGATTTTGGGATGATGGGCCATATTGATAATGAATTTATGGCAAATCTAGGCGAACTATTTATGCATGCCATTGATTATAATGCGGATGCTGTGATCAACCAATTAATCTACATGCATATTATTGACCAAACTGTTGATCGACAATTACTTAAAAGGGATATTATGGACGTTTTTGATCGTTATTATGGGGCGAGTCTTCAAGAAATGCGTTTAGGTAATATCATGAAAGATCTGGCTATACCATTAATTTACAAGTACCAAACCCACATACCACCAGAATTTACTCTTATAATACGTTCTGTATCCCTTATAGAGGGAGTAGCCTACTCACTTGATCCAGAATTTGATGCCACCAATGTATTGAAACCAATGGTTAAAAAAATACTCCTTAAAAAGATCAGTCCAGAAAATATTGTTGAATTTTTCAAAGAAAACATGTTTGAACTTGAACACCTAGTTAAAAACCTGCCTAGGCATGTAAACCTACTTATGGGAAAGATTGAGGAAAGTGAAATTAAAATCAAATATTCAGAGGAATTTTCGGATAATTTAGAGAGAATAAGTAATAAAATTGTGGTGGCCATTATAATTGCTGCACTTCTTTTGGGCTCATCATGGATAATACAAATTGATAAGGGCCCTATGATATTTGAAATGCCGATTTTAGGATTTTTAGGATTTGCTGCAAGCGGAATTTTGGGATTGGGTCTAATTATTTATATTGTCCGTTTTAAAAATATTTAATTTATCTTTTTATTTTTATTGATGTTTTTATTCAATTATATAGATTTAAGTATCAGTTTTTGCAATATCCAGAAGCCCTTCACTGTTTTTTATGAGTTTACCTTCCCTCACCAATTTTTCAACCACAGCTTTTAGTCTTTTTGCAATGTTCCCCCGGGTGGATTTAAATCCAAGAAGTCTGGAAGCTTTTTTAATTAATTCATCCTCATCAGTTGCGAATTGATTCATTATAACCATATATATTGCTTTTTCAATCTCTAAATCACTTATTAAATCAATTTTAGGCTTTATATCTCCCCTTCTACATCTAACCATTACTTCTTTACCATTAGAAAATAAAAAGCCATCTATTATGGTAAGTTGACCATCCTGCTCAGCAAGTTGTGCTGAAGTAGCAATTACTTCTTTTATTTTTTTTCCGGCCCTTTTTAAACCCCAGAGAGTGCGCAGCCTCCTAACTACTTCCTCCATATGGATAGGGGATTCAACTTCTACAACCTGACCTAATCCTCTGGTTACCTGGGCCAGGTTATTCTCATCTAAATCACCAGATATATCTATACCCAACCCAGTGCATACTTCATATACTGGTACTAAATCCTCAATATTTCCTTGAACTACCTCTTCTGCTGTTTTATCCTCAACAATCACTTTAGATTCGTCTTCAAAAACATCAATATCTTTTTTATTATCTAAAGTTTCCCTGAGCGGAAGTTCTTCTTTATTTCTATAGCTTTCAATTATTTTTATTAGATTTTTCTGGCTTTCATCCCGATTTCTGTACCAGTCCGTGGCCCATATTCTATGGAAATTCCATCCCAATCTTTTCAGTATTTCTTCTCGTAATCTATCCCGGTCACGAGACACTGGGGAGCTATTGTACATTGATCCATCACATTCTATTCCCAATAAATAATTAGAGGGATTGTCAGGGTCAACAACAGCTAAATCAATTTTAAAGCCTGCGCAACCTATTTGCATATCCACTTCATATCCCTGTCCTTTCAGGAATCTGTAAATTGAATTTTCAAAAGAAGATTCTGTTTTTGTTTTTTCTAAGGCTAAATCTGGTAAATATCCTGTGTCAGCATATTCTAAGAAGTCTTTTAAAGCCCTTAAACCAAATGGGGAGTTGGGTTTTATTTTGAGGTCTCGAGATTTGAAATTGGAAAAGACTACACATAACTCCCTAGCACGAGTTATAAGAACATTTAAACGGCGTTCCCCACCGTCATGATTAAGTGGTCCGAAGTTATTAGTTAAACGATGATTTTCATCAAATCCATAACCTACACTAATAAAAATAACATCTCTCTCATCTCCCTGGATTGTTTCCAGATTTTTAACAAAGAAATGTTCCTCATGACTGTCACTAAAATGTTTTTCCATTTCTGGGTTAAGTTTAAGTTGGAGTTCCAATTCTTCCAGGATGGCTTGCTGTTGTTTAACGTTAAAGGTACCTATACCTAGGCTTCTATCATTTCCAAATCGTTTGTAATGTTCAAAAGCAGTTTGCACAACAATTTTTGCTTCTTCTCGATTGGTAGAACTGTGACCTCTATCATAAACTGTTTCCGGGAGATATTTTAGTTTTAATCCTATTACTTCCGAGTCCCGGCAAGGTGAAGGATATATTAAAAGGTTGTCGTCATAAAATTCGTGATTGGACACTGCTATTAAGGATTCGTGCCTACTTCGATAGTGCCATCTTAACATTTTTGTGGGAAAACTACGTTTACATAGATGTAAAATACTTTCCATGTCTACAATGGATGCTAATTCGTAGGTTTCTTCCCGCCCGCTATCAATCATCATGTCAAAGAAAGATGTAGGAGGTAATTGTTTAGTATCGCCCATTATAACCGCTTTTTCGGCCCTTAAAAGTGCACCTAAAGCATCCTCAGGTTTTACTTGACTGGCTTCGTCAAAAATTACGAAATCAAATTTTAAACTTTTTATACTCATTGGATCCAGAAATTGGGCCACTGATAATGGGCTCATCATAAAACACGGTTTAATTCGTTGTATTAAACTTCCAGAAGAGGATAATAGTTTCCTTATAGGCATGTGTCCCCTCTTTCTGGAAAATTCGTTTAACAATATTCCAAGTTCCGAGTTAGGAGAAGCACCACCACGAACTGACGGTCTGCTTTCATAGAGCTTTTTGGCAATTCTTAATCTATTAAGAGATATTAGCTTATTATCCAGTTCTTTAAATTCGTGGATTTTGTTTTCATGCATACCTCCCACAAATTTAGATAGAATCGAGGTGCTTAAAAAGGCAATTTTAAGTAGAGAATCTGCGAAATTCCCCTTAAAACAGGGCACTATGTCATCAGGTTTAAGCCTATCCTCTTCTACTATTTCAATTATATGTCGAGCATGAGTCCGGGAAATATCTCGTTTAATTGAGGTATACTGAGACCAAACCTGTAACTTGGAAATTTCCCCTTCATATATGTTTAACTGAGAACGCATATCTTTGAGTGATGCTGCAACATTATTTTTAGTTAAAACTGATTCTTCTTCAAAATGCAGATATTCATCCAGTTTATCTATCAAATCCTGAAACTGTTTTTTTATCCAAGATATATCTTTTATTGATTTAGAGATCTCTGAACGTGTTTTTGGTGAAGAAAGTATGTCCAGGGATTTTTCACCTAAATTTCCATTTCTTAGAAGTTTTCTGATGGTTAAAATGTCATCAGATAAGTACATCAGAGCTTCAGGATCTCCATGCTCACCCTGCCATTTAGAACCGAAAAAACTTCTTCCAACTACTTCATTGGACCGAATATTATCACGAAGTTTTTTACACATTAAAAGATTTTTAATGTTATTAACCATTATTTTATCGTCTTCTGGGGGATTTTCAATATGTAAAGACATGGCTTTGCTCTTTATCTTACGATAATCTCCGCTTAAAGATTTTAAAAATCTGCCGGATAATCCCTCATATTCTGTGACCAAAGATTCCAGATCCTCGTCCAGCACATCCGGCATGAAACCGGTCAAAAATCCTTCTTTCTGTTGTTTGAAGTGTTTAACATCTTTAATAAGGGCATAAACTTCGGCTTTAGAATCTTCCCACTTTGAATCAAGTAAAATATTTTTATCAATAGGTTGTAGTGATAAAATAAGGTTAACAGTGCTAATAAAATCATTTAAATGTTTAAACGTGTCGGGAGAGTTTATCCCTGTCATATCAGCCAAATTTTTTACTTTATCTCTAAGATCATCCAATGTTTGTATGGATTTATCCAGTAAAAATTCTATATCCTCTAAATCAACCGGTAATATGGGATCAACATTACATTGGCGCCATGGATTTTCTTCTAGGGGCCGGACTAGTTTAAAGATTTGTGATAACTCATTTAATATAAATATGGAATGGTTCCATTCTTCAATTGTAAGTTTATCCGGATTTGGAAAATTGAAACGAGGCATTTTACGATTTATTTCCTCGAAATGATCAATTACTTCTTCTTTTATCCCAAATAAATGGAATGGTGTGAATCCTATTTCGCCCAGGGGTTGGTGGATGAACTGTACATAATCATTTAATTCAGACCGGAGTTCCTCTAACTTAGCAAACTCTTCGTCTAACTCTAATTTTATATCCTGACAACGATTTAATGTGCTTTGAAGTTCCAACAACACATCTTTTTTATTTGATTTTCTACTGTGGAGTTCTAGACAAAATTCTCCCAAACCTACATGGTCTAAACGGCTTTTAACTACTTCCAGTGCTGCCATTTTTTCACTGACAAATAAAATTGTTTTTCCGTGTGCCATAAGTTCAGCTATCAAATTGACGATAGTTTGGGATTTTCCAGTGCCCGGAGGCCCTTCCACCACCATATTTTTTTCCAGTTTCACATCCTCTATTACTGCAATCTGTGAAGAGTCAGCATCAACTACATGGAAAACATCTCGAGGTGAAAGTTTCAAGTCAACTTCATTTTCATGGAATTCTTCGTCATTTAAATCAGCATCTGGATCAAATATTGCCTTAATTATTGGACTTTTCTCTAAGGATATGTCTTCAGGCCAGCTTTCAGTTTGCAGATCTTTGAACATGACGAATTTCGTAAAACTGAAAAAGCCCAAATAAACATCATCTGTTATATTCCACGATTTTTTGGATTTTAATTCCTGTCTAACCCTTTCAAAATATTCAGTTACACATTCTTTAGTTTCCATCATTTCGAAGTCAGGTAATTCTATTCCTTGCTCAATAAGTTTTGCTTGGAGTGAAATATTACTAACTGCATCTTCACCTGTCCATCGAAGTTTAAAAGACCCTTTAACTTTTTTACGTTCTAATTCTACAGGAATTAAAATAAGAGGAGCCTTTCTGAACTCGTTATTACCATTGATTTCTTTCCATTCCACTGATCCAAGCGCCATGTACAGAATGTTGTAACCCTGTTCTTCCAGCATGGATTTTGACTGTTGATTGATGTAAAATAGTCTTTTTTGAAGTTCTTTAGTGCTTAGATTGGTCTGCAAAAATTGGTTTTTGTATTTTTCTGTGTGAGCCGATTCAGGAGGGGGAACTTCCCATAAAATTGATGATTCTTCTTCCGTTAGCGTGGAATCATCATTTAGCTTAACCAGAACATCCACTAATTTTTTTTCTTCATCAGTCAGGATCTGGTGACCTACAATTTCTATATCTGCCAGTTTCCATATAAAGCGTCCTGCCATCATATCCTCTAAATTATTGCGAAGTTCAACATTATCCTGCTTTTTGGCCTGTTTTTTAGGTAAAAAATATATTTCGCTTTCTCTTTTTCTCCTATTTAGAACCAATGTCTGATATACATTTTCAGGACAAATGTCAACTAGTTCTACTGTGGTGGTTCTCGGCCGAAAATTTAAAAGCTGATTTCGCATGGTTAAATCCAGAAGATTCTGGCGTAATACTCCAATTTGCTTGTGAATTTCTGTTATTTAAGGCGCCCCCATTTTTACTCATTTAGGATTATTAAGAAGTGGGATTAATATAAAAATTTAAAAAACTGTTATTAATCATATATTATTTTATATTGATACTATATAAAAAATTCTAATTTAAGAGGTATATATTTCTATTTTATTAATCAGATTAATCATCCCTTTGTACTGCTTCTTTAAAGAATTTTGGTACAAGTGATCTATATCTGGGACTTTTAAACATCATATCTATGTTACCATCTAAAATGTAAGTATCACAATAATCATCCTCAGCCCTCATACCTCGCCCATATGCTTGAATCAGTGTCATTACAGTTTTATAAGCATACCAACGAGGGTCCCGTCGCATTCTTTTATTTACTTGCTTATCCCCCAGATAAGGGAAGGGTACTTTATAAATAACCTGGAAGTGGCACTGATCATAGGGCAAATCAACGCCCTCACTCATGGATGGACTAACCAATATCAAGGGATCCTTACTTTTTTCGAATTGATTCAGTTGATATTCCCTATTTTGACTGTTATGACTAATTAAACGGGAATTATGGATGTTATTCATGATATATTCTTGACATTTATAGTTATGAGTATGTATAAGTCCTTTTTCATGTTTATGATGTTTTATAATCTTATTCAAGACAGATATGGTCTTTGGTGCCGTGTGTTTTATGGAACTAGCTGACATTTTACCCTTAGTTTTAATATATACTGGTCTTTTTGAGGTTGGAAAAGTACTGTCGATTTTTAGGGAATAAAGCTCCGCAGGACGTATGCCCAACCATTTACTGAACAATTTATGGTCCAAAATAGTGGCACTCATAAACAAACAGACATCAGCATGTTTTAAAAGATGTTCTTCAGCGTACATATTCACTTTCAATGGTTTAAAGGAAACACCACCCGGTGATGAATCAACCACCCAATTTTTAGGATTATCTTCCATATTGGTCAAAAGCTCGTTTAAGCGGTTTTTGGTCCGATTTATTCTGTCTGCCTTATTTTTGGGAATATCTTTTACGTTAATAGCCTTATAATCCTCATATGTGGACTCGACAAACATTACCCATTCTGAAGGATCCTCATATTCCATCATTGAACGAGGTATTGATTTTTTTATATCCTTTTCCAGTCTTTTATTGAAAATATTTACCTCCAAGCGGTGCATGAGCTTGTCTTCAATATTATGGGCCTCGTCCAAGATCATTATATTTCTCTTATTAAAATGTTTGACGTAGTTAAGCTCCAACAAGGCATAATCATAATTCATTAACGTTATCTTACTGTTAACTGCCTCAGCCTTCTGTTCCCAGTAGTTACATTTATCTGTAGACTTAAAATAAATTTGATTTTCAAATGCATCCTTAAAAGCAGGTATCCCCTTATCATAATCAGCTTTGGTTATTCCATAAGGACAGGTAAATTTCCGTGACCGGGGTGTGGTTTGACAGGTCCCAATATCACAAGTTGAGTCCAGATCATCTTCCTTACATGCAAAATTAGATCTTCCCTTGACCAAAGGATAGCCAAATTCCTTGGCATACTGTGACTGGAGTTGTTTGGTCATGGTAAGAATGTAAGCCGGTTGATACATCCTAACTAAAGTAGATGCTATCGCTGATTTGCCGGTGCCGGTGCCGGCCTCCAGGATTATGTAGCGAAATCCTTTATCTATAGCATCCCTTATTTCAGCTATTATTTCCAGCTGCCCTTCGCGGGGATAGGGAAAAGGAAAATTTTCTATTATGTCCTGATCAATATTAGGATAAGACCTTTTAATATCTGAGATCTGACTATTTGAAATTTCCACCTTTTTGGAACTTTTAGGGCTATTTGATGAACAGATACAGTTCATTTTCAACATTCCGCACTTGTTACATATGAAATCCTTATCCATAGAGACTTATATTTAGGTGATGGTATAAATAGATGCATGTGTAACCTTAAAAAAGAATTCATTAAATAGTTATATGTAATTTTATTGAATTAATTCCATTTTGGAATTTATTAAGAAATTTTTATTATAGAAGGTGGATCATGAAGAAAGGAAAATTAATAGGAATTGGTGTGGGGCCCGGAGATACCGAACTATTAACATTAAAGGCTGTAAAGATGTTAAAAAGTGTGGATGTAATATGTGCCCCCAAATCCGCTGATTCAAAACCGAGTTTGGCATTATCAATCGTTAAACCAATTCTTAAAGAACGAAATAACTCATATGAAATTTTAGAACCACTATTTCCAATGATAGAAGATAATAATAAACTTAAAGAGTATTGGGACAAGGCTGCCCAGTTAATATCCAAAGAACTAAATAAAGGTCTGGACGTTGCCTTCATAACATTGGGAGATCCGTCAATTTATAGTACTTTTGCCTATATCTTTAAAATTATTAACAGAATGAACTTTGATGTAGAGTTAATTCCAGGAATAACCTCATTTACAGGATGTGCCGCCAGTGGAAAAATGCCTCTGGCTGAAAAAGATGAAATTATTGTCATCGTACCTAAAGTTGATGAAAGATTGGAACAGATAATGGAACATGGCGACACCTTTGTCATAATGAAAACCTCTAGAAATCTTAAATTACTTGAAGAGACTATAGATAAAGATGAAAGAACTAAAGAAATATTGTCTGTGCAGAACTGCAGTATGGATGACGAAAAAATAATAAATGGTTTCTCAAAGGATAAAAAATATCTTTCAACCACAATAGTTAAATTTAAAGATAAAAAATAATTAACCCATTGAAAGCTGATACCTTTGAATTAATGCCAAAATCCTAAAATGATTATTCACATCCACATTTAAAGGTTTAAAAATAATATGAGTTTATAATACATTTTAAGTAATTAAAACATTTGAAATAATAAAATAAGTTCTATTAACTAATTTAACTACTTTTTATTCAATATAATAATTGAAATGCCAAAATCTTTTAAAAAATTATTGACTAAAACAAAAAGTTTATTATTTAGAAAATAGTTATGTATTAAACTAAGCGAACTTACTAATATCCTAGAACACTGAATTTCCAGTTTATTAAATGTTTTTCTACTAAAACATGCATTATTTCTAGCATAAAAAATGGCTAAAAGGCAATCCTAAATGGATTAAACTATAAAACCTCCTAAAAAGCCTATTTTAACAACCATTTACTATTAATTCTTTGAATAATCATTATAAACCATAATTCCAGCCTCAAATTTATTTTAATTTTTTACTAGGATATTATGGAGTATTGAAATTATTCGTTTAAAATGGGGATAATCAAAAGAGGGGGATCAATTGTTAAATGAAGAATCAGAAGATCCTGCTAATGCAGATTTAGGTCAAACGATTTTGAAATTTAAAAAAATTGCTGAAAACCCAGTTTCCAGATTAATACTTAAAAATACGTTGACTTATTGCGAAAAAGATCAGACAAATAGGTTGGAAGCTGCTTTGGAAATTTATTTAGATAAAAGAGATGATTATTGCTGGAAATGTTATTTAACGTCTAAAATAATAGGTTATATTGTTTCTCAAGGTTCAAAAAGTTTTGGTGTTGAAGAAAAAGAATTTAAAGAATATATGGAAGATGAATACTGGATAAAAGGGTTATATAGTGTTTTGAAGGGGATCGGCGTTTTCGGTGTAGAAAAACCGTTTATTCCTGGAGCACCTTTTCAAGTTGTCTGGAATATAACTCATGCTTGTAATATGAGTTGTTTACACTGTTATGAGAATGCAGGTAAAAAAGAAAAGGATGAACTTAGAAAAGAAGATGTTTATAAAGGTTTAGATATTTTAGCTAAAGCTGGAGTGACTTCTCTAGCTTTTTCAGGTGGTGAACCAAGCATACACCCCCATATCCTAGATTTCATTAGTTATGCTAAGGAAAAGGGTATGTACGTGGCCATGGCTACCAATGGTTATATTTTTTCTGATAAAAATTATTGTGAAAAATTTGTGGAAGCAGGTCTTGAATTTATTCAAATTAGTATTGATGGGATGAATCCCAACACTCATGATTCATTTCGAAGAAGAGATGGTGCCTGGGATCGGGCTATTAACGCTGCGAAAAACTTTGCAAAAAATGATGTGTTTTTAGAAGTTGCCACTACAGTGACAGAGCGAAATTTAAATGAAATACCAGACATGATCAACTACATAGGCAAGCTAGGCGCAGATTGGTTCATGTTGTATAACTTTATTCCTACTGGAAATGGCTCTGAAAATTCTGAAATGGACATATCACCTTTAGAAAGGTTTAAAATTCTTGAAATGGCCTATGATAAGAATTATGATGGAGAAATGCAAATTTTATCTACTGCCCCTCAATATGCAATGATTGCAGATAACTTAAATAAAAATGAAAACATTATCCCCACCCATTTTTACAATCCAGAATACAGCAATCCTACCATTGCACAGTTAGCTGAATTTATTGGTGGATGCGGAGCAGGTAGATTCTATTTAAGCATAGAACCTAATGGTGATATTTATCCTTGTGTATTTTTTCCTCATGAAAAGGACCTTAAGCTTGGTAATATTCTTCAAGACGATTTTGAATCATTATGGAGAGATAACGAAATTCTTAAAAAACTCCGAGACAAAAGTCTTTTAAAAGGTCATTGTGGTGCCTGTGAATCAAGGAATATTTGTGGTGGATGTCGAGCCAGAGCATATAGCTATTTTAATGATATTTTAGCTCCTGATCCCGGCTGCATAAATAATAAAAAAGAATGGAATAAAATTAAAACTGAATTAACTTGTGAAGAATACCAAAAACTCCACGAACAATTGAAAATTCATTCTAAATAAAGGAGTTCTGAACATATGGATGTTGTACTAGTCAACCCAATGGATGAAACCCAAGTAAGCACTAAATTAGGTTTAAAAGTTCCCCCCCTAAATCTTATGTATCTTGCTGCAGCTTTAGAAAAAGATTCAGCAGAAGTAAATATTATCGATGATGATCTAAAACAAAAAGGACCAAATAAACTGGCTAATGAAATTTCAAAGCTAGATCCTAATGTAGTGGGGATCACCGCTACCACCGCCTCTATAAATACTGCTCTAAACTACATAGATGGCATTAAAAAAAATTTACCTAATGTTCTCACAGTGGTGGGAGGTTCACATGCAACATTTCTACCAGAAGACACTTTAAAGGAGTGTAAAGGGCTTGATGTAGTTGTTATCGGAGAAGGAGAAGAAACAATAGTGGATTTAACAAATAATTATATCAAAAATGGTTTTAAAAACTTAAATGAAGTTAAAGGAATAGCATATAAAAATAATGGTGTTATTAAAAGATCTGAGAGTCGTGAACTTATAAAAAATCTTGATGAAATTCCTTTTCCTGCAAGACATCTTTTACCTTTTGAATCTTATGGAACATCCGAAGATGAATCAGGAGGAGTTATTACTAGTCGAGGATGCGTTTTCAACTGTGGATACTGTTCTTCCTCATTGATAATGGGTAAAAAATTCCGAGGACGTAGCCCCTCCAATGTGGTTGATGAACTAGAAGAACTGGTAAATAAATACAAAATACGGGATATAGCCTTCCTGGATGACACATTCATGTTAAATAAAAGAAGAGCCCAAAGTATAGCCAATGCAATTAAAGAAAGAGGATTAGATATTAGTTTTGTTGCCTCAAGCAGGGTGGACAAAGTAGATAAAAAATTATTAGAAAGTTTAAAACAGTCCGGCATGGCTACACTGTATTATGGGGTTGAATCTGGTTCTCAGCGCATTTTAAATTTGATGAGAAAAGGCATTACATTAAAACAGGCCGAAAATGCTGTTAAAACTGCTAAGAATGTTGGTGTGGATATTTTAACTTCGTTTATCCTAGGTTATCCTGGCGAAACTCCTGATGAAATGGACAAAACAATAAAATTTGCAATTAAGTTAGATGCTGATTACAGCCAATTCTCTGTCCTTACTCCATTTCCTGGAACTCCAGTTTACTATGAACTTAAATCCAAGAATTTACTGGATACTGAACATTGGAATCGTTATACTGTGATCCATCCCGTTATAAAGTATGAAAAGTTAGGTTTGAGTAAAAAAATCATTGAAAAAAAACTGGCTAAAGCTTATTTAAAATTTTATACCAGACCAAAATACATACTCAAACACCCACACATGTTAAAGGTTTTTCTTGAAACAGTATACCGAAGTTTCATCATCCCTAAATTCAATATTGGAGTGCCAAAAGGATGGTATAGAAATTTAAGAAATACCAAGGAAAATTAATTTGAAAATCTACAATTTAATCTAAAAATCAGCTAGAAATAGGAGTAACACAACCAATTAAAAGATCATTTTCAATTTCTAATTTTAGTATCTTATTTTCAAATAAAGTAAAATTTATATAAATCATATCCATATATTTAGATATATAGATTCAGTTTAAATTGTTATATGAGGAGATGAAAAATTGAAGGAAAAAGAAATTAAAGAATTTGTTAAAGATCATTATTCTAAAATAGCCAAAAAAGAAGAATCCTACTGTTCATGTTGTTCTGGAGGAGATTTAACAATCGAACAGGCCAAATCTGCAGGATATTCTCTAGAAGAATTAAAAAGCATACCCAGTGATGCTGTATTCGGATTAGGATGTGGTAACCCCACTGCACTGGCAGAAATTAAAGAAGGAGAAGTTATTTTAGATCTTGGTTCTGGTGGAGGTATAGATGTTTTCCTTGCTGCTAATAAAGTAGGCCCAAAAGGCAAGGTCATTGGAGTGGATATGACCCATGAAATGGTTCAAACAGCCACCGCAAATGCACAAAACGGTAAATACGAAAATGTTGAATTTAAACTGGGAGAAATTGAAAAATTACCCCTTGAAGACAATTCAATAGATGTTATAATAAGTAACTGCGTGATAAATCTAACAACAGACAAATTAATCGCGTATAAAGAAGCTTATCGGGTTCTAAAAAATGGTGGACGTATTTTAGTTGCAGATCTGGTTACCAATGGTAACATTCCAGAAGAATTAATAAAAAGTTTCCAAGCCTGGTCTGATTGTATTGGTGGGGCTTTAGAAAAGCAAAAATACTTGGATATAATAAAAAAGGCAGGATTTAAAAATACGGAGATGTTAGAACAACATTACTTCACTGAACCTAATCTGGATGAAAGACTGATTGGAAAGATAACCAGCATCCAGATAAAAGCAGTTAAATGATGAATTAATAGTAATTAAGATAGTGATCAAATGAAAAAATGTGGAGTAACCAGTGGATGCGTCCCTGATCCAAAACAAATAAAAAAGTTAGAATTAATTTTAAAAAAAATGCCACCAGAGGATAAATTTGAGGCTATAGCCAGTAAATTGAAGGCAATTTCTGATCCGACCCGACTGAGAATACTTTATCTTTTAAGCGATGGAGAGCTCTGCGTATGTGAAATAATATTCGCACTTAAAAAGCCCCAATCAACTGTATCACATCATTTAAATGTTCTAAAAAATGCAGGATTTTTAAAAGGGCGTAAAGATGGATTATGGATACATTATAAACTAAAAAATCCATATATAGTGGATTTAATTCAAGAGATAGTTAAAATTGTTTAGGGAATGATCATATGGCAGAAAAAAATAGAATAGCCTTAGCTGCATGTAGTGGAATGAGTCCTTATGGATTAATAGCTCGTGTAGCTTCAACAGACACTGTATCTGAATCAGATAATTTAATATCTATATGTATGGGAGCAACATCAGCAGATAAAGAAGGATTTCGTCAATTAATTAAAAAATATCCCATAATAGCAATAAATGGTTGTGAAAGTAATTGTGTAAATAAAATACTCCAACAAAAAGATGTAAAAGTTTTTAAAACAATTAATACTTTAAAAGAACTAGATAAAGTTAATCTAAAACCGGAAGATGTTTCACGTTTAGATGGAGTTGGAGAAAAGTGTGTTGAATATCTTAAAAAAGAAATCAAAAAAACAATAAGAGAATGTAAATAAGTTACTGATAACTGATTTATATGACTATAAAACCAAAAAAAAGCGTTTTATTTGTTTGTAACCATAATTCTACTAGGTCACAAATGGCTGAAGGACTTTTAAGAAATATGTACGGAAAATTTTATGAATCATTCAGTGCAGGCATCAATATTACTGAAGTTAACCCACTGGCAATTGAGATAATGAATGAAATAAATATAGACATTTCTTATCACCATTCTAAAAGTTTAGAAGAATTTCAGAATAAAGAAATTGATATTGTAGTTACTGTTTGTCAAGGAGCCCGAGAAACTTGTCCTATTTTTTTAGGAGGAAAAAAATATATACACAAAAAATTTAAAGACCCTTCTAATTTCCAGGGCACTGAAGATGAAAGAATAGAAGAGTTTAAAAAAATAAGAGATGAAATTAAAGAGTGGATTATAGAAAAATTTCGTCCAGACCATCAATAAATAATAAATATTGAAAATTCGAGGAATAAAATATGTTGAAAGTCATTATAGTAACAGACGGCCCTTATGGAGAACGGGCCCACGAAACGATAAGTAAAGATTTTGAATGTGATTTTATTGAACTTGAACCACCAACATCCATGTTTATGGATGAAATAGAAATACCTCCAGATTCTTTGAAAAAATTAGAACACGCAAATATTGTTATAACTTATGTTCTTCATCCAGACCTTACATTGGAACTGGTTGAGAAGCTTCATAACAAAGTCGATTGGATAATTATTGGCGCCTGGAGAGGGGAAGGATTTAAAAATCAAGTAGAAAATTTTGGAAATGTAACTTGTCCTGAAAACATGTGCGATCTAGAAGAGAATGGGAATCCTGTCTTTGATGAGTTTGTATCCAAATTTGGAAAACCAATAGTTGAAATAGAATCCAAAAATGGTATAGTTACTTCTATTAATGTTTTAAGATGTTCACCTTGTGGTTCGACAGATTTTGTAGCAGAAGAACTGTTAAATGAGGAAATTAAAAATCTGCCGATTAAAGCCGGGCTAAAAATACAACATTATCCATGTAGAGCTCCAAAAATGAGATTATTTACAGATGATGAGTGTAAAAAAGAGATGGCGGCAAATTTCCATAAGGAGGCTTTTGAAAAGGCATTAAAAGGAAATAAGTTGGATTAAAAGCAGATGTGGATTGAAAATTGATATATTGAAGCAACCCAAAAATAATTAATTAAACTTATTTCAATTTGAGGAAATTAATCATCTTAACTGTTTTTACTTAATTAAGATTTAAAAATTCATAATATGAAAAAAAGAGATTCAAATACGTCAATTTAGCACGAATATTCTTATAATTGCATATGCTGCATAAATTCCTAAAAGAGTTAAACCTTCCCATCGGCTCAGTTCCATTTTGCTCCTCATAAAGAAAAGAAGAATAATTGTTACAATTATTAAAACAGGAGCATCTATTAGAATTGATAATGGTTCTATGGGAATATTTACAAAAAGAGCCGGAATTCCTATACCTATTAAAATATTGAAGATATTGCTGCCCAGAACTGTTCCAACCGCCAGATTACACATTTTTTTTCGGGCAGAAGCAACTGTAACCACAAGTTCCGCCATGCTGGTGCCTATGGCCAGCCCGAACAATCCCACAATCATTTCAGGAATCTGTGCCAGATGAGCAATTTCCACTGCACTGAAAACCAATGTTCTAGCAGCTATTATCAAAGCAACAAAACTGATTATGGTTAATAAAATAATTTTATGGTTTAGAGACTTTTTCTCGGTTTTATGATTATTTACATGAGTTTTAGAGTATTTTCGCTGTTTTTGTATTAAAACATATAAATAAACGACGTAGATGCTTATTAGAATTATTCCCGCAATTGCATTGATGGTTCCAAGAAACATAAAAAATAACAGAATCAATGATGTAAATAGAACCATTAATCCGTCGCGTCTGATTTCATCTCTATTGGTGGTTATTACACAAGATATTGTGGCTGCGATACCTATAATGCCTGCAATATTCCATATGTTAGACCCTATAACCACCCCTACACCAAGATCAGGGCTTCCAGTTAAAACAGAGATTATTGCTGATCCAAATTCTGGCAGAGAAGTTCCTCCTGCAGCCACAGTAATACCCAATATTATCTGGGATATTCCCAAATAACTACCTATTTCTACTAGATTCTCCACAAATACGTCGGCTGCTTTGATTAAGACTAACAAAGATATCAGAAATAATGCTAATAGGATAATCCATGAAATCATATGTACAATTATTTTATTGGTATATATTAAATTTATAGGATTTTTCAGTTTTAGAATTACGATATCAACACCAGGAACCGTGCATGCAATAATTTTCTCTTTTTTATATCAGTTACATGATTATATTATCATTATTATTCATTGATAATTATTTATTTAACCACTTACAAATTAAAATTATGAATGAAAAAAAGACCCTCACCATCATACTGACTGAGGGACCATACCGCTCACAATATGCAAATTTAGCTTATGAACTTGCTATGAGTGCTTTAAATAATGAATATAATATTAATATGTTCTTGTATATGGATGCAACCCATATACCTCGAAGGGGGCAAAATCCCCACTCTTTTCCAAATGTGGGTCATAAATATAAGAAATTGTTAAAAAAAGGTGCGGATATAAGGGTTTGCATTAGATGTGCAACTGCACGAGGCCATGCATGTGATCCCCATTCCCCTTATTTAAAAGGAATTAAAATTACCACAGTTTACGACATCCCGGAATGGGTTTTAAACAGTGACAAGGTAATAAGTCTGGGATAAAAATGAAATCTGCATTAATAATTATTGATAAAGCCCCTTATGGCTATGAAGATGCATTCAGTGGTTTTTATGTGGCTATAGCTTGCCTTAACCGGGATTTAGATGCAGACGTCCTTCTTGTAGGTGACGGTGTTTATGCTGCCATGGAAAGACAGGAATCAGAAGAAAGTATTAAGTTTCCAAATGTAGGCGAGCTCTGTTATTTAATATTTCCAGAAGGAAGTCTTTTTGTGCATGAAAATTCCATGTTAGAGAGAGGGATTAAAGAAAAAGAACTGGTAGAAGCTGCAGAAATAATCAATGATGAGGAACTTTATGAAATTATTAGATCTAAAACAGTTGAAACTGCAGTTATAAAGATTTAACCCACATTTAAGTAATTTATAGGGCTGGAGAGGATAAAAGTGGATATGGAAGAACTAAAATATAATGTTTTTAATGATGGGGCACTGGTTAATGAAGTTACCATTAAAAAGATTAAGCCTTGTGTTGCTTCTGAAGGTAAGATACGTGTTTTAATGCAACTCGATGCTGAGTTAGGGGATGTTATACCTGTTCTTGTATCAAAATATCCTCCAGGCAGAGTAAATTATATTGAAAGAAAAAATGTGATTACCCTGACTATTTTTAAAAGACTTATCACCATTTATCCTTCAGGTAAAATAACCATGAATAAAACCCAGAACAAAGAAGAAGCAGTCAAGGTGATAATCAATATAATGAATGATATAAACAATTGTTACTCTGATTTAAAGAGTGGTGGCTCAGTAAACTATGAAGAATTAAAAGCGAAATTATCAAAAATAGGGCCACTTGCAGTATATACTTGTTTACCTCAAACTAACTGTGAAGAATGTGGAGAAGCTACTTGCATGGCTTTTGCCATGAAATTGCTGTCTGGAGATGCCTTTCTAGAAAAATGCCCCCCTTTAAAAGAAGATTCATGTTCAAAAAATGTGGAATGTCTAGAAGAACTATTAGGAAAGCAATTAATGCAAACTATGGGTTGGAAGACAGATAATTAATAGGAGAATTCAAATAAATGCGGATCGGATTTATATTAACTAAAACTCCATCGGAAGAAGGTTTTTGTACTTTTATAAAATTTATTAAGGTGTATATCGATAAAGAAGATATAAATGTATACTTATTAACCAATGGAGTTTACTGTGCAAAAAGAAAACATTTACATTCTGATCTAATCCAGAAATTGTTAAAAAATTGTCGGATTTTTGCCTATCTACCTGACTTAACTGCCCGGGGAATATCAGAAAACCAGTTGATAAATGGTATTCAAGTGATTGATAGTTATGATGAGATTATAGTAGACATTATGGAAGAGATGGATCAAATTTTAAGTTTTTGAAATGAGAGATGATTATTCTATGCCTAAAATGACTAAATCCAAGAAAATGGTGGGAATTCGGTGCCAATGCCATGACCGCGCTGTAGAAAGAAAAAAATTTCTTCTAAGAAAAACCTACTGCAAAAAATGTGGTAAAATATTTAAAACTAATCGTGAAGTTGATTTATGCTTTGAATGTGAAAAAAAGAGGTATTGAGAAGAAAAATCTCATTTATTATAATAATAACAAGAGACCTCTTCCATAAACTAGTACCATGAGGAAAGCCAGTGTGACTATTATAACCCATGACATGGTTGAAACTATTGGTTTAACCTTCTTTTTAGAAATTTTATATCTTAAAAGTTCCTCGAACATTAATCCTCCATCTAATGGTTTCATTGGGAGCAAATTAAATGTTCCAACCAGAAAATTAAGTGTGAATATCCAGTAAAATATTTGGTTTAAATAGAAAAGGGCTGTTGGAAGAATATTTCCAAATATACTGGAAACATCATTATTTGCCACCATATAATTTTGTGTCCGTATTCCAATATAGAATTTGGTGGCATTATTGGGACTTGTGCCGGTTTTCACAACATAAGTTCCCTGATCTGTTTTTAAAGTCAGTTCATCCCCAGGTTTGGTTTTATTAAGTATTTTCTGATAATCTGTAGAATTTTGTATATTGACTCCATTTATTCCCTCTATAACCATTCCCTCTTTCAGAATGCCTGAGGCAGGACTGGCAGGAACAACACTGGAAATTTGAACCCCTTCAGTATGGAAAGATGAACCAATCGCCGCACCGCTCAGAATAAAAATTAGCAAAGCTATTGCTGCTAAACTCAAATTAAATATTGATCCTGCAGCATAAATTCTAAGCTTGGAAATCCTTTTAGATTTTTTTATCTCTTCTTCATCAGGTTCAACAAAAGCTGCTGGTAAAATAGCAAATAGCATAAGTCCTATGGACTTTATACTGACACCTTCCACTCTTGCCAGTATACCGTGTCCAAATTCATGAATCACTATCACCGTCATTAAAGCAATGATTCCGTATCCTAAAGGAACATAAAACGCAGACCCAGGAACATCAACCCCTGGAAGAAGAACACCCACTTGTGAAGCGGCTTGAGCTGGCTCTAAAAGAGTTCCTAATATGAGAATGAAAGAGTAAAGCATTAATCCCATGAAAAATACTGCTACGGGTATTCCAATAGTCATAAATACCCTCCAAAACCGGGAGTACTTTTGAGCTACATTGTCAATAAAACCCTTCATTCTTGTTGTTTTTCGCCTTAAAATAGGCCCTTGTATTTCAATTTTAAGTTTTTTATGAAATAGTAGTGATATTACCCATATTCCAACGAATAAAATAGCATAAAACCATAAAGCATCCATATATTCACCATTTAAAAAAAATTTCTAAGTTTGAATTTAATTCTTGTATTTTGATATTAATCACATAAATAAGTTTGTTTGAATCTAAGTCAAATCATGTAAACATGTTTTAGAATTCGTATATATAACTAATTTAAGGGTATTTAAACTTTTCCAGAAAATCTATTTTTTTCTGGATTCTGAATTAAAAAATTCGATTTGACTGCATTAAACTTTAAATGAGTCATAAAGCAAAACTTCGCACTCCTCTCCTTCGGGTATTCCCTCCACATTTTCTTTGATGTAAATATATGAGTTGGAATCGACCATGGATCTTATGACTCCTGATCCTTTGGTCATAATAGGATAAACTTTGTTATTATCTGTCTTTGCCCTAATAAAATCTGTGCGCCCTAATGTTGAAGGAATTTTCTTGGCTGCAACTTTTTTTATTCTTTGAGGTTCTCTAGATATATTCTGCATTTTAAGTAAAAAATTTCTAACAAAAATATCGTATTGAACTATGGCTGCCACAGGATATCCTGAAAGCATAAATACTGGTTTTTCATGGATAATCCCATATCCAAAAGGTTTTCCCGGCCTTACTGCAACTCCATGAACAATAACATCACCCAAAGCAGCTACTGCATCTACAACCACATCTCCCTTACTAATAGCAGTTCCTCCAGTAGTTATAACTGCATCAGATTTATTTACTGCATTTTCTAGGTGATTAGACATCAATTCCAGATCATCGCCACAGTGAACCATTTTTGGTGTTGCCAGTGCACTTTCTACCAGTGCTTTTAGAGTATAATGGTTAGAATTTATTATTTGTGCCCCTTCAAGACTGTTTTTGGGTTTTACCAGTTCATTACCAGTGGTTATAACTGTTATAACTGGTTTTTTATATACTTCAATTTTAGCATAACCTGCAGAGGCAATAATCCCCAAGTCTTGAGGCCTTAAAATTCTTCCCCTTTTTAAAACAATTTCACCCTGTTTTATATCTTCACCCTTAACTGAAACATTTTCACCAGGAGTTAGAGTGGCCGCAACTTCTAATTTATTATCAAAAAAGTTAGTGTACTCTTCCATAACAACTGCATCAGCCCCTTCTGGAATAGGGGCGCCTGTTGCAATTTTAACCGCTTCTCTGTGATTAATTTCCATTGAAGATTTTTCACCGGCCCCGATTTGATCGATAACTACAAAATCTGCGGGATTTGTTTCAGAATATCCAAAAGTATTCTCAGCTTTTATGGCATAACCATCCATAGCCGATTTATCAAAAGGAGGAGAGTTATGTATTGATTTTACGTCAACTGCCAATACTCTACTATTGGCATCTTCTAACGATATAATTTCTGTTTTAAATGACATAGAATACTTATTTATCAAATATAAAGCCTTTTTAATTGGTATAAGTTCAGATAAAAACATTTAATCATCTCATGATATTTATTGTATGAAAATTCATAGAAAATATATAATAGACAACTCTGATTGATGTTTAAATAGTATTTTTACAAATATAATATTAAATTTAACCATCAATTTCATTTAATAATCTCTTATTCAAAAAAAATTAAAGAAAAAAATTAAATTCTACTTAAATTGATAAAAACCTGATAATACCTTATATTTTAGTAAAAATGGATAATGTTTAATTATATTAGATAATCATCTAATTAATCTTATTTAATCTAAAAATACCAATTCACTGGGATGTTTATGAAAAAACTGTTATGGTGGTTAATAGCCGGTACCAAAGGTGGAATAAACAGGGCTAGAATTATTAAAGTTTTGCATGAACGGCCTTATAATGCTAATCAATTGTCTGAAAAACTAAATCTAGATTATAAAACAATCAGACATCATTTAAAAGTTCTTATAGACAACAAAGTTATTACTTCAACTGGCGAAAAATATGCCACCATGTATTTCCTATCAGGAAACTTGGAAGAAAATTATGATATTTTTACTGAAATCTGGGAAAAATTAGATAAAAAAAATTAGTGGTGTGAATTATGAAAGTTGCGGGAAAAGGATATCATGGAGGAGCAGGTTTCTCCAATATGGAAATTGCTTATGCATCTGCTCTAGTAAATATTGCAAACATTTGTTTATTAATTGCCCTTTTATACGTATACGGAAGAAGTTATCGCAGATTAAAGTCAAAATTTACCTTAGGACTGCTGCTCTTTGCATTCTTACTACTTCTCCAAAACATGTTCTTCTTAATGTTTTTCTTACTGCAAAGTGGATTTAGAGGGCCGGGTATGGGAATTCCGCTTCTAACCATAAATACCACCCAGTTTATAGCATTATTAATACTTCTAAAGATTACTTGGGAATAAGTGTTAAATATTTCCAAAAGAAGAATCTGGGTTTTATTAGGTAGAGATTTGGGTATAATTCTGGAATAACTATTTTTAAGTAGTAAAATTATGTTTATATCACCCATTATCCAAGGAGGTGATATAAAATGAAGAAAATTGCTTTAATTTGTGCCATGGTCATGGTAATAGGTGCAATACCCGTTTTCGCCATTACCAATGACACAACTAATACAGCCACCAACTCCAATGAAGACAAAAGCACAGTTACTAATAACACTAACACAGACACTAGCTCATCAAACACAGTTTCAACAACGAATAATAAGATATCTCAGTTAAAAAAACAGAATCAATACAGATATAAGAATAAAACCACTGGAACTGCTAAACATAGATATGGACAAGATTCCAATAGAGGTGTAAATTGTTCTAATGCTGATTGTGCTTGTGACCAAGATCAGACCCGAAAACGGGGTAGACTTAGAGATGGATCCTGCCAATCGTAAGTATGGGAACAAATTCTCTCTATTTTTTTTTAAAATAAATGATTTAGAATTAATGCTTCTTTTCTAGATTTAAATGATTTATAAGTTTAAAACCGTCAATTTTAATAATTGAAACCAACAAAAAGATTATATGATGTTTAAAATTGAGCTTGGGAGAAGAAATGATAGAAATTAAATCTTTAAGTAAGCATTTTGGTAGTATAAAAGCTCTGGACAATCTTGATCTTAAAATAAAAAAGGGAGAACTTTTAGGGTTGATAGGACCCAATGGCGCAGGTAAAACAACAGCTATTAGGATTATATCTTGTATTTTAAAACCAGACCATGGCGATGTTCTGGTTGATGGGTGCAGTATTTATAATGATCCTCTAAAAATTAAATCCATGATAGGATACTTACCAGAAGAACCTAATCTTTATGAACGGTTCAAAGCTTATGATTTATTAAAATATTTTGCTGAACTCTACGGAGTACCTAAAGACGAAATCGATCCTCGAATTAAGGAACTCCTGGAACTGGTGGATATGAGTAAAAGGGCCCAGCACAAAATTAACACATTTTCTAAAGGATTGAGGCAGAGAATAGGAATTGCCCGGGCTCTTATTCATGACCCCAAAATCATAATATTCGATGAACCTACCATGGGGCTGGACCCCGCAACTTCTAACACTATTAGAAAATTTATTGGTAGTTTAAAAGGGAAAAAAACCATAATTCTCTGTACACATTATATGGACGAAGCAGAAGCATTATGTGACCGTGTAGCCATATTAAATCAGGGCAAAATACTGGATATTGGGACTCCGGATTATTTGAAATCTAAAATTCATGGCGAAACTATTTTAAATGTAAAAGTTGAAAATGTAGATAAAATTCGACCTGCAGATATAAAAAACTTAGAATCTGTAGAAAATGTAAGGATTATAGGTGACCAAGTAAGTGTATCCCTAAGTTCCAGCGAAGAAATTTGTGATATCGTAGAACTATTCGAAAATAATATATTGTCCGTTAATACTAAAGAACCTACATTAGAAGATGTATTTATTCAAAAAGTTAAATAAACGACCTTTTATATGACTAAAAATCATGTTTGGATTAAATGTATTTTATGATGTAGTATGATAAATGAAATTATTAAAGACTATTCAGTTGTTTAAAGGTTATTTTAATGCGGTTCATGGTTATAACCAAATGGGAGTTCAAAAATACTCTCTCCAGTAAAAAATTTTTAACCATCTTCTTTCTACAAGTATCTGTACTAATTTTAATGATAATCTTCTTTAACAGTTTTATGGGAAGTATAGAACCTGGAAAAAACGTTGCTTTAACACCCTCCCTTTCTGGTTTTGCGTCCATGGATGTGGTAGATAATGAAAATCTTTTTAGGGGCCAATTAAATCCAGATATCTTAAAAATAGAAAGATTAAACTATTCCATAGCATTCAACCGTTTTAATAATAACAAGAGCACTGGGCTTCTTCTAGTTCCATCTGATGCTTTTGAAAAAATAGATAGGCAAGAAACGTTGAATTTAACCCTCCTAATTAATTATAATGACCCAAAACGAAGTGTGATAAAATCAGAAGTGGAAACTACTTCACAAGCACTTTCCAGTATCATTACTAATCAGTGGATAAAAGAAATAAGTTCAGAAAATATCACTCAACCATCGGTGGAACAAAAAGAGCAGGGTGAACCCTTACCTTTGCAGATTATAAGCAAGGTTATGACAGCCATACTACTATTTTTACCTTTGTTTTTATTTGGTAATATGGTTATAGATAGCATTGTAGGAGAAAAAGAGAGAAAAACTGCTGAAATATTGGTGGCAATGCCTATCTCCCATACCAATATAATTTTAGGAAAAAGCTTAGCTGTCATACTCACCATTGCCGTGCAGGTATTCTTGTGGATGGTTATACTTTTAGGTGCTGGTTTTGATATAAGAAATGCATTTCTAGTTTACATCGTTGTTATTCTAACTTCCATCCCTATTATTGGCATAACCTCAATCATTGCCGCTTATTCAAAAAATTATAAAGAAGCAGGAATTGGCATCAGTTTTGTTTATATTGGGGTAGTAGGTTATCTGGTGGTGCCTGCTCTGGCTTATCTTTCTGGATCCGTTCGCGCTGCAAGTATCTCACCTATGACTCTGGTTATGCGGCTTTTTTCCGGTGAGAGTATCAACACCACCGAATTATTAATACCAATCATAATTATTGTTATTGTAAGTTTGCTTTCCTACATCATAACCATCCAATTATTCAAAAGAGATGACGTGGTTTTTGGACCCAGACCGGGTATAATCCACCTAATATTTGAATTTACAGGCATAATAAGTTTAATAAGATTCTTAAAAGGTAAATTTGTTTAGTAGGGTTAATTCCTTAATTTACCTGAAAAAAGCAGTTGAGGATTAAATAAAAATGAAAATACTATCTCTGGCAAAGAAAGAGGCTTTTGATATACTAAATAACAGAATATATTTGCTGGTAGTTTTTGTACAAATATTTATCGTATTAGGTGCCTTTGGATTGGCGGTGGTAAGTTCTATTGCCACAGATCCAGATCTTATGGATCAATTTCAGGTTAACAGTGAATTTAAGGTTGGTTTATCCGATGAATTTAAAAATTCATCCCTTGCCAGTTATCTCAAAGATGAAAATTTAAATTTAATATATTTCGACAGTTCCCAAGAAGCTGCGGCCAAGGTAGGTTCTGAGATTATTGCAACAGTAGATTTAACTACTGCTAGAGAAAATATTTCGGTTCAGATAGATACCACCAGTGTTTTCTACCCTGTGGTATCCCAAAAAATTAATTTAGCCCTGAATAATTACAATAAAGCAGTTAAACTGCAAAAAAGTGGTTTGAATGAAACGGAGATAAAAAAAGTGGAGAATCCTATTCAAATTAGTGAAGTTAAGGTTAACGAAAATGACAAAGCTGATGTTGCCCTAGATAACCCTTACTTTGTGGAGATCATGTATGGATTTATAGTCCCCTTTATTCTTCTTTTACCCTTCTTTTTGGCCAGTAACATTGTTACAGACAGTATTGTTGGTGAAAGAGAACGTAAAACATTTGAAGTTTTACTCATGACCCCTTTAACCAGTTTTATGGTTGTCCTAGGAAAAATTATACCTATACTCTCCTTTTCACTCATCCAAAGTGTTGCTTGGATAATATTGCTTAATTTTCTCCGTGTACCTATCTACAATCCCCTTTTATTATTCATACTCTTATTTTTCATTGGCCTTGGATTCATAGGGATTGGAGTGATATTATCTATGCTTGTAGATAGCACCAAAGAAGCCAATTCAGCAATAACCCTTGTCCTGGTGTTTGCTACATTTATACTTTTTGTCCCGCTTTTTGTTACTATACCCTATTTAGACGTAATTCTAAATATAATACCCACAGTTTTAATCGTAAAAATCGCTTCAAGCCCTTACATAAATCCTGAATTATTATTAGAGTTTATTCCCACCATATTATTGTCACTGATAATATTTTCAGTGGCGGTTAAGTATTTTAAACATGAAAGGACCATAAGACTTTGATTAAAAAATTAAAATATTATTTAATTATTTAAAAATTAAATTTATAAACGTCAAATGAGTTTCTAGTAAAACCATGCCCAGAAATTCCATGAAATAAAAAATGCAGAACATTTGTTTTTTAATATCGCATTCATATAGCTTAATATTTGTTTTTCATTTTCATTGGATTTTATTTGAATTATAGTTTTATTATTTTCTGTTTTCATATCTATAATATCATAGCCCGGGATTTCTATAGTTTTCATAGGTTCAATGACAGTTATTTCGTAATAATCCGTGTTTGTACCAGCTATAAGTATTGAAAATCGAATTATTATGATTAATATTATTATTATAGAGGGTTTTACTAAATCTTTAAATGAAGGAACTTTTTTTATTGAATATACACCCAAAAGTCCTGCCAAACCTATTACTGCAGGAATGGAAAATAAACCACCATCAAAAATTCCTATAATGGCGGTGGTCAATGAAAATGCAAGTATCAAACGATTAATATCCTTTCTTTCGTTTAAAGAAATAATACCAGTTATATATGCTAAAGGAAATAGAATAAATACAATATATGCTAATGGAGAAACGTAAGATATGAGAGATGTTCCAGTATGAATGGAAGGTGGTACATACAATCCCAAATAAGTAACAAGTGCTCCGATCATGGATTTATAAATGTGGCTGTGTACAATCCCAGAAGTGTTTAAAGTGGGATTTAAAGACACAAATGTAGTAAAAATGGAAACACCATACTTTGCCCGAATAAGAATTTCCAATGCCAAACCTATAAGATATGCTATTAAAATAACAATTATAGTTATTTTTAGGTAATTTCTGCTGGAATTACTAAATACAAAACTTGTATTTTTTAATGTTTTCATAATTCTTCCATCAAAATTGAAAAGCGGATAAAATAGGAGCAAAGTACCCATTAAACCGAAAAATAATATAGATTTACCCTGTGATGATCCTTCCAAGAAAGGATGGGTCAGGGAAAGCATTATACTATCCAAAAAATTTGTACTGACAATTAAAATTACAATTACAATCAGCAATAAGCCCAGTATATTCAACTTTTCCAAATGAAAATTATTTAAACGCAAAAATATCACCAAAAACGTATTATATAAAATAATTCTTTAATTGTTCCCATTTATAATTTAAACAACCTATTTTTAATTAAACTATAGTCAATATAGTGGTAAATTAAATTAAATACATCACTACAGAAATTACTGACCCGCACACGATGGGTATCACCAAATTATCGTCTATGGGGCTGTATGCCTCTGCAATTGCACCAAAGAAAGCGCCTAAAAAGGCAGGCAGTAATGGAATTTGCAACAGCGCCCCTAAAAATCCCACTATAAGAAATGCTGTACTTCCTTCTAATGTCTTATATTCATGGTATGGTAATTTAATTTTACCGAATCGCTTGCCAATTAAAGTTGAAGCAGCATCTCCCAGCACCAATATAATTATTGTGGCATTAGCAATATTTAAATTAAAATTAAAAATAACTAATGCCATTAAAACTCCCACAAAAAAATATATGTAGCCTTTTTCATCTTCACTTCTTCTACAACTTCTTAAAACAGTGGAAAAAAAGGGTATATACTTTTTCTTATCAATAAAAGATATTAATTCTCCGGTTAAAACAATTAAGCCACAGATAATAATCAAAATAATAGGGTCAAATACTTTTTCAAGTAGAATAATGAGTATTCCTGAGGCATGGATCAACTGACGCGAAATTTCTTTTCTCATATCTTAAGCCATAAATTTTTCAATAACACCATAATATGAATTTTTAAGCTTTTTTAAACTAATATTTATTGATAAATCTTCGATGATTAATTCGTTTCCACCAACTTTACCTATAATGGCTGCAGGAGCGTTTATTTTGTTTAATATTTCTTTGGATATGTTATTTTTGACAGTAATAATATATCGTGCATGGGACTCTGAGAAAAGCGTTTGGAAATTGTCAACTGTATCTTCCCGAGGCACATCTTTCATATTTACTACTGCCCCAACGTCACCAGAAATGGCCATTTCAGCCAGAGCTACCCCTAAGCCCCCAGCAGAACAATCATGTACTGCAGTTATGTTACCTTTGTTATCTTCACGTATTAAATCAAGTACTGATTTTGTTGAATTGATTTCATCATTTAAACGGACTTTTGGAGGTTTACCCTGAATTAATCCATGAACGGTTTTCTGATATTCCGAGCCATCGAGTTCAGAATAGGTTTTCCCAATAACAATGACAACATCATCATTTTCTTTAAAATCAGATGTTCTTATGTGTTCCTGGTCCATTACACCTGCAACTCCCACAACTGGAGATGGATTCACGGTTACACCCTCTGTTTCATTATAAAAACTAACATTTCCACTTATAACTGGGGTGTTAAAGCATTTAGCTACATCAGCCATGCCTTTTACGCATTCTTTAAACTGCCAGAAAACTTCTGGTTTTTCAGGATTACCAAAGTTTAAGCAGTCCACAATACAGAGTGGTTCTGCCCCCATGGAAACTATATTTCTGATTGCCTCACTCACTGCTCCGGCTCCTCCATGATAAGGGTCTAGCTTGGTGTAAATACTATTACAGTCTGAAGTTAATGCCAGGGCGTTTTCCTCGTCAACCTTTAGCACTGCTGCATCATCTCCCGGTTTGACAATTGATCTTACTTGAACCTCATGATCATATTGACTGTAAACCCACTGTTTACTGGCAATATTCTGTGACGACAAGAGTTTGAGGAGAGACTCTTCAGGTTCAGCATATTCCAGTTCCACATATTCTGTAGATTCATCTGGTTTTCGGGCTTCCCTATGTATTATAGGTGGATCAGCCAAGATTTCGGCAGGTAAATCAGCTATGATTTCTCCTTCTTCTTCCACTACCATCTGTAGGGAATCAGTTACCTCACCAATTACTGCGGCAGGGAGTTCATATTTTTTAAATATTTTCATTATAGGGTCAATGTAATCAGGTTTTATGACAAAAACCATTCGTTCCTGAGATTCTGAAAGCATTATTTCATAAGGAGTCATTCCTTCTTCTCTTAATGGGATTTTAGTTAGTTCTACTTTGGCCCCATTTCCACATTTAGCAGCAAGTTCGGAAATACAGCAAGTTAATCCTCCACCACCTAAATCTTTTACTCCATCTACAGGTATTTTCTCTAAAACTTCCAAAGTGGCTTCTAATACCATTTTCTTCGTGAAAGGATCTCCAATTTGAACTGCAGGCCGGTCTTCAATTTCAGAGGTGGTGGTAAGCTCTTCAGAGGCAAATGTGACTCCGTGAATACCGTCCCTTCCTGTTCTCCCCCCCATCAATACAAATACCGAGCCTACGTTTGGAGCTATTGCCTTTACTAAATCTTTTTTAGGAACTATTCCAGCACACATTACATTTACCAAGGGGTTATACTTGAAATTTTCATCAAATTCCACTTCACCACCAACGGTGGGTATACCCACCCTGTTTCCATAGTCAGAAATTCCTTTTACCACATATTCAAATAAATATCGAGACCTTTGATCCTCCAGCGGACCAAATCTTAGTGAATCAAGAAGTGCAACAGGCATGGCCCCCATAGACATAATATCTCGTAATATACCCCCAATTCCTGTGCCTGCTCCCCCATACGGTTCAATTGCAGACGGATGGTTGTGACTTTCTATTCCTACAGCTAAAGCTAATTCATCAGTTAGTTCTACTATTCCTGCATCATCTCCAGGCCCTAAAATTACTTTTTCGCCTTCTGTAGGGAAATATTTTAAAATGGGACGACTACTTTTATAGGAACAATGCTCTGAAAACATTATATCCAGCATTCCACATTCCAGGGAATTTGGTTCTCTTCCAATTTCTTTTTTTATATATTCCAGTTCTGAATCTGTTAAAGTCATTTTTTTACACCCTTTCTTACAATTAAACCCTTATTATTGAACATGAAACATTTTCAATATATAATTTGAATTAAAAATATTTATTTCTTTTTAATTGAAACAGAGATTTCTTCGTCTTCTATTTCCCATTTTTTATTATAATCCCCTTTATCCTCTGCAAATTCAAATGTTTCTGCTCGAACCTCATGAGATATGAAGTCTTGGAAACCATGGATTAAATCTTTGAAATCAGCGCTGCATTGAATAAAAACATGTATATTTGCTTCTACGTCAAGATCCAGGTCTTTTCGCATGTCCTGGATTCTTCTTATAAGCTCTCGTGACATGGCTTCAGATAAAATTTCGTTTGTAATCGTAGTATTTACAAATACACTTCCTCCATTAAAATCAGCATTTACAATACCATCTGGTAGTTCAGTATCAAATACTATGTCTTCTGGAGTAAGTTCAACTAGTCTATCATCTAATTGTACATTGAATGTTCCTTCTGATTCTAATTCTTCTCTTATTTTATATCCATCAATGCTTTCAAGTTTTTTGGCAACTTTTGGTACATCTCCTCTGAGTTTAGGACCCAATGTTTTCATGTTTGGTTGAGCATTAATTTTAAGATCTTCAAATTCTGTGGAAGTAAGAAGAGTTTTTGTGTTGGCCTGTTCCATTATCACTGTTTTTAAAGCATCAACTGCACTTAAGATATCCTGGTCTTCAGAAACCACTACTATTTCACTTACCGGCCATCTGAGTTTGTAGCGAGCAGTGTCTCTTGCTCGAGCACAGGCCTCTATAACATCCCTGACCACATCCATATTTTGCTCCAGATCTTCGTGGATGAGTTCTTCTTGAACATTCCAATCCAGCATGTGCACGCTTTCTGGAACTCCTTTTTTAACACCTAATACCAGATTTTCGTATATTTCCTCTGTTATATGGGGAATTATGGGGGCCATTAATGTTATCAAACTTTCCAAGACATTGTATAATGTGTAATATGCCCCGAGTTTATCTGGATCTTCTTTTTCTATCCAGGTACGGCCCCTGATAAGGCGCACATACCATCGACTTAGATCCTCTAATATAAAGTTGTTAATGCTCCTGGTGGCTTTATGGAAGTGTAAATCCTCTAAAGATTTGGTCACAATTTTTCCAACAGAATTTATCCGAGAAGTTATCCATTTATCTTCATCCCTAAATTTAAGTTCCTCTTCCTTGTATCTGGTTGGATCAAAGTTATCCAATGCCATGTAAGTTGTAGAAAATACATAAACATTCCATAGGATGTTGAACATTTTACTGACATTTTTTACCTCTTCCCAGTTAAATTTCAGGTCTTCCCATGGTTTATTTCCCCACAAAAGGTAGAATCTTAAGATATCAACCCCGTGTACTTTAATTACTTCTTCTGGTTCTACGACATTTCCCAAAGATTTACTCATCTTTCTACCGTCTTCATCCAAAGTAAATCCATGCATGAGCACTTTTTTGTAGGGAGATTGATTAAATGATACCATTCCACAGCCTAATTGAGAATAAAACCATCCTCTAGTTTGATCATGGCCTTCGGTTATGAAATCGTAGGGATACCATTTTTCAAAGAGTTCTGTTTCCTGAGGGTAATAAAGTGAGGCCCATCCAGCAACCCCTGAGTCAATCCACACATCTAAAACATCAGGAGTACGTTTCATATTCCCTCCACAGCTGCATTCTAACAAAATATCATCTACATGTGGTCGGTGAATAAAATCTCCCTTCAAACTTCCTTCTACAGTCTTTTCTTGAAGTTCGTCTATGGATCCTACTACGTCAATTTCTCCACAATCCTCACATATCCAAATAGGTATGGGTATTCCCCAATATCTCTGCCGAGATATTGTCCAATCCCGTGCATTTTCTATCCAATTTCTGAATCGGCTGTCTCCAGACCATGAAGGTACCCATCTGATATTTTCAAGCTCTTTCAGCATTTTTTCTTTTATATCGGTAATTTTTAAAAACCACTGTTGAGTTGCAAGGTATATGATAGGGGTTTTACACCTCCAACAGAACCCATATCTGTGAGTGATGGTTTCTCTTTTTAGAAGAAGATTCTTAGAATCTAAATCACTCATTATATCATCATCTGCATCTTTAACAAATTTTCCCTGATACTTTCCAGCTTCCGCTTCAAATATACCTGCCTCATCTACCGGACAAAATATGGTCAATCCATATTCTTTACCTATTTCAAAGTCCTCTGGCCCGTGGCCCGGTGCAGTATGAACACAACCAGTACCATCAGTTAAAGTTACGTGTTCTCCAAGGATAATTTTGTGTTGAAACTCTGTCTGTACAGGTATTTCTTTAGTTAATGGATATTTATATTCTAATCCTTCCAAATCTGATCCATTTACTGTTTTAACGATTTTGTAATCATCTTCACCAAAGAGAGTGTCAACCAGTGCTTCAGCCATTAAATAAATTTCACCATCAACTTCAACATATACATAATCAAAATCTGGATGAACAGTCACTGCCATGTTAGCAGGAAGAGTCCACGGCGTTGTGGTCCAAACTAAAATATATTCATTTTCTGCGTTACTTAAAGGAAATTTAACATATATTGATGGATCTTCCTTGTTTTCATAGTCTATCTCAGCTAGAGCCAATGCCGTTTCGCATCGTGGACACCAAGTAATAACTCTAAGGTCATTAATCAGCAAATCTTTCTCATGAGCCTTTTTTAGAGTCCACCAACATGATTCCATGTATTTTGTATCAAAAGTCACATAAGGATTATCCCAATCCATCCATACTCCTAATCTCTTAAATTGTTGGGTCATTATGTCCTTATTTTCCAAGGCAAATTCTTTACATTTCTTGACAAAGTTGTCAATACCAATGGTAGTTTCAATTTCTTTTTTGCGTTTAATACCTAGAATACCTTCAACCTTGTGTTCAATAGGAAGTCCATGGGTGTCCCATCCTGCTTGTCGGCGAATACTAAACCCATTCATGCTTTTGAATCTTAAATATGTGTCCTTTATTATCTTGTTCCAAGCTGTTCCCAGATGTATTCTTCCACTGCAGTAGGGGGGACCATCTAAAAAGGAATATTTAGGTTTGTTTTCCCTCATTTTATTTGTTTTTTGGTAAATTCCATGAGATTCCCAGAAATTCTGTATTTTATCCTCAACTGTATGCGGATTGTATGATTTTTCTGCCTCCCTTAACGGCATTTTTATTCTCCTTATGATTTTTTATTAGAATATGAATTTAGTGTTTAATAATTAGAGTATTATTTCCCATTATATTAATTTTAATATGTGCAATCTATGTAAATATCCTTGTTATTTTTTAATTTAGATGAATATAAGAGCACTATATTAATTTAGAATATTATCATGAATAAATAATTATAAAAAAATATTGATTAAATCTTTGTTGAAGAGAAAAGAGGTATTATGGTGTGTAAAAAAATTAAGAGAGATTTCTAATTTACAATTAAATTTTTAATTTTGAATCGTTCTAATAATCAGAAATCCATACTTTTAATACAATATATTACACTTGAAATACATGTCTAGAATAGGCGTTTTTCATATTCTAAAAATATATTTCCACTACTGCCCGGCCCATATTATAATTAAAGGCCATGAGAAGTAAAATACTAGTTCAAGTGTAAAACTTCATTTTTAATTCAAGTTTCTTTTAGAATGTTCCGAGCTTCCCCTTTACCAGCATTCCAGTGATAGCAGATATATCCTCTAACCTGGAATCAATCACTTTTTCAACTTCTTTAGTCACAGCATCCATCTTGTAACCGTCTTCCAAAATTATCTGAGCACTTGCTGCTTTAGGCTGATCAACAGGTTTACCAATCTGACTTAAAAGCATTATATGAATTTGTTTAATTCCTTCAACATTTTCTACAACGTCACTTGCCATTTGGTTTGACAGTAGGTTATATATTTTACCCACATGATTTATTGGATTTTTACCAGAGGTAGCTTCCATAGACATTGGCCTGTTTGGAGTTATAAGTCCATTTGCACGATTCCCTCTGCCTACCGAACCATCGTCACCCATTTCAGCAGAGGTGCCAGTAACAGTTAGGTAAAATCCTTTCTCAGATTGACAGCTAGGATCATCAGCAGTATTTATAAACGTTTTAACGGCCCTATCAGTATGTTTAAGGGCCAAATCAGTGATGATATCATTAAGTTCATCTTTAACATTAATATAAGTATCACGATTATCTACATACTTGGAGATCATTGCTGTGGCCACGGTTAGAGTAATATCGTCGTGTTCTCTTAATCCCATAACTTTAATATCTTCTCCAACTTGTGGGAACTTCTTTTTAAAGCTCTTAGAATTTAATAGATTTTCTGCAGCAAGAACAATATTTTCAGTTTCCGAAAATGGTGCGTAACCTACTCCAAAGGAAGTATCATTAGCTTTAGCAATACCATCACGCCCAAATACGTCAACTAAATCTCCTGAACCTTGACCAATTTTACATTCAACTACTGTACATGTTTCCACATTTAAATTTATAATATTCTCTTTTAAATAGTTTTTAGCAGCTTCGATGGCGATTCTGTCAACACCTATCTTTTCTCCTTTATATTCCCTTACGCCCCTACCAGTTAGAAGAATTTCAATAGGTTTTATTACTTCTCCACCACCAAATTGGGGATCAGATTCACCAGCTGTAATCTGTACTTCGTCAGTATTATGGTGCAATACCCCGCCAAACTTATCAATATAAGCTTTACATAAAGCACAACTTACAGACTCGGCTATACCATCACTGATACTATCTGGATGTCCTATACCTTTTCTTTCCACAATCTCTACTTCATTTTTCTCAATAGGGCTCTGTTCGAGCTCTTTAACAATGATATTCCTCATGATGATTAACCTCCATACTTTTTAAGTGATCATGTTAAATTATCTTTATGAACTTTGTTCTCATAGTAAATAAAAGTAAGGGAAATAAACTGGGTTATGCAAAAATTGCTGATAGTTTCTTCTCCAGGTTCAAAGGTTTGATGTTCCAAAATACCTTAGAAAATGGCCTGATATTAAAACTTCCAAAACAGCGCGGAAGGCGATCTTCAGGAATTCACATGTTTTTTATGAAATTTCCCCTTGATATTATCTTTGCAAACTCCAAAAAAGAAGTAGTAGACTTGGTTACTGTAGATCCATGGGACACTTATACCCCTAAACAATCAGCCCAGTATATTATTGAACTAAAAAAAGGTCTCATAAACGAAACTAATACTGAAATAGGGGATGAAATAGATTTTGTATGTGATTTTGCATAAAACGATTTAACCCTTTAAATTATTTCAATAGAAAATTCAATTAATTATTAAATAAAATTCGATACACCATATCTCCATATAATTAGGAAAAATTATATGTATCAAATCATGATTTTCTCTTTTTTATTTCATTAATGGCCATGACAGAAATTTTCTTTACCACTGGATCTTCATCTTCAACAGTTTTTTCCAAAGGTTCAATTGCCTGTTCATCTCCAATAATGGAAAGAGCTAAGGCTGCAGCATATCTTACACTTGCTTTTTTATCATTTAAAAGAGTGATTAAATGTTTTATTGATCTTTTATCGTCAAAGGTTGCTAGTGAAAGTGCAGCAGCTTCACGTACATGGAACTCTTCATCTTCCAAAGCTTTAATTAGAGGTTCAATTGCTCTTGGATCTCCCACTTCCGCAAGAAGTTCGGCAGCATCTTCCCTTACGTACCATTTATCATCTCGAAGTTGTTTAATAAGAAAATCAATCCCATATCTTTCTTCCATCCATAATTACCCCCTTAACTTGCTACAAATATTAAGTTCTTAAAGTTATTTACTTGTTTTCATCTGGTTATGGTAAAGGCCATTATGTTCTAGTAATTTAGTTATCTAGAAAAAGTTTTGATAGCTTGGAAAAACCAAAAAAATAGAAAAATATTACCAAGTTTTGATTAATTTCCATCAAATTTTAGCTTTGATGGATGTTTTAATACATCAATTCCATCAAATTCATCTAATTTATCTGTATTTTTGATGTCAATTTCTCTCATGTAGATTGTTATAATTTTTCCGCCAGATATTGCTCCAAATGGACACGCCTGTTGACAAAGTCCGCAGCCCTCACATTCAAGTAAATTGATCTCCACCCCGGGGTTTATTGCATCGTTGGGACATGTTGCAGCCGCTTCGCAGATCTGACATTTTTGACATAAATCCAGTTCGAGTTTTGAAGGTAAAACCGTTTGAAGCTCACCTGATTCCATATCTACAGGGATTATAAAAGTTTTTACTCTTCCTTTTCCGGCTTGAGCCACTGCATTGGTAATTAAAGAATCTGCTATGCCATAAACTATTTTGGCAATGGTATTGGATGTTGTGGGAGAAACTATGAGTACATCGTATCGTCCCATTGATAATCTGCCAGTTATAGGAAAACTTGACTCTTGATCTTTTTCTAATGCCAGTTCCCTGTAATATCCTCCAGTCAACTTTTTAACTCTTTTAAAAAGTCCGTACATTTTAAGAACTTCTTCTCCTGCCTTGGAGATTAATATGGTTATTTCATGTTCATGGGCCATGTTCTCCAAAATTTCTACGCTTTCTAAAAGTAAATGGCCCGCTCCTGTAATTCCCCAAGCAACCTTCATAAAAATTTCCCTCAATACACCTGAACAAAAAAGGACAAATTATCTCATAAAAAGTAAAAAAATGGAAATTTCTAGAATTCGATGTATTTGTATGCTTCGTCCTCCTTAAAAGCATAATGTACCTTATTGTACTGGCTAATAAATTCAGAAACATCTTCTTTAACATCTTTTCCATCCACAACTACCTTTTTAATGTAATCAGCAACTTCACCCATATGTGATTCTTTCAAACCTCTCCGGGTTATCTCCTGGGTACCGATTCTAATACCTGATGGATCATCAGAACGATTAACATCATCCCAAGGAAGTAAATTTTTATTTAAAATTATATTATTCCTTTCTAAATCTTTAGCCATTACCGAAGCTTTACCAATCTTGGAAACATCCATAGCAATTTGATGAGATTCCGTGAACCCCAGATCTTCACATAAAACATTAAAACCCAATTCATACAAGTTTTGAGCTAATGTTTTAGAATTTTTAATAATTTGTTTGGAGTATTCTTTACCGAATTCAAGCATTTCTGATGTGGCTATTCCTAGAGCAGCTAAGTGATGAAGATGATGATTACTCACAACACCTGGAAATACAGCTTCATCAATTTTATCTTTTAATTCATCTTTACAGAGTATTATTCCACCCTGCGGACCAGGGAAAGTTTTGTGAGTACTTCCAACTAGAAGATCTGTGCCCTCTTTTAGAGGATCCTGAAAGTATCCGCCTGCTATAAGACCCATTACATGGGCACCATCATACATTACACGAGCACCTACCTCATCTGCCGCTTCTCTAGCTTCGGCCACTGGATGAGGGAAAAGGAATAAACTACCACCCAGTAAGACTATTTTAGGTTTATTTTTCAGTATTTCCTTTTTCATGGCATCGGCATCAATATTCATTTTAGTTGAATCAAATGGGTGAGGAATTACTTTGAGACCTCGAATACCTGCAGCGCTTACATTTGCATGGCTTATATGGCCACCCACCGGAACTTCTAAAGCCATTATTTTATCGTTATAATTCGATAAAGCAAAAAATGAAGCTAAATTAGCAACAACACCCGAAGTAGGTTGTACATTTGCATGTTCGGCGTTAAATATTTTTTTGGAAAGATCTATAGTTAAATTTTCTATTTTGTCAATGAATCCACAGCCCTCATAGAGCCTCTCATCAGGCAAGCCTTCAGCGTATCTATGGGATAGATCAGAAGCTAATGCTTCCCTTACACTTGTGCTAGTAATATTTTCACTGGCAATTAAATTGATACTGCTTTCCATCCATTTATGGTGCTCTTTTGTTAAATTTTCGATCTCTTGAGCGTATTTTTCATTTTCAAACATTATATTTCCTCATGAAACTGAATTTTGATAATCTTTAATTAATCTAAATGATGATATAAAAAGTACTTATATAAATATTTCAAGTTTTGATTAACATTTAATAATGAAATTAGGATTAATTTGATCGGAACATTCTTTTAGTACGCATCTCTTTTAAATTAGAAATTATTCTTAGTAAATCTGCTGCAGGAATACTTAACATCACATCTTCTGGGTTTAGATTAGTATTGTTTCTTGCACCGATATCTCCAAACCCATAAGTTACTTTTCCGGTTAAATATGGTAATGCAGCCATGGTACTGCATATAGGACCCGAATCAGCCCCCAATCCATGTATTCCTGAATCGTATGCATTAGCATGGAGGATTTCCATTCCCTGTTTGGCTTTACATATGATAAAGATTACATCTGGCTCAAATTCTGCTTTCATCAAAGGTGCAAATAATATGGCCTTAAATATTCCAGATTCCATCTGTTTGTTGTCATTCCATGACCTCTGTACGGCGGATACGTTCTTGTAGACCCCCATGCCTACCAGGAAGGCTCCGCTTCTCATGTTAGATGGAAATTCTTTAATATCTTTCAATCCACTGTATCTGGCACCACCCATACATTCTTCTTCCTCAGCAGTGGAATAAAAAACATCTCCACTAGAGGCATTTTCAAGTTTTTTACAGAACCTTGATGTGCCTTCTTCTTTCTGAATATTTCTTGGTATTTTAGTAGACCATTTAATTGCTACTGGTTCCTTTTCTATATCCAGTAATTCTTTTAATTCAATTCCCCATTTACTATACATAAAAACCCCTTTCACCATACAATTCTAGATTATTATCATTTTTAAAATACTACAATTAAATTTTCCTTAGAGGAAATATGCTAGAAATTTACTATATTGAAATTTTTAATGTTAAATTTGATTCAAATTGAAAAAATAAATCATAATATCAGTTTTAATTATCTAAAATAAATTTTAAATGATTTAATTAAAGATAGTAATTATTTAAAAATAAAAAAAAATAATTTAAGGGTTTAAAACCCCTAATTATTTGGATTCATCCAATGCAGCTTCGATCTGGGCCATTATCTGTCCAGTTCTGAAGTGTTGTTGATCCATTGCTCCAGATGGGCATGCAGCTACACATGTACCGCATCCTTTACATAGCGCAATATTTACGTGTGCTTGTTCGTCTTCTCTCTCTATTGCACCGAATGGGCATAGTTCAAGACAGACTTCACATCCACCACATACATCCAGGTCAGTAACAGCTACAATTGGCTCAATTTCCACTTCACCTTTAACCATTGGTATGGCTGCTCTGGCTGCTGCACCTGAAGCTTGAGCTACTGAGTCCGGAATATCCTTAGGACCTTGTGAAACTCCTGCTAAGTATATACCGTCAGTTAGGGTATCAACAGGCCTTAGTTTTGGGTGAGCTTCCATGAGGAATCCGTCTGCACTCTTAGATATACCGAGGGTCTGTCTGAGATCTTCTGCACCTTCTGGTGGGGTTAAACCTACAGATAATACTACCATATCATAGTCGTATTCTGTGACTTTTCCAAGAAGTGTGTCTTCTCCACGTATGGTTAAAGTCAGATCTGGGTTTTCCATTACTTCTGCTGGTCGTCCTCTTATAAACTTGATACCGTACTTTTCTTGTGAGCGTTTATAGAACTCTTCGAATCCTTTACCAAATGCTCTTATATCCATGTAGTAAATTGCTACATTTGTATCAGGCATTTTATCTTTTATGAGTTGAGCATTTTTCATTGCATACATACAGCATACTCTGGAACAGTATGGTTTGCCGATTTGCTCATCTCTGGAACCTACACATTGAATGAAAGCAACGCTTTTTGGTTTTTCACCGTCAGATGGTTTGAGAACTTTTCCTTCTGTTGGTCCAGAAGCGTTAATTTGTCTTTCTAGCTCCATTGCAGATACTACATTGGTGTGACTGCCGTAACCATACTCTAATTTTTCTGTTGGGTTGTAAGGATCGAATCCTGTAGCAACTATTATAGTTCCAACTTCTAATTCAACTTCTTCTGGTTCTTGGTCGTGTTTTACTGCTCCTCTTTCACAGATCTCGTCACATAGCTTACATTCGATACAGTAATCCTTATCGATGGTTGCACATAATGGAACTGCTTGTGGGAATGGGATGAAAGCTGCTTTTACCATACCAATACCTTGGTCAAAGTAGTTAGGCATTTCAATTGGACATACATCAACACATGAACCGCATCCAACACATAAATCTTCATCTATGTATCTAGGTTTCTTTTCCACTTTTACCTTGAAATTTCCAATGTAACCGTCAACTTCTTTAACTTCAGCATAGGTCATGAGTTCTATATTTTCATGTTTACCTACGTCCACCATTTTCGGTGCGAGAATACACATGGAACAGTCAAGAGTTGGGAAGGTTTTATCCAGTTGAGCCATTCTTCCACCAATGGTTGGCTCTTTTTCTACCATGTAGGTCTTGAATCCCATATCAGCTAAATCTAGTGCTGATTGGATACCTGCAACCCCTCCACCAATAACCATGGCTTTATTATCCACACTCACAGTTTCTGATTCTAGAGCTTCTAATAACCTTGATTTTGCAACTGCCATTCTTACTAAATCTTTTGCCTTTTCAGTAGCTTCTTCAGGCTGATTCATGTGCACCCATGAATCATGCTCCCTTATATTTGCAAACTCGAAAAGGTAGGGGTTGAGTCCGGCTTCCCTGACACATCTTCTGAATGTAGGTTCGTGAAGCCGTGGTGAGCATGCTGCTACAACTACTCTGTTTAAACCTAGCTCTTTAATGTCTTTTTGAATTTCTTCTTGTCCTGGGTCTGAACAATAGTATTTGTATTCTTTAGCTAAAGCTACATTAGGTAGAGTTGCTGCGTAATCCTTTACTGCTTCAACATCAATTACACCACCGATGTTAATACCACAGTGACACACATAAACTCCAATTTTTGGTTCTTCAATAGTTTCTTCATTTTTTTCTGCCATTAGATCACCTTGTACAAGTTGATGAATTCTAATCTTAAGTGATGTAAGGTGTATCACCAACACTTATAAAGATTTCTATCTATTTTTTTATACAAAGTTTATATACTATAATAAGTTTAAGGCATCCACGTAATACAAAGGTTATGGGCAACCAAAACCTGTTTTTGGCCATTTTTCCGGATTTCAGGTGAAATACTCAAGTATAATTTATAAAATCATTATAATCAACGGGATAGTTATCATGCTTAAAACTGTGGTTAAAAATATGCATGCTGCTGCTGCATTAACATCCAAGTCATAGTTAATTGCCAATACCAAACTAAGCATGGCCGAAGGCATGGCCGCCTCTACAATTATGACTGATCTTTCCAAACCACCAATACCTAAAAAATATACAATTAATAAGGCCAACACTGGGGCTAAAACCAATCTAATTAAACTAACATAAGATGCTGCTTCAAAATATCCCTTAATATTTCTAGCTTGAAGTGATAGTCCTAGAGATATCATGATAAGAGGTATGGCAGCACCGCTCAAATAATCAATTATATTTTCTGCTATCCCTATTTCAATATTTAAAAAGTTAAAGAGAATGCCAAGCAAAACTCCCCATAACGGAGGAAATAATAGGGCTCTTTTTATTATATCTGAAGATTTTCCTGTGAAAATTAGCATAAACAAAACGCCAAAACTAATAAAAAGAATTATGGAACCCATGTCATAGAAAATTGCCCTTATAAGGCCCTCTGTCCCAAAAACACTTAAAACTACAGGATAACCAAGAAATCCGGAATTCACCATGGTTGAGGTAGTTATAATGCTCCACCGGGTTTTTCTAGAATAACCCTTTGCCTTAGCAAGTAGATAACCAATCACTCCTGAAAGTATACCTAGAAATATGCAGATAAAAGGTATAGGTGCTAAAATATGAATATTTGTTAGATCTGCAGTGTACATAGCTAAAAATATTAGTGAAGGGATGCTCAAGTTCACTACAATCTTATTTAAAATTAAGGAATCTTCTGACTTTAAAAGGCCAATTTTTCGTAACAAATAGCCAATAGCTATCATTACAATTATGGTTATAATTGTTTCAACTGAATTCATTCTATCTACTTTTTAAATTGTTCGGTATAAAATGCATTGAAAACAAAAATAGATTATTAAAGTCCTATTTTATGAAAGAAAAAAAGGGAATTAGATTCTGTTTAATCTGTTCCCTCATTCGTTTTAAAATATTTAAAAAAAATTGAAGGTTAATGTTTAATCCGAAATACCTTCGGTTATTATTTTAAACACACATTCTCCTTCGGGTAAATGAGGACTGTCTACCAATCGAGCAATACGTTTTCCAGCTAATCCTTTTTTAAGCCAGATCCTGTAAGTTGCAGCGTGACCTAAAACATGACCACCAATAGCTTTGGTTGGGCTTCCAAAAAATGCGTCTGGCCTTGCTTGTACTTGGTTAGTTACAAAAACTGCTACATTATAAGTATTTGCTATGTTTTGTAAGGTATGTAAGTGCTGATTCAATTTTTGCTGTCTCGTTGCCAGGGACTCTCTTCCCACGTATTCCGCACGAAAATGTGCAGTCAAAGAATCAACAATTACCAACCGGATGTTAGTATCGCCCTGGATTAACTCATTCACTTTATCTGCCATTAATATTTGGTGGCTGGAATTAAAGGCTCTTGCAATATGAATTTTCTGTAATACTTCCTCTATATCAAGTTCTAGTCCGTCTGCAATTTGTTTAATCCTTTCGGGTCTGAATGTATTTTCAGTGTCTATAAAAACACATTCTCCATCAAGCCCGCCTTTTTCCTCTGGTAACTGAACAGTTACAGCAAGTTCATGAGATATTTGACTCTTACCCGAACCAAATTCACCAAATACTTCGGTTATGGATTGTGTTTCGATTCCCCCACCAATTAATTCATCTAAACCACTACTACCAGTGGTTATTCTCCCCACGTCTTTTCTGCGCTCCATAACGTCGAATGCTGTTTCAAAATCAATTTGTTCCGCTTTTCTAGCTGCTTCAATAACCTTTTGAGCTACACCCTCGCCTATTTCTGCTTTTACACTAAGTTCCTTTGCAGTGGCCGTGGCCAGCCTCATCATATCCGCAAAACCAGCATCTCTAAGTTTCTGTGCAGTTTTTTCACCAACATTAGGTAATTCTTCAAGTTCAACCATTTTGATCTCCTTTATAATTTGGTAATAAAAATTATCTATTGATCTTTTTTCATTCTAAATACAACACATATTCAAATATATTAAATACTATAAATTAATTCAATTTATATTTTTAGTTTCAAGTATTTTAAAAGTTTTTTTAAATTTAAATACCCTTATTTTCTGATTTAAGTTAAATTACTCACACTTAGATTAGCTATTATAGTGGAATATTATTCCACTATTTTTTTAACGTTAAGACGTAATTCTTCATTGTATTCATCAAAATTAGCATCGGCAACTATGACTATTTCTGTTCCAATCAGATCCTGTGCCTTTTCTCCTAACGAACCTTCATCACCAGTTTTATCAATTATTTCTTGCCCTTGTTCGGAAGTTAAACCAATTAACTTTTCTGCCTGTTTTCTGAAGAAGGTGACCCTGATATCTGCAGTATCATCCTCTATTCTGGTAGGAATTATCATGAGGTAGTTGGGGGTTTCTATTTCTTCTCCGCAGAAATCACATATATAAGCTTCTTCTACTAATTCAAGCCGCTTATTACAGTTAGGACACATAGGATACAAAATCCTGTCACTATAAACCTCTGAAATCTCTCCTTTTACTTTTATATTACGATCTTCCTCTTCGATTTCGTCAATCTTCTTTGATTTATAAATTGTTTCCTCTAGATCTTTAAATGAAGGTAAATTTTCTGCTTCTTTCTCTTTAAGTTTAATTAAATTTGAAGTTCTGCCCACGCTGAGTTCAAGATTATCATTCCGGAAGTTTATTCGTGGATTCTCAATTTTTATTGCATCTCCTATGTTTAAAGGAACTTCAGCCATATCATCCCATAACGAAACCCTGATAACTCCACTATCATCAGCTATTTCAGCAGACCTAACCTTTCCTATTGATCCATCATCTTTCTGGAATTCATTAGGTTCATATAAATCAATAATTCTGGCCAGTACCCTGGTGTTTCTTTCATCTTCTTCTAGTTGATGGATTTTTTTGGTGGTATATATCATTTCTTCAAGTTCAGCTATAGGAGGGATCTTTTCCACTTCCTCGTCAGTGGGTTCCAATACACGAGCAGTCTTCCCTATACTTAATTCAACATTATAAAGTCCTAAACGAGTTCTAGCATTTTCAAGACGTATTTCATCCCCGATATTTAATGTTGCGCTGGCTTTATCATCCCAAAATGAAGTTCTAACCACCCCTGACCCGTCAGCTATTTCAACAGATCTTACCACTCCAACAGTTCCATCATCTCTTTTAAATTCCCTAGGTTCATTAACATTGATTATTCTACCTATTATATCTACTTCTTCACCTTCTTCATCAATATCATCTAAATCTCCGATTTTAATTGGTTCTAGATGTTTTTTATATTCTTTAAGGAGTTTTAATAAAGTTCCATCAGATTCAGGGTTAATAGAAATACGAGAATTCCAGTTGGTGTTTATTCTATAACCTGTAGGTGAATATTCATCAAATTCCACATTACCCCCATTGATCTTTAAAATATCCCCTTTGTTAATTTTAAGCCCAGTATCCTCATTCCAGAGCGTTATTCTAATTTTACCTGTATCATCTGCTATTTCAATTGATTTTACAGAACCAGTGCTTCCGTCGCTACGTTCAAAATTTATAGTATCCTGTATTTTTGTCACAACCCCCATTACCGTGACATTTTTTTCTTCATGAGCATCTCCAATTTTAATGACCTTTTCTTCATGTTCTGGCACATCAAAATCTCCTTTTACAATTCTACTAATCCATGCATGAGTAAGTGAGATTTCACCATTTCTACTTCTGCTTTGTGCACCCAGTATTTTAACAGAATCCCCTTCTTCCAGTTTTAAATCAGCAATTAAACCCACATCATTGTTCCATAAGGTGTAAGAGATTGTGCCAGTTTCATCTTCAAGTTCAAGAGATAATACTTTTCCTTCACCGCCATTTCTATCGAATTTTCTGATTCGGGGTATTCTAATTATTCTAGCTATAATATTTACCTGCATGTCTTCTTTAATATCCGTTATATTAGTTATTTCCTCATCATATTTGGGAAAATCTTTATAATCTTTTTCAGATAACTTTTTGATTGTTGAACGAGGGTTTAAGTGAACTTCTTTACTCCTATAACCATCTTTTACTTCCACATTATTTATTTTAGCTATATCTCCTTCACTGATCTTTTTAACCATTTTTATATTTTCAGTCCAAAATACAGTCCTTATTTCCCCAGTATCATCAGCCAATATGATATTTAACACTTTTCCTTCTTTTCCATTTCTTTTAGTAAATTTTTTAGCATTGGATATGTGCATAACACGTCCTATAATACTAATCCTACTTTTTCCAGTTTCTAAATCAGCAATCTTAAATGATGCATTTTCTTCAGAGAGGGGCTTGTTTTTTTCGTTTATATGTTCACCTACAATCATACGGGCCAGGTCAAGTTCATTCATGAAGCTTACGTCTTCATATTCTTTTTTCATATTATCCATTCGCTTCAAAAATTCCTCCTCTGAAATTTTATCTGCTATTTTTTGGTACTCCTGCAATATTTCGTCTTTCATTTACTTCCCTCAATAAAAGTTCTCTCCACTATTATATTAAAAAATGCTATAAATTAATTTTAATATTGATTAATATTACTTATATATATTATTATTATTACTTATGTTATAGATTAGCTAATAACCTATTTATATGTCGTTACTTAAACTATTATTTGAATCAATTTTTGTATAAAAAGATTTAAAATCACGAGTTTTTAATAAATGATAAAATTGATTATCAAAATCATCTTTAAAGTATGAATCACTTCTTAAGTTATATGAAACCGACTTTACAATACTTATTCAATAAATAAAAATTAAAATTTATAAATGGAGGACCAAGAATGTCTATGACAATGGCAGAAAAGATACTGGCAAAAGCAGCTGGAGAAAAAGAAGCAGAAGCTGGAGAAATAGTAATGGCAAATATTGATGTGGCTATGACCCATGACTTAACTGGACCATTATCAGTAGAATCTTTTGAGAAAATTGGAACTCCTGAAGTATGGGATCCTGAAAAAATCGTGGTAATATTTGATCATCAAGTACCAGCAGACTCTATTGAAGCAGCAAACAACCATATAATAATGAGAAAATTTGTGGAAAACCAAAAAATAAAGAATTTTTATGATGTTAATGAAGGAGTCTGTCATCAAATACTACCTGAAAAAGGACATATAGTTCCGGGAGAGGTTGTAGTTGGTACAGATTCACATACTTGTACTCATGGAGCTTTAGGTGCATTTTCAACTGGTATTGGTTCAACTGACATGGCTATGGTCTTTTCAACAGGCAAATTATGGTTTAAAGTACCAAAAACCATTAAATTCAACATAAATGGTCAACTGCCTGATTATGTCTATGCTAAAGACGTGGTATTAAATATTATAGGAAGAATAGGTGCTGATGGAGCAACTTACATGGCTTGTGAATTTGGCGGTGAAACAGTTAAAGAGATGTCTGTATCTGACCGAATGGTTCTCTGCAACATGGCCATTGAAATGGGAGGAAAAACTGGTCTGGTGGAACCGGACAAAAAAACAATAGAATATATAAAAAATCGGACCACCAAACCCTATGAAATAATGAAAACAGATGCGGATGCAACTTCCCTTGAAATAATGGACGTTAAAGTAAATGATTTAGAACCACAAATTGCATGTCCACACAATGTGGATAATGTAAAACCAATCTCAGAAGTTGAAGGAACAGAAATAGATCAGGTCTTTCTAGGTTCTTGCACCAACGGGCGTCTGAATGATTTAAGAGACGCTGCAAAAATCATTAAAGGACATACCATTTCAAATAGTATCCGAATGCTGGTTATACCTGCCTCCAGAGAAATCTACCGCAAAGCCCTTGATGAAGGACTCATAGGAACATTTGTAGATGCTGGCGCCCTTGTTTGTAATCCATGTTGTGGCCCATGCCTAGGAGGGCATGTAGGGCTTCTAGGCCCTGGCGAGATTAGTCTTTCCACATCCAACCGGAACTTTAAAGGAAGGCAAGGAAGTGCAGAAGCAGAAGTATACCTGAGTTCAGCTGCAGTTGCAGCATCATCAGCAATCAAAGGTAAAATTACCGATCCACACAATTTAAAATAAAATTTGAAAAGAAGGAATAGTTATGAAAGGAAAGGTTTGGAAATTTGGAGATGACATTGACACAGATATCATAATACCTGGAAGATATCTGGTTTTAAGAGATGAAAAAGATCTTGCATGCCACGTAATGGAAGGTCTTGACCCTGAATTTTCTAATAAAGTAGAAAAAGGAGACATAATAGTAGGAGGCAAAAATTTTGGATGTGGTTCATCTAGAGAACACGCACCTATAGCAATTAAAGGTGCAGGAATATCTGCTGTTGTAGCTGAATCATTTGCACGTATTTTTTATAGAAATTCAATAAATGTTGGTCTTCCCCTATTTGAATCCAAAAATATTTCCCAAAATGTTTCCACTGGCGATAAAATAGAAGTCGACCCAGAGAAAGGAATTTTAAAAAATCTCACAACATCTAAAAAATATAAAATAACAAATTTACCTAAATTTATGGTTGAAATACTGGATAAAGGTGGACTTATCCCCTACTTAAAAGAAAAAATGGATGAAATATAATAAAATAGAATAATAAAAATTTAAACAATGAATAGGAGCTTGTAGGTGTTTATATGTATAAAATAGCAGTTATACCTGGAGATGGAATAGGTAAAGAAGTGATGGAAGCTACTTTACACGTTTTAGAAGCAATAAATGTTGAATTTGATTATACCTTTGCTGATGCTGGAGATGAATACGCAGAAATTAGTGGAGTGCCCCTCCCCCAAGAAACCGTAGATATAGTAAAGGCGTCCAAAGCCTGTTTATTTGGTGCTGCAGGTGAATCAGCTGCAGATGTTATTGTGAAAATGCGGCAAGAACTAGATTTATACGTAAATTTAAGGCCAGTCAAATCATACCCTGGAACTAAATGTGTATATGACGATTTAGACTTTGTAATTGTAAGAGAAAACACGGAAGGGATGTATATTGGTCGAGAAGAATACACAAACGAAGGAGCCACTGCTTTAAGGGTTGTAACTAAAAAAGCATCAGAAAGGATATGTAAATTTGGATTTGAATACGCTAAAAAGACCGGTCGAAGTAAAGTAACTGCTGTTCATAAGGCCAATGTTCTAAAAAAGACTGACGGCCTCTTTAGAGATACATTCTATGAGGTTGCAAAGAAATATCCGGAAATGGAAACTGATGATAGATACGTAGATGCAACTGCCATGTTCTTTATAACTCGTCCCCAAATGTTTGACGTTATTGTAACCACCAATCTCTTTGGTGATATTTTATCAGATGAAGGAGCCGGCCTGGTTGGAGGTTTAGGTTTAATACCCTCGGCCAATATAGGTGAAAAGCATGGATTATTCGAGCCAGTTCACGGATCTGCACCGAGCCACGCTGGAAAAGGAACTGCTAACCCTGCGGCTATGATGTTATCTGCAGTTTTAATGTTAGATTACTTGGAAGAACATGAAGAAGCTCGAAGATTTGAAAATGCGCTTATTGAAGTTCTAAAAGAAGGTAAAGTTGTTACCCAAGACTTAAGAGGTAACGCTTCCACCATGGAAATGGCTCGGGAAGTTAGAAAAAAACTAGAAAATTAAAATTGATTTAATTTTTTTTATTGCATTATTAATAGTAGTGAAGGAATCTTTATGAAACCTGACGATGTAAGAGCTGATATCCCCTTACTAAAAGATGTTATTTATCTAGATGCTGCAAGTACAACACCTACCCCTAAACCAGTAATAGATGCTATCTGTGATTATTTTTATAATTATAATTCTAATACAGGTAGGGGGGCCTATAAATTAGCAGTTAATGCTTCAGAAAAGTTCGACAAAGCCCGACTAACAATTGCCGAATTTTTAGGATGTCTGGAAGAAGAAATAATCTTCACTAAAAATACTACCGAAGCCATAAATTTAGTTGCTAACGGCCTTGATTTTAAAAAAGGAGATTCTATAATAGTTCCTAATATAGAACACCACTCAAATTTAGTTCCCTGGCTCAACCTTAAAAAAAGGGGAATTAATGTAAAGATTATAAAAGCTGATGAATTTGGAGTGGTAAATCCTGCTGATGTTGAAAAAGCTGTAGACAAAACCACTAAACTCATTACTGTAACACATATTTCTAATTCCATAGGTTCGGTCCAGCCAATTGATGAAATTGGGAAAATTGCCTATGACAACAATTCACTATACATGTTAGATGCGGCTCAGTCCGGAGGACATGTAAAACTTGATTTAAAGCAGATTAATGCAGATTTTGTGGTATTTCCCGGACATAAAGGATTTTTAGGTCCTGTAGGAACTGGATTTTTATATTGCGACCAGGAAAAGGCAGATAATATTTTTCCCATGAATCTGGGTGGTGGTACGATCTTAGATGTTACTGAAGATAGTTTTACTCTTGATTCATCACCGGCCCGATTTGAGGGAGGTACACAGAATATTGCTGGTATCATTGGACTGGAAGCAGCTGTAAAATATATTGATAAAATAGGGATAAATAAGATCGAAAAACACGGCAATAAACTTACAAAAATAATGTTTGAAGAAATTTCAAGTATAAAAAATACCATCTGTTATGGTGATCCAGAAAATATTTATGGTATCGTTTCCTTCAACATTAATAATATTAATTCACATGATGTGGCTAAGATATTAGATGAATTTCAAAATATATGTGTAAGAAGTGGTCATCACTGTGCAATACCTGCTATGAGACACATTGGAGCTTACAAGTTGGGCGGAACAGTTAGGACATCATTGCATTATTATAATAATAAAGAAGAAATTCAAATATTAGCTGATGTGGTAAAAAAGGTTTCAGAATCGTTTGGAGATAAAAAATGAATAAATATCAAATTATTGCACTTGTAATGATATTTTTGATGGTTGCAAGTCTACTTGGAGCTTTATTAGTTTAAAAAAGTAAGGCTATTTGGAGGTTATTAAATGGCAAAAATTAAAATAGGGGCCGTAGTGGCAGAATTCAATTATGATATAACACATATGATGTTAGAATTGGCAAAAGAACATGCCAAATTTTTAGACTCAGAAATAACTGAGGTTATTACTGTACCTGGCGTTTTTGATATGCCTTTAGCAATTAAAAAACTTCTGGAAGAAGATAATGTTGATGCGGTTATTACACTGGGTGCAGTCATAGAAGGTTCAACATCCCACGATGAGATTGTGGTTCAACATGCTTCCCGTAAGATAGCTGATCTAGCACTGGAATATGACAAACCAGTATCTCTTGGAATATCCGGACCAGGTATGACCAGATTAGAAGCTCATCAAAGGGTTGAATACGCTAAAAGAGCTGTGGAAGCAGCAGTTAAGATGGTGGAAAGGTTAAAATAAATTTATACTACTTTTAATCTTTCTCATTTTAAATTTTTTTTAAATAGTTTGTATTGGAGTTAATTTTTCCTTATTTATTCAAATTAAAATATTTACACATCAACTTTATTTAAATTACTTTTTTTGTTAATTCAATACTGCCCCGTCGGATCGGTGAGTAAAACTCTTTCATTACTCCTCTTTTCATAACACTGCAATGTGAATTATATAATGCTGACTACTTATAGAAAGTAATAGATAATTTAAAAAAAAATAAATGATTTTAATTACTTTTTTAGAGATATACCTAAAAATTAAAGGTTTAATGCCATTAAAAAATCTTTTAAAGTTTTAAATTATATTAATAAGAGTAGATCTGATATAACTTATATATCTAAGATTAAGATTAAATAGTAATAAGATAGAAAGGGTTGTTTGTTAATAAATTATTGATCAGAATTTTCCAATTATTAAGATATACTAAAGGTGGATATCAATGGAAATTTTAACGCCTAAAGATTTGAAAAATAAATTTAAAGACCCTTGGATCGCTCCATACCATAAAGTAATTACCATGGTTGATGATGACCTTGTAGAAATTGTGGAAATCCATCCATGTATTGGAGGCTCAGAATGGGTGGTTTACCAATATAAAAGATCCAGTGATTTGGTATTAAAATCAAAAAGAGATGGTAATAAGCATGTTTTCCTTGTAAAAAAAGGAAAAACCGATTTGAAATTGAAACCAAGCTTTTCTGCTGCGGGAATTGAAGAAATTTCAGTTGAAAATAATGAAGTGAAAGTTGTTCACGCCGGCCTGGCAGGGGCTGGTGTAGGTGCTGCAATGTGTCGAGGAATGGCAGAAGGTGTTAAAAGAGTAGAACTCTATGATGTAGGTGGGGGTTCTAAACTTGGAAAAGCAGCAGTCATAACTCCTTTAATGGAAAAAGTTGTAATTGGAATCGATGATACTGACACTAAGGAAGAAGGAGCCACATGGACTCTGGCCAACAATGTAGGTGTTGAATTAAGCCAAATGGGTTTTGAATACCTTGATCATATAATAGTGCAACTTTATCCCCATAATCCTAACAAAACACAGAATTGTGTAGCTATTGCATTGGTGTTTGCTGTAAAGCCTGGGCAAAGAGATAATTTAATAGAAAAAACTGCTGAACTTTTAAAAAAGAGTACACTTTCTAATAAAACATCAATGGCCATACTGGATGGTATCAAAATTCCTGAAAAACTGAGAGAATACTCTGATGCAGCTAAAAAATCCATGATAACTGTGGAAGAAGCTGAAAAGATGGCAAAGGATCTGGGCATCCAGTTGGTAGAAGTAACTGGATCACAAGGCAAGATAGGAGCTTTGGCGGCGTTGGGACTCTATGATGATTTAAAAGAAGCTGTTAAAGTTTACGATGAATAAACAATAATCAATTCTTTTTTTTAAATTTTTAATAATTAAAAATAAAATTTAAAAATCTACCATCACCATAAGGAGCAAATTCCATATCCGTGTTAACTTTATTGGAAATTTCAATTTTTATCACATGCGAACCCCAGTATAAATAATAATCTCTGTTAATGTCGTTAACTTGAATAGTCCTCATTAACACACCGTTTATGTAAACACCATACTTACCATTCTTAAATACGCCTGAACTACTTGATACTTTTTTATCGTCCACATAAATATTTATTAATCTTCCACTTTTACTATCGGTTTTAAGAAAAATACCTTCATTTATGGTAAGATTATTTTTAATTGTTCCGTTTATATTTAGGGCTTTTTCAGCGTAAAGATTTTTAAAAACATTTCTAATGTTACTATCAGGGATAACATCTCCTACTGCTATACCTAGAACTGATCTGGCATCTGCAGGTACGCGGATTATATTATCTTCTCCTGGCCTTGTTTGAGTGATATTATATTTGACATCTTTTATGTAAATCGAATCATTATAATTTAGTCCCAACGTGTCAACTGCACCTTTAGGTACTCTTAGCATATTGTATTCATCTTCTAATGCACTATCAACAGTGTAAGGCCCTCTAACATCAAATGTTTTGTTTTCAGATGGTTGTTTCCATATTATTAGATTTCTTGATGTAGGTTCAATGGATATTTTCCCCTCGTCCACATGTACAGCTCCTAAAAACGAAGTTAGCATCAGTATTAATATCAATCCTGACACCAGTATTGGGAAATGCATGTATAAAAATGATTTTGTTGATCGGGCCCGGCCACTGGATTTAGATATTACAACTAAAGATCTTCTAATAAGTTTTATAATGTAATAACCGGCCATTAACAATCCAATTACTGTTATTGCAATTCCCAGTAATGGAGGAACAAATCTCACAAAAAATAAAGAAAACAAACCTAATGTAGCTAGAGATAAGCCCAAAATGCCCATTCGTATAAATTTGCCTAAGGCATCCATCATGGTAACTCTACCATACTCCATGGCCCGATCCATTATGGTTCTGACCACTTCTGTAGCCACTAAATTTAATTCTTTAAGTGAAGATAAATTATGGTCAATTTTTCCAATGTCTACTTCTTTAATTTTTATTCCCATCACATCGGCGTCCAGAACTATCCCCACGTCAACTCCGTAGTCTTCTTCAAACTTAATGTTATTTAGAAAATTTCTTTTTGCTGCAAACTGTCCGCTTAATGGTTGATCAAATTTGATTTCTGGAAAAAAGAAGTTTAATAAAGGTTTAGCAGTTAATTCAGTTACTCTTCCTGCCTCTCTTTTAAATTTAGTTTTAGTAACATCTGCTTTTCCTTCAATAATAGGCATTATTATACTTTCAACTTGTTTAGAAGTCAGGTGATGAAGATCTGCGTCAATGAAAGCTACAACATCCCCTCTAGAATACTTAAACCCTGTTTTAAGGGCAGAACCTTTTCCTTTATTTGCATCATGTTTAATTACAGTGGCTCCAGCTTCTTCTGCTATTTTAGCTGTTTCATCCTCGGAACCATCATCTACAACAATTACTTCCAGGATGTAATTTAAGGATTTAACTACTTTAACCACATGTTCAACAGTTCCTGCCTCATTATAAGCAGGTATTACGACTGATATTTTAAAATTACTATTATTTTGCTGTTTATTGACAGTTAATATGAGCAATAAAAAAATTACAATGATCCATGCCAATATGTGCACCTCGAAGTTTTTTTAATGTTGGTATCAACTTAATTAAATAATAGGCTATATAATATTTTTTAAAAAAACTATTTATCAAGTTTTTATCATAACTATTATAAGAATAATTGAAGGTGTAAAATGAATACCAAAGTTATGATTTTACTGGGAAGTTCATCTGATTTTAATATTGCGCAGAAAGCCATAAATGTTTTGGAAAAAATTGGAGTAGGCTACGATATCAGGGTTGCATCAGCCCATAGAACCCATGATAAAGTAAAGCAAATTGTCGTAGAAGGTACAAATAAAGGTGTAGATGTATTTTTAGGTATTGCCGGACTTTCAGCACATTTATCCGGTATAATGGCTGCCAATACATATAAACCAGTTGTTGGAGTGCCTGTAGATGTGAAAATAGGTGGAATGGATGCCCTTTTTGCAAATGCACAGATGCCTTTTGGTGCTCCGGTAGCTACAGTAGGTATTGACCGGGGCGAAAACGGGGCCATTCTCGCATGTCAAATAATTGGTATGTATGATGAAACAGTTAGAGTTAAAGTATCAAAGATGCGTGATGAATTCTTTGAAAAAGTACAAAAAGATGAAAAAGAACTCTTAAAAAATGTAGATGGACGTTATTATACGCCCAGAAAAATTGGTTCAAAAAATAATGAGAATAATAACCCTAAAAAATCATCTTATAATGACAATATTAAGAGTATGGATGATCCACAAATAGCTGTGATTCCTGGAAGTTATTCAGATATGAAAATAGCCAAAAAAACCACAAATTTTCTGGAAAAAGTTGGAATTTCATATGATATGAACATTATATCCCCTATAAGATATCCAAATAGATTTGAAAATTATTTAGACCGGGTAGAAAATGTAAAGGCATTTATAGCAATCTCTGGTTTATCTGCACATGTAACTGGAGCAATTGTGGCCCACTCTGATAAGCCAGTTATAGGGGTGCCGTGCCCTGTACAATTAGGTGGATTAGATGCCTTGTTATCTATGATTAATATGCCGCCAGGAGTGCCAGTTGCAACTGTGGGAATAGGAAACGGAGGAAATGCCGCATTGCTTGCAGCTGAAATGTTAGCGCTGGAAAATAATGAAATTAAAGATAAAATATTTCATTTAAAAAAGCATATAATTTAATTATTGTAAGTTATTCAATATTATCTTTCAACAAAAATTGTCAATACTCAAAGAGAAGATATAAATGTCCGACATAAAAAGAAATGGTCAAAATTTAGGCAAAAATAAGAAATCATGTCAGAATAGTAATTGCAGATGTCCTGCTAATTATCTGCTAATTGGAGTTTTTATAATATTAATAACATTATTTATCGCCACTACCCTCTAAAAAGAAGGTGAAGCAATGAAAAATTTTTTAAAAACACTTGAAGCTGAATTTGAAGTAATAAAAGTAGATGAAGAATTATCTACAAAATTTGAAGCTGCTAAAACTTTAAGAAACCATCCTAAAGACTTGGTTTTATTAGAAAATATAAAAGAATCCCCAATAAAGGTTATATCCGGCATATGCAACACCCGCAAGAAAATTGCCCGAGCTCTATCCTGTGAAGTATCCCAAATAACTTTTAAGATCATGGAAGCCATGGAAAATCCCATCCCTATATCCAAAATAGAATCAGTGGCTGATAATTTTCAATTATCAAAAAATGCTGATTTGTACAAACTACCCATTTTATATCACTATCAAAAGGATGGTGGAGCATATATAACTGCAGGAGTTATTATAGCTAAAGATCCGGATTCTGGTATAAGAAACGCGTCAATACACCGGATGTTAGTACTGGGAAAAGACAAACTTACGGTGCGTATTGTTCCCCGCCATTTATACACTTATTATAAACGTGCTGAAGAGCTAAAAAAACCATTGGATATAGCTATTGCAATAGGGATCCATCCTGCAACCCTACTGGCAACAACTACTTCCATTCCGTATAATGCTGATGAAATGGAAGTGGCTAATCACTTCCATAAGGGAGAAATGAAACTAATTAAATGTGAAACTGTGGACCTGGAAGTTCCTGACTGTGAAATACTATTGGAAGGCCAGTTGATACCTCATGAAAGAGCAAAAGAAGGACCTTTTGTTGATTTAACCGATACTTATGATGTTATTAGGGACGAACCCGTGATCAAACTTAAAAAAATGCATTTAAAAGAGAATCCAATTTATCATGCTATTTTACCGGCAGGTTTTGAACATAGACTATTACAAGGTTTGCCCCAGGAACCTAGAATTTACAATGCTGTCTTGAACACATTACCCACTGTGAAAAATGTTGTTTTAACTGAAGGCGGATGTTGTTGGTTGCATGCGGTTGTATCCATTCATAAACAGACCCAAGGAGATGGAAAAAACGTTATTATGGCAGCTTTAGCTGCTCATCCTTCCCTTAAACATGTTGTTGTTGTAGATGAAGATATTGATATATTTGATCCTGAAGATGTTGAGTATGCGATAGCAACAAGAGTCAAAGGTGATGATGACATAGTTATAGTTCCTAAAGCCCGTGGATCATCACTTGATCCTTGCGCCCTGCCTGATGGTACCACTACCAAGGTAGGTGTGGATGCCACCAAGCCTTTAGATAAGAAAAATAAATTTAAAAGGGTTAGTTTAACTGAATAAAACTTTTCTATTTCTTTATTAAAAATAACAACACTTTTTTAATTATTTTTAATAATTAAATTAAAACATCGATTTTAGCTCCACATTTCATGCATTTATTGTCTTTAATATTATTTTTGTTAACTTGAAAACCGTTTCTTTCAACTAAAAGTTCACCACACTGATAACAGTAAGTGTTCTCTTTATCAGTTCCACTAACATTACCCATATAAACATAGCGCAATCCTGCGTCTTTAGCAATTTTATATGCCCTTTCCATGGAGTCTATCGGTGTGGGAGGGACATCTTGCATTTGATAGTGGGGGAAAAATCTGGAGAAATGTAATGGAACTTCTATACCCACTTCTTCAACCATAAATTTAACTAAATCTGTTACATGTTCTTCAGAATCATTATAGCCGGGTATTAGTAGATTAGTAATTTCTATATGAATTTTTTTATCATACATGCGTTTAATAGTTTCTAAAACAGGTTCTAGATGTGCACTGCAGAGATCATGATAAAATTTATCATCCATACCTTTTAAGTCGATGTTGGCTGCGTCAAGATAAGGGGCCATTAATTCAAAAGAGTCTTCAGTCATGTAACCATTGGTGACATAAATTGTTTTAATACCTTCCTTTTTGGCCAGTTTTGCAGAATCATAGGTATATTCCAGCCAGATTGTTGGTTCGTTATAAGTCCATGCTATGGACTTACAATTATATTGTTTACAAAGATCTACTGCTTGTTCTGGAGGAAGTTCACGCAGGGAACTTTCATCTATTGTTGCCTGGGATATGGTCCAATTCTGACAGTAACGGCAGCGGAAGTTACACCCTACTGTTCCTAGTGATAGCACATCTGTTCCAGGATAAAAGTTGAACAATGGTTTCTTTTCGATAGGGTCGACTGCCAATGAAGATACTGCAGCATAAATTAAAGTATTAAGTTTTCCTTCATCGTTCTTTCTGGTCTGGCAAAATCCTAGTTTTCCCGGTGTTATAACACAAGTTCTTGCACATACATGGCAATTTACATTGCCGTCAAGTTTATCATATAGTATTGCCTCTTTTTTCATGGCTACCACTCAGATGTTCATATCCCCTAGGTGTAATAATATTTGTTTTTCCATCTTTATACACTATTTTTATTTCACCAAATGAAGTAACTTCACCAATTTTATGTAAAGAAATCTTTTCAGATAAATCTTCAAATTTTTCATTTTCTATTGTAAGGAGAAGTTCAAAATCTTCCCCATAGTATAAAGCCATTTCTAAAGGATCTTTATCTAAAATACGAGCTAAATCAAAAACCTCTGAAGGTATAGGTAGTAAATCCTGGTAAATTGTTATCCCAATATTTTTTGAGGACGATGTGACTAACTCACCAATTTCACTAATCAATCCATCAGTAATATCTGTAGCAGAAGTCACATATTTGGATTTAGATAATTCCATAGCCTTTTTTAGAGGAGCTCCAGGATCTAATGCATGTTTAATTATTTTTTCTTGAAAATCCTTGCTAATTTCTATTTTTCCAGAATCATTAAATAAAAATTCAAATCCTGCAGCGGCCAGACCAATGGAACCAGTTAAAGCCACCACATCCCCTGCGTTGGCTCCACCCTTTGTTAATACATTTTCTTTCCCTACAATTCCAATGCAAGTTCCTGAAAGAGTGATTTCATCTGATTCGTTGGTATCACCACCAATTAAAGACATATCATAACTAGAACAAGCCATAAGTATGCCATCAATAATCGAATCAAAATCTGCAACTTTCATATCACCAGGTAAGCCCATGGAAACTATAATTCCAATTGGCTTTGCTCCCATAGCAGCAATGTCGCTGACATTAACTGTTACTAATTTTTTCCCCATTTGAAAGGGTGTCATTTGTTGAGGGAAATGTTTAGATCCAAATAACATGTCAGATGTTACCACAAGATAATATTCTCCAAAATCGAGTAATGCAGCATCGTCACTAAAACTATCAATGGATTTTTCGTTTAAAAAAAGAGAATTATATTCTAAATTTTTAGTTTTTTTCAAAATCCGTTGAATTAATTTTTTTTCACCTAAATCAGAAAGAACTTTAGAGGGCATGATAAACCCTTTAATATATTAAGATTAATAAAAAAATGGTGCTAGAGTGATTTATTCACTCTATCCTTTATAATATCCACAATTCTTGGATCAGATCCCAGTGGCTCTGTATAAATAATTTCGCCACCAAATTCTATTTCTTCCTCTTCTTCATCATGGCGGTGGCTATGCTTATGTGAGTGCTCATGGCCATTATCTAATCCCAATATGTGTGGAATGTCATGTTTAGTGTGAACTCCGTGGGCTAAAAATACAGGAGTTACAATTATCTTTTCTACACCGTTTTTAGCAAGTTTGTTGATGGCTGAGGGTATAGTGGGTTTAGTCATCTCCATAAATCCTACTTCAACCAAATAATCTTCGTTTTCTCTGTACATCTGGGCCAAATTAGTTACTACCTCTTTACCGTAGGGTAATCGACTTCCATGCCCCACCAGCAGAACTCCTATTTTACTCGTCTTTAATTCTGAATTTGAAACCATATGATATCACTCCGTCGTCGCCTGCTTCTCTAATTTTTCTAAATACCATTTCTACTTCTTTTCCTATTTCAACTTTTTCTATGTCACAATCCACAATTTGGGTTGTGATTTTAGCACCTTCATCTAATTCGACGATTGCAACTACATAAGGTGCTATATTTTTAAATTCGTCAGTAGGGGTTTCTATAACTGAATATGTTAAAATTTTCCCCTTCCCAGTGAGATTGATATCTTCTAATTTTCCTTTTCTTCTGCACTCCGGGCATAATATCCTTTTGGGAAAAAATACCTTTCCACATTGTAAACATTTTGAGCCTATAAGATTATATCGTTGCGGGATGTGACGCCATGCTCTTACAGTTTCTGTCATTTAAATCCTCCAAGTAATATTTAAATAAATTTTTTTACTTTAAATTAGTTAACCGATTGTTTAAAAGTTGATTTAATGATTAAACTGATTTTAAAATCAATCAACTCTAAAATAGTGCCTAATTTGATTTTTTAAAAAATTATTTAGTCATTTTATTCTTGGAAATTATGGTAATTAAATCCTTTGGTTTTATGATTTCTGATCTAAACGGAACCAGGCAGGAGAGTGGAAATGATCTAAGATGGATAAGCAGGAATCTGATTTTATTATTAATAAATTTAATGATAGTCATACTTATTTATGTTAACCAAAGCAAAAAGTATTAATATAATAATAATTAATTAATAAGTATTACAAATTATTGATGCATTTTTAAGGTGAGTTATATGGATGAAAAAGGTTATATTATTAGTTCATTATCGTTTTTACTCATCATTCCAGCCATATTATTAGTTTTTGTACTTTTAGACGTAAATAATGCTGGAATTGAAACTTCAAGTTTGACTGTTCAGTCCAAAAATGTATTTTATGTGGCTAATGATTTAAAAAATAATATTCAATTAATATCAAAGGAAATCATCAATGAAACGGCCCTGAAAATAATTGATAATGGAGCAGTCAAGGACAGCAGAAAAACAATCAAAGACCAGTTACAGTTAAAAATCAATCAACTTATAACAAATTATGAGTACAGTGACGGAGTTAATATCAATTGCACTATCCGTTCGGTGGACAATGGTAATGACCCATTTATAATACAAGTTAATTCTACTATACAGGTTTCAAAAAATGGTGTGAGCCATAACGAAAATGTGAGTCAAAATGTGTCCCTTGAAGGACTGCCGGATTGTCTACCTTTTATAAAATGTAGAGGATATGGAAGGCTAGATATAGTTGATGATAGGATAAATTACAATTCTTGTCTATTCAACCTTTTAAATAAGAAAAATATAATCAATTTTTTCGTTTATATTAACGCCACCTCGCCTTATTTGATAAAAAGGTGTCCTTACCATCCCTACATTACTCATGAAAATTTTTTAACTCTGAAAAATTGTATAGATAATGGATATTATCACGAAAGCAATGACGGTGCTTGTTATTTGTGCAGGATGGAAGGTAAAGGTGTGTGTCCACATTATGGTTTAGAAACCTTTATAATTTCTTCTCCAATATCTAATTCAACTTTGACACTTGCTCCCTGTTCAGTTGATCATGTGATTTTCAATGAAACCGTGTTTTGTGGAATGGGACTTCACTATCACCAAGATACTTTAAAATATTATAATATCTATTTAGACAATGGACATCGTTCTAAATATGGTATAAAGAATTATTAGAGAATTAAAATGAAAAGATTAATTAGAGATGAGGATTGTCAAGTCTTCTCAATAGATGTTATGCTTGGTTTGATAATAATTGTCGTCATAATGGGAATATCAGCAGATTCTATGGATCTGATAAGTTATAAAATACAGGAATTTAGCTATAGTTCATCGATGGAAAGGATTGTAGAGGATGCTGCTGATGTTTTAATTGAAACGCCAGGAACCCCAGAAAACTGGGAAGAATGTGATCCTAACGTGGATATAAGCCCTGGACTTGCACAATATGATAATGTAACAGGTAAAACTGTCCCTAACACCCTATCCATTAAAAAAATATCAAAATTACAAAATCATTATGAGGAACTTATTTATGGAAAAATTTTGCCAGATATCATGCATTCTACTATGATCATAATTCCATTAGATTCAAAATTTAAGCCCTTGATAATACACGAAGATGAAATAGATGAACAATCTCCAGATACATTTATTATAAATAGAACCATTTTAACAAATTATATTGACTCAAAAGTTGTTATAAACATTGGGAACAACATTAATTCAGCAAATACCGGTGCAAAAAATTTAAATTATGAAAAATGTCCCCATAATGATTTAAATGGAACATATAAACATGAAAATCCAAAAAAAGGACAAAATCCGTTTTGGATTTGTAAACATTTCACATTATCTAAAAAAGAATTAGATTCAAGTGATTTTTATGTTTTTACTGAACCACTTGGCAATATTAACACTGTAGAATGGATTATTGATAGGAATGAAAAAATTTCCAATAAGGGGAATAGATTTGATTCCAAACCAAGATGTGTAACTGATAGGATACAGGAAGTTCTGGGACAAGATGAAAATGCAACTTTATGGTTGCATGTGAAGATTTCAAGTAATCAAAATCCGTTCATGATTTATTTAGTAAGTTTACCTAAAGGTAATCCCATGGAAATGGTGAGTATTGAATATTTAAATCCCATACCTTGTAATTTTATTTTAAAAGCTTGGATTTAGTATCTTTTTAAAAAAATTATTTTTTTATGTTATATTCAATTTAGTATTAACATTATCACTAGAACCAAGCTGTTTGTGGCCAGTGGATATGTGAGTCTTGTTGATATAGGGATTACTATATTATTTGGATCCCAATCATTTTCATAGCTTTTAAGAGAAATTAAAGCTGTGGAAGAAAGGAGTATTATCTAAGAGAATACTCCCAAAAACGGAGATAATTGTAAAATCCATTATACTCATGCTTTCGAATCCCATTAGAACGCTGAATCCTTTAGCCATAAAAGCCAAGAAAATCGACATCATAATGGTTAAAATAATAATAGAAGCAATATTTTCACTTAATATTCTTGACCTTTTAAGTTCAGGGGATAAAGTGCCAATATGTAGATTAGAATTTAAACAGACCCTAATGCTCCAAATAGGTTACCCCTCATACCTATTGCGCCAGGAATTAAAACAAGTAATCCCGGAAATGCCTCCAGCTGCGAGGTCATCATACTTAAAAACAAGCCAGCCAGTATTCCTCCTAAATATTGATAAGTATAGCAATAAAACTTTCACCTAAAACTCGTTTTACATCAGCGCAAAATAATGAAAGTTTGTTTAATGCTGAAAATGGTGCATAAAATAATTTGATAGCGCTTTTAGAGATTACTATAACAACTTCGACTAGAATTAGTGGTATATTTTCTATGAACTTCCTGATCTTCATAAAAAGTTGATCTAGATTCGTCACTTGGATCACCAGCTATCATAAATCATACACCCCGTCAAACTTTTCTAAAGATCGTCCATTTTAATCTCATTTTTGGCTAATTTCCTTAACAGATCCGCGCCAACTTCGTTTCCCTTGGCAATAAGTGTGTCTTTACTGCATAGAATTGTATTTCTGTCTGGTCCATAAATCCAAGATTCATTTCTTCTTATTGCAATTACTCTCATACCAGTCCTTGTGGCAAGAAGAAGTGCTCCCAAAGAATTATCTGATAGTTCTGAACCTTTATTTATAGTGACTCTAACTATTATTTCTTCTGACTCTTCCATAACCATTTTAAAAACAGGATGTGGCTTAATCCCTTTTAAAACCAGATCGGCTATGTCCTTGGCAGAATTAGCAATACTTTCTGCAGCTTCACCAACCTCGAGAAGGGCGGTTAATTTTTCAGCGTCTTCAACAGACCTTGCTGCAAGGAGAGATTCCTTTTTTATCTCATAGTTAAGTCGATTAACCTTATTTTCTAGTTTTAAAACTTCTTCAGCCGCATCTTTGCTATTAAAAAGCAGGGCGGAGTAGGCCAGATCAACCATCAGCTCGGACATGTTCTTCATTTCGATCAAGATATCCTTAACACTTTTCGACACCTTTCATCCTCCAAATCTAGGTAATAAGATTAGAATATATTAAGATAAAAACTTTTTCAATTTTATGAAAACCTATCATCAGTCAAATACTAGAAGAGTGTACTAATACTGAAAATTTAATGACCCAAATTACTATGCATGAAAAATTTAGGTAAAAAATGGACTAATATTATAATTTTCATCATTCATTATATGTGGTGTGTATACATTCTCTTCTTAATTTTAATAGTTCTTTCTTTTTATTTTTAAGGTCATCTGTTTCTTTAAGAATTTTTTGAAGTTTAGGTAATATGCACTCCACTGTTTTATCTTCATGGATCCATAAACAGTCAAGACAGCTCCATACATTTTTACCTTTAATCCATTTTCCACCGGTAGAACTGTCTCCACAAGGATAAAAGGGACAATAACAGAATGTACAATTCTGTGGATGTTGGTGGCAAGGATAATATTCGCATTCCAGGTTAGATCCCTCTACTATTTCCCCCTTTAAAAATTTATCATAAAATTCAACAGCCGCAGAATGAATTTCTGAGGGAACCACATACCCTCGTGGTGTGATCATATATCCTTCGCAGACATAAGTCATAGAATTTCCAACTATCAAAGTAGTGGACATATTAATCTCTTTGTCTGGTAAATCTTCAAGAGTGGTGATTTCAACTTCTGAAACTTCATCTCGACTCATAACTATTCCAACAGGTGTAGACAATTTTTTATACTTAATCAGAAGATTATAGGCTTCTTGAAAAGGTTTTTTACGAGTTTTACTTAACGGATTGTAAAACGCTATGACGAAGTCTCCCTTACAAGCACTCTCTACTTTTCTTTTAATTTCAGATAAAGGAGTTAGTATATCACTTAGACTAATAACAGCAAAATCGTGTAAAGGAGCCCCTAAAAGAGATGCAGCAAAATTTACTGCTGTAATACCAGGGATAACTTCTACAGACAAACCATCGTATTTTCCAATTAACTGAAAAAGTACATTACCCATTCCAAATATTCCAGGATCACCAGAACTAACCAGCGCAACATTTTTACCTTGAAGAGATTTATGAATGGCCATTTCAGCCCTTCGTATTTCATCTCCCATCCCTTTTTTTATTACTTCTTTGCCATCTAAAAGATCCTGAATAGGTTTAATATATCCCTTATATGCTATTACTACTTCAGCATTTTTTATGGCTTCAACTGCCTTAAAACTAATGTTTTCTCGTGATGGGCCTATCCCAACTATACTGATCAATTTAATCACCTTAAATATCGGATTTCAGTAGGTATAATGGAACTTGATTAAATGATGTTTATTTGATATATAATCACTAACTACGTGTTCATATTAGTATTGGCATACAATCTACCGACGGAAACTATTTTAATAGTATTTACATTTATTTCAATACCTTTTGCAGTCATATTACCTACAGCAGTGGCCCGAATACTATAAGTTTCATTGGGAGCTATAACTATAGTTCCTCCTGTTTTATTACTGCCGGAACCGCTGATAGACTCTTTATATCCTGTAGCTGTAATATTTACCTGGAAATTTTCATTGTCTGTATCGGCGAAAGTTGTGATAGTTAGAGTATCCAGATTTATACCATCTATACCACCCTTTGTTTTAAGAGCTTCTACCACTTCAGTAGGGTTAGTTGCATTAAATGAATCTGGTGTGGGGGTAAATGTAGAATTAAGGCCTTCAAAATTCAGGAGCGAAGCTATTGCATTTATCTGGAAATCAAATAATTTTTCAATGTCTGGGGGTTGAGATGTAACAATAGTGTAAGAACTTACCAGTCCTGCTTCAAAAAACAAGAAGAAGACTAGAAGAAATAGTATGAATTTTATGATTCGGGACACATAATCACCTTTATATTAATTTTAAAATTTTTTTTTGTATTGATTTATAAAATCTACACTTAAAACAATTTAACATTTAGTATGATCCATTTTAAATACTGTTTTTAAGTAAATGATCCGTATCTTCAAAAAGATTATATTAACATATTTAATGTATGAATTTTTCTAATATGAAACTAAGTTATTTATTTATTTTTTTAAATAAAATTTTTATTAGAATCAATCTTATAATTGAAGTTAATAATATATAGTACTAATAAGTTTTTAAGGGTTAAGTTATGAGTGAAGATATTATCATAAAATTTGCTGATGCAGGGATTTTAATAAACGATACTGCGTATGAAATGATTAATAAACTTAAAAATCCTTTAACTATTACTGAAAAAATAATAAAGGATTTAAATAAAAAGGATAAAGAGTTATTAATCTTAACAGAGGATGATTTAAATTGTTATATCCCCAGCCGGGCCGCATCTCCGCTTTCATCCTTGCCTAAAAGTATATCGAAAACCGTGGAAGATGTTACTTCAGAGGAAATAAAGGTTAAAAAAACTTCAGATTTTGTTAAAAAAGATAAAAAACCTAAAACTTTTAATTTTAACATCATACAGGATACTAGTAAGCAATCATATACTAATGGGGAAATTAAAGATTTATCAAGCTATTTTAACAGCAGATATCAAAAATTAAGAGGTTTAATACAGAAAAGGGGAAATATGCAAGATAGTGTTACTATTAAAGATATTTCAAAATCCCAAGATGTGGTAAAAATCATAGGAATAGTCAATGATATAAGAACCACTAAAAATAATCACAAAATTATCGAATTAGAAGATGAAAGCGATGAAACTATAGTTCTAATCCATAATGAAAATCATAAACTCTTTGAAAAATCTGAAAACATTGTAAAAGACGAAATAATTGGAGTAATAGGAAGTAGGAAAGGAACCATGGTTATCGCATCAGAGGTTATACATCCAGGTGTACCTCGTGTTGAAGAAGTAAATATGGATTTTAGCACTGTTTTTCTCTCAGATATTCATATTGGTAGTTCCACATTCTTAGATAATGCATTTTCCAAGTTCATAAGCTGGATAAATGGTGATTATGGCACACCTGAACATCATGAAATTGCCAATGATGTTAAATATTTGATAATTGCAGGGGATATAGTAGATGGAATAGGTGTATATCCTCATCAAGAAAAAGAGTTGATAATAAAGGATATTTATGACCAATATGAAGAGGCAGCAAGACTTATAGGTGAAATTAACAGGGACATAAAAATAGTAATAGCCCCTGGAAACCACGATGCATCCCGACTGGCTGAACCCCAACCAGCCATACCTATCAAATATGCTGAGGAATTATATCAATTGAAAAATGTGGAATTTGTAAGTAATCCGTCCTGGGTAAGTTTAGATGGTATAAAAACCTTAATTTACCATGGTAGAAGCTTTGATGATCTGGCAATGACTGTAAAAGGACTATCACATCAAAATTCAGATTTAATCATGAAAGAGATACTTGAAAAAAGGCATATTGCACCAATATATGGTGAAAGAACCCCATTAGCATCAGAAGTAGAAGATCACCTAGTCATAGATGAAATTCCGCACATATTTCACACGGGACACGTTCATATAAACGCTTATAAAAAATATAAAGGTATTCACCTTATTAACTCAGGTACCTTCCAGTCTCAGACAGAATTCCAGAAGATCTACAACATTGTGCCAACATGTGGAGAAGTACCAATTTTAAATCAAGGTGTTTTTAAACAACTTAAATTTGCTTAAATTTTTTAAAATAGCTAATTCATGTTTATTTTATATGGGAGGTTTCAAAATTAGAAAATTTGTAATCAATAAAATTGTGGAAACATGCCATTACCTGTATCAGCGCAAACTAGTTTCTGGTAAAGGTGGTAATGTTAGCTGTAAATTTGAAGATTCAGGAGAGGTTAAAATTGCCATAACTGGAAGTGGCACCTCCTTTAAAACCATTGAAAATAAAGATGTGTTAATTACGGATTTGTCAAGTAATATATTATCTGGAGATGGAAAACCATCGTCAGAGTTAGGAATGCACTTGGCAATCTATAAAAAAAGACCTGATCTAAACAGTATTGTTCATACCCATTCACCATATACCGCTGGATTTGCTTTTTCTGATAAAAAATTAAAAAGATTAGAAGGTTTTGGAGCGATAAAAAATGAATTTATTAGTATGGTTGAATATGCTCCTCCCGGCTCCATTGAATTAGCAAATTACACTTCAAAAGCAATGGAAAAAGAGAATGTAGTTTTACTTAAAAGTCATGGCTTAATAGTTGCAGAAAAAGATATAGATGAAGCTGCTCTTCTTGCTGAATTTATTGAAGAATCAGCTAAAACCCAGCTTGTAGGTTATATACTTAGTCTCTGATAGATTCTAGTTCGCTTAAAACGTTCCAAATAAGAGTTCGGGCATGTATAGGTATATTAGGATCATTACTAATTTCGTCTAGTATAGAAATCACTGTACTCGCCCTTATAGTAGAATCTTCATCCTCATTCATCAATATATCATTTGATTCCTCAGCTGCGCGCCTAATATTTCTGGGCACACTTGTATCTTCCATTATATGTTTTAATATTTCAGAAACGCGATTAAATGCATCATTACTCATATTATATCCTCCAGAATTAATAAATTATATGAAAATTTAATTATTGTTATCCATGTTGGTTTATATTAACTGCCTTAAAAACCTTTTGCTGATAAAAAGATCCATATTTAATCAACAGTATTTACTGTGATAATCATTAAAAATGAATAATAACTGATTTTAAAATTCATATTTGATTATATGGAAATTAAATTTGAATATAATGATTAATAAAGTTAGTATAATAAAATTAATTTATTAAAATTCAATTTTATTTATTTAAGGGATTTTAAGGTGAAATTGCTGCAGCTACAGTTACACCATTGAAAGCTATTTTTTTAAGAATTAAATGAGAATTTTCACCAGCACTTATCAAAGCACACGGCTGACAGACTCCTCCCACACCAAAGATTTCCTTTACAAAAGGAGAGTCATCATATTCATTACTTTTAAAATCCTTTAAAACATGGTGAGGGATTATTTCAAGCGGAATATCATGTTCTAATGCAAAATCAGTGATTCCTTGTTCATATTTTTTCATTTCTGCAGTTGAAATTGAATCAATTCTTTCAATAGGTATGTTCAAATAATTTAAAGCATTTTTAACTGCCAAATCGACTTTAATTTTAGAAACACCTTTTTTTGAGCCAATACCTATCACGAATTTTTTAGGTTTTAACTCTAATGAATCTGAACCAGTTGAAGCTTTAATTAAATCGTCTTTCGAATTTTCAGAGAAAGAATATGTGTTATTAATAATAGAATATCCTTTTAAAAATTTGAATTTGGGTGGTATGGATAAATTAACATTTTTATTTTCTATGATGGCAGAATTAATTATTTTAATTTTTTCAGATCCTTGAATTCCCAGTAGATATTGCCTCGCTAACTCATCAATACCAATTTTTCCATGAACATCTGTAGATGTAGTTATAACTGCATTTGCATTTGTTAATTTACTTATCTTAGTTGCAAAAGCATTTGAACCCCCTATATGTCCAGATAATAGACTTATAACATTAGATCCTAGATCATCCATGACTAAAACTCCAGGATCTACAAATTTATTTTTTTTAAATTTGCATAAATTTCTAACCATTATTCCAGTTGCCATTATACCAAGAATCATCTCATATTTTGAAAAAATCTGTTTTAAAGTGTTTTTCACATTTTTCTGGAAGATATCAACTTTGAATATTGTAGGGTCCTCTTCTAGTTTCTCAGATATCTTTTTTGCTAATTCATATCCAGATGAACTAACAACAATTATGGCTATTTTCATTTGATCACAATCTAATTTAATAATATATATTGATTAAATAATATTTAACGATTTGAAACATCAATGAGATTTAAGTTATATATAATTATTATTTTCTAATACTAACCTCTAATTGTTAGTTATAATAAAGTGAAGGTTAGAATTGATATAAAAAATGCATAAAGTAAGGATGAAATTATTATAAATAGAGCTATGGTTATTTCAGTCAATAATATTGCCTCATCTATTGTTTCAATTTCCAAAGAATTGATATTGTTACCTAACTGATACACTCCTTTCTTGGTCAGTTTAACTTTTAAAGCACCAGCTGCTGCTGCCATAGAATATCCTGAATTTGGACTGGGTGTATTTTTAGCATCTCTTATCATGATTTTATAGGCATTTTTCCAGTCTTTCTGTAATATAAATGCTGAAAATATAATTAAAAGTCCTGTTATTCTGGCCGGTATATAATTGAGGATATCATCTAATTTTGCTGGAAACCAGCCTATTTCAATATTTTCAGGATCCTTATAGCCGACCATTGCATCAAGTGTGTTTACTACTCTGTAAGCTACACCACCCAATACTCCTAATAAAAATGAATAAAATAATGGTGAAATGATAGAGTCTGTAATATTTTCAGTGAGACTCTCAATACTGGCGGAGATTAACTCTCTTTGTGTAAGATCAGATGTATCTCTGCTCACAAGATATGATACAGAAATTCTAGCTTCATTAATATCAAATTCTAAATTATTTTTCACATTAATGATCGAAGTAATAAGGAATTTGATTGAAAAAATAGAAGATAATATTATAGATCCTACTATCAAATAGATTAAATCATTGATTTTAGATATTTCAAGAAATATATAAGCAATTAAAACAAATATTATTATTGTTAAGAAAGTTAATAAAATACCAGTCCACTTACTGTTGAAAGGCGCTAATAACTTTTTAAAATAGTCAATAATATTTCCCATCAAAACAACAGGATGGATTTTTGTAGGTGGTTCTCCAAACAATATATCTATCAATACAGCAGTAATAATTATGAATAATATTTCCATGGATTTCATTTGTATCCATTTCATAAAAAGTCTTATTGATTTTTAATTTCTTCATACAAAGGTGTTAAAATGAAAAATTTAGAGGATAAAATACAAAAATGGCTCTCAGATGAAGGTTTATTTAGAAAAAAAGTTCATGATGATAATAGTAACTTTCATTTTTTAATCCATTATCCTGATGAGCATGTAATGGATGTTATACAACCAAAAGGAAAAAAAGATATGATAGTTGTAGGCTGTGCAACCAATGTAAGTCCTGAACATTTAAATGAAATGAATAAAATGTCAGCCAAAGAGAAGGAAGATTTTATTTGGGATTTCAGGTTTGGATTAAATAAATATACTGTTGATTTCCAAATGCAACATCCTGAAAATGTGCTAAATAATTTTATTGTAACTACGGAAATATTTGAAGATGGATTAACCAAGGATAAATTGATTTCCTCAATAAAAAATATTTTTCGTGCAAAGATACAAGGTGTGTGGAGAATACAAAAAAAGTTTGGTACCCATGATGAAAGCGAAAAGGGTATCTCTGATTCTATGTATGTTTGAATAAATTATTTAAACATTGTATTGTTGAATAGTAGAAGATTATTATAATATTTTTCATAAAATAAGCTATAAAAAGAAGTATAAATAACTAAAGATACATTTCCAGTGTAAAATTTTTAATGAAAATATTGTTGAAAACGGAGATACATTTCCAGTGTAAAAATTTCAAACTATCAATGAAAGTTAACAAAGAGAGATACATTTCAAGTGTATTGAAAAAAAGTTGATGTTATAATTAGTAAGAGAGGTACATTTCAACTGAAAAAATATTAAAGATAACAATAATATTTAGGTAAGAGAGATACATTTCAAGTGAAAAAATAAAAAGCATATCTTTAATGATTTTAGAGGTACATTTCAAGTGAAAAATTATTAAGTTAAAATCAATTAAAACAATTTTAAAAAAATATTAACTAAAAATTAATAGTTAATTAGAAAATAATTCACTTATGTTTCTTTGATACTTAATCAAAGATTTAAAATTATTTTAAATTTTAATTTTTTCATAATATTGTCTTTCTAAATTTTTGTTCCTGAAAATTTTTTATTTAGTTGTTAATATTTAAAGCTCTAATATAACTTAAAACTATTTAATAACTATTTTTATAACCTTTTAAGTATTAAATAATTATATATAATATAAAAACAAATTATTATACGTTGAATTAATATTTTACATATACAAAATAATAGTTAGTATTATATTCATACTTTTTTTACACTTGAAATATATGTCTCACTGAATTTACTCTTAATATATTTTATTTCATTACAGTTGAAACGTATGTCCCTCTTTGTTTTTCTATGTAATATTTGATAAGTTACATTTGAAATTAATCAAATTTTTTTATTTTTTTAATTTTTCATCGAATTTACCATAACAAAAAAAATTTTACACTTGAAATACATCTCTCACTTTCAATAAATATATAACCAAGTTGCAAACACTATTATATTTTGTAGTTGGGACCCAAATGTTATTATTGATTTCATTATTATTAATACTACTTTATAATTGAACTTGTCAGTGTTTTCTAGCAGAATAAGTCCTACTTTGATTTAAAGAACATTCCAATATTAATTACATTAATCTAATATTAATATTAGGTAAGGGGTATTTCATGAATATATTTGATGAATTAGGAGATAAACACAGCGTTTTTACAGATAAAAATTATCTTGATCATAGATTTTTGCCAGATAAATTACCTCACAGAGAAACACAGATAAAATCTATAGCAAAATATTGGATTGAAGCTTTAAGTAATGTTACTCCTCCTGATATTACTATATACGGTAAAACTGGGACAGGTAAAACAGCGGTTGCTAAATTTGCCATGAAGCAACTAAAAGAAGCTGCAAACAATAACGCTGTTAAAATTCGAACAGAATATATTCGTTGCACCGATTATACAACAGAATATCAAGTCATTGCCAGATTATGTCAGCAGATGGGTCGTGATGTTCCCTACCGTGGATGGACCAAAGCCGAAGTTATACACGCTTTTAGAAATCTTTTCAAAAAAAATGCATTCGGTAAAGATTTAATTTTGTTGGTTGTTCTTGATGAAATTGATATATTACTAAAAAATGATGGTGATGGTCTTCTATACACATTAACCCGTACTGATAACGTTTCTATTTTATCTATTAGTAACTATGTTGACTTTAAAAAATTTATAAAACCAAGGGTAAAAAGTAGTTTAAGAGATCGTGAAATTGTATTTCCTCCCTACGGGGCACAACAATTAGTTGATATATTGGAAGAAAGATCTACATTATCATTTAAAAAGAATGCGCTAAGTGATGATGTAATTCCTTTATGTGCAGCCCTAGCAGCTAAAGAAGAGGGAGATGCTAGATACGCTTTGGATCTATTAAGGACTTCCGGAGAAATTGCTGATGAAAAAGGTTCAGAAATTGTTTTAGGTGATTATGTAAGAGAAGCAAAAGATTTCATTGAACACAACAAAATAACTGATATTGTAATGACCCTTCCAAGCCAACAACAAAGAGTTCTCGAATCAATACTATTTTTGACTAAAAGAAGAGAAGAAATTACTTCTGGAAGACTTTATGAAGTATATAAAGATGTTTCAAAAGGTGACACTGTTTCATATAGACGAATATTTGATTTCATCAATGAACTGGAAATGTTAGGCCTTATATCTACAAACACTGTTTCGAGAGGAAGAGCAAAAGGCAGAACCAATATTATTGATTTACAATGCGAAACATCGATTTTGGAAGATGCAATATGGGGAATGTAACAGCCAACATGGAAAAATATTAACATTCATATTTTTATATTAACTAAACCTTCATTATTATTTTTAAATAAATTTTTTAATTTTAGACTATCAATTATCTGATTATTGACTTTAAAAGGGCCATGCGTACAGGAACACCATAAAAAGCCTGTTCAAAATATTTACTATATGATGTTGTATCCACATCATAAGAAATTTCATCAACCCTTGGAAGGGGATGCATTACTATTAAATCAGTTCCCTTTAATAATTCTGAGTTAATTAAATATGCTCCTTTAATTTTTTGATATTCTTCTGGATCAGGAAATCTTTCTTTCTGTATCCTTGTAACATACAAGACATCTACTTTATTCAAAACTTCATGAATATTTTCAGTTTCTCTGGCCACTACATCCATCTTGTTTAAATCATGTACTATTTCAACAGGCATTTTTAGTTCTTTTGGTGATACAAAACTCATTTTGACATTGAACAGTGCTAGTGCATAAGCTAAAGAATGAACAGTTCTACCATATTTCAAGTCACCAATAAGTGCTACATTTAAGTTTTTTATTTTTCCAAAAATTCTTTTCATGGTATAAAGGTCCAACAGAGTTTGGGTAGGATGCTGACCAGCACCATCTCCTGCATTGATAACAGGTATATCTACCAGATCTGAAACATATCTTGCCGCACCTTCCATTTCATGCCTTATAACTATTGAATCAGCGTATTCACCAACCATACGTGCAGTATCAGCCAGATTTTCTCCTTTTGTCATGGAACTACCAGCAGCTTCTGTAAAACCTATTACATTACCACTTAACCTTTTCATTGCAGTTTCAAATGATAATTTTGTCCGGGTAGATGGTTCGTAAAATAACATTCCCAAGATCTTTCCATAAAGTAGATTAGAAGTTTCTTGTGACCTTGCAATCGGCTCCATTTTTTCAGCTACATTCAAAATATACTTAATATCTTTCTTACTGAAATCTTTAATCGAAATAACGTTTTTCTGATTGAAGGTCATAAAATCACCTTTATATATATTATCAGGTATCTCTTATTATATTAATTATATTTTTAGACTTCTTAATCAAATAACTATAACTTCCGGGCAAAGGTTAAATAGCCCGTATGACCTGCCATTCTAGTTTTTGGACGAGTACCTTTATTTTTTAATTCCATTTCTCTAAAGATACATTCTACAGTCTTAATATCTTTTAAATCATGTTTATTTAACACTTTATTGAGAATCTGAAACTGTTCAATATAAGGGTTATATGCTGCCAAATAACCTCCTACTTTAAGTGATTCTTTCACTCCTTCGACAAGTTCCCAAGGTTTGGGAAGATCTAAAAAGATCAAATCAACATCCTTTTCTTCAATTCCCTCTTTCATGTCTTTACATTTTATTTCGACATTTTCAAGACCAAAACCATTTACATTCTTTTCAGCTATTTGGGCAAAATCTTCCCTAATCTCATAGCTGTAAACTTTGCCTTGGTCACCTACCACATTTCCAAAATAAAGAGCAGTGGTTCCAGCTCCAGTTCCTCCTTCAACAACCACAGAACCTGCACCAAGGCCAGTATAAGCCATAATAATACCAACATCTTTTGGCAATAATATGGAGCAGCGACGCTCCATAAGTTGAATATAATCATTCACATCTCTTTTTAAGACTTTAAATTCCTTATCCATATGAGATTTTAGGATCTGACCTTCTTCACTTTTTTCTATATCTTCTTTTTTTATAAACCCAAAATCAGAATGAAAATCCTTATCATTGGATATCATATATTTTTTCCCTCTTTCATCCATTAAAATTCTCAATTTATCACTTCTCAGTTTTCATAATTTGATGAAATATTTTAATTATCGTTGATTAACTTTTTCTCTTTGATTGGTTTGATTGTTTTAAAGTTAGAGTCCAGAACATTCCTAATTTGCCTAGCAATTTTTTTACCAATACCTTCAACTTTCTTTAATTCTTCTTCAGAAGCACATATAATTTCAGTTACACTTCCAAATTCTTCCATTAATTTTTTAGCTGTAACTGGTCCTACGTTGGGTAGGGATTCTATAATGTACAACTGCTGTTCCCAGATGGTTAATGGTTTCTTTTCTGTTCTTATTTGTATTTCAGGCCTTTCATGCATTTGTTCTCTTAGAGCAATTCTAAAAATCATTGCAGCAGTATCCTCTTGTGAACGTGTAGGGATTATAGGTATTCCAAAATCAACAGTTACAGATGCTAAAGCTCCTCTAATAGCGTTGGGATGGATGAAACCAGAGTATAAATCATCACCTTCCAATATAATCAATGGTTTATTGAAATTTTCAACCAATTCCTTGGCTTGTTTATACAATCTTTTGTCTATTATGGAGCTTACAAAGTCTTTAGCTGTTTTTCTTTCTATAGCCACCTCATCACTGACCTGATAATCAGCTACAGCCAAACTTTTTATATTAATTTTAATGTTTAGGTTATGAAGTTCTCGCAGAACTTTAGAATTTTGTTCTCTGGAATCTGCGTAGATTAGAGGAATTACAGATTCTACATCAAAATCTCCTGGTTCCACATATTTATTTTCTTTTATTGAATTATCAACGTTTTTTTCTTTTTCTAAATCTTCTGTTTCTTCTGAACTTTCATTAATTTCTTCAGTAAGTTCTTCTTCAACACAATAATCATTACCTATAACTTCCATTCCTTCTTCAATCGTTTTATTTAATATGTTAACTTTTAAATCTTGCTGATATCCATTATCTAATGTTTTTCGCATCTGCTTTTCCTTATTGATACTGGACCAGTAGTAAGCTTCATCTCTGGTTCCTTTAGTCATTAATATAAACATACGTCCCTTATCTTTCCGTCCAGTTCTACCTCTCCTCTGGATCATCCTTATTTCTGAAGGAACAGGTTCGTATAAGATAACCAAATCCACTGCAGGGATGTCTATGCCTTCTTCAGCAACACTTGTTGATATTAAAACGTCATGTACCCCCATTTTAAATGCTTTTATTATTTTTTTCTGCTCTTTTTGAGTTAAACCTTTTTCATTTTCCCGAGGGGCTTGGCCAAAGAATTTCACAGCATTGATGTCCTCACCAACACACTTTTGATAAATTTTTTCGACTGTATCCCGATACTGGGTAAATACTATGATTTTTGAATCTTTTTTTTTCAGTTCTTTTTTTAAAATTTCAACCAGTTTTTCTAGTTTAGGATGCTCAATATCATTGTTAAAAGCTTTATGCGTCAAATAAATTGCCATATTAAATTCTTTATCATTAATAAGACCTTTAGCAGCCTTAGTTTTTTTGCTACGAAGTCTGTGGAAATACTTTTCCAAATTACTTATTCCTTGGGTTTCTAAAAGCTCAATAGCATGTAATATGTTTATCACTGCGCTGAGTAGAGATATGGCCACAAAACATTTCTTGGGCGGTTTGATACTTCTTCCTATTCTATTTTGTGCTAGGCTTTTTGCTCTTAGAATGTCTTTTTTACTAACATTTACAATTGAACTTATGATACCCATTTTTTTCAGGGTCATTAAACGTGATTTTAATGTCTTTTCCATATGGGTTTTAATGTCCTTCAATTCCTGTGGTAATTCTACTTTTACCCAGTTGACTTCGACTGGATTAAAATAGGGAGATACGTCCTTATCTTCCTCATTTTTTATTACTACATCTTTTATGAAGAGATTTTCACACACACTCTTGACTCTTTCTTCATCCCATCCCGGAGATGCAGTGAGTCCTAATATTAAGGGATTTTTACTATCTTTAATATATTTACTTGCCAGAAAAACATAGGAATAAGAACCTACACCCCGATGACATTCATCAAAAACGAGTAAAGAAACATTTTTTAGAGTATATTTTCCAGAAATAAGGTCAGATTCTACAGTTTGTGGGGTAGCACATATCACTTGCGATTCTTGCCATCTTTTAGTTCTATCTTCCGGTTTTATATCACCAGTAATGGAAGTTACGGTTATTTTCAAAAATGCTCGGAAGCTCTCCTCATGTTGAACCACTAATGGTTTGCTAGGAGCTAAAATCAATATTTTTGAGTTTTTTATTTTTTGAATTCTTTCTGCAGCAACCAAAACAGCAACAATAGTTTTCCCAAGAGCAGTAGGTGCTACTATCATACTGTTACCTTTTTTAAGCACTCCTGCAGCTAAAATTTGCTGATAAAGACGGGATTCTATTTTTTCAGGTTTGATTAGAGGATGCTCGATCCATTTTGACATAATAGTATATTATAAATAATTAAATAAAAATTTGTAGGATAAATCTGGTTAAATTAAAGATATAAAAACAAAATTATTCATTTTTTTGAAAAATATGAAACTTTAATTTTTTAAAAATAGATAGGGCCTTTATTTTTTTATGATTAAATTTTCAAAATCATCAAAAACAACATCTAAACCACACATACTAGGGACGTAGTTAGCTGCTTTGGCAGAATCTACACCTATTACTTCAAAACCTAAATCTTCTATGGGCGAGACCACCATACATGTATCGCACACGATTTTTCCACCGGCTTTTTCTATCATAGCAGTATATCCCATTCTATCTGCAGCGGCTTTCATGTTTAGGGATGTACAAACCCACAACTCATTTTTCAGTTCTTTCCCCACAAGATGCTCAGCAATATGTTGAATTTCATCCAGGGAGGAATGAGGACATCCAAGACATATTAGATCAGGCTTTTCAGTAGAAGTGGATAATTTTTCCCTAGTTTCTTTAATTTCTGCTTCTCCAAAAGCTATTTTGTCAATTTTTTCCTCTAAAATTAGTTCCTGTGCAAACTGATGTTCCGGTGTCAGGTCTTCGACATGATAAAGTGCTACTGCACCAGAAGATGCAAGCGCTGCTCCTAAACTTTTCAATTCATTAGATGAGGGTTTATTTTTAAATTTAAAGTATGGGATTCCATCTTCTACTATTTTACCCACAATGTAACCTATTGCTCCATAGTCTGCTCCATGAGCTTCAGTTTCAATCTCTACCACCCAGTTTGGAATCCTTTCTTCAGTCAGATGATAACCATAAAGGGGTGTTTTCCCACATATAGCTGCAGACAAGGCTCCAGGCCCTCCTTCGCGGTTGGTTCTCGCCCCTAATACTGAATTGGCATAAATTACTGCAGATGATTCAGACCATGCAATATGAGAACCCATAAGTGGAACATTACCAATTAAATATGGAGTACAAGTACAAGTAGTCATGACATCCATTTTACGATAAGCTTCCACTATTTTTAACTGTCTTTTTGTAAATTCTTCCGTAAATCCCAGTTCTTTCCATTTATCTAAATCCACACCAGCAGGATTTAATGTGGAGGGGACGCACGTTTTTGCTTTTGGATCACGAGCTAAATCCTCTAAATATTCCAATCCTGCGTCGCCTATAGTTTTATAGGATACACCAGAAACTTGGGCAGAGGATATATCAACCATTCTTTCAGCGTTGTAAATATCACCCAGTGCTACTAAAATTTCCATGCTTTTTTGTATGGTGCTTCCATATTGACCACTGTACATTTCTTCTTCTTCTGGTGTTAAATACATTGAAATCTCCCTTTAAGAGTTGATCTGTTCTGATACAATATCATTTACTAAATTTAAAAAATTATCCATTTCTTTATAGGGTACTACTGCTCCAGCGGCAATGTTATGCCCGCCTCCAGCACCATTGAAGCTTTTAGATGCCTGTTCTAATGCCTTACCCAAATTTACTCCATTTTGAATTTGTTGGTTGGTGGTTCTTCCTGAGATCTTTATTACGTTGTCCATTTTGGATATGGCTATAACTGGTTTTTCTGGATCTAAATACCTTAATTCCAACCCAACACTAGCCAAAGTACCCATTAAACTCTTTTTACGTTTATCTTCAGTATAAATATGTTGAATATAATCTAATTTAACAGATCCTTCCTTTTTAATCCAGTCAATTCCATTTACCAAGTTATCCTGGTATTTTTTGACTAATTTTTGAGCTTCTTCCACTGATTCTTTTTTGTCTCCCAAACAAATACTCAAACCTAGTCCATATTTTTTATTTTTACCACAAGCGTCTAATACCCGGGCATAATCTTCAATATTTTTCAGAGGAGGAACTTCCCGAGGCATACTGTAAACAGTTCCAAAGATCTTTTCGTTGACTTTGATTAACTCCTCTTTTAAGATATCTCTTTCTTCGTTACTAAGATCACTGAATTTTATCCCATAAGAAACTCCCATTTTTTCTAAAAATCCCATTGAACCTTCTAAATCTCCTGTGAGGCCGGGTAAAACAGGATTAATGGTGTAGGCTAGTGATTTATAAATCGGTTCTTCGTTTTTGTATGCAATTTTCAAGTCGTCGTGCATTTCCACTGTTCCGGCTTGGATTCCTTCATCCAATATCATCTTATTAATACCAGTAAATCCATCAACACCTTGCATATCTCCGAATGCTCCAGTTAATGCTAATCCTGCCAATTCTTTATTATCCATCCCTCTAACAATTATATAAGAGACACCGGAGGCGCTAACATCCTTTGTACCGTCTATTTCATAAAGATGGGGATTTATGTGGGTTATGTTTTTGATTTCATCATCACTATCGCCAGGTGTTTGGTGGTGATCAGCCACTATAACTTCTCTTTTTAGTCTGCTTAGAGGTTCTAAGGCAGCACTTCCCATATCACAAAAAAAGAATAATTTATATTTTTCCTGAGCCAGCTTTTTAATAAAACCTTCACGTAGGCGGGGTACAATGGTAACATGAAATTTACCATTAAGTTTTGAAATTGCGTTACATATTATTCCAGCTGAAGAAAGGCCATCAGAATCATTGTGAGAAATTATTCTCACAATATGATCCTGTTCTATATGACTTTTAAGAAGATTTCCAGCTTCTTCAGCTTTATTTAACAAGTAATGCTGCTTTTTTTGGTTCATATCTCCAGCCTTCAGGTAAAACGCCCTCTCTGGTGTAATATCTTACCAATCTTCTAATATTAGATTCAATAATTTGCAGACCTCTTTTAGTGTGAAGGTCCTTTGGATTTTCTGTTAAGTGTTCCCTAATATTAACTGCTTTTCTTATTAAATTCATTAAATCTTCTGGATATTCTAATTTTTGACCGTGATTTTCCAGTATTTTTGTAATTTTCATTCCAGTTATTAATTTAACATCAGGAATTCCATACTGGTCTCTTAAGATAATCCCAATTTTACTGGTGGAGTTACCTTCTTTTCTTAGTTTTAATATTAATTCTTCTATTTCTTCGTTTGAATACTCGATCCATTCAGGTTTGATGGCCATTTAATCACCTCTATAATCCTTATACCATATTGCAAACTTTTCAAACGCTTTTCTGCGGTGTGAAAATTCGTTTTTTACTTCAGTTTTCAACTCGCCAAAAGTTTTTTCATATCTTTCCGGATTGAAAAGCGGATCAAAAGCAAATCCATGGCTTCCTTTTTCTTTATATGAAATATGTCCCTTAACAGCACCTAAAAAAGTCTCGGGTTCGGAGTTGGGCATGCAAAATCCAACAACCGACCTGAATTCGGCGTATCTGTCATCAACATTATTCATCAGCTTTAAAATACCTTTGTTACCAATTGTTTCCTGAACATACGCAGAATACGCTCCTGGAAACCAGTTTAAGGCTTTGATAAAAAGACCTGCATCTTCAACAATCACAGGTTCTTTCAAACGACTTGCAACATCTTTAGCACCAAAAGAAGCAACTTCTACTAGTTCTCCTTGTATTTCAGGATACCCTAAGTTTAAATGTTCAAGTTCTATACCAAAATTTTCAAAGATATGTTTGGCTTCTTTTACTTTGTGTTTATTACCAGTTATAAATGTTATCTTCATAAGTTCATCTCAAGGATACTTAACAATTAATATTAAGTTTCTCATTTATCAAATTCCTTTTATTTAATTTATTTTTTAATCAATATAACTCAAAGATCAAGCCATGTTTGTAGTATATCTTCCCCTTCCTTCAATTTCTTTAATCTTAGCTATTATTCGCGGGTAATTATCTGCTAACTTATATCCTTCCAAGACATATTCAAAGCATTTTTCAGCAACTTTGTAATGTATGTTGTGAATAGCTTTTTTAAATACTAATAGATCTACTCCTTTATCTTCTACTTCTTGGGAAACTTTTCCCAGACCAAAATCAAGGAAATATATTTCATTATCACTTAAAATCATATTTGAAGTAGTTAGATCGCCATGAATTATACCACAATTATGGAGTTTAGCAATATTTTCACCTATTCTAATACCAATATCCCCCATAATATGTGTATCATTGTTTAATACATTTTTAATCAGTTCACCACCTATCTTCTCCATTGTCAAAGAGTAATCTGCTTTGTTGATATCATAAATAAGTGGTGTAAAAACGTCACATCTTTTAGCTTCGTTTAAAAGCCGGGCTTCTTTTTTGGTCCGGGTTTTCCTTAAATAAAAATCCATTTCTGGGATACGATAACTTTTTGATGCCCTTTCCTTTATTATAACTTCATTATTCATCCAATATTCAGAATAGATATTAGCTTCAGCACCTTTTGCCAGAATATCATCTGGTAGAGTTAGATACTTCTGTGAACTTTTCATCCAGGGAACATCTACTTCGTCAGTCCGGTACCTTTGAATTACAGTTGTTTCATCCAAACTTTGCCGGAAACCATTTTTATACATTAAATATCCTAACCAGGCTATCATAGCCCCATTATCCCCACAGTATTTAACTGGAGGTATGAAAAATTCAGCATAGTGTTCTTCAGCCATAGTGGCCAGCATTTCCCTTAATCTAGAGTTAGCAGCCACCCCACCACAAAGCATCACTTCTCCCTTTTTTGAATGTGCAAGAGCCCTTTCAGTTACTTCTACAAGCATAGAAAATGCAGTTTCCTGTAAACTGTAACACAAATCTTCTAAATTAATACCAGATTCATATTTTCGAATAGCAGCAGTTAAAAGACCTGAAAATGATAAATCCATACCTTTAACCACGTACGGTAATTTAATATAATTATCAGATTTTTTGGCAAGTTTTTCAACCACTGGACCTCCCGGATGGCCCAATCCCACTGAACGTGCAAATTGGTCCAGACAATTTCCTATAGCAATATCCAGAGTTTCACCAAACACACGGTATCTGCCACTGTCAAAGGTTATCACCTGACTATTACCCCCACTCACGTAGAGTGATATAGGATCTTCAGCACCAGTGGTAAGTTTACCAATCTCAACATGGCCAATACAATGATTTACACCTAATATTGGAATATTTAATGTTAATGCAAGTGATCTTGCTGCAGTAGCCACGGTTCGAAGCGCTGGTCCTAAACCCGGGCCACGAGAGAACGCCACCATATCAATTCCCTTTAGTGTTAATTTAGAAATTTCCAAAGCCTCTTTTATTAAAGGTAAAATTGAATTAGCATGGTGTTCTGCTGCTTCTCTTGGATGGATACCACCACTAGCTGGTATTAAAGCTTTTCCAACTGAAGCTAATATATTTCCTTCAGAATCTACTAATCCAACTCCAGTCTTTTCTGCAGTTCCTTCAATACCAATAACTATCAATTCTATCACATTTTTTAGTTTTAAAGCTATATAATTCACTATTTCTACTAAAAATATTATATTATAATAAGTTAATTATTTTTAATTTAGTTTTAATATATAATCAACAATTAAAATTAGTTCGTATTTTTTCTATAATTTAATATATGATTTAACATAAACGGACAATTAAGATGATCTCTATATAATAAATTTTCTCTGATATAAAAGAAGGTGGAATAATATGAAGGATAATATTAAAGTTTTTGGCTCATCAAACACTCTTAATCAATTAAAATGTAAGAATTCTTTATTTCTATGTGTTATTGCCAGCACAAAAACATCTAACATTGAAGGGATAACTGGAGCAGGGTTAACGCCGGAATTGACTGATTTCACACCTGCTGCTGATGTAGAATTAGTGGTTTTAGGCAATCCAAAGTGTTTACCGGAAATACCCCGGACGGTTATTGGGGGAGAAGCTGCTCCCACACCAGCCGTGATCACTAAAGCAGCTTTGGAGCTGACTGACATACCATTTATAGTAGTAGACGCAGGTTCAGCAGTTAAACCCAATATTCCTTATATTAGGATAAATGATGAACCCGGTCAGGATATTAGTACAGGTAAATCAGTTAAGAATGCTAAAGAAATTTTTGAAAAGGGAAAATTATTGGGAAAAACGCTCTCCAAACTCACAGATCATATAATAATTGGTGAAAGTACGCCCGCCGGCACAACCACAGCTCTGGGAGTGTTAACTGCTATGGGTTACGATGCAAAAAGTAAAGTTAGCGGAAGCATGCCTGAAAATCCTCATAACCTCAAATATAAAGCGGTTTTTGATGGATTAAAAGCGGCAGGCTATGAAAAAGGTGATCTCCATCATGATCCCATTAAAGCAGTAGAAGTAGTGGGAGATCCTATGATCCCTGCTGTAGCCGGAATAACCATGGGTAGCTCTGTAAGAGTAACCCTTGCCGGAGGCACCCAGATGACATCTGTTTGTGCTTTCATAAAAAAGTTGATGCCCAACTTTGATTTTAGCAATATATGTATATCTACAACTATATTTGTTGCAGAAGATGAAACTTCTGATATTAACTTTATATCACGCCAGATAGATGATATCACCATCCTGGCAGTGGATCCTGAATTCGAAAAATCAAATAACAATGGACTTAAAAGTTATGTTTCTGGATCAGTTAAGGAGGGTGTAGGTGCAGGAGGAGCAATGCTCGCTGCTCTATTAAATGGTGCTTCTATAGATGAAATTAGAATTAAAACTGAAGAATTATGTGAAAAAATCTTTTAGTCAGTTAAAATACTTTAAATCTTATTTATAATGGGATAAATGAGATACGTTACTTTCAAATTATCTCCATTAATACGGGGGATGTTTAAATTATATTTCCTTAAAAAGAACACATTTTTAAAATTTTTTAAAGGTTTCATACCTTCTAAACGGGTTTTATTAGCAGGAATAGTATTTTACATAGCTGGATTTCTCTTGGCTGTATTAGATCCAGAGACAGCTCAGTTAATTTTTAAAGGCGGTTTTCTATGGGGAAATTTGGAAGTAAAATTTCAACCACCATCTAAACTAACTTTAAATTATCTTACAGAACAATTTATTAATTATTTAGGTTTTAAATCTTTTAATATATTTTTGAATAATTTATTGCTTATTATTCTAGCTATTTTTTCAGGTTTTGCCCTAATACCGGTGGTGCTGATTGGACTATTCAGTTTCACCGGTTCTATAACTTATCTATTATTTTTGAAATTAGGGGTTCTTAAAACATTTTTAGTTCTTTTAGGATCATTTCATCTCTATCTTGAATTACTTGCAGGAATTTTAGCTATTGACGCATTCATTCTGTTTTATGGATCTTTTATCAAATCTATCCGGGAAAAATCAGCGTCTAACTTTAAAATAGCTATAAAAGAAAAGTTCATTCCATTGTTTTTAAAAATTACAATTCTTCTATTTTTTGCGGCTGTTTTAGAAGTATTTTGGAGTACATGGTGGGTTTATATCATTACCCAACAATATATTTCCTGGCTTGATTTTTATTTAGGGGTTTATTCAGCTTGGATAATCTAATTTTAATCAGATTTTATAAGAATTAGTTATTTTCGAGGATAATGAATTAAAATAATTCAAATAAAAAAAGTTAAGTTAGTACTAATGTGAAAATTAGTACAAAAGCACCTACAATCCAGCAGTAATAAGCAAATATCAACAAATTTCTCTCTTTTATTAATTTTAACATTAATTTAATGGCTAGATAACCGGATATTGCTGCTGCAATAAAACCCAGCACATAAGCACTTGTATTTACATCTAGACCCGTGCTTATGTCCTTTAATTGAACCAATGCTGCTCCTAATATTGCTGGTATTGAAAGTAAAAAACTGAAACGGGCTGCTAATTCTCTTTCCATACCTAAAAATAGTCCTGATGATATTGTGGCTCCTGAACGGGATATTCCCGGGGCAATAGCACATGCTTGGGCAACACCCATAATAAGAGTATTTTTAACGGTCATTTCTTTTAAACTAATTTTTTTAAGTGTCTTTCGTGATACCATTTCTGATCCCCATAGAAGAAAACCAGTGATGATTAGAAAGACTGATACTGCAGTTAAATTGCTGAATAAGCTTTCAAAAAAGTCTTTAAGCAAAAAACCAGCTAATCCTGCAGGTATTGTACCAATTATTATAAACCATGCTAATTTTTTAAATTGATCTTCTTTTATACCTTTTTTAAACTGACCACGAGGTATGTCTATAAGACTAGAGAAGAACGACTTTATCATATGTACAACATCTTTCCTGAAATATCCTAGTACAGCTATAAGACTTCCTAGGTGCAACAAAGTATCAAAAGATAGATTTGGTGCTAGTCCAGTTAATTCGTGCATGAATACGAGATGGGCCGAACTACTTATTGGTAAAAATTCAGTTAAACCTTGAACAATACCTAGAATTAATGCTTGAATAATATCCATTTTTATATCACCTTTAAATTAATAAACTGTTAAATCCTATTTTTAAAAATTATACTAAGTTAGAAGTTATAACTTATAATTATTAAATGAAGGTTAACCATCCATATTCATCCTCATGGCTACCATCAACAATACTGAAGAATTTTTCCTGTAGCTTTCGAGTTATTTCACCCCGGATGCCATCACCAACCACAATTTTATCTACTGATCGAACGGGAGTTACCTCTGCAGCCGTACCTGTTAAAAATATTTCATCAGCCAAGTAAAGCATTTCTCGGGGCAAGGGTTCTTCTTTAACCGTGATATCCATATTTTTAGCTAATGTTATGATGGAATTTCGGGTTATTCCCTCCAGAATAGATGCAGAAATGGGGGTAGTATATAAAACTCCATCTTTTACTAAAAAGATATTTTCTCCACTTCCTTCACTGATCTGTCCATGATAATCAAGAATAATACCTTCGTCGTAACCATTGGTCAGTGATTCCATTTTTACCAGCTGGGAATTCATATAGTTTGCTCCAGCTTTGGCCAAGTTAGGCAGTGTATCTGGAGCCATTCGGCGCCAACTTGAAACTCCAACATCAACTCCATATTCTATTGCTTCAGTTCCAAGATATTTACCCCATTTCCATGCAGCAACAATAACTTCTAATGGACAGTTTAGAGGATTTACTCCTAATTCACTGTAACCTCGAAATATAAACGGCCTTATATAACATTCAGTTAAGTTATTGATCTTTACAGTATCAACAACTGCTTCGCTTAGATAGTCTAGTGAGTAAGGTACTTCCATACGATAGATCTTTGCTGAATTAACCAGTCTTTTAACATGTTCATGCAAACGAAAGATTGCAGTCCCTTTTTTGGTATTATAACTCCGAATTCCTTCAAAAACGCTGGAACCATAATGTATAACATGGGATAAAACATGAACATTTGCATCTTTCCAATCAACGAGTTTTCCATTAAACCATATTTTTCCGGCTTCATTCCAGGCCATATAAAATCCCTCGATTATTCCTATAACATTTTTTGATTTATCTTAATTATATTCAAGAACAACTAATTTAATTATTAATTGACAGTTTAAAGCAAAATTAAACTTTAAATCTGTTAATATAATTATTTTATCTAATAATCATAGAAGACAACTAATATATAGTATTTTTTAATTAATAATAATTTATTGAATATAATATTAGATTATCTAAATTTTATAAAAATATCTTTATTTTAAATTATTATTTGACTTGGAAAAGTTTATATACTCAACCAAACAATAGTCAGAAATACTCACTTGGGCCGGTGGTCTAGGGGTATGATACCTCGCTTACAACGAGGTGATCAGGAGTTCGAATCTCCTCCGGCCCATTAGAATCCTTAATTTTTTTTAATGTAATCAAAACTAAAAAATGTTATTTTCATTATTTTCCTTCAATTTTTTCAACTTGAATTTTTGATCAGGATATTGTGCATTAAATGCTATTTAACTGATTATTTAATTGTAAAAACTAGAGGGATACTTTAAAATACTGGTTTTAAAAAATGGTTATTTAATTCTAAAAATAAGCAATATTATTTGAAAATTAAATTTTTAGAAAATTATGAGTAGTATAAGGACCAAAAGGGACACAAAGAATACTGTGGTGCCTTTTACCATGGTTACAGTTATGTCACGTTCTAAACTGAAAACTAGACCATATGCTAAGATTGCGGAAAATAAAATTTTGATAATTCCCAAAATAGCATTATTTACATTTCCATAGGCACCGATAATGGTAGAGATTATCCATGACAGACTTAAAACTATTAAAATTAGAACAACAGTGTTGCGAAGTATGTTTTTAATTCGCGGATCAAAAAAATTAGCTACTTTATCTCTTTTACGGTTAAGAGAACCTCTTTTTCCCGATTTCGCAAAAGAAGTGCCCGGATTACCTTCATAACTGGAGGGTACATATGAATCATCTATTACTTCAACTTCTTCACTTGTATATTCTACGTCATCTTTAGAAAACTTTTTTGCAAGTCGTAAAAGTCCATCATTATTTATGAGTTTTATATTTCTCCTAGCGGCGTAATTTTTAGCTTGTTGTGTAAAGTCGGAGGTAGTTACTATCACTACTTTAGATGCTTTAAGTGTTTTAGCTACCATTTCCATTTCTTTAAGGACATCAAGACCAACGTTCCACCTTTCATCATAATTTTTACAAGCTACAACTATTCCAATATCACCTAAAACAGTGGTTAAAACACCATAAATGTCTATAAGATGTCTGGAAGTTCTAAACTCTTTATAAACCTTGAAACCAGAATCTTCCATTATTTTTGCTACGAATTCGACTAGCTTGTTTTTCTTCATTTACATACCTTCGTACAAAGTGTATGAAAATTTGAACCCCTTATCCATATATGATAAAAGGTAATGCTCTTCACTTCTATTTATTATGATTATTAATATATTATCATTATTATATATGTCATTTCTTTTATTTTAACTAAGTAATTAAATATAACTAAAATTATCTTCATTTAATGAATTTTCATAATTACATAAAGTTTTTAGATGTTAAATTATATAGGTGCTTTTATGAGAATTGTTATTACCAACGACGACGGAGTTAACTCATCAGGAATTATAGCTGCCAAAAAAGCAGTTGAAAAGTTAGGCAAAATTAATGTTGTAGCGCCAGCAACACAGCAAAGTGGTATAGGCCATGCTTTAACACTTTTTGAACCTATTAGAGTTACAGCTACTAATTTAATGGATGGTAGTGAAGCTTATTCTGTTTCCGGGACACCAACTGATGCAGTAATAATTGGAATATTTGAAATAGTAGAAGAAAAACCTGATTTATTAATTTCCGGCATCAATATAGGTGAAAATCTTGGAATGTCTGAATTAACCACTTCTGGAACTATTGGGGCGGCCATGGAGGCAGCTGTCCATGGGATACCCGCTTTATCAGTATCTTTGCAGGTCACCAGGGGTGATATTAAGTTTCATGACGGTCATGTCGATGTGGATTTTTCCCATGCACAAAAAATGACGAGAAATGTGGCAAAAAAGATTTTAAATAAAGGATTACCTGCGGGGGTGGATTTTCTCAATCTGAATATTCCTGCATCTCATAAAGATAATAAAATTAAACTTACCCGGTTGGGAAAAAGAATGTACAAAATTCATATTAAAAAACGATTGGATCCACGTGGCAGACCTTATTACTGGATTGATGGTGATCCCGTAGAAAATGATACAGAAAATACTGATGTACATGTTCTAAAAAGTGAGAATTGTGCAACATTGACTCCTATATCTTTAGATTGCACTTCCCATCTTGATTCTATGCAAGGTTGGATAGATTAAAAAAATTATTATGCCAAATTTGGGGAATCATGATTATATGGATGTTTTAGATATTAAAAATAGAAAAAAAATACAAATTGAAGTTAATTATATTAAAAATCAACAACTTTTATACCTAAAATATTCTTTTCTCCTTCATAGATGGCTTGGGCAATTTGTGCACTGCCTAAAGATCCGGATATGGCTGGCAGGCTTATAACTGGAGCCAGATTTTTTACTTTATTTTTTATGGAACCAAAAATGTTTATTGGATATTGCATCGAACCCATAGATCCAGTAAGCACTATTCCTTCCAGTTTATTTTCACTAACACCGGCCAGTCCCCATATTTCCATTATAATAGTCATAATCATGGTTTCCATGGCTAGCATGGATTTTTTATCTCCACTTAAATAAGATTTTATAAGTTTTTCTTTTGCACGGGTCACTTTAGTTTGTATATGGGCCACTTTAACAGCTCCTGCGTGGGAGAAACATTCATTTGCAGTACGGATATTGTCATCTATATCCCTAATCATTTCTAAGTCTAACGGTCCGTGTATAATTCCCATAGCACCTAAACAAGCATCCACAGCACCATTGATCTTACCATTCTCTATTAAAATGCTGACTGTATTGGAACTTATATCTGAAACTATCATGTTTTCATATCCAGTCTTTAAAAAGGCATTATAACAAATACTAATTTTTTCAGAGCTGGCATGATGAGAATAAGCTGCTTTAAATCTATTATCCAAGCAGGGGGTATTTTTATGGAGTCCGGGGATAATAACAGTAGGAATATTAGAATCTAGTATTTCATCGTATACTATTGTTCCTCCACCGGTAACCTTACCTGCGCCACCTATCGAAATTATGCCCCTATTTTTAACTTTTTCAATAGGTTTTATGGTACTAATGCCATCTCCCATAGCATAGGTAATGGCCATTAACTGGATAGAGTTAGTATCTACTCTTTTTTGGAGTTCTTCTAGAGCAGATACTCTTCCTGTGGACAGTTCTTCTCTTCCTATTTTAAAATGAATTAATTCGTTGTTGAGGATGGTAAAAGAAACTCCAGTGGTTCCGTGATCCATCCCTACAAAAACCAACCATATCACCTTTATTTCTCTAGTCTGTAAAGTTTTTTGTATTTATTTTTCTAGTCCACAGAGTTTTCTGAGTTTGGAGCCCACCTTTTCTATTTGGAGTTCTCCTTCAATACTTCTTAACCGGTTGAGCATAGCTCTGTTGGCCTGGTTTTCCAGGGCCCATTCTTTGGTAAATTCACCTTTTTGAATTTCATCTAATATCTTTTTCATCTCAGTTTTTGTTTCACTGGTAATTATCCGTTCTCTTCGAGATAAACCACCATATTCAGCAGTGTTACTTACATCTTTCCACATTCCAGCAAATCCTTTTTCATATATCAGATCCACAATTAGTTTTAATTCATGACAGGTCTCAAAATAGGCTACTTCTGGTTGATACCCAGCTTCGACCAATGTTTCGAACCCTCCCTTTATTAATTCAGTTACTCCTCCACAAAGAACGGCCTGTTCACCAAATAAATCAGTTTCAGTTTCTTCTTTGAATGTAGTTTCTAAAACTCCAGCTTTGGTTAGTCCACAACCTTTTCCCATAGCCAGTGCAATGTCCAATGCATTACCAGTATAATCATTTTCTACTGCTACCAATCCTGGAATTCCGAATCCTTCTAAGTATTGTTTTCTAACCATACTACCCGGTCCTTTGGGGGCAATCATAGTTATGTTGATATTTTCCGGCGGTTTAATGTATCCATAGTGTATGTTGTAACCATGAGAGAATGATATGGTGTTACCTTCTTTTAGACCCGCTTTTATGGAATTCTCATAAACTTTGGCCTGAATTTCATCAGGTATGAGTATGTGTATTACATCTGATTCTTCTACAGCATTTTCAACAGTTAAAACTTCCATTCCATCATTTAAAGCTATATCCCAAGAGTTTCCACCTTTTCTTAGTCCAACAACAACATTTAAACCACTATCGGCCATGTTTCTAGATTGGGCCATACCTTGACTACCGTATCCTATAACTGCGATAGTTTTATCCTTTAAAACTTCAGTATTCACATTTTTTTCATAATATATCTTCATATTGCCACTTCCTCTCATAATAACTACTTAAAATAAATTTTTCATAAATATAAGCTATAATAATCTATTAGCATCTAATATTTTAATGAAAATTTACTTATAAAGTTTGTCCATACTTCCATAGAATAAACATTACAAGAATCATTCAATACCTAAATTAAATAAGTTAATGATTATTTTAGGGTTAAAAACACCTTAAATAACATTACATTGTCTTTATACCACGGGACATTGCAGTAGGTCCTGTCCGTGCTATTTCTTTAATTCCGAAGCCTCTGACCAAATCGATCAGGGTGTCTATTTTATCCGAATCCCCAGTAATTTCAATAGTGAGGGTTTCAGGACTTACGTCAATTATTCGCCCCCGGAAAATTCCTGCGTATTGTATGACTTCTGATCTTATTTTTTCAGTGGGTGAATTAACCTTAATTAAGCATAATTCTCTTTTAACGGTGGTTTCATATTCCAGGTCCCTGACTTTAATAACATCAATTAGCTTGTTCAGTTGTTTGGTTATTTGTTCTAGTACCTTCTCATCTCCTCTGGAAATGATTGTCATACGGGCCATTCCCTCTTTTTCAGATGTTCCAACTGTAATACTATCAATATTAAAAGCTCTTCGTGTAAATAATCCAGCTACTCTTTGTAGGACACCGGGCTTGTGCAGTACTAAGGCGCTAATAATATGGGTTCTTTCATCTTCCATTTTATTCACCTGCCTTCTCTTGGGACTTTTCATGATAGGTTATTTCTCCAGGAACTTCACTTTCCACTTTATATTCGCCTACTAATTCAGTAAGTCCACATCCTGGAGGTACCATAGGAAGAATTTCCTCTGGATCAATGATTATATCAAGTAAACTTGGTTCTCCTGATTTAAGAGCATTTGAGAGGGCATCCTTTATTTCACCAGGCCTTTCTACTCTTTCAGCACTGACTCCAAATGATTCTGCCAGCATTACAAAATCAGGAACTTCTCCCAGATGTGTATGGGACATTCTTTTGTCGTAGAACAATTTTTGCCACTGGGCCACCATTCCCAGCCGCCTATTATCTAAAATACATATAACGATCGGTATATCATATTCCTTTATAGTGGCCAGATCTTGGCATACCATTAGGAAACCTCCATCCCCACATACTGCAACAACATCTGTTTCAGGTTTAGCTACTTTAGCCCCCATAGCTGCGGGGAATCCAAATCCCATAGTTCCTAGACCTCCAGATGATAAAAATGTTCGAGGATGTTTAGATGTGAAATAATGGGCCATCCACATCTGATTCTGTCCAACATCCGTGGTTACTATCGTATCCTCGTCCAGTGTTTCGAATATTTCTTTGATAACTGTTTGTGGCTTTAATGGAACATCATTATACGACATTCTTGGAATACAAGCATTTTTAAATTCTTTAACATGATTTAACCATTTTTCAGTATTTAAATTCATTTTCTCTTTTAAAATCATTTCCAGGAGGGCGTTGAGCACATTTTTTGCATCTCCAACTATGGGGACATCTACTTCTATATTCTTACCAATTTCTGCAGGGTCAATGTCGATGTGTATTATTTTGGCATTTTTAGCAAATTCATCTACATTACCAGTTGTTCTATCTGAAAATCGGCATCCAATGGCAATTAAACAATCACATTCGTCCACCAAAAAATTGGCAGTTTTTCTTCCATGCATTCCCAGCATTCCAAGTGATAAATTATGATCTTCAGGATATGATCCTTTTCCTAAAAGCGTATTTGTTACAGGTGCTCCAATTGTCTCAGAAAGTTTTAACAGTTCTGGAGAAGATTCTGATATAATGACTCCTCCACCAGCGAGAATAACTGGTTTTTTTGATTTTATAATAAGTTTAGCCGCTTTTTTTATTTGAAGCGGATGACCTTTTTTTGTGGGTTTATATCCGGGAAGATCCATTTTTATGTCCTTTTCCCTTTTAAACTCTTCTTCTTGAACATCTTTAGGAAGATCTATAACTACTGGGCCGGGCCGACCAGTACTTGCAATGTAAAAACTTGATTTTATCATTTCAGGAATTTCTTTAGCTTTCATTGGTTGAAAACTGTGTTTAGTAATGGGCATGGTGATACCCAGCGTATCTACTTCTTGAAATGCGTCATTACCTATTAAATTACTTGGGACCTGGCCTGCTAGAGCTAGTATGGGTGATGAATCCATGTAAGCTGTTGCAATACCAGTTACAAGATTAGTTGCTCCTGGTCCAGAAGTACCGATGCATACCCCCACTTCTCCTGAAGCCCGCGCATATCCGTCTGCTGCGTGAGCTGCACACTGTTCATGTCTTACTAGAATGTGTCTTAGGTCTGAATCATAAATTACATCATATAGGGGTAGCAAAACTCCCCCTGGGTATCCGAATACAACTTCTACTCCTGCATCAGTTAGTGATTTGATTATGGCTTGGCCGCCCTTCATATAAACACCTTGAAATGTATTGTTACTTGAATTGTTTCATATTTGTAAATTACTTTATTAATTTTTTATATCTAATAATCACATTTATAAATTGATACATATAATTCTAAAAATCTAATACATTAGTTAATTCAGCCAATATTTTTAGAGAACTTCAATTTACAGAAAATAATTTAATTTATAATAAATTCTCATCGTAAGATTTAAGGATATTTAACAATCAATTTTTATCATACGTTACAATTAGAATTGTATATTACTTTCAAAATTAATATTAGAATATGATTTAAGTGTTATATTATAAGGGATAATCTGATGATTATTGCATATGGTATTAGTATAAATGATTAAATGGGATGATGATATGAAGATTCTTGTTGTAGGAACTGGAGCAAGGGAAAATGTAATATGTGAGGCAGTTAAGGACCATGCAGAGCTTTATTCTATTATGAGCAATAAAAATCCAGGAATAGCCCGAATTTCTGAGTATAAAATTGCCAATGAAAATGATCTAGACACAGTTAAACAATTTGCAATAGATAAAAATATTGACATGGCCATTATTGGGCCAGAATCTCCACTGGAGAAAGGTATTGTAGATTGTCTGGAATCTTTTGGTATACACTGTGTTGGGCCTACTAAATCTGCAGCTAAAATTGAGACTGATAAATCATTTATGAGAAAACTTTTTGAAAATCATAAAATAGACGGCTCTCTGGTTTACAGGGTTTTTGATAATTATACTGATGTATCCAATTTTATTGATGAATTTGAGAGAGATGTTGTAATTAAACCGGTAGGTTTAACTGGTGGAAAAGGTGTAAAAATTGTAGGAGAACATCTTAAAGATTCAAATGAAGCAAAAGAATATGCTAAAGAGGTAATTGATACTAAAATGGGTGGTTTTCCAAAAGTTGTTATTGAAGAAAGATTAATCGGCGAAGAATTTACTTTGCAAGCTTTTTCTGATGGTAATAATTTGGTTCCCATGCCGGCGGTACAAGACCATCCCCATGCATTTGAAGGGGATCAAGGCCCTATAACTGGGGGAATGGGATCATATTCGGATAAAGACGGATTATTACCTTTTTTAAATAAAAAAGATTATAATAAAGCAGTTAGTATAATGCAAGACACTATTAAAGCTATTAAAAAAGAAGCGGGTTCTTATAAAGGATTTTTATATGGTCAGTTTATGTTATGTGCTGAAGGGCCTAGTTTAGTAGAATATAATGCTCGTTTTGGAGATCCGGAAGCCATGAACGTTCTTCCTCTTCTTGAAACAAATTTCGTAGAAATATGTGAGGGTATAATTGATGGAACTCTTAAAAAGGCTAAATTTGAAGATAAAGCTACTGTGTGTAAATATTTGGTTCCTAATGGTTATCCGGGAAGTGGAAAAGCGGGACAAATATTAAATGTAAATGAAGAAAAAATTAGAGATAACGGGGCCCGGCTTTATTATGCAGCAGTTAATCAGAAGGACGATAAAATATTTACTTCTTCCTCTCGAGCACTGGCCCTGGTGGGAATCGGGGATAGCATTGAAGAAGCTGAAAAAACATGTGAGTCAGTAGTAGATTATGTCGAAGGAGATTTATTTCACCGTAAAGATGTGGGAACAGCAGATCTTATACAAAAACGGATAGATCATATGAACAAACTAAAAAAATGATTTATTTATATTTTAAATCAAATTAACTATAGCAAACTTTAAATAAAATTTTTACAAAATAGCATGCATTCTTCATATATTTTTTTAATGCATTATTTTTGGGGATGAAAACTAAATGAAACATCTTTTATCATTTTCAGATGCAAAAAATCAAGCAAATGAAATATTAGAATTATCTGAAAAATTTAAAAAAGGGTCAATCACTGGTAAACCATTAGATGGTAAAAGTCTGGCCATGATCTTCGAGAAATCATCGACCAGGACACGAATATCTTTCGAAGTTGGCATGTACCAGTTAGGAGGAAAAGCACTTTATCTCTCAATTAACGACCTGCAAATTGGACGGGGCGAAATAATTTCAGATACAGCAAGGGCAATGAGTCGGTACGTAGACGGGGTCATGATCCGTGCCAAAGAACATGCTGATGTGCTAGAATTTTCACAATATTCTGAAGTACCGGTTATAAACGGATTAACAAACAGGGAACATCCTTGTCAGGCATTCGCAGATATTTTAACAATCTACGAAAATAAAAATACATTAAATATTCATTTAACATTTTTGGGAGATGGAAATAACGTTTGTAATTCCTTATTATTAGCTTCAGCAGTGTTTGGAATGGACATGACTGTTATATGTCCTCGGGGATATGAACCAGATAAAGAGATAATTGATTTATCATTAAAATATGCCGAAACCTCAGGTTCCAACATTAAAATAACTGAAAATATTGAAGCTATAAATGGTGCAGATGTAGTATATACTGATGTATGGGTGAGCATGGGTGATGAAAAGGAAGAATCTCAACGTTTAAAAGACCTTAAAGATTATCAGGTAAATCAAAATATAATGGAAAAAGCTGATCCCCAGGCAATTGTAATGCATTGTCTACCTGCGCTTAGAGGTCAGGAAATCACTGCAGAAGTTATTGACGGCCCACAATCAGTGGTGTGGGATCAGGCTGAAAACAGGTTACATGCTCAAAAAGCCATTCTATACAAGCTTTTAAAAGATTAATCTAAAATTTTTTTTAAAAGAAGTTTTATCTTAAATACTTTTTTTTATTACATGGATTCAGGAGCATCTATACCTAATAAATTTAGACAATTTTTAATAGTTATCCTTGTTTTATCAACCAATACTAATCGAGATATTTCCTCATCAGAGCCTTTTACTGGCACTGATTTGTAAAACTTGTTAAATGCTCCAGCAAGATCCAATGCGTATTGGGCAATAAGATGCACCCTCCTTATTTTAGCAGATTCTTCTATGGTACTGGTGAACTTGGCCAATGTTTTAATTAGATCTACTTCTGCAGGGTGATCTAAAATTTCCATTTCAGATACATTGAGGCCTTTGGATGGGGAATAATCACATTTTTCCAGTAATTTACATGCTCGGGCATGTGCATATTGAATCGAAGCGCAACCCCTCTCAAAACTTAAAGCTTCATCCCATTTAAATACTATGTGCTTTTCAGGGGATAATTTGGCAATATAATATCTAATTGCACCAATACCCACTTTTTTTGCTATTTCGAGTTGTTCTTTTTGAGTTAAATCCGGACGTTTAACTTTTAATTCATCAACAGCTCTTTTAATGGCTTCATCTATCATCTCATCGACAGATATAAAAACTCCTCTTCTGGTTGACATTGAACCTTCAGGCAAGGTAATGAATTCATAAAATATTACTTCCGGACTTTTCGAACCTAGTATATTTAAGGCTATGTTTAGCTGGTCTATTGCCAGTTTATGATCTGAACCAAGCACGTCAATTAATTCATCTGAGTTTTCAGATTTATAAACATGATAAGCAAGGTCTCTGGTAGAATATAAAGACGTACCATCTGATCTTGTAAGAATCAATTCCTTTTCAATACCATAATCTTCCAGGGGCAGATATAAAACTTCGTTTCTTTTGGTAACATCTTTTTCTTTCAGTGTTTTTAAGATTTGATTCACTGAACCATCTTTAACGAATTTACTTTCCCATTCATAAGCATCATGAGCTACATTAATTTCCTTTAAAGTAGCAGATACTCCTTCTAAACATTTAGAAACAGCATTTTCAAAAATTTTTTCCAGTTCTCCTTCATCACCATGTTCGTACCGTTTTAATAAATTATTAATTTCTTTTTTTAGTTCAGGATCAGCTCTTAGTTTTTCGTTTACCTGGAAATATAATTTTCCAATTTCGTGATCTATTTTTTTGGATTCGTCAATTTTATGATCGAGATTGAGAATTCCCCAGACGACCATGGCAATTTGTCTTCCCATGTCATTGACATAGTATTGGGTTTCTACATCATAACCCGCGTAGCTGAGTATACGTGAAATTGAATCTCCAATAACGGAATTACGTACATGGCCTATGTGCAGCGGCCCATTAGGATTTGCCGAGGTGTGTTCCACAATAATTTTTTCTTTTTTTGCTTTTAATTGTCCATAATCTGCCTTAATAGATTCTATAACCATGTTTTGGAATTGTGGATAATTTAAATAAAAATTAATGTAGGGGCCTTTCATTTCTACTTTTTCAAATAAATCAGGTTTTTTCATAGCCTTGAGAATTTCTCTGGTTATGTCCATGGGTGGCTTTTTTAATTGTTTGGCCAATTGAAAAGATACTGTGGAAGCTAAATCCCCTAATTCTGGATTTGGTGGTTGTTCAACTTTTATTTCAGCAGGTTCTTCGTATCCAAGGTTATTAATAGCATTTTTTAAGGTAGATATCGCTTCTTTTTCTAGCTTTCTGTACATTGATTCACCTGATTTTTTGAGTGAGAATTATTTTTAAAATATTTATTATAAACTAAAAATTAGTTTATATTTTTAATTTATTAATAGCGTTGAATTATACAAAATATTATTCTCTTCAATTTTTCAAGATTTATTTAATAGTCTTGATTCATTTTTAATAAAATAAGGATTGTTAATAAAACAATCTTTAATTCATAATCCTCTTATCCAAAGAGTTATGTATCCTATTTTAGGTATAATAAATGGATTATTTCCTATTTCTACCACTTTGGCCATGATCTGGTTAGGATATACAGCCACCGGGTCAGGACTGGGGTTGTTATCTCCCTTGGTTATATAATATTTTTGCCCTTCGGAGTTTGTTCCAACTTTAATAATACGATGAATCACCGGCTCTGGAAACCAAGTTGCATCATATATTACAATATCTCCTACTTCCAGATCGTTTGGATTAACTTCTTGTAACCCAAACAAATTAGTTTTTTCAACTATTACAATATCTCCCCGGTAAAAAACTGGTTCCATACTACCTGAAACCACAACATTCATGTGTTGTGCTGCTATAATCCCAATTAATAAAATAGCGATATACCCTACTATTTCTTTTGTATTAGAAGACATTAATTTCCACCTTTATCTGAGTATGGCTCCTTTATCTGCAGAATTTACCATTTTACTATATCTTAAAAGCCAACCTTTTAAATCTTTTTTAGGAGACACCAACTGTGCTAATCTTTCATTTATTTCTTCTTCACTTAACATCACATCTAATTTGTGGTTAGGTATATCAATTTTTATCAAGTCACCATCTTTTAAAGCAGCTATGGGGCCTTTAGTCATAGCTTCTGGGGAAACATGGCCTATACAAGGCCCTCTTGTACCTCCAGAAAATCTTCCGTCAGTTATCAGGGCCACGGAGAGACCCATTCCGGATATTGCAGAAGTTGGATTTAACATTTCTCGCATACCAGGGCCACCTTTAGGTCCTTCATAACGGATTACTATTACATCTCCTTCTTTTATCTCTCCATTAAAGATTGAATTGACACACTCTTCTTCACTATTAAAAACTCTAGCAGGACCTTCAAATTCCATCATTTCTGGGCTAACCGCAGCTTTTTTTATCACTGCTCCGTTTGGAGCTAGATTTCCTTTTAATATGGCCAGTCCACCTTCTTTATGAACTGGATCATCCAAGGGACGGATAACCGTATAATCTAGTACCTTTGCATCTTTGATATTTTCTTTAACAGTTTGGCCTGTACATGTAATTAAATCTAAATTTATCTTTTCTTCAATATTTTTTAGAACCGCCGGTATACTGCCGGCTTTATCAAGATCTAACATACTATATGGCCCAGAAGGACTTATGGCGGCTAAATGCGGAATTTCTCTCTCTAACTTGTCAAAGAGTTCTAGGTCAATTTTTACACCTTTATCTTCCAGTTCACTGGCTATGGCAGGAATGTGTAAGATTGTATTGGTTGAACCTCCTAAAGCCATATCAACAGTAGCTGCATTTTCAAAAGCGCCCTGACTCATAATAAGAGAAGGAGTAATATTTTCATTTAAAAGTTCTATTATTTTTGACCCTGATTCCCTTGCTAATCTCATTTTTTTAGCAGCTACAGCATGTGCGGTGGCACAGTAGGGAAGACTCATCCCCATGGCTTCAGTTACACAGGCCATGGTGTTGGCGGTGAAAAGTCCAGCACAAGAACCAGCTCCGGGACATGCACATCTTTCAAGTTCATTTAATTCATCTTCTGACATTTTTCCAGATGATACTGCTCCAACTGCTTCATAAACAGTTATTAGATCAACTGATTTTCCTTTGTAGGTGCCAGGTAACATAGGTCCCCCAGTTACAAAAATGGAAGGGATATCTAAACGGGCCGCGGCCATGAGCATACCCGGAACTACTTTGTCACAGGTCGGAATCAATACTAGAGCATCAAAACTATGGGCTTGTGCCATACTTTCCACAGTATCAGCTATTATTTCTCGGGATGCCAGCGAATAACGCATCCCATCATGATTCATGGCAATTCCGTCACATATTGCCATGGTGTTAAATTCAAATGGAACTCCACCTGCTTCGGCCACACCTAATTTTACCGCATCAGCTACTTCTCTAAGGTGGATATGTCCAGGAACTATTTCAGTGAAACTATTTGCAATTCCTATGAATGGTTTTTCCATTTCTCCATCTGTTACTCCACATGCTCGAAGAAGTGTTCGATGAGGAGCCCTTTGTAAACCTTTCTTAATGGTGTCACTTTTCATAAAATCACCTATGTACATGATAAACCGAATTAGATGGTTGATCTTTAATAATTATTTAAACAAAATTTAATTTGATAAAATCCATTAACTGAATTATTTAATATTATTTTTAAGCAATATTTCAGCAAGTCTTTTTGGTTAGTTATATATTATATTTTTTCATTAGTTTACTTCTATATTAATATTTAATTTACATTAATAATATTATTCATAAACTGGAACTAATTAATAATAATTTTATATTTTAAATTATATATCTTAAGGCATGGAGTTAATCTTAATTTTGAAGGTTTTAATTTCAATTGCCATAGGTGCACTTATTGGAACTGAAAGAGAACGAAAACATGAAACTGCAGAATTTGCAGGCATTCGCACATTCATACTCATAGCTCTATTTGGAACAATTTCTGCCTATTTATCCATCTTTTATTCCTATTTTTTAATTATAGCCTTCTTGGCTATGGCTACATTAGTATGCATAAGTTACCTAATAAGTTCCAAAATGAGTGGAAACATAGGAACAACCACCGAAGTCACGGCCTTATTGACTTTTGTTTTAGGTGCATTTTGTTTCACTGATGAAGGATATAAAATAGCGCCAATCATTGCTATTATCATTACTGCAATTTTAGCCTTTAAACCTTACTTGCACAGTTTTATACGTAAAATTAGTGAAAAAGAAATGTTAAATACATTAAAGTTTCTAATAATCGCTTTTGTAATTTTACCTTTACTTCCCAACCAGAACATAGGACCATTAAATGTTTTTAATCCTTATCAGATATGGTTGATGGTGGTTTTTATTTCTGCTATTAGTTATGCGGGGTATGTGTTTATGAAGTTAATTGGTGCTGAGAGGGGATTAGGGGTCACTGGTATTATTGGAGGGCTGGTTTCAAGCACAGCTGTAGTTACTGCTATGGCCGGTCGAGTTAGAGAAAGCGATTTTTTGATTAAAGCAGCTGTTTTTGCCTCGGTTATTGCCAGTTCTATGATGTTTTTAAGAGTACTTTTTGAGGTTTTAGTGATAAACTCAGAACTCATACCATTATTATTAGTACCAATGTTATGCATGGGATTTTTAGGAATATTATTGGCAGTGATAATCTGGAAAAAAACAGATGTAAAGGATATCGGCGCAGAGGTAAAATTAGAAAACCCCTTTAGTTTAAAACCGGCATTTATATTTGGAGCACTTTTCCTGGCAATTCTATTTATTACTCGAATTGCCGACTTATACTTTGGTAGTAGTGGTCTTTATGTAGCGAGCATAATATCGGGAGTTGCTGATGTGGATGCTATAACCATAAGTATGGCTTTACAAGCCAAAACAACCATTTCTACCACAACAGCCGTGACTGCGATAACTCTGGCCAGTATATCCAATACCCTCTTTAAATTTGTAATAGCACTATTCATTGGTACTAAAAAATTTGCTCAATATATAGGTCTTATTTTTGCATTGATTATTTTAACAGGATTTATAACCATAATATTAATCTAGATTCAATTAGTTTTTCTTTAATAATAATTAATAAATTATTTTATATTTAAAAGGGTTTTGGTATCTTAATTGATTTAAAACTATCCTATATATCTTTTTAGTAATCTTTGATTTAATATAAAATTATATAAGGATGAATTTGCATATAAAGAAAAGTCTATGTATCTAACATAGAGGCCATAATGTCACTTCCAGGGGCGGATTAATATTATGTTATTCCTACTCCCACAAGAACATTCCAATCCTGGAAGTCATTAACTATTCATTTTAATCGTGAAATTTATAAATTGGAATTTAAAATTTTTATTTTTATTTTAATTTATTAATACCTCCTTTTTTTAGTTAATACTATTTTTTTGATGATTAAACTAATTTAAACCATTATTTATCTAACTTTTGACAAATTCTTTAAGCTAATTTTTATGGTGATAATAAAATTTTTTTAATATTTTTAGAATCATAAAAATCTAATATTTAAATAGTTTTAAGTTCAAATTTTAAAAGAAAAACTATTATTGTTTAAGCTGGAAAATCTCCAGCATTTTAAATACGTATTTACTATACTTTTTAGGGCTGTAAAAATCTATTTATGTTATTATTTGTATTAAGGTGATAAGATGAGGATATTGTTAATTCACTCTGACTATTTAAAATATAAAACCAGAAATAAAACTAAAATTGCCGAAAAAATAGAAGATAATAAGAAGCAAGGGCTATTTGAAAACTCGTTAGTGGTTTTCACAGCGGTGGAAAAGGAAGATGGAGCAGATCCACAACGGATAGTTGAAAATGCCGTAGCTGAGATTATGGATATTTACCAGAAGGTTGACCCGGATAATGTGGTAATTTATCCCTACGCACATTTAAGCTCATCTTTAAGTTCACCAGATGTTGCTAAAAAGATTTTAAAGGGGATAGAGTCTAAATTAAACGAAATGGATCTTCAAGTGGAACGGGTTCCATTTGGATGGTATAAATCTTTTGAAGTATCTTGCAAGGGCCATCCCCTATCTGAATTATCTAGAACAATTACTGTTGAAAAAAAAGAGGAAAAAAAGACCACAGATGGGGAAAAATCAAAGTTTTTCATTCTAGATAAGGAAGAGTTGCATGATCCAGAAAAGTTTCAATATGAAAGTGGAGATTTGAGAAAACTGGTACTGTACGAATTGGGCAAAATGGAATCTACTGGAGATGAACCACCCCACGTTAAATTAATGCGAGAAAAAAAATTAGCGGATTATGAGCCTTCAGCAGATGTGGGGCACCTTAGATGGTATCCTAAGGGTCGATTGATCCGGGATCTTTTAGCAGATTATGTTTATAATCTGGTAACTGAAAATGGTGCAATGCCGGTTGAAACACCCATAATGTATGATCTGGCAGATGAAGCCATAAGGGTGCATGCAGAGAAATTTGGTGAAAGGCAGTATCGAATGCACAATAAAAAAGAATTAATGCTTAGATATGCGTGCTGTTTTGGGGCATTTAGGGTTTTGGCTGATTCTTTTTTAACATGGAAAAATTTACCGATAGGCGTATATGAACTTTCAACTTACAGCTTCCGGATGGAAAAAAAAGGGGAAGTAGTGGGCTTGAAACGACTAAGAGGATTTACCATGCCTGATCTCCATACGGTATGTAGGGATATTGATCAGTCACTGGAAGAGTTTGACAAACAAATTTTAATGTGTCAAAAAACAGGTGAAGCCTTCCAAATCAACTACGAAGTTATTTTCAGGGCAACTGAAGACTTTTTTGAAGAAAATAAGGAATGGATGTTTGATGAGGCCAAAAGAATTGGTAAACCCATCCTGATGGAAATTTTACCAGAAAGAAAGCATTACTGGATATGTAAAATGGATTTTGCCGCTATAGACTACCTAGGCCGGCCCATTGAAAATCCGACTGTCCAAATAGATGTTGAAAGTGGGGAAAGATTTGGTATTACTTACATTGACGAGTCTGATGAAGAAATTAATCCCATAATAATTCATTGCAGTCCTACTGGAAGCATTGAAAGGGTTATATGCAGTTTACTAGAAAAAACTGCAGTTGAACTTAATGAAAAACCCCCAATGCTACCAACATGGCTTTCTCCAACACAAGTTAGGCTTTTACCTATAGCCGAAAGGCATATTGACTATGCACTGAAACTTGCCCAAGATCTTAAAAACAGTAAAATAAGGGTGGATGTGGATGATCGCCAAGACACGGTAGGTAAAAAAATAAGAAATGCTGGTAAAGATTGGGTACCTTACGTTCTAGTTTTAGGTGACAATGAATTGGAAAGCAATGATTTAATGGTCAATGTACGCAGTACCAAGGAAAAAATATCCATGTCCCTTGATGATCTGAAAGAAAGAATCCACACAGAAACAGTTCACATGCCATATAGGGCTTTACCCCTACCTTTAAAACTTTCTAAACGTGTCAATTTCTAATTTTTAATTTTTTTTACTTTTTATTTAGATGATTCACCAGTTTGTGTTTAACTTTTTTTTAAATTGCTTTTAATAATCTTTTTAAAATGTCCTGTTTTAGGGCTATTTTTTAATTGAAATCATCAAATTTTAAATAGTATAACTTATAAGAGTTTAAGTTATAAGTTATAACTTAGAAGTTAGGAGATGATGATGTGGGTGAAGTAATAGCAATACTCAATCAGAAAGGTGGAGTTGGAAAAACCACTACGGTGGTAAATTTATCGGCAGCTCTGGCATTGAACGGTAAAAAAGTTTTATTAATTGACATGGATCCTCAGGCTAATGCTACTACTGGATTCGGTATTGAAAAAGGAGCACTTGAATATACTATATATTCGGTTTTGTCAGAAGATAAAACACTAAGCGATGTGATAATGCACACGGATATAAAAGGATTGGATTTAGTCCCAAGTAATATCCATTTAAGTGGTGCAGAAATTGAATTAAGTAAAGTAATTGGTCCTTATAAAATATTAAAAGAATCTATGGATGGTTTTGATCATGTTTATGATTATATATTAATCGATGTTCCACCATCACTTGGTCTTCTAACCATCAATTCCCTGGTTGCGGCAGATAGTGTTATAATACCAATACAAGCAGAATTTTATGCTCTGGAAGGGATGGCAGACTTAATAGAGGCCATTGAATTGGTAGAAAAACGTTTAGAAAGTCCATCTCCTATAAAAGGAATATTATTAACTCTTTACGATTCAAGAACTCGTTTAGGAAGGGAAGTTTACAAAAATGTGAAAGAATATTTTGGCGAAACCGAGAATATTTTCAAAACAACTATTCCCCGAAATGTAAAATTGGCAGAAGCACCAAGTCATGGAATGCCGTGTATAGTATATGATGAAGAAAGTATTGGAACAATGGCCTACAACAAACTTGCAAAAGAAATAATTGAACTGGAGGATACAGATGACTCCTAGAAAAAAGAAACCAGAAAGTGCTCTGGGAAAAGGTTTGGATGCTCTGATACGAAGAAACGAGACAGAGAAGGTGGAAGACAACACATTGAAAACTTCAAAAAGAAAGGAAGATCCCCAACCTGCAGATGATAATGTAGAAAATAGACTTGTGGAAGACGTGCTGAGTGAAGTAAAAAAGAACCCTAGGATATCATTATGGTCGGCCAGATCTGCTGCAGTTCTAAGATTTTTGAAAAAAACCAAGCCAGAATTTAGTATTAGTAGTGAAGCGTCAATTTTAATTGAAGATGCAGTAAAAGATAAATATCCTGATATCTGGAATATTTTTGATGATTTATAATTCCTTAAATTATCTACCATATTTTAATATTTTTTACTAAAAAATTGAATTGAATAAATATTATTTTTTATTATTTTTTAGTAAATTTTAAAAATTGAAGATTTTCTAGAAATAATTAAATAAACGGTCTCTTTTAATATAAAAGTTAATACTATTAAAATATTTGACCAATTATGGGATAATTGTAGTTAATAATAATTTAAACTATATTAAAATGATTTTTTGCCTCTTTTTTCCAAGTAACGAGATTTGACTGTAAATTAAAATCTCTTTAAAAAGTCACTTTATTTAGTTAGTGCTTTCATCTTTTTTTAAATAGTATAATATATTGTATTATTCCCTTTTTCCAGGATTTAATATGATTTCCTATGAATTTTAATTTGGAGGGACACCTTTTCCCGAAATTTGATTGGAAATACTTATTTTAAATAAACCAATCATTGAAAATTCTTTGTTATTGAAAATAAGACATAATCATCAGATTTTAATATACGTTAAAATTAATCTTCTTGTAGAATGTTTTATTTAATAAAAAGAGTTTATAACTGGCTTTATTTTGGAATTTAAATGAAAATATTTAAATATGATTACTTAAGATTACCTATCTTGTTCAAGGGAGGATATTCTAAACCGATTTGGAAATTTTATTCCAAATTTCATTAGTAATACTCTTACCTTGAACGAGGAGGCGGCAGAATTAAGCGACACTCGCTATTTGCATTGTTATTAGCTTTGGGCATAACAATGCTTGCGATTCCATCCTCATTTGGGGGTGTGGATAGCGTAAATAATTATAAAAACGCAAAAATTGAATTAAATAACGACGAAATACAACAAGTAAGTGCAGCGACTTATAAAAAAGTATGGTACAAAAAGTACTATAAAAAGTACTATAAAAAGTACTATAAAAAGTACTATAAAAAGTACTATAAAAAGTGGTACAAATCTGGCGGGCGCTGGAGATACTACTGGAAATCGTATTGGAAGTCTTATTGGACATATAAATATGTGAAGAAATCTAGCAGTGTAAGCGCAGCTAGTACTTCATCTTCTAAGACTTATAAAACCAGTTCTTCCAGTTCTGATTCTGTTTCAACCACTGGATTAAGTTTTACGGCGAGTTATATCAACCGAAACTATAACCACCGATACGGAGCTTCTACAACTGCATCTGGTGTTCGTAGAACTGGTTATGGTGATTGTTGGGGATTAGCAGATTTAGCTGCCCAGGAATTAAAGAAGAAAGGTTACACAGTTCGTGTAGTCCAAGGTGCGAGCCGAGAATCAGCTCGACACAGATGGGTTCAGTATAAGTCTGGTGGTAAGTGGAAGACTTTTGAATCGACCATGGTCACCAAAAAGTATGGTTCCAAACACTATTCCTATGCCATAGCCACTGCAAGAACAGTAATCAAATACTACTAAATAAAATTGTAAAACAAACAGAAGAGGTTTCAAATAACCTCATTTTTTTTATTTTTCTTTATTTTTATAAAAAAATTATTATTTGTTATAAAATCTTTATAATTGTTATAATCCATTGCTAAATCATTTTTAAAAGGATTTTGATTGAGTTGATTCCATGTTTTCCATGCAAATATTGAAAATATATATATATAAATTGCATTAAAGCAGTTTTTTTCAATGACATTAACGTTTAAAAGGTTTTTTTCCTTATTTTAAACTCAAATAAGTGTGTTTTATATTTGGAGCGGTACCCAGCTTTTGAAACCAATCATATTTAACCATTTAAGTTGAAACGGGTTTGTATAATGTTTTAATCTTAAAAATGGAGCATAATTTACAGATTTTTATATTCTGCTAATATAATCTTATATTAAAATGTTTTATATGTTAAAAAGAGTTTTAAAACTGCTTTTTTTCCAAAATTAAAACGCAATGTTTATATATAGTGATATTATGATTCATTTATAGTTCAAAAGTAAGTGGAAGGCTGTAATAAATAGAAAATGATATTCTGTTTTTTAATATAAGTCTTACTCTTGAATAAGGAGGCGGTATAATTAAGCGACACTCGATATTTGCATTGCTATTTGCTTTGAGCATAGCAATGCTTGCTGTCCCATCCTCTGTTGTGGGCATGGATGGCGATAATATTCAAGACAACACGAAAGTTGAATTAGATAATAAAGAAATACAACAAGTAAGTGCAGCGACTTATAAAAAAGTATATTACAAAAAGTACTATAAAAAATGGTACAAATCGTATGGACGTTGGAAATACTATTGGAAATCTTACTGGACATACAAGTATGTGAAGAAATCTAGTAGTGTAAAAGCAACTAGTACTACATCTTCTAAGACCTATAAATCTGGTTCTTCCAGTTCTGGATCAGTTTCAACCAGTGGATTAAGTTCTACGGCGAGTTATATCAACCGGAATTATAATCATCGTTCTGGAGCTTCAACTACTGCATCTGGTGTTCGTAGAACTGGTTATGGTGATTGTTGGGGATTAGCAGATTTAGCTGCCCAGGAATTAAAGAAGAAAGGTTACACAGTTCGTGTAGTCCAAGGTGCGAGCCGAGGATCTTCCAGACACAGATGGGTTCAGTATAAGTCTGGTGGTAAGTGGAAGACTTTTGAATCGACCATGGTCACCAAAAGATATGGTTCCAAACACTATTCCTATGCCATAGCCACTGCAAGAACAGTAATCAAATACTACTAAGTTGAATTATTATAGTAATCGGATATTACTAATTAAAATAAGTTTAAATGTAATCGGATATTACTATGCTGAATTTAACTTAATTAACTTAATAGTAACTAAGATATTACTAAATAAAGAATTAGTTGAGAGGTTTTAAAATCTCTCTTTAACTTATTTATTTTAATTTTTTAAAAAAGCAAAAGCCACGTTAAATTAGATTTAACCACTATTTAGATTTTATTATTAATTAAAAATTTATGATGGATTGTTTTTGTATACAAAATTATTTTAATAGAGAAATAGTGTTGAAAAAATGGTTATTCAAATTAATTAGTGATAGCTACATCTATTCTATTCTAATAATTCAATTTATATTGTTTTTAAATTGTTTAAATTAATAAAATTAGCCAGAATATTCTTTTTTTTAGAATTTTAGGATAATTTCAAAGGAATTGTAATTTAAGCCTATTTAATTTTTTTGAATTAGCTATTAAATGGTGACTTATAAAAATGTAAAACATTATAACTTTTTAATCATGAAAATGGTCTATAAATTATAGACTTTGAGATTAAGGTTATTTATTCTTTTATTAGAATGTTTTATATATTAAAAAGAGTTCTAAAACAGCCTTTTTTTTAAAATTAAACCACAATATTTATATATAATCAGAATATGATTATTTTTATTGTTCAGACGAAGGACTTAAAAAACTTAATATAATTAGAAAAATTTTTTATTTTTCAAGAGGGTCCACGTTTGAATGAGGAGGCGGTATAATTAAGCGAGAGAAGAAATTTTTCGCGGCGTTAATAGCATGCAGCTTTTTGATGCTTTTTTCAATGGCTGGAGTTAATGCTGCAGAAAACGATTCTACATATACAAATATAACAAATGATAACATAATTCAAGAAGATCAGACGAATTCTACAATTAATGGCACTGAAGATCAGACAGATACTACTACATATCAAGCTAGTGCTGAGGATCCTACTGGTTTTGTAACTGTTGAAGAAGTTGAAACAGCTGCAACTAACCTTAAAAATTATGTGGAAACACATAAAACTTTACCAGACACTATAGAAGTTGGATCAAAGACATTAACTATGGCCCAATTTTTAAAAGTTTTATTGACAACTACAATACATTTAGATCAAGGCATAATTGATTCAATAAACATTGACGCAGTGGATGATGCACCAAACCCTGCAGGTCAAAATATCTCAGACAACATTCTAAAATCAGGATACTTAGAAGATGCTATCAATATACTTAATTTCATGGATTCCTATGGAAGGGCACCAAACTATTGGAGTACTTCGATTGGTAATCTACGGTTTGAAAATCTGGTACTTAGTTATGCTAATATCATGGATTTCAATGAGAATAATAATCGACTACCAAACTACACTAAGATTCGATCATCCGATTTCAAATGGCCTGTGACTGTTGAAGAAATTGAAACAGCATCTATTTACCTTAAAAATTATGCGAACTCACATAAAGCTTTACCGGCGACTATTCAGGTTGGTTCCAACTCATTGACTATGTCTGAGTTTTTGAGGGTTTTAATGACAACCGTGATAAATTTAGATCAAAATGTATCTACACCAGTTGATATGGATAATGTGAATAATGCGCCTAGTCCAGCAGGTGTGGTTATTTCAGGTAATATTCTAAAATCAGAGTATCTAAAAAATGCTACTACTATTCTAAATTTCATAGATTCCAATGGAAGAGCACCAAATTATACGAATACTTCATTTGGTAATCTAAGGTTTGAATATATGGTGTATAATTTTGCTAAAATCATGGATTTCCACAAAGATTACAATAGACTACCTAACTATACTATAGTCCAAACATCTGCAATGAGTTATGAATTAAAAGAAAATTATTCTTATTCAGTTTCAACTAGTGGTTTGAATGCAGTGGCCCGATATATAAATCAAAACTTCAATCACCGTTCTGGAGCTTCTACTACAGCAGCAGGTGTTTTAAAAACTGGTTATGGTGATTGTTGGGGATTAGCAGATTTGGCTGCCCAGGAGTTAAGTAAGAGTGGTTACAAAGTTCGTGTAGTTCAAGGTGCAAGCAGTGGTTCTTATAATCACCGTTGGGTGCAGTACTATGCTTATGGTAAATGGAATACTTTTGAATCTACAATGATTACCCAAAGATACGGTTCCAAACATTACTCATATGCCATAGCATCGGTAAGAACAGTAATCAAATATTATTAAGAGGAAATTTCCTCTTTTTATTTTTATTTTTTAAAGGCTTTTTAAATTCCTAGATAAAAATAAGGCTTATTTAATATTTAATGTTTAGATGGTTGGTGAGTAGTCCATTAGTTCTTTTTTAAATTATATCTTAATTCGAAGAGTTTATATTTATTGATTGTAATATTCAAAGTCCTTATTTTCTAAAAATAATATTTTTATTGCGATTATTAAATTAAAAATAATATAATGATGAGGGTGGACCCTACCTTTTTTATGAAAGCTTATTAGAAGTTTTTAAAATGGAAAAATAATCTCAGAAAAAGTTTTTTTTCAGAAATTTAATGAAAAAAAAATTATATAAGATATATATTAATAATTCTATAGTCCGCAAACATATGTAAAATCATATATATACAAATAAAAATTGGTGATACTATTACGCGAATGAAGTTTTTCGTGGCTTTATTAGCATGCAGCTTTTTGATGCTTTTTTCAATGGTTGGAGTTAATGCTGTTGAAAACAATACTACAGATGGAACTGTAATAAATGATATTAATGTATTGGAAGAGGAAAACAACCCTTTACAGTCCAGTGATACAGATTCTACAAGTAGTGACACTGAAGATCAGACAGATACTACTACATATCAAGCTAGTGCTGAGGATCCTCCTATTAATTCTGTAAGTATTGAAGAGGTTGAAGCAGCTTCTGTTTTTCTTAGTGGTTATGTAGCATCACATAATACTTTGCCAGAGACTATTCAGGTTGGATCATATACATTGACTATGGCTCAGTTTTTAAAAGTTTTATTGTATACTACACTGCAGTTAGATCAGGGAAATCACAATCCCATAAAAATTAGCGCGGTAAATAATGCATCTAATCCATCTGATATTAATGTTTCAGGCAACATTTTAAAATCAGAATATTTAAGAAATGCTATCAATATTCTTTATTTCATGAAGGACTATGGAAGGGCTCCGAACTATTGGCTCACTTCCTTGGGCAATCTTAGATATGAAGCTATTGTACTAAGTTATGCTAAAATCATTGATTTCCATGAATATTATAATAGGTTACCTAACTATATTAAAATCAGCCGATACGATTTTAATAATTATAATAATGTTCATGGAATATGGATACAATCAGCAAGTGTGTACACCCTAGAGGTTAGTGAATTAATAAAAATGGACATAACTGATGTGTTTGTTATATGTAAAAGAACAGGTTCTAATATATACTCCACCATCCTTCCTATATTACTCAATAAACTTCAAGGAACCAGTATAAGAGTTCATGCATGGATAATCTGTTTCCATGATGATAGTGGTTTTATTGATCCTTCCAATGAAACCTATCAACAAGATCTGATTAATTACATCTCATTACTAATGAATAACTATAATATTGACGGTGTACATTTAGATTATGTCAGATATCCTGGCGATGCTTATAACCATAATGGGACTGAAGTAATAACTAACTTCGTTGAAGATGTCTACAACAGAGTTAAATCCATTAATAATGGACTCGCAGTTTCTGCGGCGTTAATGCCCGAAAAAGAGTCTAATGCATATTATTATGGGCAGGATTATGGGCTATTAGCTCCTTATCTGGACTTTATGGTGCCAATGATTTACAAGTATGAGTACACCCCAACCACTGCGTGGATAGCTAGCACTACCCAGTATATTGTGGGTCAAGCAGGGGACACTCCAGTAATAGCAGGATTACAAACTTACAATGATGATTATGAACCAATTCTTCCTGCAGAATTAAGAAATGATATAAATGTAGCGGTGGCTAACGGTTCTTGTGGATTTGCATTATTTAGGTATGGATTAATCCACGAAGATTTCACATACTAATGGATTTAAATAATGATATAACTATATTTCACACGGAACCACATTCTAAACCATTTTTTTATAATTTCTATTTTTTAAAATCTCAAAATATCACATTTTAGCATATTAATTTTGTAAATTAAAACTTATAACTTATAAGTGTAACACTTATAACTTATTACAACGATAAAAATGAAACCTCAATCAAATTAATCAAATTTTTTAAAATGAATAGGGTTTACATAAGTTTTTTAATCCAATGTTGCCTGATATACTCCTTTAAATTTAACAAATGGTTCAGCTCTTTTGATTACTGCTCCCAATTTTTTAAGTTCTTCTAATTTATTAAATACATGACCTTTTCTTTTTTCATGGAGTATTCTAAGAGCTGATATTTTACCAATACCCGGTACAGTTATCAATTCTTTAAAGGAGGCAGAATTTATTTCTACAGGAAATTTTTCAGGATTATTTAATGCCATCAAATATTTGGGATCTTCATCCACAGACAGGTTTCCCTCCCCATCAAAGATCAACTCGTTCAGATTAAATCCGTAATAATTTATTAAATAATCTGCCTGATAAAGTCTCGGAGCTCTCATAGGTTCAGGTTTATCTAGATTTTCGAGAGGTGTTTCTTTTAGAGGTTGGAATGGACTGTAATAACTTCTTTTCATTCCAAAATTATTTGAAAGCCATTTGACTCTCTTAAGGATTTCTTCATCACTTTCATTATTAGCCCCTATAATAAACTGGGTAGTTTGGCCAGAGGGCGCGAATTCTGGATTTTTATTAGATATCCTTTTTATCCACTTCATTCTTTTTAATATGTCTTTTTGATAATCTTTAGTAGAGGTTAGTTCTTGGAAACCATCAGGTGTTGCCGCTTCAATATTGATACTAACCCGATCAGACAGACTCATAGCTCTTTTAATCATATCATAAGATGATCCTGGAAGAATTTTTAAATGAATGTAACCTTTATAACCATGATCAACTCTCAATAAACGAGTAACTTCAATCATTTTCTCCATGGTATTATCAATATCTTTGGAAACACCAGAACTTAAAAAAAGACCATCAACCATGTTTTGGTAATAATAATCCAAAAATATATCACTAAGTTCTTCAGGACTATATTCTAACCTTGAAAACTTCCTTTTACTATGATTCGTGCAATATTTACAATCATTATTACATTTATTTGTCATTAAAACCTTAAAAAGTGGAATAAAACATCCATTAGGGGAAGTTGCATTATAAACTCCTGGAATTTCACCATTCTTAATATTTTCCACCGAAGGGGTAACATAATTGCACAGATCATATTGGGCAGAATCACTTAAAATTTTCAACTTATTAATATTCATCATGTAAATTTTGTTTGAATCAATATAATTATTTTTCTCATATTTTTCAAGAGCTAATTAATGGATTAAACTAATTTAATCTAAAAATTATGATTAAATTTTTTATTAAAATGTTTTTAGGGTCTTTAATTATTTTTAATCTACGTTTGTTTATTATTTTCTATTTTGAGTTATTTTTTTTCTTTTATTTTGGATTTGGATTTTATATGGTGGGGTGATGGTCTTTTGGTTCTTTTTTTGATATTATGTTGGTTTAAAGATTCATATCTATTAATTATAGTGGCAAAGTTCTTATTTTCTAAAAATAATCTTTTGATGGTTTTTCACTCAAATAGGATCTGGGATGATGATGGAGTATATCTCTTATATGTAAAGTTATTAGAATGTTTTAAATGGTAAAACAAGTTATGGGAAGGCTTTTTTTTGAAAATTTAAAGAAAAGTTTTATATAAGATATAATGATAAAATTTTATAATAGCAAATGAATTATGCAAATCACATTAATTCTTAGAGAATTATATTGATAAATAAAACTTGGGTGGTATCATCACACGAAAGAAATTTTTTTTAGCTTTATTAGCATGTAGCTTTTTAATGCTTTTTTCTATGACTGATGTTAATGCTGCAGAAAGCGATTCTGTAGAGGATGGAAATGTTACTGTACTTCCAGAAGATAATTCTGTACAGTCCAGCGGATTAGAGTCTACTGAGGATGCGGAAGAAGAGACTGATACAAATACGTATCAAATTAGTGCTGATTATATTGGTTTTGTGACGGTTGAAGAGGTTGAAACAGCTTCTAATTACCTTAATTATTATGTAGAGACATATAACTGTTTACCAGAGACTATTACAGTTGGATCCTATGATTTGACTATGTCTCAATTTTTAAAGATTTTATTGGATACTAGTATTCAGTTAGATCAGGAAGATTATATTACTCCAATACCATTCACTGACATGGGTGATGCACCTAATCCAGCAGGACAATCCATTTCAGGATACATTCTTAAATCAGAATATATCCTGAATGCTGCTGCTATTCTTAATTTCATGGAGGGTTACGGAAGATCACCGAATTATTGGCGTACTTCTTTAGGTAATCTAAGGTTTGAGGGTCTTGTGCTTAGTTATGCTAATATAATCGATTTCTATAGGGAATATAATGAGCTGCCTAGCAACACTTTTATTATTCCATGTGATTTTATGGGGTTAGTGACTGTTGATGAAGTTGAAGCGGCTTCTGTTTATCTTAAAAATTACGTGGAGACAAATAACCATTTTCCAGAGACTATCCCTGTTGGAGCAAAATCTTTAACCATTGCTCAGTTTTTCAAGGTTTTATTAACTGCAGTTGTTCAGATTGATCAGGAAGATTATACTACTCTAATATATGTTACTGATTTGGGCGATGTGCCTAATTCAGCCGGGCATGTTATTTTGGGCAACATTTTAAAATCGGATTATATTTCAAACGCCGGGCAACTTCTTAGTTTTATGGAGTCATATGGGAGAGCACCGAATTATTGGCGTACTTCTTTAGGTAATCTATGTTTTGAGGGTCTTGTGCTTAGTTATGCCAATATCATGGATTTCCAGGAATCTAATGGCAGATTACCCAACTATACAGTTGTCAATTTTTCAGGGGCTGCGACTTTTGACAATGTTAAAGAGGCGTCTCTATATCTTAAGAAATATGTAACGGCTCTTAAACTTTTACCGTGGAGTATTAAGGTTGGTTCTTATACTTTGACATTGTCTGAATTTTTGAAAGTTTTATTGATATCAGTGATAAATTCAGATCAAAATCTATTTACTTCGGTGGTTATCACTGATGTGGATAATCCTCCTAAGCCAGCAGGCCAAAATATTTCAGGTACCATTTTAAAATCAGAGTATATCCAAAATGCTAATGCTATTCTCAATTTCATTGATTCCAATGGGAGAGCACCGAATTATGGAATTACTTCGTTGGGTGATTTAAGATTTGATTACATTGTGTTTGGTTATGCTAAGATCATGGATTTCCACAAAGATTATAATAGACTCCCTAATTACACTGTTGTAAAAAATTCTGACTTTAATTTCAGTACAATTAACGCAATTTACTATTCAGCTCAGCTTAGACCAACAAACAATTGTCAGTCCACAAGTTCAACCATAATAAATTTTGCTAAAAACTTAACTAAAAACTGTTTTACCACCTACGATAAGGCTTTAGCCATATTTGAATGGGTAAGAGATTATTGTGATTATACATTCTATTACAATACCAAATATGGTGCAGTTGGAATGTTGTACCGTAAGGATGGTAATTGTATAGATCATTCACATTTAATCAATGCTTTAGCTCGTTCTGTGGGTATACCTGCTAGATATGCTCATGCAAAGTGTAAATTCACTAATATGACCGTGGGACACATATGGTCAGAATTATATATCCGGGGGAGATGGGTTACTGCTGATGCAACGAGCTTAAGAAATGATTTAGGGACACAATTGAATTGTAAAATATTGTATTGGAAAGGAAGATACACCCAACTACCTTTCTGAACTTTTTTTATCATTTTTTTCATTTTCTGGATAATTTTATATATCTAGTTTATTAGGGCAATATTAATGTGGTTTTAACTATATTTTAGTTTATATTTGTTTACTAATTTGTGTTCAAGGTTAATTTATTTGTTTTATTCTCGATTTGGGGTTTTTATGATAGTTTAGTAGTTTGTCAGTTCTTTTTTTAGGTTTTATGTTGGTTCAGAGGGTTTATATTTATTAATTATACTATTTACAGTCTTTATTTTCTAAAAATAATCTTTTTCTGATTGTTTTTCACTAAAATTTAATATAAAGAGGAAGTTGCATTATATCCCTTTTATGAAAACTTATTATAATGTTTTAAATGGTAAAATAAGCCATAAAAAAGCTTTTTTTTAGAATTTTAATGAAAAGGTTTATATAAGATTATGTTAGAATTCAAATAGTCAATAAATGATTTAAAAAAAATCATTTTAATTGAACTTGGAGGCGGTATAATTAAGCGAAAGAAGAAATTTTTCGTGGCCATGTTAGCGTGCAGCTTTTTGATGCTTTTTTCAATGGCTGGTGTTAATGCTGCAGAAGATGATTCTTCAGATGGGATTATAATAAATGATACCAATGTAACTCAAGAAGATAATCCTTTACAGTCCGATGATAACGATTCTACAGATAATGGCACAGAAGATACGGGAGATCAGACAGATACTATTACATATCAAACTAGTGCTGAGGGTTCTTCTGGTTCTGTGACGGTTGAAGAAGTTGAAACGGCTGCTAGCGAACTTAAGAATTATGTGGAGATACATAACAGTTTACCAGACACTATTCAGGTCGGTTCATATACTTTGACCATGGCTCAGTTTTTAAATGTCTTATTAAATACTACACTACAATTAGATCAGGAAATATATGATCGAATAACAATTAATACGGTGGATGATGCACCTAACCCTTCTGGTAACGTTAATTCGGGTAATATTTTAAAATCAGAATATTTAGAAAACGCTGTCAGTATCCTTAATTTTATGGATACTCATGGAAGGGCACCAAACTATGGGAGTACTTCTTTAGGTAATCTAAGATTTGAAGGCCTTGTATTTAGTTTTGCTAAAATCATAGATTTTTACAAAGATTTTGATAGGCTACCTAACTACGCAGTTATTATCCAATCCGGTTTCATGGGTTCTGTGACGGTTGAAGAAGTTGAAGCAGCTGCTAGCGAACTTAAGAATTATGTGGAGATACATAACAGTTTACCAGACACTATTCAGGTCGGTTCAAAGTATTTGACCATGGCTCAGTTTTTAAGTGTCTTATTAAATACTACGCTACAATTAGATCAGGGAAATTATTCTCCGATAAAGATTATTGCAATGGGCGATGCACCTAATCCAACAGGTGAAATTGTTTCAGGTAACATTCTAAAATCAGAGTATTTACTAAATGCTACAAATATTCTTAATTTCATGGATTCCTATGGAAGGGCACCAAACTATTGCAATATTACCTTAGGTAATTCTAGATTTGAATATATGGTGTTGAGTTTTGCTAAAATCATAGATTTCTACAAAGAGAATGATAGGCTACCAAACTATACTAAAATTCTTCCAACGGATTCTATAGGATCAGTGACTTTTGAAGAGATTGAAGAAGCAGCAGTTTATCTTAAAGAGTATATAACAGCACTTAAATTTTTACCAAAGACTATTCAAGTTGGTTCCTATACTTTGACCATGTCAGAATTTTTAAAAATTTTATTGACAACAGTAATAAATTCAGATCAAAATATATTTACACCAGTAAATGTCACAGATGTGAATAATTCGCCAAATCCTGCAGGTCAGAAAATTTCGGCCAACATTCTAAAATCAGAATATATGCAAAATGCTATTGATATTCTTAATTTTATGGATACTTATGGAAGGGCACCAAACTATTGGAAAACTTCATTAGGTAATCTCAGGTTTGAATATGTAGTATTTAGTTTTGCTAAAATCATAGATTTTCAAAAAGAGTACAATAGACTACCTAACTACGCGCTCATACATACATCTGACATACTTTTCAATGTAATTGACGCACCGGGCAATTTACTACAGTATCTTATGCCAACAGATAATTGTCAGTCATTAAGTTCAACCATAATAAATTTTGCTAAAAATTTAACTAAAAACTGTTATACTGACTATGATAAGGCTAAAGTCATATTTGAATGGGTAAGAGACTATTGTAGCTATACGTTCTATTACAATACCAAATATGGTGCAGTAGAAATGTTAAACCGTAAGGATGGTAATTGTATAGATCATTCACATTTAATCAATGCTTTAGCTCGTTCTGTGGGTATACCTGCTAGATATGCTCATGCACAGTGTAAATTCACCAGCATGACAGTGGGACATATTTGGTCTGAACTATACGTAAATGGAAGATGGGTCACTGCTGATGCGACAAGCACAAGAAACAATTTAGGAACACAAGTGAACTGTTCAATATTATATTGGAAAGGAAGATACGCAGAACTACCTTTCTAAACCCTTTTTTTATTTTTAGATTTTTAATTGCAGAATATTATATTATATATGTTTTAATTTATTATAGAGATGTTAAACGGTTTTAACTATTTCAAACCGATTGTGTGTTTATTATTTTGTATTTAAGATTATTTTATTTGTTTTATCCTAGATTTGGATTTCATATGATTGGTTTGTGGTCTTTTGATTCTATTTTTAGGGTTTAAGTTGGTTCAAAGAGTTTATATTTATTGATTATACTATTCACAGCTCTTATTTTCTAAAAATAATCTTTTTAGGACGGGTTTTTACTAAAATCTAATATAAAAGGGGCCGGGGACTATATATCTTTTATGAAAACCTATTAGAATGTTTTAAATGGAAAAATAAGCTATAAAAAAGCTTTTTTTCGGAAATTTAATGAAAAGGTTTATATAATATTTATGTTAGAATCTCATAATCAGCAAATAAACTATAATATCGTTTTATATTCTATATCCAGTAAATATCTAAAAAAATTCCATTATATAATTTGGAGGGGTTTACATTAAGCGAGAGAAATTTTTCGTGGTGTTAATAGCGTGCAGCTTTTTGATGCTTTTTTCAATGGCTGGTGTTAATGCTGCAGAAGATGATTCTTCAGATGGGACTATAATAAATGATACCAATGTAACTCAAGAAGATAATCCTTTACAGTCCGATGATAACGATTCTACAGATAATGGCACAGAAGATACGGGAGATCAGACAGATACTATTACATATCAAACTAGTGCTGAGGGTTCTTCTGGTTCTGTGACGGTTGAAGAAGTTGAAACGGCTGCTAGCGAACTTAAGAATTATGTGGAGATACATAACAGTTTACCAGACACTATTCAGGTCGGTTCATATACTTTGACCATGTCAGAATTTTTAAAGATTTTATTGATGACTGTCATAAATTTAGATCAAAATGTGTCTACGCCAGTGGCTGTCACGGAGGTGGGTGATGCACCTAATCCTGCAGGTCAAAATATTTCGGGTAATCTTCTAAAATCAGAGTATCTGCAAAATGCTATTGGTATTCTTAATTTTATTGATTCCAATGGAAGGGCACCAAATTATTTTAGGACGTCTTTGGGTAATCTACGGTTTGAATATATAGTATTTAGTTATACTAAAATCATGGATTTCTATGGAGATTATGATAGGCTCCCTAACTATACTAAAATTTGTTTATCTGATTTTATGCAGTCTTTAACAGTTGATGAGATTGAAACAGCTTCTAATTGTCTTAAAAATTATGTACAGGCAAATAAAATTCTACCAGACACTATTCAGGTCGGTTCAAAGTGTTTAACCATGTCAGAATTTTTAAATGTTTTATTGATGGCAGTGATTAATTCAGATAGAAATGTGTCTATGCCCGTGGCTGTCACGGAGGTGGGTGATGCACCTAATCCTGCAGGTCAAAATATTTCAGGTAACATTCAAAAATCAGAATATGTAAGAAAGGCAACCAATATTCTAAATTTCATGAATTCCAATGATAGAGCACCAAACTATTCTACCACATCTTTAGGTAATCTAAGGTACGAATATATAGTGTTCAATTTTGCAAAGATCATGGACTTCCATAAATACTACAATAGACTGCCTAACTATACCGTAGTCCAAACATCTGCCATGAGTTATCAAATGATGGAAATTTCTTCTAAATACGGTGCTAAAAACGTTATTGTGACAGATAGTTATGTTCAATGCTCTGGAAGATGTACTTGTAGCTTGTATCAAGATTACGATTATCATACAGTTAAATTTGTTAACTACTGTCCTTATTGCCATAAAAATTCTACACTGGACTATGAAGAAGGAAATACAATTTATGATAACCCTGAAGGAATGTGGGTGTGCAGTATGAGTAAAGGTGGCTGTGATGCAGATTTCTGCTTAGTGCATGGTAAAGCCCATGTGACTAGTGGTGCTAAATATTTAACCTCTGCATAAACAATAAATAGGCTGAATTTATTATATCAGTCTAATTTTATTTATTTTTTGACATTGTTAAGCAGCACTGTAATTTATGTGAGAATTCTAAGTTTTTTTAAGATCATTTTTTTAATTGAAAATAATGGATTAATCCTTTTTCAGATTTCACCTTAAAGAATTATCTAATTAAAATTAGCCTTTAATTTTAATTCTCTTAAATAAGATTATTTTCGAATTGTATAAATAATAGGAGAATTATTATTAAAAGTGGTGTTAAAAATGTGGTTATACATAATTATAGGAATTATAATAATAATATTACTGGCAGCCCTGGCTTTAATGTATAACAGTCTGGTGGGCTTACGCAATAGAGTTAAAAATGCCTGGTCTCAGATAGATGTTCAACTAAAAAGAAGGACAGACCTAATACCTAACCTGGTTGAAACAGTTAAAGGATATGCAACACACGAAAAAGGAGTTTTTGAAGAAGTAACCAGGGCTCGTTCAAGTTTAATAAACGCCCAAACAGTTAAAGAAAATGAAGAGGCTAATAATATGTTAACCGGTGCTCTTAAATCTCTTTTTGCAGTTGCCGAGAATTACCCTGATTTAAAAGCAAGTCAAAACTTCCAGGACCTGCAGATGCAACTGGCTGAAACTGAAGATAAAATTGCTTACTCACGTCAGTTTTACAATGACACAGTTTTAATGTACAATAACAAAGTTCAAATGTTCCCGAGTAATATCATTGCCCGCATGTTCAACTTCACAGAATCCGAATTCTTTGAAACAGCAGAAACTGAACGTTCAGTTCCTAAAGTAGAATTTTAGGTGGTAAAATGAATAAAAACCATTTTATCACACTTTCTTTATTACTTTTACTCACTTTTTCTATTTTATCTACTGTCGCTGCCCAGGATGATGATGATCGAAGCTACACAATTCCTTATGCAAATATAGATCTTTATTTACAGGAAAATGGTAATTTACATGTGAAAGAGAAGCTTCATTATTCCTTTTCAGGGACGTATAATGGGGTGTATAGAGACATACCGATTAAAACTGGTCAGAGAATAGAAAATATCCAAATAAATGCTGACGGGGCATATTCTACTCTTGAAGTTATAAATCAAGGTGATACACAGCGACTGAAAATTTATTTATACTCCAATCCTGAAAAAACAGTGCCAATAACTGATAGGGATGTAGATGTTTATATTGAATATGATTTTATTAATGTTATCAAAATCTACAACGACGTGGCAGAGTTACAATACAAACTCTGGGGAGAAAATTGGGAGGTCGATGTAGGTCAGGTCACTGGAAATATTCATTTACAATCTAGTGAAGGTGTAAAATACTGGATTAACCCCCCATATTATGTACAAAGTGACAAATGGCAGGGAAATATTTTGCAGATTAAATCTACTAACATTGCTTCGGGTAACTGGTTTGAAATAAGACTGGCCATACCTAAGGATCAGTTTTCAAGCAACCCCCTATTTGCACAAAAAATTGATAGTAACGGGTTACCAGAGATGGAACGAATCCAACAGGACTATACAAACGAATTAAACTTTAAAACCATACTTTACTCTATTTTATCGGTTTTAATGATTCTGGGTATATTCGTACCTATAATAATTTATTTCAGATATGGTAGAGAACCTAAAATAGATTATCAAGCAGAATATGAGAGAGATTTACCAACTGCAGATCCTCCAGCAATGGTAAATGCTATATCTGGAAAAGGATTCTCCAAAAGAATTGGTGAACCAGACATGGACGGATTTAGAGCCACTATAATGGATTTAATTAACCGGAAGTATCTGTTGATTCAGGATATCCCGTCAGATATCAAAGAAGATACAGAAGGATCCATTTCATTGAAAATTAATGAAAATAAGGATTTTTCAAAGCTTAAATATTTTGAAGCTGATGTTATAAATTTCCTCAAATCCTTTGAAGAGGAAGGCATAGTGGGTCTTGACAGACTTAAATCTAATTTAAAAGTTAGAAGTAACGCTGAATCATTTAGAGATTCTTATAACTTGTGGAAAGATGATTTAAAGAACGAATTTTTAAATGATGATGTTATGAAAAAGATTTTCATCAGAAAAGGAGACACTTATCTAAAAATTTTTGGAGGATTAGGTTTGGTTATAGCGGCAGTGACTTTCTTTTTCACACTATTTGATCCATTTCCTGCTGCAAGATATGCTTTGGTTTCATCCATTGTTTTAGGTGTTGTGGCTATAATTTCTTTAGTACTGCCACAAAAAATTGCTGGACGATGGACTACTTATGGTGAAGAATACAATGCTAAATGGCATAATTTTAAAAAGTATATTATGGATTTCAGTTTAATTAAAGAATATCCCCCGGAGTCTATTGCCATATGGAATAAATACTTAGTATATGCCACAGCTCTTGGAATTGCAGATAAGGTACGTAAATCAATGGAAATGACACTACCAACCGACGAACTAGCACGGAGTGATATCTACCTATTCCACTATTATGGAGGATATGTAATTCTTTCCTCCACATTAGATGCCGGGATGGCCACAGCCACAAGTGGAGACTCTGGCGGTTTGGGCGGAGTCGGCGGAGTCGGCGGAGGATCTGGTGGAGGTGGAGGTGGAGCTTTTTAAATAAATATTCTCTTCTCCACATCCATTTTTTTCCTTTCTTTTTTTAGGTAGGGGAAAATTAAATTCTCTTTTTTTAAATTTTTCACTAAATTTTTAAATAACAGCACGGATTACTACATAATATGAGAATTGTCTTAGCAGGAACCGGAAGTGCTGTGGGAAAAACAACCATTTCCACAGGTATAATGAAAGCACTTTCTAAAGAATATAAGGTACAGCCATTTAAAGTTGGCCCGGACTATATAGATCCAACTTATCATACTATGGCAACAGGTAATCCTTCACGAAACCTCGATTCCTTTTTCATGTCTGATGGTCAGATAAGACAATCATTTGAAAGAGGTTTAAAAAATTCCAAGTCAAATCTAGGAATAATAGAGGGGGTAAGAGGCCTATATGAAGGATTAAGCCCCATAAGTGATGTTGGAAATACAGCATCCATTGCAAAAGCCCTGGATGCTCCGGTGATACTTATTTTAAATGCACGGAGCCTGGTTAAAAGTGCAGCGGCAATTGTACTTGGATTTAAAACTCTCGACCCCCAAATAAAAATTAACGGTGTTATTTTAAACCAGGTGAAAAATAAAAAACACTACCTTAAAACCAAGGAATCAGTTGAAAAACTTTCTTATACTGAAGTGATAGGTGGTTTACCTCGAAGCGAGGACATTGCTGTAGAACAACGTCATTTAGGTTTAGTTCCGGCAGTGGAACGCGAGAATATTCTAAGTTTCATTGATAAGTGGGGAAGAGTAATTGAGGAAAATATTGATCTGGATCGGCTTTTAACAATTATGAAGGACTCCAATAAATTACCGCCGGGAAGAGAAGATACATGGCATAAAAAAAATCGTAAAAAGGTTAAGATTGGAGTTGCACAAGATGAAATATTTACTTTTTATTATAAAGAGAATTTAGAGGCTTTAGAAGATAATAATGCAGAAATAGTACCATTCAGTCCCTATCATCATGAAGAATTACCCGATGTGGATGCACTTTATTTTGGGGGAGGTTATCCTGAAATATTTGCCAAAGAACTGGAATCAAACCAATCCATGAGGTTATCTGTTAAAAAATTCCATGAAGATGGACGGCCCATATATGCTGAATGTGGAGGCTTAATGTATCTTACCAAATCTATAAACAATAAGAAAATGTGTAACGTTTTTAATTATGATTCTATAATGACGAAAAAGCCCCAAGCATTAAGTTATGTTATTGCTAAAACAAAAAATGATAATATTATCACTAAACAAGATGAAATATTTCATGGGCACGAATTTCACTACTCTAAAATCTTATTAAAAGGTAAAAATAATTTTGCATTTGAAATCCTCAGAGGTAAAGGTATAAAAGGTTCTTTAGATGGTTTAATGAGTAAAAACACGGTGGCCAGCTATGTTCATACCCACGTGGCAGCTTGTCCTCAATTTGCCCCTAATTTGGCCATAAGTGCCGTGGAACTTAATGATTAAATTTTTATTGAGATTGGAGTTATAGGTGTATTTATGAAAATCAGAAATATTGACATTTTTTCTCCTTACATCATGATTTTTGGTATACTGCTTTACCTGGCCCTGGCAGTTGTAGCTTTCAATTATAATATTAATGGTTTAGAACCATCATCAAGTTTAACTTATTACACGGTATTTTATGGTGTAACTCTGTTTTTGGTGGGTATTTTTTTTGCAATTTATATTCAGAGGTACTTGAAAATAAAAAAATCTTCTTTGAGTTTTATAAAATTTTCTAAAAAGTTAAAACCACATATATCATTCGAAAAAATAATTTTAAGCTTGATTATAATGGGGATATTATTACAAATAGTTAACATTTATCTGGTAGGAGGTATACCCCTTTTTAGTGGTTATCTCAAAGCTAAAGCCATAACTAAAATTTGGTTTGTGTCATATTTGATATTTCTACCGTCCATTAACATATTGTTGGCTAAATTTAATAGGAAATGGTATTATCTCCTTTTTGCTGTTGGTTTACTTTTATTTGCCATTACTGGTTATCGAACTACTACCATGGCCATAATATTCAGTGTTTTTATCACCAGTTATTATGTGTTGAATCTAAAATTTAAATACATACTAATTTTCGCCATGTTAATGTTAATAATAGGTGTATCAGTAGGTTATATTGCAGTAAAAGCAATTGAATGGCAGCAGTGGAACTTAAACCCCTTTGAATTATTTTTCTACCGTGCAGGCTACACACTGAATGTCTTGGATAGGGTTGTGGAAATGGTGGGAGCAACTAAAGGTTCCCTATTCTATTATACACTCACGGGATTTTTTGAATCTATGGATCCTAGGATTATTATTGGAGAAACTGTTTTAAAATATCGAGTATCTACTACATCTACTATATTTGGCCCAGCTTTACTGGATTTTGGCTATCTGGGCTTAGGGGTGCAGATGTTTTTGCTGGGAATTTATTTAAAATTGTTACACACACTTCAAAAAATGAAAAAAGGAATATACACGGCATTTTATGCCATAATATTGGCTCATTCACTTATATGGATAGAAACTGGGCCTACTGATTTGGTAGTGTGGGCTTTCTTTGTAATTGGCCTACTTTTGATACTATTAAATTATACTTTAGATTCAAAATCCGAAGTGAAAACTGAAAATGGTGCTCTTTGATGAAAATTGCAATAGCTGCTGAAATTGCCCCTGCTAAAACTTTTATTCCGATATTAGAAAAATTAGACGCAGAAGTAATTGGTTTAACTCATGGTGATGGGGCAAGCGAATTATTAGAAGAATTTTGTTCTAGTATATACAGTATTGGGCAGGGCCGGGGAAAGGAAGCACAAAAACGATCAAATTTTAAAATTGCTTGGTTGGTTTTAAAGGATATTTTTAAAGCAGTTGGTTCATTACGAGGTCATGATATTGATCTTTTACTTACCTGTGGAAATGCAGGTGATGTGAGAAAAGGAATTGCTGCCGCCAAAATACTGGGAATTCCCAACCTGCATATTGAACAGGATATCTATAATCCTATAGAAATGATAGCATATTCTAATCTGGTAACAGTTCCATCAAAACAATATAAAAATCTGGTGGAAGAGAGATATGGCCTAGTGAATGTACGAGTAATTGGTGGATATCCCCAAGCTTCATATATAAAAAAAACTGCATTGCACAATGTTGAACAGATTAAAAATATGTATAATGCGGATGATTTCCTGTTGATGGTGCTGGGAGGAGATGTTAAAAGTGAAGATTTGCCTGAAATTATTAAAACACTTGAAAATCTCCATGAAAATATTTTAATAGCCCCATATCGTTTTGATAAAGATCATGTACTAAATCTAGTCAAATCACCCCAATTGAAAGTTTTAGATGGTTTTGTGGATCTTTTACCTATTATGAATGCCTCCTCTGGCATGATATATGGGGCGGGTATGGGCCTAACTATTGAGGCTGGAGCAATGGAAATTCCTTCTATAAAATTGGCAGGATTTCACAGTCAACATGCCAGTATGGATCTGGCATATAAATTAGGCATACCTGTTGTAGTTGTAGAAGATATTCCAGATGCACTTGAAAACCTTAAAAAACCAAGAGGTCAATGGTTAATTGATAATGGAGAAAAAGCAGTATCAAATGTAGTGGAACTGATTAATAACTTTGATAATGAAAAATCCAGAAGCAGTGGTTTTTCAAGTATGAGAAAAATATGGAAAGAAAGATCAAAATTTAGATAGCTCAATTAAATGAACTTTAATAAATTTTATTTTATTTTAATTTTCATTTTAAATAGATAAATTAATTTAATTATTTAAAACTGATTTTCAACTATTTAATTGATTAAAAATCCCTGAAAAAGTTTAAAATAAGCAAATTTTACTCTTTAATAATATATTACTAATTTGTTTAATTTAAAGAATTTGTTAAAATACCAGTATAAAAACTTAGCCATAAAAAATAAAATCAAAAAATACTTATTAGATTATTAGAATAGGATTTTTGGTGATATAATGGTAGTTAAAATAGGAGTTATTAAATGTGGTAATATTGGTACCTCTCCTGTAATTGATTTATTACTCGATGAGAGGGCTGACAGACCGAATATAGACACCTGTGTAATCGGTTCTGGAGCTAAGATGAACCCAGAAGAAATTGAAAAAGCTGTACCTTTAATGCTGGAAATGGAAAGGGACTTTGTAATATTCATTAGCCCAAACCCTGGTGCTCCAGGCCCTGCTAAAGCAAGAGAATTATTATCTGCAGCAGATGTACCTGCAATCATCATTGGTGATGCTCCAGGACTAAGAGCTAAAGACGAAATGGATGAACAAGGCTTAGGCTACATAATAGTTAAAGCAGACCCAATGATTGGAGCTAGAAGAGAACTTCTGGACCCAACTGAAATGGCCTCATTTAACTCTGACGTAATAAAAGTATTAGCATTAACCGGAGCTTACCGAGTTGTACAAAACACCATCGACGCTGCAGTAGCTAATGTTGAAGCAGGAAGTGGTGTAGAACTTCCAAAAGTTGTTATATCTAGAGATGTTGCTATAGAAGCTGCAAACTTTGCTAACCCATATGCTAAAGCCAAAGCAATGGCTGCATACGAAATTGCAACCACCGTAGCAAATATAGATGTTGAAGGATGTTTCATGGTACAAGACGCTGCAAAATACATACCAATCGTTGCATCAGCACACGAAATGTTAGGTACAGCAGCAAAACTTGCTATGGAAGCTCGTGAAATAGAAAAAGCTAACGACACAGTTACCAGAACCCCACACGGTGGAGATGGTAGCACAGTTTCAAAAGTAGCTTTAATGGACAAACCACAATAATTTGGTTTTAAAGTAGTCCCCGGGACTGCTTCTTTTTTTCTTTTTTCTAAATTAATTTTTAGATGTTTAGCTTTTTTAATCAAATATTAAAATTATTATATTTATTTAACAATTTCATAATTCTGTTTTTACGATACTACATATTTTAGTAAAATGTTTATTTTAGAAAAGCATAATTGAATCATGAATTTAAAGGATATTTTACATGATGCAGGGAGATACACATGTAGTGATTGGACTAAACTACTTCTTTTAGGATTTACTTTATTATTGTTAGATTTATCAAATGAAAGTGCTAGTTATGGACTTAAAAGTCACATATTTGATTATATATTCTTGGTATCGGGTTCAATCCTTGCTCTTGTTGAGGGAGGCTACGCATTTCGTATTGTAGAAGAAACAATTAAAGGATCTACGGAACCTCCCCATTTTAATAGATTTTATGAATTACTAGTACACGGACTTAAACACTGGATAATGATAGTTACCTACGCCATATTCCCATCAATCATTATTATAATTGGAGTGTTGTTTGCGGTGGTTGATAGTGACATAGGGGCCCTAATAGTTATTTTAGGATTTATTTTAACTTTTCCATTCACAATACAATGGATGGGCGCACTTTTGAACATGGCCCATAATCATGGAAGTTTAAAATCAGCATATCATTTTAGAACAATTTATAAAAGAATTAGATTAATTGGGCTTAAAAGATTAACTGTTGCTTATGTTGGGATATTTCTAGTTGCAAGTATAATAACTGTTACTTTGAGAGACAGTATGAGCTCGACCATACCTATTTTTGGAATTTTCATATTTCAACTGATATTAGCTCCGTTCATATTAATTTATACAACTCGGATATTGGGATTGGTTGATAAGCCCTTAAATTAGAATATAATTGATTAAGATTAATATTAGAAAACATATTTTCTCAAAACTAAGAATGTGTTTTCTTAAATATCTAAATAATTTCTTTTTGTGATAAAATAGAAATTTATTTATTCAAAAAGTGAACTGAAATCTTCCACCATATTTCTCCATACGCCGCTCTTCAATTCATTTTTACCGAGTTTTACTTTACCAATAAATTCCATTCCTTTTTCTTCAAGAGCAGTTTTTATCTGATCAGTTGCCATTTCATTCCCATTTCCGCCCATGGTTACAAGTACTGCACACTTTTTACCTTCTGTATTATGGACTTGAGTTAAATATTCCAGTGTTCCAGAAGGCGCACGGCCGGCCCAAATAGGACAACACACAAGGAGACAGTCATAATTGTCCATATCAGTTTCACAAGGCTCAATAGGAACTTTTTTTTCAAGATATGCGTGTACTGCTTTAATAACATACCACCTATCTTTCACAGGTTCTATTCTGGTAAAATTTGCATTAATCTTTTTTTGTAATTCTTTCGCCACAGTTAGTGTGGTCCCAGTAAAGGAGTAACACGCTATTAGAGTCTTCATTTATCTTTCCCTCCCACTTTAGCTATTTGCTTTACTTTTTCTAATTTGATATATGCACTTTTTTGCACTAGATTAGATTATACCTTTAGTACTTAAAATTGAATCGTGTTCCACACGACACGCATCTTTCATGGCCTTTGAAAAAGCTTTAAACAGAGCTTCTATTTGGTGGTGATCATTTTCTCCAGTTACATGGGCGTTAATGTTTATTTTAGCGGTGTTAGCAAAGGAATCAAAGAAGTGGGCCACGTTTTCTGTACTTAAATCTCCAACTTTGGATTTTTTAAACTTTATATCAAGGACAGAATAACTTCTTCCACTGATATCGATGGCTACAGTGGCTAGTGCATCGTCCATAGGGACTATGGCGTGTGACATTCTTTTTATCCCTTTTTTATCTCCAATAGCCTGGTTAAATACTTCACCCATCAGGATTCCCACGTCTTCTACAGTATGGTGATCGTCAACTCCAGTGTCTCCAAAGGCTTTCACTTTAAGATCGAAAAATCCATGTCGGGCAAAAGAATCCAGCATGTGGTCGAAAAATTGAATTCCTGTATTTAAATCAGAATTTCCTTCACCATCAATATTGAGAGTAATTTCAATGTCTGTTTCAGAGGTTGTCCTCTTCATTTTGCTTTTTCTTTTCATCTTTATCATCTCTTATTACGGTTATAGCTCCTTCAGGACATTTAGATGCACATATCATACATAAATGGCAGTATTCTAAGTTAGAAACATTTGCTGTTCGATTTTTTTTATTTACTGTCCATATTTTTGGTCCTTTGGGACATTCTTGAATACAAGTACCACAGCCAGTGCATTTTTCTTGGTCTATAACGATTTTCATTCAAATACCAATTATAACTTATAACTTATAACTTTGAACTTATAATTTGATAGTCACAAATTTTTATAGTTTAATAACAGGTACAGACGCTGCTTTAAATCCAATAAAAACTTTTTTATCCAAATTTAGCTGCAGTTCTTCTCTTGAATGTTCAGTGATATATGCAAATAGATTGATCTTTTCAGCAAGCATTATATTTAGTCTTACCATTTGATTTTTAATTTCCATTCCAATAATTTTCCCTTCGAACATATTTCTAACGCTAGATTCTTGGGGTTTTAGCATGATAAATATGTCTTCAGGGCTTAATAACAATAATACTTTATCTCCTAAATTTAAATTTTCCATAAATGGTAACATCACATTAAGGCCATTTAAACTTATATTCATAACCCTATTCTTTTTATCTATATCTGAAACTTTGCCTTCTAATTCATTAAATTGAGAATGTTTTTTTAATATGATGTTAAGCTTTGCATATTCTTTAACCACTAATTTTCCCATATTTGTAAGTTCACTACTTCCCCCTCCACCTTTTCCTCCTCTTTTGGTAATAACTATTGGTTTTTCAAGATTTTTTTCAATTAATTCTATATGTTTCAAGGCACTTCTATAGGGAATTCCACTAGTTTTTGCTGCTTTAATAATTGAGCCATAATGATCTATGCATTTTAAAAATTCGTACTTTTTATGATCCAAAACAATAGATTTGCCCTCTATTTCCAGTTTATATTCTGGACTTTCTTTTAAGATAGTCATGATAAGACTACTCCCCTCTCAATTATAATGGTACATTTATTATTATAGACCAAACCTTTCTATAAATCTAATCAATTTTTCCAATATTCCTGTCAATGGACCTAATTTTTTAGAAACTTTTCTAAGCATTCTCAAATCTCTGGCTTCAAATCCTTTTAAAAATGTGAGAGATAGTAAATAAACTATTGGAGCTATAATAATTGCCGCAACAAATCCTTCATAATTTTTAGGAAGCAATATTAATGGTAAACTCATTATAATTGTTGATACTAAAATTTTAGCAAAATCAAGATAAGGAGGAGTTACTTGAGTTTTTTGGAATGTTTGCCATAATATACCAACCATAATGACAAATGCCGCAATAGTGGTTGCCAGTGCTGCCCCAACAATTCCATACAAAGGAACCAATAAAAGGTTAAGTCCAAGGTTAATGGCTGTACCAATGAGGAGAATCATCATCGGTAATCTTGGATATCCTATTCCTTGAGATATACTTGCCGAAACCATGAATAATGTGTAGAAAGTCATACCAATAACCAGTATACTCAGTGCTTCTGCGCCCGGGACAAATTCAGAACCAAATAGTATTCCCATTAGGGGTGTTGCGAATATGGCTATACCTATACATAAAGGCAAAACCAGGAGTATAACGTAACGATATGATTGGACAATGTAATTTTTTAATAGGCCCTTATCTTTAAGGGCGGCTGCTTCTGAAGCTGCCGGAAGTACTGCTGTTGCAACCGATAATGAAATAACCAGGGGTAATCTGGCGATAGGATCGGCAGCAGTATAGTACCCCACGTATTTGGTGGCCATGTAAGATCCAATAACAAATGTACTTATATCATATATGGCCATTTCAGAAAGAGCAGTTATAATAACTGGAATAGAAAATGCTAAAAGAGTTTTAATAAGTTTCAACTCATCCCAGAATCCCAACTTTTTTTCAGGCTCAGGTTCTGGTAAGTATTTCCAGAGAAACTTCCTAAATATGAGAAATGCTGCTGCTGCTGACGCAATAAATCCTATAGCAGTTCCCATAACAGCTCCTGCAGCATAAAAGCCTATAGAAACCAAAACAACAGCCATAGTTATCATGAAAACTTGTTCCACAGCACGGGTAGCTACAATATATTCCATTTTATAGAATCCCTGAAAAGCTCCTCTAAATGCCCCTACAATCACGCTGAAAGGAGTAATAAGGGCCACGGCTTGTAAAGGGTACGTTGCTAAGGGTTTGTGGAATACGCTGTTGGCAATCCAATCCGCAGAAAAAAACATTACCAGGCTAAAAAAGATTCCTAAAATAACCATAAACTTTAGGGACGTGAAAATCACTTGTCTTACTTGATCATAGTCATCAAGGGCTTTATATTGGGATACATATTTTGCAATAGCTGGAGGCAGTCCTCCGGCAGATAATATCTGGAAGATGCCTTGAAAAGGTATGGTGAGTCCTAAAAGACCATAACCTTCCGGTCCTAGCAATCGGCTCATTAAAAACCTGTAGAAGTAACCGCCTACTCTGAAAAGAATGTAGCTTATCATCATCATGAAGCTACCTCTTACTAATTTTTCACTTCCCATTATATCACCAGAACTCTCTAAGAAATTGTTGAACTAATCAAATAAGAAAATAAGCAAACTTTAAGATTTTTGTTAACTTATGTATAAGATTAATTATTTAAAAGATTTAATATTGATTAATTTTTTAATATCAAAAAGATTAATAGAAAAATAAACCTTAAATAGTTTGTTATTTTCAGATAAATTTAAATTAAATATCTGCCATGCCATAAAATATTATTTTTAAAGACAGTTAATGAGCTGGTTTGTCCTAACTTATTGGCTATTCTTTTATTTCGAATTTTTCTAAAAATTTGACGAACATATTAATAGTCTTTTTAAGACTTTTAAAACCATCTTTATCTGCCTTTACACCATCTAATGTGTCTTTTGACCAGAAATTAGCTCCCAAATTCGCCCCGAAAGATCCACCACTTATAGGAATTATACCATTTAGGATGTAAAATGTGTGTATTTGTTGAAGGGCCAGTTCCTGTCCTCCTGCCCTATCTCCCCCCACGGAAATTCCCATACCAACTTTATATCTCAGGGAATCATAATCAGCAGCACCCAGAGCTCGGCAACGATCCATCACAGCCTTTGTTTGGGCACTTATTCCTCCATTGTACATAGGACTGGCTATCACTATGCCTTCAGCATCTTTTAAAAGATCATAAACCTCATACATATCATCTTTCATTACACACTCTTTTTTTCTCAAACAGTAGTCACAATGTCTGCAGGGACTGATATCTTTCCCTCTGACTCCGAAAAATTGGGTTTCAAATCCTCGCTTTTCAAGTATTTTGAGAGCTTCATTTAAAACATAATCAGTGGCCTGTTTTCTAGGACTTCCGCATATTCCAACAATCACGCTTATTTCTCCTTTATATTTTTAAATGATATTTATTAAGTCTTATTAATTAAATTTGGTATTTATAATTATTATAATAAATTCTACCTAGCTGCCTTTTAATCTAATGTTGAATTATTTATTATTGTAGTCACATAATATTGTTTATAGAGTTACATTAAATATTGTTTTAATAATTATAATCTATATCTTGAATTTGCAGGATTTGTGCGTGATTATATGGAAAATAACATTTAGGGGGGCTTGTAATATTCTATACTATAATATGTTGTGGATGGTGCAAGGAAACGAACGAATTAATAATTTCATTTGATAAAAAAATATTAAAGGGGTGAAAACATGTTGTCTTATTCTTTAAGTGATGAAGAGATTGAAAAGTTAGTTAGTGAATCTGAGGAACTCTCTGGTGATGAGACTGTCAAAGCTTTAATGGCATATTATACCAAAGAGTCTCCCCGCTATAAGATTCCAGAGGATCCAATAGCAAATGATGTGGTTTACCACATGATCCGGAATGAACTGAAACTGGATGGTAACCCTTCACTGAATTTGGCCAGTTTTGTCACCACTGAAATGGACGAATATGCTAAGGATTTATTTATGGAAAATGCTGGAAAGAACTTTGTGGACCAGGATGAATACCCTTACTCTAATTTAATACAGGAAAGAATTATAAGCATACTGGCCCGACTTTACAATGCACCAGAAGATACAAAACCTGTTGGAACTAGTGTTATCGGTTCATCAGAGGCCATACTCCTTGGTTTGTTGGCTCACAAATGGAATTGGAAGAAAAAAAGAGAAGCGGAGGGTAAATCAACTGATAAACCCAATATAATCTTTGGTGAAGATGTGCACGTGGTGTGGAAGAAGTTTGCCAGATATTTCGATGTGGAACCTCGTATCATACCTATGGAGCATGATAATTATGTTATGAGTGTGGATCTTATCAGGGAAAGTATCGATGAAAACACTATATGTGTGGGCACCGTGCTGGGCACAACTTTCACTGGAGAGATGGATCCCATTTTTGAGATTAATGAAATGTTAGAAGAAATCAACAAAGAAAAAGGATGGAACATCCCTATTCATGTGGATGCTGCCAGTGGTGGATTTGTAGTTCCCTTCATATATCCGGAGATGGAATGGGATTTCAGACTCCCACATGTCAGGAGTATTAATGTTTCTGGCCATAAGTATGGGTTGGTGTATCCGGGGGTTGGATTCCTGGTTTTTCGTGATGAATCCGACCTGCCGGATGACCTTATATTTGAGGTGAACTATCTGGGAGGGCTGATGCCTACCTATAACCTGAATTTTTCCAAGGGAGCCAGTACCATTATAGCCCAGTACTTCAATCTCCTGGCCTTGGGAAAAAATGGATTCACTGCAATCATGGCTCTACTGTTTAACAATGCAGAGCATTTGGCAAAGAAGATGGATTCTTGTGGAAAATTTAAAGTAATAAATAATGAAACCCGAATCTTACCACTGGTAGCATTCGAACTGGATAATAAAGCAGATTTTGATGTCTTTGACTTCTCTGAGAGAATAAGGCAGAAAGGATGGATCATCCCTGCTTATACCCTACCAAAAAATGTTGATGACAAGGCCATCATGCGCATTGTAATCCGGCTCACAATGAGCCGGGAACAGGTAAACATCCTATTCAATGATTTGGTAGATGCATATGAAAGTCTACAAAGAGATATAGATGATGTTCTGCGCGAAGTCAAGCATTTAGAGAATCAGAAGTTCTCCAAAGAACACCCTGATACCATATGCTGATTTATTTATTTTTTTCAGCCAAATCTTATTTAAAAAGAGCAGGAAAAGAAAAAGAAATTATAAAAGAATTTTTTAGATTTTAAAACATAATTAAAAGAAAATAAGAAGAATTAAAAAAATTTAATTCTTTAAATAGACTCGTCTTCATCAAGGGCAAGTCGCATTGTATCTGGATCTTGCGGCATATGTTCTAAAAAGTCTTCTGCAGCTCTTCTAACATCTCTGGATCCTATTATGTATCTTCCAACTACAATGATATCTGCTCCACTGTCCAGGGCTTCTTCTACTTTTTGAGGTGTTATTCCGCCGGCAACAGCTACCTGTTTTCCTTCACCTAGAATGTCTTTGATCTGGTTGATGTTACCCCATTCAGTTATTTCTGCTTGTTCTTCTCCTCTCTCGGCTTTAAGGGTTTCCAGATCAACATTTCTATGTAACAGTACTATATCTGGTTTGAATCTTAATTTACCAAGTTTTTCCACAAAATTATCCACATTCATCATGTCTAATATAGCGTATATCCCCTGTTTGGATGCCTCGTGAACTGCTTTTTCTATGGATTCAATGGTTCCAAGCCCAGATATTGCAACTGCATCTGCTGTTTCATCCGCCGCCATTTTAACTTCTATTCTTCCAACGTCCAGTGTTTTAAGGTCGGCTATGATAAATGCATCTTTTCGGAGTTCTCTGATTTTACTTACAATGCTCACACCAAATTTCTTAACCAGAGGTGTACCTGCCTCTAGGAGTATTCTTTCCCTGTCTGGTAGGCTGTTTATTATTCTTTCCATTTCTTCCATGTTATCCAGGTCAAGTGCTACTTGTAGGTAAGGTGGATTCCATAGTCTGACTACTCTGAATCCCATGATTGGATGGGTTCCACGATCTTTTTCCCCTAACACTTTATCGATTGAAGGGTAGTTTTCCAGGGCTCTTTTCAGGGCTAATTTGGTTGCTCCATAATTATATTGATATATTTTACGGAAATCTTCTGCCTCCGGATGGATAAATACACTGGCAATAATTACCAGATCTTCTACTTTGTCTTTGGGTATTATTCCTTCTGAGACTGCGTCGGCAACAGCTCTACCTACTGCAGTTTGTGCTGGGCCAAAAATTTTATCTGCATCTTTTAAATCTCTAACTGTTACTTTTGGAACAATCAAAGTTGATGGTTTGGTCATTAAGTTTGGTCTTATAACTGAGAGAAGTGGTGTGTGGCCTATTGAAAGCTGGGTTAAATTGTTTGCAAAAGCAGCACCAGCATGACCATCTTTACTACCTATAATTAGATCAACATGAGCTATTTCGTTACCATTTCCTATGAGGGCTTCCCCTATATTGTACATAACATTTCCTCCTATATAATAATTTGATCTAAACAATATAAATAAATAACATTTCTTTGTTGAAAACTTCTTAATATTAATCAGCTTATTTAAGTTAAATTGATTTTCTAATTCTAATTATAAATATTTTAATATTATAAAATTTTAAAAATCTTCTAAATTAAGATAATTCTTAAAAATTATCTAATAAAGCTGTAAATATCTATTTTAATTATTTAAGTTAAAAAAAGAAATAAAATTTTTTTAATCTTATTTTATGTAGACAGCTATGGTCCACCAGTGTCACCAGTGTCACCGGTTTCAGTATTAGTTCCATCATCAGTTTCGTCAGTATTTCCTCCGGTTCCATCATCAGTATTATCTGTAGTTGTACTCCCATTTCCAGTATTTGTAGTCCGTGTTGTTGTCGAGGTTGTTTGAGGTTGATAAGTGTCAGTAGTTCCTAAGGAATTATTATTAGCATAACTTGTGTTGGTGTTGTTTGCATCATATGATAATTGATCAAATGCCTGTTCTTGACTGGTAGCCAGTGCCATTATGACGTCATAGCCTCCGAGTACAAAAACAACAACCAGCATGCAAGCAATTAAAAGAGATTTTTTATCCAAATTAGATCACCTAAATAAATTTTACATAGTAAATTAAAATTATATACTGTTATTGACATTATTCATATTTATATATATCGAAGTTAGTTAATTGATCAATTAAACATAATTTTTTTATTATACTAGTTTAGTTAAACCAAAATTAGTTTATTATAACTCAAAATTATATAATAATTCTTTAAAATGTTACAATAAATTTAAAATGGATTTAAAACGAATTCAATTTATTAAAAAGAAAAAAACAGGGAATTTATATTTTCCCTTCTAAAAAGTCTTCGTATCCTTTTAAATCCAGCATTCCATGTCCAGAGAAGTTTATAATTATGTTTTTCTCTTCATTATTCTTTTTGCACTCTAAAGCCATATCCATACCTACTTTTATTGCGTGGCATGTTTCTGGAGCAGGTACTACTCCTTCGGCTTTAGCAAAAGTAGCTCCACTGGTGAATATATCGTGTTGGGATACTGAGCGTGATTCAATAATGCCTTCATGAGCAAGCAGTGCTACTAGAGGTGCCATTCCATGGTATCTGAGGCCGCCGGCGTGTACAGATGGAGGGATGAAATCATGCCCTAAAGTATACATTTTTAGAAGCGGTGTTAAACCGGCAGTATCACCATAGTCGTACCGGTATTCTCCTTTAGTTAAGGTTGGACAAGATTTCGGTTCTGCAGCTACAAATCTACAGTCAAGGTTTCCGTCTAGTTTGTCTTTTACGAATGGGAATATAGCTCCACCTAAGTTACTGCCTCCCCCTACACATCCTACCATTATATCTGGAGATTCATCAATTTTTTCCATCTGTTTTTTGGTTTCAAGACCGATTATGGATTGGTGTAAAAGTACATGGTTTAATACACTTCCTAATGAGTAATAAACCCCATCAGCATTTAATGCATCTTCTATGGCTTCTGATATGGCTATTCCAAGTGATCCGGGGTGATTAGGGTCTTCACTTAGTTTTTCCCTTCCAAATTCTGTTTTATCGCTAGGAGATGGTAGCACTTCTCCATCATATAACTCCATAATTGTTTTTCGGTGTGGTTTTTGATCAAAAGATACTCGAACCATGTAAACAGTACAGTCGATATCCAGAAGTGAACATGCCAGTGATAAAGCAGAACCCCATTGTCCTGCTCCAGTTTCAGTAGTTAATCTTTCTGCACCCTCTTTTTTTGCATAATATGCTTGTGCAATTGCGGTATTTAACTTATGGCTTCCAGTAGGAGAAAGATCTTCTCTTTTGTAGAAAATCTTTGCAGGTGTTTCAAGGTGTTCTTCAAGACCTTTTGCTCTAAACAATGGACTTGGTCTTCCTATCATTTTGTAAACATTTCTGACTTTTTTTGGGATTTTTATCCATCTTTCCTGGGACATTTCCTGTTCTAACACTGATTTAGAAAATATTTGGGGCAGATTTGCCAGTTGGTGTCCTTCTTCAGTTTCTGAAGCGGGAGGTAATGGTACTGGTAGATCTGGAATTATGTTATACCATTTTTTAGGGATTTCCTTTGAAGGTAATGTGACTTTGTACATTTAATCACCTATTTTTCAATTTTTTCAAAACTTAAATTTTTTATTAAATATTTTTACTGTACTGCACTATTTAAATCTTTGTCGTACACTTTTGTACATTAATAGAATCAGTTAATCAGATATGATAACTATTGGCAGGAGGATGATTACAGATTTATAATTACAGATTTTCTTCTATTTGCTTTTTTTCATATTTTTGTTTGATTTATATCCTATTTTTGTATTTTAATTCTCTAAACTTTATTTTGAACTTAGTACCTCTACTCAAATCTACTTCAATTTCACCGTCAATTTGCATGGTAAGGCTATTAATAAGCTGTAATCCTAGGGTTTCTGTATCTTCAAATTCAAAATCTTCTGGTAAACCAATTCCATCATCAGCTACTACAAGTCTAAACATTTTATCTTCTTTTCTAAGTTCAACTTTAATTTTTCCTTCTTTACCATTAGGAAATGCATATTTAAGGCTATTAGACACTAATTCGTTAACTATTAGTGATAAAGGCATAGCAGTATCAATATTCAGGCTAACTGAATCGGCTAAAATCTCTGTTTTTATAATCCGACGGTTTACATTGTATGAATGAAATAGATATGAAACCAGTTTATTTATATACATTTCAAAGTTGATATGTGCAAGATCTGTAGATTGATAAAGTTGTTCATGAATAATAGCCATGGATTTAACCCTATTTTGACTCTCTTTAAATACATCTATTGCCTCTTCATCATCAATTTGTTTGGATTGAAGATTTAGTAAACTGGTGACTATTTGCAAGTTATTCTTGACACGGTGATGGATTTCTCTTAGTAAAAGTTCCTTATCTCTCAAAGACAGTTTAATTTTTTCTTCGGCATGCATTCTTTGGATTGCCAATGCATAAAATTCACAAAGCCTTTGCACGGCTGTAAGATCATTTTCCGTAAAATCTTTTAATTTAAACAGCGATATCTGTCCTACCAATTCGTTTCCTAGCATTACAGGTGCTGATAAGAACTTACATTCTTTAATATCATTCAATTCACATATTTCAAGGTTTTCATTCAAGTCATTGATGTAAAAAGCTTGTTTACTGTCCAATGATTTACTCAGTAACCCGGGATATCCTCCCTCGAGATTTTCTATAAATTCCATTTTTAGCTTTTCGACAGGTAAACAATTATCTGAAGAAAAAATAGAATAATTGATCATTTCACCGGTTACACTATCAATTACTGCAGCATATCCAAACAGACTTTCGGTTAACCTTTCTGCTTCATCTAATACCGAATCAGAAATGTCTTCAATAGATGAATTGGGGGATATAAGTGGTTCATAAATCCTTTCAAGTGCTTTTTCAATTTTTAGTTCTCTTTCTAGAGCAATTGTCGACTTTTTCCTTTCAGTGATATCTGAAAGTGATACTAAACTCTTTTTTGTCCCTGGAATTAATGCTACAGTAGTCAATATATCTTTAATTTCACCTTCCCGATCAATGAATTGAAATTCATAATTTCTAGGAGCATAATCTGGATCAATTCTTCTTCTTTCATGATATTTTTGCATTGTATCTAGATAGTTATCCACCACAAATTCGGTCCATTTCTTTTTTCCCTCTATTTCACTCCTTTTGAAACCATAAAGCTTTTCAAATTCCGTGTTAACAAGCGAAACAGTCATATCCTCTTCAACTATTATTGTCGCTGTACCAGTATTTTCAAATATGGTACGGTAATATGCTTCAGATTCTTTCAAAGCTTTTTCCGCTTTTTTACGTTCATTAATATCTCTAGAAGTGACTATTAATTCATTAAATGCACCAGTATTTGGGTCGCGCACTGTTTGGGCAGTTGATTCAATCCAAGTGTAATTCCCCTTTTTTTTCCGAATACGGTAAATTACTGTGATAATATCTTGTTTTTCTATTAAATCGTTAAGAGTACTCTTTACAAGCCCCCAATCATGGCTGTGGATAAATTCAAAGGAGTTATGGTCCACCAGTTCTTCTGGTTCGTAACCTAGTATTTGTTTACAGGCGGGTGATACAAATAAATAATCCCCTTTAAGGTTTTGCCGGGAAATCATATCGGTAGCATGTTCTGCTATGAGACGGTAACGTTTTTCACTGGATTTCAATTTTTCTTCAACCGCTTTTCGTTCAATAGCTGCTGCCAAAACGTTAGCCATAGCTTGTATAAAATTTAACTCTTCTCCATCAAATTCCCTTTTTATCTTTGTATGTACTCCTAAAACTCCAAAGGGATCTTTTTGACTTCCAATAATTACACTTACTCCACTAACAACATCATGATCAAAAAGAAACTTAGGGTTGTTAAAACGTGTTTCTTCAGATAAATCTGCAACAATTACTGGTTCTTTGGATTGAAGTGTGTAAACTGCTTGAGATTCACGCCCCGAAGATATTTTAATATTTCCAACAGTACCATTTTCCCAGCCCTCTCCAGCACGAAGAAGTAAACTTTGGTCGGGCAAAATTTCCAGGATTTTGCAGTAGTCAACTTTAAGGGTATTTACAATTTTTTTTACTATTTGGTTCATTAATTGGTCAAGATCAATTTCTATAAGTGCCATCTGGCTGATATCTGCAATGGTGACCTGTTGAATAGCATGATTTTTCAGGGATTTTTCAGCTATTTTTCGTTCGGTAATATCTCTTACAATGGTGGTTACAAAACGATCATTGGTTGTGTGCCACTCTGAAACAGATACTTCAAATGGAAATCGAGTACCCTCTTTTTTAATACCATAAAATTCAGTTTTATAACCTTTAAATTGACTATCTTTCCTAATATCTTTAAGTCTCTTTTTCAAGATATTTTTATCTTCGGAAAATATTATATCCAAAATATTAATACCATCCAGCTCCTTATTAGCATAACCAAAGGTTTTATTAAAACTCTTATTGGAATAGATTATTTTCCCATCTAACGTTAGCGTGGCTATCCCATCCAATGCAGAATTTGATACTGAACGAAATTTTTCTTCGCTGGTTTTTAAAAGTCTTTCTCGTTCATCTATACGCTCACTTAATAGGCTTACAACGATTCCCACCATTATTAACATGAAAGCTCGAATAAAATCATCAGTTAAAGGTTCTGAAACTTGAGATGACACAAAGTGGCTGAAAATGAGAAATACTGATAAAAATATAGGAACAATCATTCCCTTTTTTTTGAACCACAACGTGGCCAAAATGATTGGTATGTAGAAAAGATGGGTAAAAATAACAGTTTTTCCAAGTACAAAATGATAATAATAAGTCAATATAAGTGATAGGATTGTTAAAAATAACACAAGAATAATTTTATACATACTTGCGTTTGAGCCACTATTTTTCATTGAAAAGCCTTCTTATATAACTAAATATATTAAAAACTTATTATTTAGTTTATTTTTTGTTTATATGACGTTTTACTGGTTATAAATGTATGTATAAATTAATTTTATCTTTTTTAAATCCTATGATTTATTATGTTGATTTTATTTGACTTTCAATTAGTATATACTAATATTAATAATTATTTAATGTTTTTTGTGTGGATGTTAGATGGGATTTTGTACGTTTTTATTCAAAACATTTTTTTTATTAGATTAAACACAATATATGATTATGAAAATTTTAGCAGTGGATATAGGCGTGGGTACTCAGGACATATTACTATATGATTCTAACGAAAATATAGAAAATTCTATTAAACTTGTTCTTCCTTCACCAACTCAGATAGTAGGACGTAAAATTAGGGATTCTAAGGATAATCTTTTAATAACTGGCGAAACTATGGGCGGCGGTCCTATAAACAGAGCTATCAAGGAAAAAATTCAGATGGGCCGTAAGATTGTAATGACAGAAAATGCTGCCAGGACAGTTAGGGATGATCTAAGCAGAGTTGCAGCTTATGGTATTGAAATAATATCTGAAGATCCTAATATAATGAATAATGAGCAATATTCTGATTTTGAAAAAATAGAATTAAAAGATGTAGACCTGGTTGCAATAGAAAAAGCATTGAAAGAGTTTAATGTTAAACTGGAATTCGATTTTTTAGGAGTTGCAGTTCAAGATCATGGTTTCATGGAAGGAATGGGTGATAGAAACTTCAGATTCATGAAAATAAAAGAAAAATTGAATATTCCGCGAAAATCTGAAGAATTTTCCTATTACAATACTGTTCCCGACTATTTTACTCGTATGAATGCAGTTTTAAGATCCCTCAAACAATATAATGTGATGGTAATGGATTCTAAGTTTGCTTCTATTTGTGGGGCAACCTGTGATGATTATGTTAAAAAATTGGGCAAATTCGTGGCTATGGATGTTGGAAATGGGCATACCCTTGCTGCAGCCTTTGATGGGGAAAAAATTGTAGGGTTGTTTGAACATCATACCTCTTCTTTAAATAAGGACAAAATTGAGTTATATGTGAAAAAACTTGTTAATGGATCTTTGACTCATGAAGAAATTCATGAAGACGGTGGACATGGAGCTTGGGTGCTGGAAACAATAGAAAACTTTGAATGTATAGTAGCCACTGGGCCTCAGCGAAGATTATTGAATCAAACAAAATATAATGTTTATCATGCGGCTCCTGCAGGCGATGTAATGATGACTGGCCCATTAGGGTTAATAAAGACTATAAAAACATTAGTGGAGTAATTAAATTATATTTCAACTTGTTATAATGGTGATTTTATGATTATTGACCCTCATATTCACAGTATTTATTCTGGTGACGCCACGGAAACACCTCAAGAAATAGTTAAAAAAGCAATGGATATTGGACTGGATGCCATAGCCATAGCAGACCATAATACACTGAAAGGATCTATGGTGGCTTTAAATGAATTTAAAAATTTAGAAGAATTTGTAATAATTCCAGCAATGGAGATAAGTTCCAGTAAAGGTCATATAGTGGCCCTGGGCATAAATGAAGAGATAAAGAAAGGATTATCTCCAGAAGAAACCATCCATCTTATTAGGGAATCTGGAGGAATAGCGATAATACCTCATCCTTTTGTAAAATATAGGGATGGATTGTGTGAATATGTTAATAATCTGGATATTGATGCCATTGAAACCTTAAATTCCCGTTATATATTTGGTTATTCTAACTGGAGGGCCAAAAAACTGGCAGAAGATAGAAATATTCCTGAGATTGGTTCTAGCGATGCACATTTTTTAGGAGGTATTGGTAGTTGCGTGACTGACGTTGAAGCAGATTTTACAGTCGAGAGTATTTTAAAGGGAATTTTAGATGGAAAGACTTCAGTTTTTGGTAGTAGAACTCCTTTACCCCTGATTCTAAAAGAAGTTATAAACAAGAAAATTAAAAAGTTATAATTTCTTTTTTCCAATCTTCTAATTTATACATTTAATTTGGTTAAACATTAAAATTTTCCATATGACTTCTTTTCCTTACTTAAGATTGATTATTAAATTATTCTGATTTTTTGCACTTTATCCCATAAGCTTAAATCATTAAAATCTATAGTAACCTTCATGATTTTAGATTTTATCAGAGAGTATATAATTTATCTAGAACCGGGATACAACTTATTAAATACTATTATCTTTGGTATAATATTGGGATTAGTCATAATATTAATAATTAAAATGTTTAAGTATATTAAAAAGGATCCTAAAGATCTTTTGATTCCTTTAATCCCTTTTATATTCTTCGGTTCCAGTACACGGGCTTTAGTGGATAATGGAATATATCCTCTCACTTATTTGCTGGTAACTCCTGGTATATACATTTTAACCGGAGTTTTAGCCATATTGACTCTTTTAGGATCAGTCTATATTGAAAAAAAGACAAATTTTGATTATAAATATTTAATATTAGGGGTTGGATTGGTTATATGTATTCCAAATATTTTAAGAATACCTTCAATTGATTTAAATGCATTTTTATTAGTTTTAGGATTATGGGCGCTATTTTCTTCTATTTTTATAATATTACGGAAAAAATGGGATATCCTGAACAGTAAAATTAATTTAAGCGTGATATCAGCCCATCTTTTTGACGCTAGTTCCACTTTCGTGGCAGTGGACCTTTATGGTTATAGTGAACAGCATGTACTACCCAATGCACTTACCAATTTAACTGGAACGGCCTTTGTTATGTACCCATTAAAAATTGCTGTAATATTAGCAGCATTATATGTTATAGACTTATATGTTGAAGATCGAACGATTAAAAACATGTTGAAGCTGGCTATATTTATTTTAGGACTAGCACCTGGGCTTAGAAATTTTTTAAGCCTGTGTATTGCAGTTTAATTTTTCCCAATATTTTTAAGCATTCATTTTATAATATTTATTATAAAAAAATTTAAGATGAGCCTCTTGTATTTAAGAGGATACCTTAATAAGATATTTGCCAAACCAAAAAGAGGTTTTTTTATGTACATAGATAAAGTAAAAAAAGCCATGAATCCACCAAATTCAGTTAAAATATTTGATACAACACTAAGAGATGGTGAACAAACGCCAGGGGTTGCGTTAACTGTAGACGAAAAGATAAGGATTACTAATAAATTGGATAGCTTAGGGATTAATGTTATAGAAGTAGGTTTTCCTGCAGCTTCTGAAGGAGAGCGTGAATCAACACGTAAAATATTAGGACTGGGAATTGATGCTCAGATTTGTGGTTTGGCAAGGGTATTAATTCCAGATTTAGATGCGGCAATTGATTGTGACGTTGATTATATTCACACATTCATAGGAACATCTCCACTGCACAGGAGATACAAGCTTAAAATGAGTAAAGAAGAAATTCTCTCAAAATCTGTTGATGCAGTAGATTACATAAAAGATCATGGGATTACAGCAGAATTTTCTGCAGAAGATGCCACCAGAACTGAATTTCAATATCTAAAAGAAATATATAGGGCTGTGGAAGATGCTGGAGTCGATGTTATTAATGTACCAGATACAGTGGGAGTAATGATACCTTCCTCTATGAAATGGTTAATAAATGAACTTAAAAAAGACTTAAAGATTCCAATAAGTGTGCACTGCCATGACGACTTTGGACTGGCGGTAGCTAACTCATTAATGGCAGTTGAAGCTGGTGCCCAGCAAGTACATGCCACCATAAATGGCTTAGGTGAAAGGGCTGGAAATGCTTCCTTAGAAGAGGTGGTTATGGCTTTAACTGTGGAATATGGAATTGAAACCAGTATAAATACTAAATTATTGGTCAATACTTCAGAATTTGTTTCCAGAATCACAGGGGTTAAAATGCCACCAAACAAGGCCATTGTGGGCGAAAATGCTTTTGCTCACGAGGCAGGGATACATGTGCATGGTGTACTGGAAAAAGCCGAAACATATGAACCTATTACTCCTGAAATGGTAGGCCATACTCGTAGAATTGTTTTAGGTAAACATACTGGTGCCAAGGCTCTTAAATCTAAACTTGATGACTATGGTATTGATATGGATGAAAATCAATTTTGCAAAGTCTTTGATCAAGTAAAGAATCTGGGTGATAAGGGTAAAATGGTCACTGATGCTGATTTAAAGGCTATTGCTGAAAGTATTTTAGGCAAAGCTAAAGATGAAATTGTGAGACTGGAAGGTTTTGCTGTGATGACTGGTGAAAATGTGATGCCCACGGCCACTGTAAAGCTTAAAATCAACAACGAACTTAAAACTGCTTCTAAAACAGGGGTTGGACCGGTAGATGCGGCTATTAATGCGATTCAAAGTGTTGTTAGTGATACTGCAGATATAGAACTTTTAGAGTATAATATAGAAGCTATAACTGGTGGTACTAATGCTTTGGCAGAGGTTTTTGTGGTTATGGGTGATAAAAATGGCAATAAGGCCACTGGAAGATCCACCCGTGAAGATATAGTAATGTCCAGTGTAGAAGCTGTTTTGGATGCTATCAATAAAATATTAATTTTGAGATGATTTTTTATTTATTATCCATTTTAATATCAAATCTTTACTATTTTAAATGGAATTAATTTTTTAATTAGGTTAGTGTTTCTAATTGTGCGCATGATGTTAGAGTAGAATATGCAAACCTTAAATTATATATATCTACGTGACGAATTAAATTATTGTATAGTAAATAACTTAGAATTGACTTGATAAAGAGTAGTTTACACGCATATTACATGTTAATTCTTTAATAAGGCTCTAAAATTACTTTAAATTTATTCCTATTTGTACTAATTAGTGAATAAATTCCTTTAATATTTACTTTAGGAGGGATTATTTACTAGGAGAGGGGGACTTATGGGTGATAAACTCAATATCCTTATACTTGAAGATGTTGCTTTAGATGCTGAACTAATCGAATATGAACTGCGTAGAGAAAAAATAAACTTTTCATCAGTAATAGTTGAAACAGAAGAAGATTTTACTGATGCTCTTACTAATTTTAATCCAGATATTATACTAGCTGATCATTCACTTCCTACTTTTGATGGTTTATCTGCTTTGAAAATTACAAAAAAATTATCTCCAGAGATCCCTTTTATTTTCGTCAGTGGTAAAATAGGGGAAGAATTTGCAGTTGAAGTTTTAAAAGAAGGAGCAACAGATTATGTTCTAAAAAATAATCTTTCAAAGCTAGTTCCTGCACTTCAAAGAGCATTTAAGGAGACAAAAGAGCAATCAGAACGTAAAAATGTTGAAAATACTCTTAAAAAAAGAGATGAACAGCTGCGTCTTATTACAGATAATATGTTGGATATAGTTGTTCACATTGATTCTGACGGTTTTATTCATTATTTAAGCCCATCTGTAAAAACAGTTCTGGGCTATAATCCTGAGGAAATTTTAGGTTTAAAAATTTCTGAATTAAAGAAATTTGTTCATCCTGAAGATTTTCCAACAGTTAAAACCGGTTTTGAACAGGTTTTTACCAATAATACTTCTATTGTAGAATATCGTTGTCAAAATGTTAATGGAAACTACTTGTGGTTGGAGGCAATTGGAAATGTTTTGGCCAGTAATTCCCAAAAGTTAAGGGGCGCTGTTTTCGTGATTAGAAATATAAATGATAGAAAAATTGCTGAAAATAAGTTAAAACAATATCATGATGAACTGGAAAAAATGGTTACAGAAAGAACAGCAGAATTGGAAACCATTAACAAGGAACTTGAATCATTTAGTTACTCTGTTTCTCACGATTTAAGAGCTCCGTTGAGAAGAATAGACGGATTTAGTCAGGCACTTCTAGAAGATTATAGTGATAAAATGGATGAACAAGGTCTTTATTATCTCAATAGGATGAGAATAGCCAGTCAACGTATGGCTCAGCTCATTGATGATCTTTTAGAACTTTCAAGATTGAGCCGCACTACTATTAAAATTGAAGATGTTAATCTGAGCTCCATGGCCAAAAACATCGCCAATGAATTAAAAACTAACCATCCTCAAAGAGATGTAAACTTTATAATTGGGGATAATATCATGGTTAAAGGCGATCCCCGCCTCTTCCAGATATTGATGGAAAATTTATTAGATAATGCATGGAAATTCACCAGCAATAAAAGGGAGAGTATTATTAATTTTGGCTTTCAGGACGATAATGGAAGATTAACTTATTTTGTAAAAGACAATGGTTGCGGTTTTAACATGGAAGAATCTGAGAAGATATTCAAACCATTTAAACGTCTCAATTCTGAAAATAAATTTCCAGGTAGTGGTATAGGTCTAGCTACAGTACAGCGCATAGTGGCTAAACATGGAGGCGTTATTTGGGCTCAAGGAGAAATCGGCATTGGTTCAACATTTTATTTTACCCTTAATCCCAAAGGTGATGGACGTGAATAAAAATTTAAGAACAATACTTTTAGTTGAAGATGATCCTGATGATGTAAATTTAACTATACGTGCTTTGAACAAGTCTAAAATAGAAAACGAGATTGTGGTAGCTAACGATGGATTTGATGCACTAAATTATCTTTTTGGAGAGGGAAAATACGCTGATAGGGATTCAAGTAAAATTCCGGCAATAATACTCCTTGATCTAAAATTACCTAAACTGGACGGGATTGAAGTCCTAAAAAGGTTAAGGTCTAATGAAAAAACTAAAAATGCGACAGTTATAATTTTAACCTCTTCTAAAGAGACTGAAGATATATTGACTTGTTATAAATTTTGTGCTAATAGTTACATCCAAAAACCCGTTGATTTCAACCGTTTCATGGAAACAATATGGATTGTAGGTACGTATTGGTTAAATTTTAATGAAAATGCACCTTCAGGAGGATAAACTGTTGAATTCTCCTATTAAAATTTTGATTGTTGATGATTCTAAAGACGATACCGAACTAATTGTTAGAAAACTAAGACATAATCATCATGATTTAATTTATAAAAGAGTTGAAACTGAAAAATCCATGAAAAGTTGTTTGAAACATGGATCATGGGATATAGTAATTTGTGATTATGTAATACCTGGTTTTGGAGGTTTGCAGGCCCTGAAAATTTCGAAAATTATTGATGTGGATCTGCCAGTTATAATTGTTTCTGGAAAAATTGGGGAAGAAGTAGCAGTAGAGGCTATGAAAGCAGGGGCCCAAGATTACTTACTAAAAGATAATCTTTCAAGATTGGCACCTGCAATTGAAAGAGAGATTAATGAGTTTAAAACCAGGAAAAGACAGAAAATTGCTCTTAAAAAATCTGAAAGTATTTATAAAACTATTTTTGAAAATACTGGTACTGCAACAGCAATTATAAATGAAAATATGTACATTGAAATGGTAAATACTGGGTTTGAGACTATATCTGGTTGTAAGAAGGGCGAAATTGAGGATAAAATAAAATTCACAGATTTTACACTTGAAAAAGATAAGAAGATTCTTAAAAATTTATTATCATCTACACGAATTAATTCAAAACAGGCACCTCAAAACTTTGAAACCAAATTCAGGGATTCACGGGGCAAAACTAAAGATATTTTAATGACTTTAGCAGTTATTCCCGGCACTAAGAAAATTTTAACATCAATTTTAGATATAACTGATAGAAAGATTGTAGAAGATCAAATTATCGCTGCTTTAAATGAAAAAGAAATACTTTTAAAGGAAATTCATCATCGTGTTAAAAATAATTTACAGATTATATCCAGTCTTCTTAGACTTCAATCAAGGTATATAAACGATGAAAAGGTAGCTGAAATTCTTAACGATAGCCAAAATAGGGTAAAATCTATGGGAATGGTTCATGAAAAACTTTATCAATCTGATGATCTTTCTAAAGTTGATTTAGAAGAATATGTTAACAATTTGGCAGTTGAACTTTTCAGGTCCTATGGAAAAAGTATTCGTAAGATCAAATTAAGGGTGGATGTGTGTAAGATTTTAATGGATGCCGATGCGACCATAAACTTTGGCTTAATTATAAATGAATTATTGTCTAATTCGTTGAAACATGCGTTTCCAAGTGATTTAGAAGGTGAAATAATTGTTGAATTTTATCAGAGTCCAAATGGTAATTATATTCTAAAAATTGGCGATAATGGAATTGGTTTACCTTCAGACTTTGATCTTTCAAAATCAAACTCATTAGGGATGCGTTTGGTAAATAATTTGTGCAATCAATTAAATGGTGAGATGGAAATTATTCGGGATAATGGAACAATGTTCCATATAAAATTCGAAAGTCTATAACTAAAACATAAACAGTACTAATATTCAGTAATATATAAATATTTGCTGAATAAATATTTATATAAATTAAATTAATTAAATCAATATTTCTATAGCTTATATAAAAATTAGGGATTATATAAACGGCCGTGGGCATAATTAATATTCAAGGGGGTAATAAAATACCTAACCCAAAATTAATGATAGTGGAAGATGAAAGAATAACCGCCGAGGATTTAAAGGAGGGTTTAGAGGAATTAGGTTACACAATATCTGCTGTGGTTTACTCTGGGGAGGAATCGATTAAAAAAGCAGAAGAATTAAAACCGGATTTAATTATAATGGATATTCGATTAGAAGGGAAAATGGATGGAATAGAAGCTGCTGAATATATAAGATCTAATCAAGGTATTCCTGTAATATACCTCTCTGCTTATTCTGATGAAGATACCATTCAAAGAGCAAAAATCACCGAACCTTCTGGTTTTATTCGTAAAAGCCCAGCCGGTTTTTTAAACAAGCCATTCGAAGAAAGTGAATTACACACAGCCATTGAAATAACTCTATACCGTGATCGGATGGAAAAACGATTGAGGGATAATGAACGGTGGCTTAAAGCTATTTTGAATAATATTGCCGATGCAGTAATTGCTACAAATTCTAAAGGCCAGATAAAATTCATGAATCCAGTTGCAGAAGATTTAACTGGCATTCTTCAGGAAGATGCCATTGGAAAATATTTGGTAGAAGTATTCACCATTATAAGTGAAGGACCCGGAAAACTAAGCAGTGTATTGTTAAACAATATTTTCCAAGAAAATAGCTCCCGGCAAGTTTACATTGATCATGTTATATTACAATCTAAAAATGGAACGAAAATTCCCATTTACGGAGCTATAAATCCCATTAAAGACGACAAAGGCAGTATAATGGGTATTGTCGTTGTTTTCAGGGATATAAGTGCTTGGATTAATTAAATTGAATTTATTTGATGGAATTCAATCCAAAATATTTTTTAGCTAGTGAAAACACTTAATATTTTATTATAATTTGAATTTTTTCTTAAATATTATTAATCATACTTTTAATGTTTTAATACTACTTCAATGTAACAAATTGATTGTTAAAAGACAATTCTTTTGATATTATATGTGAGAAACTAATCATAAACTATATATAATATTGAACAACTGAAAATCATTATAGTAATTCTTTCGGAGGTAAAGTGATGTCAGAGGAAAATGTTGTATACATTGGAAACAAGCCTGTAATGAACTATGTTTTAGCTGTTGTAACTCAGATGAATGGTGGAACTCCTGAAGTCATTCTAAAAGCACGTGGAAGGGCCATAAGTCGGGCAGTAGATGTGGCTGAGATTGTTAGGAATAGATTCATACCAGATATAGACGTAGCATCTATAGACATATGCACAGAAGAAATCATCGGTAACGAGGGTGGATCAACTAACGTATCTGCGATAGAAATCCAACTCAGCAAAGATAATTAAAGGGGAATAAATTGAAACCTTAGGGTTTCATTTTTTTAAATTATTTTTCAACCGTTTTATTTACCTAGATCTTTTAGGAATTCTGAAATATTATTTTTAAATTAATTAGATATAATTTAATCAATTTTTGGTTAATATTTATTAATATCTCTTGGTTTTGAAATTAGAATCAAATTTAATACTGTTTAAATTTGTATTTTTAGAACTTTAAAATTAAAATTCTCTGGAATCCAAAAAATAAGAAATGTAGATCAACGATCTACAAACAAAAAATTATTCTTTTTTTGCCATTATTCCTCTAAATGTTCTAATAAATAACAAAATACCTATTAGAACGGCAGCAATGGCAATGATATAATATACAAATATTGAAGTTGGTCCTTCTTCTTTATCTGCATTTAAAACATACATATACCCATCTTCACCACCAATATAGACAGTTTGGCCGTATACTACTGGTGAAGAACTAAAGGGGGAGTTAAATATATAATAACCTGGCATGTAACTCCATTCTTGTTGCCCTGTATATTTATTCAAAACATAGACTGTTCCGTCATTTGATCCGAAGGTAATCTTATTATCAAACAGGGCAGGAGTTGATCTTACAGGTCCTCCTGCTTTATATGACCATTTAAGTTCCCCATTACGAGTATCAAGGCAAGTCATATTTCCATCATCTGATCCAACAAATAAGTTATTATTCATTGGTTCTATAAGGGCGGATGATCTTATGGGATTTCCTATATAGTAATTCCAGATTAATTCACCGTTGGTAGCATTGAGAGCATATAACTGCCCATCATCTGATCCAACATACAATGTCCCATTATAATATGCTGGGGATGATCTCACCTTGTCTGCTGTAGCATATTCCCAAATTTTGTTTCCGTCCAAACTGTTTAGGGCATAGATTTTGCTATCATCCGAACCCACATAAACAGTTCCATTAAAAACGGTTGGTGATGAAACTACAGCTTTACCCGTTTCAAATTTCCAGGCCAGAGATCCGTCACTAATATATGTAGCATAGATATTTTTATCATCAGATCCTACAAATACTAAATCGTTATCAACTGCAGGTGACGATTCAATTCCCGAGCCTGTTTTATATTTCCAGTCTAATTTTCCATTTCCGGAATTCAGTGAATATAAATACCCATCCATAGATCCAATATAAACCGTGTCGTTTACAACTGCAGGGGATGATAAAACTTCTCCTCCCGTTTTATAAGTCCATTCCTTTGAACCATTTGCCATCTTCACTGCATACACATTTTTGTCATTTGATCCAAAGTATAATATTTCATTGTATATTGCAGGAGAAGATTTAATAGGTCCATCTGTCTGAAAAACCCATAAACTTGGATTAAAATTCGCTGCTTCTGTTGCAAATCCTGTATTTTCCATATTTTGGTGGAACATTGGCCATCCGGTTGCAGCTGCTGCAGGACTTATCAATAAACCTATTAAAACCAATCCTATTATTATTTCCTTTTTTCCAATCATATTAACACCTTAATATATGTTATGGGGATTAGATGTCCCTATTAAATTTAGTTACACCTAATCCGAAGAATAAAGCGGTGAAACCTATTAGAACCAATATATCGATCCATACATCTCCAATACCTCCACCTTTAAGCATAACAGTACGCATAGCATCGTTTACATAGGTTAAAGGTACTAAATATGCAATTTTTTGGAATATCCATGGCATAGTTTCTATAGGATAAAAAACTCCTGAAACAAACATCATAGGCATGGCAAAGGGCATGACCATCTGCATATAATCTTCTTGGGTTCCGACCCGTGCTGAAATCATGATTCCAAAACCTACGAAACAAAGAGCTCCCAGTACTAAAAGCAATACTGTAAGTAACATACTGCCTTTGATCACAATACCAAACAAAATAATGGCTGCGATTATTAATATTAAAGCTCTACCAGTTTCAATCACTAGTTTTGATATTATTTTTCCACCAACTACTGTTGAAACATTTGTAGGTGTCATAAAAAGCCTTGCAAGTTCGCCACGTTCTCTTTCTCCAGCAATGGATTCACCCATTCCAAACATACAAGAGAACATTACGGTCATGGCCAGTACAGCGGGTACCAGAAAGTCGATGTATTTAACATCTCCATATAACTTGTCTATCTGAAAGTTGATGGAGTTGATTATGTTATTAAAATCCACGCCCTGATTGCTCTGTGCGGAGGAGGCAACATTTGCAGACTGAACCTGGATAAGGTTAGTTTGAGCGTTCATCATCTCTAACTTTTGGATACCAATCTGATTAGATATTTGGTTGAAAAGTGCTTGAGTAGCTGGAACAACTGCAGTGGAAGCCATTTGATCAGATGAATCAACATAAATTAGCACATTCTTGGCTTGGGGATCTGTTAGATTATCATAATTGGTAGGTAGAATTATGGCGGCCTTTACTTGTCCATCCATTACCATCTGTTTTGCTTCGTCAGGGTTACTGATAATGTCTTTTACATCATAAAGATCCATGTTCTTTATGGCGTTTAATGTGGCGTCAGTTACAGCCCCATTACTTTGATCCACAACTACTATTGGAATATTGCTTAGTTCCCCACCCATACCATATCCAAATAGAGTGATCATGATTATTGGAAACAAGAGGAGTGACAGTAAACGTGGTTTATGTCTCCAAAGCACCATTAAATCTTTTTTAAGCATCCACATAATTTTTTTGGTTTCCATCTAATCACCTTCCGCCTGTTTTTTAGCAGTAACTTTCATAAACACATCCTCTAAGGAGGGATCTTTAGTGGATAAAGAGGTAATATTCCCTCCATTTTCTATTATAAAGTTTAATACGTCATTAATAGCACATTCAGTACAGCTTATATCCATTGTAAGTCTTCCAGATTTATGCTGATGAACGTTAAAGACAAGGGGAATATCGGATATTTTTTCAAGCAGATCTTGGTCCAAGTTATTTATCATAACACTTAATTCTCTAAAATCTCCTTCTTCTTTTTCAATATCAATTATAGCATTATCAAGTTCACCTAACGCTTTTTCATCCATTCCAGATTCTGTCCTGATTTTAGACATGATCTCAGTTATTCGAGTATTTTTTTGGGATCTTTCCTCTTCCATTATAGTATCTTTCAATCCTTGAGGCGTGTCAAAAGCAGCTAATGTACCTGTATTTATGATACCTACATTTTCACAGAGGAGTTCTACCTCGTACATGTCGTGGGAACATAAAACAATGGTGTGGCCTTTAGAGTTTAATTCTTCAATTAAATCCCATAAAATTCGTTTGGTAGTGGGGTCTAAACCTATGGTTGGTTCATCAAGGAAAAGTATATCTGGTTGATGAACTAAACTGGCAACAATTGAAACTTTCTGTTTCTGACCGCCAGAGAGCTGTTTTACAAGTTTATTTTCAGCATATTTAATGTCCACCAGTTCCATAAGCTCTACTATTCTTTCTTCTTTCAAATCACGGGGTAGACCATAGTAATCTGCGCATAATTCTGCATTCTCTCTAACTGTGAGATCTCCGTAAAGACTAACTAATTGGGGAACCATTCCAATTTTTTGTCTTACTGCATTTGGATCTTTTATTATATCATAACCAGCAACTTTTCCGGTTCCAGCGGTTGGTTGGATAAGACATGTAAGCATTTTTATGGTGGTTGTCTTACCTGCCCCATTGGGACCTAGAAATCCAAACACACTTTTATCTTCTATTTTCATGTTCAGTGCATCTACTGCTAAAAAATCTTTATATTTTTTGGTAAGATCGAAGGTTTCTATTGCATATTTCATAATTTAACTCCTTCATGTCACGTAATTATTTTATGGATAGTATGTCTTCCAAGAATTCTTCGTAAAGATTGGTTTCACGGGCTTTAAATAAATTCTTAATTCGGTTAAGTGTTTCAACACCATCATCAGTTATTTCATAGAATTTAACCTTACGTTTTCCATGATGCTCCCATGTACCTTTTATAAGACCTTTTCTTTCTAATAAGTGCAGTTTAGGGTATATAATACTTGGACTGGGCATTTTAACATCTTTACCAAATGGTGAAGCTTCGTGTAATTGGGTCATTATTTCATATCCATGTTTTCCTTTTTTACTAATAAGCCAAAGCATAAATATTAAACCAGAACCTCTCATAAATCCTTTTAAAAGTTTTTTATCAAATTTATTTAAATTAAAAGTTTTTTCATATTCTTTCATAGATTTAACATGATATTGAATAGTTTTTTTTTTATTTAAATCATTTAAATCATTTAAATTCATTTCAGACGATTTTTCATTTGAATTTTCGTTAAAAGAATCATCATCGTCCATTAAAGCACACCTCACTTTTTTAGATATTAGTGTAAATCAAACATATCTGTCTAAGATATATCACTTTTGGATATAGTAAAACTTGATATATCAATTTTATATATAAATGTTTCTGTTGAAAAAAATTAATAGAGATAAATAACACAGATTTATAAAAATTTAACTAGCTTGGTAACATCTAAAATAGTCTAAAAGTGATTTAAATGAAAATAGGATTCTCTACTCTGGCACTTTTCATGGATTCTTTTGAAAATTTCTTAGAAAGAGCATCAACTGATGGATTTGATTTAATGGAAATATTATGTGAGGGTCCTTACTGGCCAAGAAATGTGATGTTAATGGACACAGAGGAGTTAGCTGTTTTCACTTCTTATGATATTGAAGTATTTTTACATTCTCCTACAATTGATCTAAACCCTGCTAGCCTTAATCCTGGAATAAGAAAAGAAACACTTCGTCAACTTGAGGAAACCATAGATTTAGCGGTTAAAATTGGCGCCGAAGCAGTTACCACTCATCCTGGAATGATCCATCGTCTGGAGGAGAGAGTTAGGGATTTAGGGAGGGAATATGCAATTGAAACACTTCAATCTGCCAGTGATCATGCAAATAATAGGGGAATAAAATTTTCTATTGAAAACATGCCTGGAAGATATGCCTATTTTTGCAACAACTTTCAGGAACACCAAACTTTTACAGAAACATGTGAATGTTACGCCACACTGGATGTAGGCCATGCCAACACATCCAAAAATACTGATTCCTTTTTTAAGATGGATAATATTCTGTATTACCACGTGAGCGATAACAACGGCGAAAAAGACCAACATTTGAGCTTAGGTGAAGGTAATTTAAATTTAAATCTATTAAAAGGTCTTGAAAATGTTATAATTGAATTAAATGATTATAATAACATCTTAAAAAGTAGAGAAGTTTTGATAAATCTGAATCAAAATTAATCTGTTTTATTTTGGAAAAAAATTTTTAGGTTTAGATTCATATTAATAACATAATCACAGATCAAATAGATTTAAAATTGATGAATTAATCCAATTAAAAAGGGGATACAATGAGGTCCGTAGTATATTTTTCTGATTTTAGATCAAGAAGTAGTCATGAAAACAAGTTAAATAAGATAATCAATCTTTTTGAAGCTTCTAAAATGGATGGAATTTTTGACGAAGGAGATTTAACAGCAATAAAACTCCATTTTGGAGAAGAAGGTAACGATTCCTTTTTAAACCCAGTTTTTGTCCGGATTATTGCAGATGAGTTACATAAATTAGGTGCCGAACCTTTTATAACTGATACTAATACTCTTTACTTTGGTAGCAGACACCAGGCAGTCAGTCATATTCAAACAGCTATTAAGCATGGATTTGACTATGCTGTGGTTGGTGCACCCCTTGTAATTGCAGATGGATTAATGGGAAACAATTATCGGGAAGTGGAAATTGATAAGGAGCATTTTAAAAAGGTCAAAATAGCTGGAGAGATTGAAGAAGCACAGTCCATGGTGGTACTCTCCCACTTCAAGGGCCATCCTATGTGCGGTTTTGGTGGGGCACTGAAAAATCTGGCTATGGGATGTGCCAGTGCTACGGGCAAGATTGATCAACATGAATGTTCTAAACCCCTTATAAATGAAAATTGCAATCTCTGTGGGACTTGTGTACTGCTATGCCCCCTAAAAGCTATTTCATTGGGAAAGGAGAGGGCAGTAATAGACATGGAATTATGTATTGCCTGTAACCTTTGCATGGCAGAATGTCCTTTTTCTGCTATTGATATGGATTGGGATAGTTTACCTGAGTTCATGGAAAGGATGATGGAATATGCATATGGTGCAGTGAAAAATAAACCAAATAAAATTGGATACTTCAATTTTTTAATGAATATAACTCCAGATTGTGATTGTGAAGCATTCAGCGACGCTCACATTGTACAGGATATAGGAATTTTAGCTTCCAAGGATCCGGTGGCACTGGATACAGCCAGTTACCATCTGGTCAATAAAGAGAGAGGTTTGAGAGGATCTGAAATTCAAACTAACTTAGATGAAGGTGAAGATAAATTCCGGGGAACATGGCCAGATGTGGATGGTTGGATTCAATTAAAACATGCTCAAAAGATCGGTTTAGGCAGTATGGATTATGATATGGTTAAAATATAACTGTTGAAATGATTAAATTTATAAATTCACAATAATGTTTTCAAAATATATCCTTTCTTAATGATTAACCCATTGGGGTATTAAAATGGTTAATGGGTGTGTATTAGGCCGTTTAGTGGATGAAGACGATAATCCTATTCCATATTTGGAAGTCAGGGTAAATGTAGATACCAATATTTTTTTACCTGACAATAAATTAGAAGAAAGAATAACGGATAATGATGGGAAATTCAAGATTAAATTTCATGAAGAAGATTTTAAAGATTTTTATGATGATAACAAGCCAAACCTTAAACTGGAGATATATATAGATTCTGAACTACTTTTCACCTCCCCGTTAATGGGGAATATAACTGATGATGTCCTTGACGTAGGCACCATAAAAATAGAAGGTCAAAATATAGGGATAAAAGGTAGAATAATAAATGAAAAAGGTAATACCATCCAAGGTTTGGTAGTGATGGCATGGGACAGGGATTTTGGCCCAGACGAATTCATTGGCAGTACTTTAACAGATAAAGACGGATATTTCAACATACGTTATCCTCCCCAAAAATACTTGAAGATAATAGATAAAAGACCAGATATCCAGATCATAATAAAAGATTATCTAGGAGTATTTGAACTATATAGAACCGATACTTATAAAGATATTGAAAAAACCTTTTTAAATATTGATGAAATAATATTAGACAGTTCATGGATTCATGGATGGTTTATTACCCTTAATGATAACAAAAAATCACGATTAATCAGAAATCATCAATCAGAAGTTCTTGTAGATAATGATAATTCCTTGAAATATATTGTAGATGCTATTAATAAGGCCAAATCCTACATTTATCTAACTCAATTTGAATTTTTTCCAGATTTTATTCCAATTTTTTTATCGGATGGTAAGCAGGAGAACACAGAATGCCTGATGGTAGATCTGCTAAAAAGAGCAGAAAAACGCGAAGTTAAAATTAGAATAATCTTAAATGAAAATGCGGTAATTCCAGACAATTATGCTGATATATTCTCCAAATTCAAGGATACGAATGTAAATGTCAGGCGATTTCCCACATCTGGTCCTCATGTGATGCATGCTAAGATCCTGGTGGTGGATGGTAAAGACTCATTCATAATTGGATCTCCCTTCAGGCAGGATTACTGGGATACTTCCCAGCATTTGATCAATGATACCCAAAGAGATGAATCTCACCCAGTACACGATGTTTCTATAAATATAAAAGGTGAAGCTGCTGTCTATATAGAAGAATATTTCATGGAAATGTGGAATTACCTTTCAGATGAATACTTCCACGGACAAGATAAATTAGTTCTTAATTCTAAACCTTCTTCAAATACTAAAGAACCTGTAAAAAGTATAATGCAAGTGGCTCGATCCATTACTCCTGGCACATTAAATAAAAATAGTGAAAGAGGTATTTTAGAGGGTTATCGTCGGGCTATAGGTGAGGCTAGGGAATACATTTATATTGAAAATCAGTACTTCACCAACCGTCTCCTTGCAAAGGCCTTAAAGAAAGCATTGGAAAAAAATCCTCAACTACAACTAATAATGGTTACCAATCAGGATCCAGACATACCTACTTACAGACATCAACAAAACGAAAATTTACAGGTATTAGGAGTTGATACAGATAAAGAAATACTGGAACATCCTCAAATAGGAGTTTTTACCCTCTGGGCATCTAAAATTGTCAGTAGTAATCCAAATTCTGAAAAACTCCATGTTCAGCCAATTTATGTTCACAGTAAAGTAGCAATAGCTGATGATAAATGGGCCACTGTCGGAACGGCTAATCTGGATGGATCTTCTTTAAATTCGGCTGATGAATTTGGAATAGCTGTAGATCCAGAAAAACATCTGAATATGGAAATAAATGCATTTTTAATGGACTGTGATAATGATAACCATGTTCTTAAAATCAGAAATGAATTATGGGGCGAACATCTGGGAATTGGAGATTTATCCTCTTTAAATCAACTGCAGCAGGGATGGCTAGGATTGTGGAACAAAGTTGCAGCAGATAATATTGCTTCATTAAACAGTAAAAATCCATGGATGAAATCTACTATTCTGCCCTATAGCTTTAAAATATCAGCTGAAAGTCAGATTAAATCCATGAAAGTAGATACCCGTAAAATAAATGTGATGGAAAAATAAAATAAATAAAATTAGTGAATTAGATAACTTTATAATTGAATTTTAAAATATTACAAGTAATCAAGTTTTCAAAGCATATTCTATTAAACTTCTTAATCAGTAAATGGATAATAGAGGAGATAATAAAAACATGGAACAGAGAAATAGGGACGTTTGGATGACAACTCAGCGCATAGAAACTCTGGTTGACGGCATATTTGCTATTTCAATGACTTTATTGGTTTTAAATCTTGATATTCCTCAAATCACTGGTGTAGTTTCTAATGCTGCCATATGGAATGCTTTAGTTAATTTATGGCCTAAAATATTTACTTATGGTTTAAGTTTTGTTTTGCTGGCCATATTTTGGAGGGTTAATCATCAGCAGTTCTATCTTATAAAAAAATCAGATACTACTCTTTTATGGATTAATATTTTCTGGCTGATGTTTGTGGCACTGGTACCCTTTTCCACGTCACTTGTAGGAGAATATGGTGAATTTGAGATTTCAGAACTGTTTTTTCAAATCAATTTTTTACTGATAGGAATATTTTTTAATTTAAACTGGAGATACGCGGTAAGTCGGGGTTTATTGGAGGAATCAGTTACTCCAGAAAAAATTGAACATGTAAAAAGAATAAATATAGTTCTTCCTGTTGCAGCTGTTTTTGCAATTATTTTAGTATTTATAATACCTAGCTATAGTTCTTTAGCCTACTTGTTGATTTACATTTTTAAAGGATTATTTAAAATGTCTGATTCATGATTTAGGTGGATAATTTCTAAATTTAGATTATTCATACCTATAATTTATTTATTATTCGATGAAAATAGTTAATGCGGTTTTGGGAAGATTTTACTATTTTTAAGAGTTTTAAATTTTGAAACATTACATTTAAGAAAGTATAATACTGAAAATTGACCATAAATGGATTAATAAACTTAAATCTACTTAATTTTTGTTATTAAAAATATTTGATACATTCGGATGTTTTTAAGCTAAAATCAATTAATTGAGATTATAAAATTAGGAATATTTGAGGGCTTTATCAAAAATCAATATCCAGAACTTCTTTTATGTTATTAACCACCACATCAGCAGCATCAAAGACTTTTTGAGGGGTATTTTCTTCCTGTTGTAAAGTTAAAACTCCAATATCTGCTTCTTCTAGGGCCAGTATGTCATTGGCACTATTCCCAACCATCATAACTTTATATTTCTTTTTTAATTCCCTTACAATTTCTTTTTTTCGTCGGGAATCAGCTGTACTGAACACATTTTCCAGTGGAATATCTATAAACCGGGCCAGTTCTTCAAGGGATTTTTTACGATCTCCAGAGGCAACATATATATCAATGCCTCTTGTTTCAAGTCTCCGAATAACATCTGTAACTTCAGGGAATAATTTACCCCCTGCAGTTATGGTAAATTCGATTTTACCTTTTTTGATATTGACTATAAAACCGGAACCACTGCATATTTGTACATTGAACTTTTTTTCAATAACTGCATTAATAGTATCCTTAACATCTTGTACTGTGGTTTTATCATCTTTTATTGCCTTTAAAACACTGTCTTTTTTTATATCTGCTGCAGAATAACTTACATCGAATTTTATATTGTTGCGGGTAATGAATTGATATATGGTCTGAGTTGGTATGGCGTTGATGATACATTTAGATGGGTCGGTTTGCAGGACTACCAGCGCTCTCTTGGAATCATAATCCACAACATCAATTGAACTGACGTAGTCACATATCTGGCCGTTCTTAATATTTTTCAGGGCCCGATACCTTTCAATCAAAGTTCCAGAGTTATCAAATACAACTGCCTTAGGAGTCATTTTATTCACATTCAGATATAATAGTAGTTAGATCGTCTAAACAATATATAATTATATAACCTCTACTTAAATCCGCTATATTGATTTGTTATCATATCATTTTAAAGGAATATTTAGGATTATTTAAGGATAGTAACGCTTGTTATGAAGTATAAACCAAGAGCTACTAAAAATACACCACATATCCTCATTATCCAGGTGTATGAATGTTTATTCATTATTCGAGATCCTTTACTGGTAAAAAACGACACCATACTGTACCATGATAGATCAGCAGACCAGTGGCCCACTAAAAATCCAAGAAGTCCAACTATTCCTGCGATTTCAAGTCCTTTAAACATGAATGCAAATCCTATGGTGGCCCACCAGATGAAAAAGTAGGGATTAGATATGCTGGTGATAATACCATCGGCGATTGAACTGTGATTACTTTTCAATTCTTCTTCAGGTTCATATGAATCAGGATCTGTCTTGAAGAGATTGTAACCCATGAACATCAATACAAAACCTCCCAATACTCCTATAACCAGCGCAGCCATAGGAGAATCTATTAACCAACGCAATCCGCCGATAATTAGGATTATCAAAACTATTTCTGCAATAATATGCCCGGAAACAACCATTGGGCCGGCCAAATATCCTTTTTTCAAAGAATCGGAGATGGTCACCGTTAGCATAGGCCCAGGAACCAGTGCTCCAGATAGTCCTGCTGCAAATGAGGTTAATACAAAAAATATTAATTCCAACAATTAAATCACGATAATTGTAAAAAATTACATGAATTTGGACTTATAAATCGATTTATGGGGTTAGTTACATTCATTTAAGATTTTCATTATTTCTGTGAGGTGATAGTCAATGGTTTCCACTTTTTCTTTTCTAAATGATTTTGTCCTGCTTAATAATCGGAAACGTTCGGAAATATGGCCCATCTTGTTAATTAAATCTGTTACATATACTTTATTTTGGTACATTGAACCACCAGTATGAGATTATGTTTCAATGGGTATAAATTTATTGAAGGAAATTTTTTTCCTTATTTAATACAGTAGATTATGTTAAAATAAAGTTAATATAAAACAATTAAGTATTTAAAATCTTTAATATTGGTTCAATTCATGAAAAAATAGGAATATATTAAAATATAAAATTTTGAAGTTATTATTTTCTTTAAAGAGAATTTTAGAGTATTAATCGAGGAAGTTGATTTTTTGGCCCTTTCCTTCTTTCAATGCTTTTTCATAGATCATCCAAGCGGTTGTTATATCTTGAACAGCAAGCCCAGTAGAATCAAAAATTGTTATTTCTTCATCGGACTGTCTTCCTGGACTTTTTCCGGCGATAACATCCCCAATTCTAGCTTGTATATCCTCTCTTTTAATTTGTCCTGTGGATACGGGTATATTTATTTCACCACTGTGGCTAGCCTGTTCCCAGCAGTCTATTACTACTTTTGATCTAAGAGTTAAACTGGTTTCAAGTTCTTGTTTTTCAGGAGCATCAGCACCCATGGCATTTATATGTGTTCCTTCTCTTATCCATTTCGATTTTATAACCGGAACTTTTACAGGGGTACTGGTTACCACCACGTCAACATTAGTAACGGCCTCTTTTGCAGAATCCACTGCTTTTACAGGAAATCCAAATTTTTCGGATATCATTTTAGCAAATCTGGTACGGGATGCACAGGTTCGACAGAATACCTTGGCATTTTTGATATCCATAACTTCGTTTAGAGCCATTATTTGTGTTTCAGCTTGTTTACCTGCCCCCACCAGTCCAATTGTTTCAGAATTGTCACGGGCCAGATATTTGGTTGCAATACCCCCGGCGGCACCAGTTCTCATGTTGGTTATCCAGGTTCCATCCATTAATGCTACTGGAAAACCTGTTTTTGGTTCAACTAATTCAATTAATCCCATTACTGTGGGAAGGCCATGATTTTGTGGATTGTCTGGGTGTACATTAACATTTTTTACCCCAGATTGGTCCATATTTCTAAGGTAACAGGGCATTATCCGCAAATCCCCATTATGTTTTCTATAATAAAGATATTTTTTGGCAGGCATCTGCACCCTACGCCGGGCATGCTCCAAATACCCAGTTTCAACAGATTCTATTATTTCATCCATTTTAGCCATTTTTTTTATTTCGCTCTGTTTTAACACAATTGTTGCCGGCATTCATGCACCTCAAAGATTGATAGATATACTGATATTCTCATGTATCCATATACAGATATACTATTTTAATTTTACTAGTAGTGCACGTTAATTCACAAATGGAGAAATGTTGATTAAAATTAAGAAAGTAGAATTCTAAACTCAAAAAAAACTCATAAAGTTTTGTAAATGTTATCGAAACTCTTTTTTTATAGTTTGATACCAAATTAACTTAAATTGTAAATTATTTATTAAACATTCACAATAATGATTTAAAGGAAGATGTAATTTCACTTAATTCATACTTATATGTTTAAATAAAGGCTTTTTTAAAATAGGATTATAATAATCTTAGATCATAGTTTTTAGAAACCATCAGCTTTAAGTACATTATCTTTTTATCAAGAGCACTCATCTTATCTTTCATTTCACGATACATTTCCATATATTTGGCTCTATCACTATCTGCATCTTTATACTCTCTTTTGAGGTCTTCGTGTAATTTAATAAGGCTTTTTTTGACAATTTCATCTTTTTCTTTGTTAGCAGTGTCTATTTCATCTTTTTTCTGGACGATTCGCTTTTCAACATCTTCTTTATTCTGTTTTAGCTCATCAATTTCTGTTTCCAGATTTTTTAAGAGTTTTTCCATTTCAGAGTCATTTTCTTTTTCCAGTAATTTCTCTTTAAGTTTTATAATCTTGTCTGCTGTGTTTAAAACTATATCATCGTTTTTGACTTTTAAAGACTTTAATTTACTTAATTCATCTTCAGAATTATTAATAATATCTTCCATAGATTTAACTGTGTTTAATACTCCAGCATCTTCTAAAAATTCATCTAATTCAATTATAATAACATCTCCAGTTAATCTTCAATAAGTTAATCAAAAAATAAATCTATATCAGCATTTAAATAAAAACTAAAATTTTCATTCTTTGACGTAAACTTATATTGATCTTATGCAGATATAATACTTGTGAAAATTTTTTTAAAATCATTATAAACAAATTGTTTTAGCTATAAACATTTAAAACTATTTAAAAAATATAAAAATTACTTTTTAATGTTATAAAATAAAAAATGGAATTAAAATTTCATTTTTCTAATTAAAAAACTCAATCTAATCAATCAAACTTTTTTGAAAGAAATTCTCTTTTAAAAAAATAAATTTAGAAAGGTAATTGAGCGTATCTACCTTTCCAATACAAGATTTTACAGTTGTTTTGTGTTCCAAAAGTATTTCTGGAGCTAGTTGGGTCAGCTGTGATCCATTTTCCATTTACATAAAGTTCAGCCCAAATGTGTCCCACGGTCATACTGGTAAATTTGCACTGTGCATGAGCATATTTCGCTGGTATCCCTGAGGCTCTAGCAAGAGCTATCAGTAGATGACTCTGGTCTATACAATTGGCATTCTTACGTTCCATAGTTTTGATGGCACCGTATTTAGTGTTATAATAAAAAGTGTAACTGACTTTGTCTCTGACCCATTTAAATAAAGCATTAGCTTTATCATAGTTAGAAGTTAATCCTTTGGTTATAGATTTTGCCAGGGCTTTTATCCTAGAATCAGTCGATTGACAATTGTTAGTGGATTTTAAGTATTGTTGAAGTGAACTGTTAGTTTGATTGATTTGTTTATCAAGTTCTGATTGTTTTACATATTTGTAAGCGTATTTTGTCTGATATTTGTACGCTGTTCTATATTTCCATTGGTATTTCCACTTGTAAGTCCATTTATAGGTCCACTTGTAGCTATAGGAAGATTTCCAATAGTATTTCCAACGTCCGTAAGATTTATACCATCGCTTGTAACTTCGTTTGTATGTTTTTTTATACCATTTTTTATACCATGATTTATAATAACTCTTATATTTTTGTTTATAAGCCGTTTTCACGGTATAACTATACTTTACTTTGACTAGGGGATCTTCTATTGTGGTGTTGGTTTTGTTTGTTTGATTGGTTGTATTTACCGCACCTTCTTCAAGGTCATTGTCTGTAGTATTATTTGTAGTTTCTATGGTTTGATTTTCTTCTGTTGCACTGACACTAGTGACACAAATTGCCATAACGCTAGCTACTAAAAAAATTGCTAATAATAATCGCCGCGTAATTTTACCGCCTCCAACCCAATACAAGGATCTTCAATTCATGTTTCACCGGATATTTTCAATTTTTTAATATCTTTTTTTAGGTGGATGATCACTTGTTTGGGACTGGAAATAAAATTAATTTGAGAGTATTTAAAGTTTTTCATTTATTTTCCATAAAAAAACTTTTTTAAAACTTATTTTTTGGTTTAAAACACTTTTAAAACGAATTATATTGGGGTAAATGGAAGTGTTTATCCCTATATCTTTTTTACAAAAATATCCTTTTTTAATGACTATTTTTATATAAAAACAGTTTAAATTGTTTTGTTTTATCATCATTTATCAGAGGATATGAGTATTTAGAGTAAAATTACAATTTAAATTATATGACGACCTATTTTTATTCCTGTTAGAATTAGATTCAGAAAATTTGTTATTTATCTATTAAAAAGCAACATATACCTTTTTTAAATATTAAACTCGTTTTTAATAGAATAAATATGCTAATTCCCCACAATATTAATGAGGGATTCATAAAAAGTTATATTCAGTACTTTTATTTAGTAATTCAAACGATTTTACTAAATTTAATCATTAAAAACATCAGTTTTAATAGTGAATATTAATTATAAAAATCTATTTACCCATTATAATGGAATAAAAAATTATATTTAGCTTATGGTTTGTTTTAAAATTCATTTATTTTATTAAATAATAAATATGAATCATATATCATTTTATTAAATAATTCAGGTTGTATCAGGTTCTAGATAAAATATATTACAAAATTAAAATATTAAACAGGGTATTATTATGGTTTGGTAAATGAATGAAATTATCATTTTGCAAAAATTTATATAGAAAGGCTCTTTAACATTAATCGATTTTTCGAATATTTCCATTAAAATATTTCCATTAATAATTTTATAAAGATCATTTCTTAAAATAGATTTGCAGGTGCTTTAATGTATGTAGTTATTATGGGTGGAGGAAGAGTTGGATTGAACCTGGCCAAGGCACTGGTTATGGGGGGGCATGACATAACTCTTATTGAATCTGATGATGTTTTATGTGGAGATTTAGCTTCGGAATTGGATGCTCTGGTCATATGTGGAAACGGTTCTGATAAAAAAATATTGGACGAGGCTAATATTGGTGACGCTGATGTTTTTGTTGCAGCCACGGGTAATGATGAATCAAACATTTTAGCTTGTATAATGGCCAATGATTATGACCTTAAAAAGATTATTGCCCGAGTTACTGATCCTAATCACGAAAAAGTTTTTTTGAAGATTGGAGTGGACGCGGTGGTTAGTCCAGAACTTACAGCAGCAAGTTATCTGGAAAAAGTCATAATAAGGCCTAAAGTGGCGGATCTGGTTGTTTTAGGAAAAGGCGATGCGGAAATTATCGACATTACTGTTGCTAATAAACAGGTAGTAGGGAAAAAAATTAGTGAAATTAACCCTACTGAAGATTACATGATATGTGCCATGCACGAAAATGAAGACATTGTTATTCCTAAACCAGACATGGTTTTAAAAAGGGGAGACAGAGTTTCTGTTCTTGCCAAAACAAAGGCAGTTAGAAAAGTAGTAAATAAATTCATGGTTTAAACAATCTTATTTAGATTTAACTTTCATTTTAAAGTCTATTAGCAATAAAAAATTTTTTTCAAAATTAAAATAATTTAGATGGATTAACTCTATTTCTGTTCCTATTTTGTGCCTGATTTTTTTGTCTGGGCTCTGATTCAATATTGGTTTTGTAATTGGTTACAATTGTTAGTACAATCTGCTTTGATTTTGATATTTGGTCTGATTTTGTTGTTGGCTTTGATTTTATGTTTGTAAATATGTTCTATTCGTATCTTCCAGTCTGCTAATGCCTCCTATAAATTGATAATGATATTTAAGTTTTCAAAAGTTAAAACTTATGTTAAAATGATGGGAAATATAAATCTAATCAATATTAATCTCTAATCATTTGCATTTAATGCTTTTTTCCTAAATTGGTTCCAGTATTGCTAACTGACAAAATTATTTCTTATATACGAATATAGTACATCTTAATAATCTTTATTATAAAATATTTCCAGGAATATAAAGGGTTTTAGAAATGAATAAAAATTTAAAAAAAAGATTCTGGGAAATTGATTCTTTAAGGGGTATTGCAATAGTATTGATGGTAGTATACCATTTTTTGTTTGATTTAAACTATTTTAATATTTATAATTTTAATTTAAGTTCAGGATTTTTATGGTGGTTTGCAAGAATTGATGCAGGCATATTCATACTATTGGTGGGAATCTCTTTAACTCTCAGTTATTCTAGAAACAGATTAATAGGTATTGATTATGAAAAAAAATCGTTGTTTATCAAATATCTTAAAAGAGGTTTGAAAATATTCTTTTATGGTATGATAATAACTTTGATCACTTGGATTTTTATTAGAGAAGAGTTTATTATATTTGGAGTTCTTCATTTCATTGGTTTGGCCATAATTTTAGAGTACCCCTTTATTAACTATAAATATCTCAATTTAGTTTTAGGAACGATTTTTATAGGTTCTGGTATTATCTTAAGCTATTTTAGGTTTAATTTCTATTTTTTAGCGTGGATTGGTTTCATACCTTCAACTTTGAATACTGTTGATTATTTTCCTCTTTTGCCATGGTTAGGTGTGGTTTCCATAGGTTTGTTTTTAGGAAATATTTTTTATAGGAACTACAAGAGAAGATTTTTTTTGCCGGATCTATCAAAAACCGGGATCATTCGACTATTTAGTTTTTTAGGACGAAACTCATTAATCATATATTTAATCCATCAACCAGTATTGATAGTTACTTTATATTTATTGGGGGGTTTAAATATAACTCTTTTGTTCAATTAAACCATTATTGCATGTTAGTTTTACTAATGGAAAAAATGTTATTTGACATAATTTTGTAATAATAGATAATTAAATACTAAAGGAACCATGATATATTATGGTTATATCCAGACATGATTATATGCTAGTCATATCGGTTTTAATATGGAAATTGTACTTTTATCAAATGTCATAATAATTCATTGTAGGATATTCTTATCTAAAAATTGTCGGGTGTAATTATGGACACTATAAAAAAATCAAAATCAATTAAAAATCATGATTTAACTGCTTCAGATAATGTAAATAATTTTATTAAGAAAATAGACAAAATTAATCCTAATATTAATGCTTTTTTGGATATAAATAAAGAAAAAGCCCTTAAAACTGCCGAAAATATTGACAATAAAATTAAAAAAGGTGAAAAGACAGGTAAATTAGCTGGGCTGGTAGTAGCTATAAAAAGTAACATTAACGTTGAAGATTTTAAAATTACAGCAGCATCTAGAACTTTGGAAAACTATCTGGGAAGTTATGATGCAACCGTTATCCAGAGAATAAGGCAGGAAGATGGTATAATAATTGGAATGACCAATATGGACGAATTTGCGGCTGGGAGTTCCACTGAAACTTCTTATTTTGGCTATACTGAAAATCCTGCAGCTCCTGGCAGAATCCCAGGAGGTTCAAGTGGGGGAAGTGCAGCAGCTATTGCAGCCGAGCTTTGTGATCTGAGTTTGGGATCAGACACAGGAGGATCAATTCGTAATCCTGCATCTCACTGTGGTGTCATGGGATTTAAACCAACATATGGTGCGGTTTCACGGCAAGGGTTGTTGGATCTGGCCATGAGTTTTGACCAGATTGGTCCTTTTGCTCGGGACACCAGTGGAATTGCACTTATGATGGATACTATCACTGGTTTTGATGAGAGAGAATGTACCACTATCGATTGGGATGTGCCCCACTTCACACAAAAAGGTGAAAATTCACAAAATCCACTAAAAGGGATCAAGGTGGGTGTAGTAGAACAGTTCATGGAAGTATCTGATGAGAACATAGTCACTATAATTGAAGGAAGCATTGATAAAATGGTGGATATGGGGGCGGAAGTTGTTGAATTAAGCTTTGATTATATTGATTTATGCCTACCTACCTACTATTTAATAAACTATGTTGAATTTTTCTCAGCCACCAGAAAATATGATGGAAGAAAATATGGTTATAACATAGAGAACGTATGCGGAGAAGAAGTTCTACGAAGAATACATATGGGCTCCTACATAAGTCAAAAAGAATACAGTGGTAAATATTATAAAAAAGCTCTCCAAGCCAGATCATTAATAAGAACCGAGATGAAAAAATTATTATCTGATGTAGATGTTATTGCTGGCCCTACAGTTCCAAAACTACCCCACAAATTAGGAACCTCACTTGACACCATGGAAATGTACGCTTACGATGTATTAACCGTAATAGCTAACCTCGCAGGGATTCCAGCAGCAAGCATGAATGCCGGAAAAGTGAATGGAATACCAGTAGGGATCCAATTACAAAGCAAACCACAAGAAGATGTTAAGATTCTACAAGTAATGGCAGGATTAGAAAATATTCAGAACAAATAAATCTGAAATTAAACCAGATCTTGTAAAATAAGATTAGCATGTCCAAAGAAAAACTTCTAAACGAGTATGAACATTTAAACAGGGAACACTACAAAATATTTGGACTTTGCTTATCCGGATGGATCTTTGATTTTTATGATCTGATCCTGTTTACTTTTTTAATTATTCCCATATCCTTTGAATTCCAAGTAACCAACTTCACAATTTCCTTTGTCCTTGGAGCCTCATTATTAGCTGCTGCAGTTGGGGGAGTAATTTTTGGGATACTTTCAGATCAACATGGAAGAAAAAAGGTTCTCCAATGGACAATTGTGATATATAGTTTGGGAACCTTTCTTTGTGCTTTTTCTCCTAATGTTGAGTCACTAATAATATTTAGAATTATCACAGGTTTAGGTATAGGTGGTGAATGGGCCGCCGGGCAAACTTTTGTTGGCGAAACAGTTCCTCCCAAATACAGGGGATTTACCGGAGCTTTACTCCAAATGGGCGGACCATTAGGTTTCATTTTAGCGGCTATTGTAGGCGGATTTATTGCACCTGAGATTGGATGGAGGGAATGCTTCTTACTATCTGCCATACCTGCTCTAATGGTAATCCTAATTCGTACGAAAATATCTGAATCTGATGTGTGGTTAAAAAATAGGGAATCAAAATCTAAAATAAGAAGATCATTTACCCTGACTGAAAATAAATTCTTTTTACTATTTTCCAAACCATACCGAAAATTATTTTGTTTATCATTAATCTTGGCTATCATAGGAAGTTCGGCTTATTGGTTAACATTTTCATGGCTACCTGATTACCTTTATTCTGAAAGAAATCTTTCTCTAGCCAAATCTGCCTTGTGGATTATATTGTCCCAATTAGGAGCAATTATAGGTCATATAATATTTGGTTTGACTGCAGATTACTTGGGAAGAAGACCGGCATTTACTATTTTTTCTTTCATAATGGCATTAGGAATAGTGATGATAACCATGTTATGGGTCCCCATCTCAGTTTATCCAGTATTAATTATGATTTTTATGTTCTTGGTAGGATTTGGAACCGGTTTATACGGTGGTTTTGGTCCTTTAATGTCAGAACTTTTCCCCACTTCTGTTAGAAACACAGCAATGGGTTCATCATTTAATCTTGCCCGGGGGGTGCAATTTTTCACACCGGTTATAATCGCGATAATTGGAGGAAGTTATGGTCTTTCCAGTGGAATATTCATAGCCGCCCTTTTTGCCTTGAGTATAGGATTATGGGTTTGGACTCTACCTGAGACCAAGGGTAAAAAACTTCAAGAACTTGAAAATAATAGAATAAAATTAGGGAATTAAAATGAAGATAGGAATTGTATATGTTAAAGGAGCAGTACCTGCATTTGAAAATTTCGGCAATTTACCCACGCACCTAGTTAAAGAAAATGGAATGGTTAATGGCCAAAAAGCCCACAAAGTTCTAGACGGCCTTATAATCCCTGGGGGCAGTATTGTTGAATCTCAAAGTATTAGTAAGGATATGGCCCAAGAAATAAAAAAAATAAATCGAGAAGGGCTTTTCATAGTGGGGATGTGTTCTGGTTTTCAAGTACTGGCTAATAAGACAGACATCGGTAGAAAATCCCCTTGTCCCATTGAAAAGGAAGGGTTAGGTATTTTAAATGTTTCTTTTAGTCCAATGATTAGTAATGATCGGGTGGAAGCAGAAATTGTAGATCAATCCTTCTTAACCAAAGGAATGATAGGTAGTACAGCAACTGGATTCCATTGCCATACTTATGGAAAAATTGAAGGGGAAGCTCCACCACTATTCTTTTCAAGAGTTAAGAGAAGAGATTATAAGGAGAATCCAAGTAAAATTTTATCTGGCGTTAGAAATGATGATGGAAATGTGGTAGGAACCATGATTCACGGATGTCTGGATGAAAATCCAGTTCTGGTACAAAATACATTAGATTATCTTGGTGCAGATAAAGATGATTTTGAAAAAATTCAGGAAGCTAATAAAGACTTGATTAAAGTCATGAAAAGTGAAATAGGCATTGATACCAACATATTTTCACCAAAACCACTAAATAAAATTCAAAGTAACTCCCATTCGAAAGACATTCCTCCAACTTTAATGATATCCAGCACAGGTTCTGATTCTGGTAAAACTTTTTTAACTACGGGTATTGTTGGAAATCTTAGAAAAAAAGGTTACAAAGTCGGTGTTTTAAAGATAGGTCCAGATATTAGAGACATAGTTCCTTCCCTTTATCTTAACAAAGAAAACATGGAACCATTCTCCTCAATAAAAATTGGCCATTTAGGATGGATGGAACTGGAAAGTGTGTTAAATGAATTTAAAACTAAAAATTATGATTTAATCGTGATTGAAGGAGTTATGAGTGCATTTACGGGATTATTAAATGAAAAAACGCCCTATTCCTCTGCTGAAATAGCAAAAGCAGCCAACATTCCAGTAATTCTTGTATCGGCCTGTAATAAAGGGGGAATAGAGACGGCTGCAGTTGATCTTGCATCTCATGCTGAAATAATGAATAAAATGGGAATAGATGTAAGTGGTCTTATTTTAAATAAAGTTTACGACGAGAATATAACTGAATCAGCTTCTTATTACCTTAAACAAAAAGTGGAAATAGATAATATATGGAAGGTTCCTAAAATCAAAATCACTGAAAGAGGTAATATTCCAGAAGTGGAACTAAAATTGGAAGATTTCTGTTTGAGTTCTATGGAAACAGTTGAAAAATATTTAAATATAGAAGATATAATTAAAATTGCTAAAAAACCAAGTTTCACAGGTTATTTATCACATAAATCTATTTTAAATACCTTTAAATAATAATACTGCAACTTTTTTCTAATTTAAAGTAATGTACAAGATTTTATATCTTGATAATTACATATTTATACCAGTTTTTCAGGAGGTATTTCAACGCGAAAATACAGAATCCACATATACAAGGTCGAGGCAGTAGGTGTAGTTGATTTAGAGGCTGAAAATAATGTAGAAGCTAGAGAAAAGGCTCTTTCGATCGCTAAAAATAAAAAAATCGATTTTAAAAAACCTAAATCTGATTTAATTGCTGAAACCTTTTTGGTGGGATGGTAATGATTTTCGCCTAATATCATATCATTTTCTTAAAATAAGTTAATTAGACATTTTCCTTAAATAAAAAATTTAAAGGTAAATTTTTTAAATTACCTATAACCATTATTTTTGTGCATTGAATTCTTTATATGCTTTTATAACATCGTCACCACTTAAAAATACCAGATCATGCTCTTCTGCATATTTTTTGGCATCATTGGTGCTTAAGGAACCACCACTAACATCATCCATCATCTCACAGCACACGGCAACCTCTGTAAGGCCGGCCATTTCCATGAGTGCGATACTCATTTCAGTATGACCTTTTCTTTTAAGTACATGTCCTTCTGCAGCTCGCAGTAGTGTAACATGCCCTGGTGATCTGAATAATTTACCAAGATTCTCTTGATTTTCATTTTTACAGATTAATCCCAGTTCTTTAATAGTAAGAGCTCGGTCAACATCTGTAATTCCTGTAAAAGTTTTCCTATGATTTACAGTTATAGAAAAAGCAGATTTTTCATCGTAAGGTATATCTGTAGGTGATAATTCTTTAAGAACCGGATATTTTTCACTGGCTGCTTCCATGATATCAGTCATAAAGGGTATTCCCAGTTTATCGGAATTTTCAGATGATATTGGGACACAAAAAAGTCCGCCAGCATCATTTCTCATTACAGTCATGTGTTGTGGGGTCATAAATTCAGCGGCCACAATCATATCTGTTTCTCTTTCCCGGTTGTCTGCATCAAATACTAATACTATTTCTCCATTTTTTAATGCTTCTAATGCTTTTTGAATCATATAATCACAACTTAATAGTTTTATTTAATTATTCACTCGTTTTAAAGGTAAATGTGATAATAACAGAATCGCCATCTTTAAGATTTAATTTTTTTCTTAAATTAGTAGGGGCCACAAATTCTAGTAAATTTTCGGGGTGATGTGTTTTTTCAGGAAAAATAACTGCGCCCTCAGTTTCATGGTTTAAATAAGCCTTTATAAATTTAACATCTCCAAAGTTTCCAGAACCTTTTATAGTTCCATAATGTTCATTTGGAATTTCTTTTAACCTTGAAAGTTCTTCTTCTATAATTTCAATATTTAAAGTACCGGTGTAGGGGGTAAATCCTAGTTTATCCGGAAATTGATTTTGATACACATCTTGACCTATAAAGTAGGCACCTTCCTTGGATCCTGAAACAACAATTCCTTTAATTTTCATTTTAACTCCTAATTTTAACATATTTTAAATTATTTCGATTTAGATATTGTATCTAATATTTAATTCATAAATAATTATTTTAAAAACTTTTTTAAGATATTGGTAATTTTATTAAGCCCATTTTCCCAGAGAAAGACATCTACAATCTATTTAATGTAATTTTTTTTAATTGAGTATTAATATTATTCTCATATTTTTATAAATTAAGTACCATGATATGTATAACTTTCACTTTTTAATCTTTTTCATGTTAAATTATTTTAATTAAATCATATCATTAGGCAATTTTTAATGTGCTGCTGATTGTTACTAAGATGTAAAAATAAACTAATCTATTTAAAGCTATATCTTTTTGTTTAGTTAAAAAAATTAAATAGATGATTAATATATTATTTAAGCGTTGAATTTATTAAAAGCTATTTCATTGGATTGTACATTTTATTGTAGAGAATATGGGTCCTCTAATGTCTATAGTCTTATTTAAACTGGTTATGTAATTTAAGCCCATCTCATCCAGTCTTAAATTAATATCTGAAATTGATCGTGATATGGTTGTTCTAATCTTAACCTCTTCTTCACCACTTACAACCATTTCCTCAATTTTATATGCTGCATAGGCTGCTACTCCGTCCATATAACTGATATTTAGATTTATACCTTTATCAATAGCATTAAACGCTATTTCATCGGTTATTTGTCCTTCAACAGCTGTTCCAACGATATTTCCCTGGTATAAATATATCTGATTCCATGCTGCGGGCCCTAATAGTTTCGTTCCTTCTTCCGGTTCTATTAATTCAACCTTTATATTTTTTCCCAGAAATTCACCTTCAAACACTGTAAATTCGCATGGAGATAATTCATCAGCATATTCTTGGCCAGTTTTTAATATTTTTTCCATTAATGATCGACCCTCTGCAGTGGCGGGATAATAATTAATTCGAAGCATAGATGCCAGTTCACGATCAGTTACCTCCCATTTTTCATATATTTGGGGATAAACCATTTCTCTGATATCTTTTTGCTCATTTAAAATCATGGCTATTCTTTCAGCACCAACACCGAGATTCATCACTTCTACTTCGATCCCATATTTAGCCAGTGCTATAGGTGAATAAATTCCAAATGTTGCAATTTCCACCCAATTATTTAATTGGGGGTGGTAACCATAGACTTCAGTTTGAGTACCGGGTATGTAGTACTTGGATTTCTTTTCATCAGGCAGGAATTTGAATTTTTCAAAACCAAAATGTTCCAGTAAACTTTCTGAAACTGCCATTCCCATATCCAGTGATACTTCATCATCCATAATAACACAGGAAGCAGAATGATAGGTCATAAGATGACTCATATCCTCTTTTTGTTCTCTTCTAAAACATCGATCAATTGAAAAAAGTTTAAGAGGCAAAGATCTTTTGTTTTTAAGATGATTAAGTGTTATAAACCATCCAGAGGTCATGTGAGATCTTAGGGTAGTCCTGCCGGCAATGGGTTTCAGTTCATGGATTTCAGGAAAAACCCGCTCTAGAACCCTTAGGCCCATTTCATTTTCCACATTTAGGGCAATGGAGAGATCTTGGACCAGATCATCACCGCTGATATCTCCTTTTTTGTATCCTCTAAACACATTTTTAAGATTATCTACTTTATCGTCACTTAATTCAATACCTAGTTTCTCAATTTTTTCAATCTTTTCCATTCCTAAACCAATATCTGGCCGTGGAAGCCCTGCCAGATAGAAGCACCTGTCTAAAACTGCCGGGGCTTCAGGTCCAAATTGTTTGTAAATATGTTCTTCATCAATGAACACTGGATTAATTACCTCATCAAATCCCAACTTAATATAAGCTTGTCTTAATTCTGATATAGTATCGTAAAGCATGTGAGTTTTACCGGTTTTAAAACGCAGCCGGGGATATTCATAGTCGTGATGGGGCTTTTTCAGCGTTTTTGAAGTTTCAACCCATGCCTTCTCAAAATCTTTTTTTGCAAGTTTTATAATTTGCTTTTTATTCAGTTTAACTGCCCCCATTCTCTCTTGGTTCATATTATCTTACTAATCACTTTTATATTTTAATGGGTTTTAATGATTGATGAACTTGGAATCTTTTATATTTTAATGGTTTGGTTATTAATCCTGCTTGAAATAAAAATCATAAATTTAAATATTCATGATACACAATGTGTGATCATGGAAAGCGAGATATACCAATGTGATGTTTTAATTATAGGATCTGGTGGGGCTGGATCAAGAGCAGCTATAGAAGTTTCTAATTACAATTTAAAACCCATAATAGTTTCAAAAGGATTATCCTTCAAGTCAGGATGTACTATGATGGCTGAAGGTGGTTACAATGCTGCATTTGCATTTGTAGATGCTGAAGATAGCACAGATATTCATTATGAAGATACATTAAAAGGAGGAGCTTATTTAAATGACCCAGTACTGGCCAGGATTCTGGTGAACGAAGCACCAGATCGTTTAATTGAATTGGAAAGATTCGGAGCTCTGTTTAATAGACAAAAATCTGGTAAAATAGATCAAAGGCCTTTCGGCGGTCAAACTTATCGACGAACATGTTTCCAAGGAGATAGAACTGGCCATGAAATGATTTCTGCTCTCAAAGAAGAGATCATAAGGCGCAATATTAAAACCATTGATGAAGTGATGATAACTTCACTGATCACTGACGAACCACACAAAAAAGTTTTAGGAGCTATTGGATTATCACTCAAAGATTCTAAATTCATTATCTTTAAGGCTAAGTCAGTCATACTTGCCACTGGGGGGTCTGGTCAGATATATCCTGTAACTTCCAATACTATGCAGAAAGGAGGAGATGGTTTTGCCCTGGCTTATAATGCCGGAGCAGATTTAATGGACATGGAACAGGTACAATTCCACCCTACAGGAATGATATATCCTGAATCACGAAAAGGTATTCTAGTTACAGAAGCAGTAAGAGGAGAAGGAGGAAAACTCATCAATAGTGAGGGGACCCGTTTCATGAAAAAATATGACCCTCGAGGAGAACTGGCCACAAGAGATGTAGTGGCTCGGGCCATATATAACGAAATCCGTGAAGGCAGAGGAACAAAAAATGGTGGAGTTTACCTTGATGTCACTCACCTCCCAGAGGAACTTATAAAGGACAAACTGGAAACTATGTTTTTACAATTTCAGGATGTTGGTGTAGATATAAGGAAAGAGCCTATGGAAGTAGCACCTACTGCTCACCATTTTATGGGGGGAGTAAGAATTAATGAAAATGGTGAAACTTCAATAAAAAATTTATACGCTGCTGGAGAAGTTACTGGTGGAGTTCATGGGGCAAACAGGCTTGGTGGAAATGCACTGGCAGATACACAGGTATTTGGACGAAGAGCAGGTATCGCTGCTTCAAAAAATGCTCTTAAATCTGAATTTGATCTAAACCGAAAACAGATTGCCTTGGAAGAAGAAAAAATCTTAAATCTCTTTAAAGAAGGCGATATTTATCCACATGAAATAAAAAAAGAATTAAAAGATACTATGTGGAAGAACGTAGCGATAATAAGAAATGAAAAAGCATTAAATTCAACTTTATCCACAATAAGGAATTTAAAATTAAAATCGAATAATATGCATGTTTCAGGTGGTTCAAGTTTTAACAAAAACCTTCAAGACGCTATAGAAGTTAAAAATATGTTGGATATGGCAGAATTAGTCACTAAATCTGCTTTACTACGTGAAGAAAGTCGCGGTTCCCATTTTAGAGAAGACCGCCCTGAAACAAGTGATAAATGGAAAAAGAGCATAATCCTGAATAAAAATGGGGATGTAAGATTTATTAAAAGATAAATTATTTCTATTTTATTAAAATTTAATGAAATTTTTTTAAGATTTAAATCAAGGGGTTTAGATGATTTTTAATATTTCCAAGGATGATAAGGATTATAAATCCGAAGTTAAAGTCCTTTTAGGGGAAGAAGTTTTACTTGATGTTCAGGATTTACCTTTGAATAGAAATGTGACTATTCATCTTAGTAAAAGAAAAGGTAGGTCATGAAGATTTAGTGGCAAATTTTATTATTCCGAAAATAAAACCAACATTTCTCCTATAATAATTGGCAGCGGTTCAGAAGGTGGTATATCCCCCCAGATGTAGTGGCAGGTATTCTAGCATCTAAAGGTTACGCAGCCATGGTTTCGGCTTACTTTGAAATGCCGGGGTTGCCTCAATACTGGAAGAAATTCCTTTAGATTACATACAAAAAGCAATTAAATGGCTTTTAAATCATAAAAATGTGGATAAAGAAAAGTTGGCTATGATGGAACGTCTAAAGGGGCAGAACTTACATTATTATCGGCTTCCATTTTTCCTGAGATAAAAATGGTTATTGCTACCTCTCCTAGTGGTGCAGTTTCTCAGGCTATAAACCCGAATCCTGATGCATCTCCCAAATCTTCATGGATATATAAAAATGAACCTGTACCTTTTGTACCATTTATTTATTCCAATGAATTCTTAAAGCAATTTTCAAAAGGATATCCAAAACGCATGGAATTTTTACCCCTTTATAAAGCAAGTTTCCAAATGAGGGGGCAGTTGAGAAGGCATTTATTGAAGTAGAAAATATTAATGGGCTGTTATTATTGATTTCCAGTGGCGATGACAGGGTATGGCCCTTGAAAAAAATGTCTGAAATGATTATAGAACGTCTAAACTCTCATAATTTTAAATTTAAGGTTAAACATTTAAGCTATGAATGCGCAGGACACCTTGCTGGCAGGCCAGGATACATGTCATGGCCGGTACGATTCTATGTAAGGGCATGAACTCCCCAAATCAACTGGAAGACTCAAGTAAAGATTTGAAAAGTTATTTTAATTTTTTTTGGGTTAAAATACTAATCACAGAATAAATAACAGTTAATGTTTATTTTGAGTGGATAATAAAATTAAATTTTTAAGAAACTATTTTAATAACTTAGAAATAATTTAACTATTATTACTTAAATTAAAAATAGAAATTTCTCATAATATTTTGTCTGCATTTAAATATTTTAAATTAACATCATAAGATTTAACGGGGAAAGTCTATGGGCCGCTATCAGCTGATTCTTTTGTTTTTAATAGTTATCCTGGTCTTGGTGGGGGCCTGGCAAGTCTCCATATCCAACGACCCGGATATCATAACTGTGGGTTATATACCCTGTGATCATTCTGCTGCTTTATTTGTAGCTGAAGCGAATAACACCTACGAAAAAGAAGGTTTAAACGTTAAATCCACTCAATTAGCAACAGGTTCTGACATAATTAGTGCTCTTTCCAGTGGTAAATTGGATGTTGGGTATTTGGGAATTACTCCCACACTTCAAGCCATCAGTCAGGGGGTTCCCATTAAAATAGTGGGGGCTGTTAACCTAGATGGCACGGGCATAGTAGTTCAAAAAAATTCTAAAATTCAAAAAATACCTGATTTGGAGGGTAAAACTGTAGCAACTCCTGGTGTAAGTTCCATTCAAGACATTCTCTTACTTTATGAATTGCAAAAGTATAATATGACATCAGATGATCTTAATATTGTATCCATGAACATTTACGTGATCCCATCGGCTCTAGCTGCAGATAAAATTGATGCTTATATAGCATACGAACCATTTGTATCCATAGCTCGTTACCGAAATACGGGTCAGGTAATGATGTACTCGGGGGAAATAATAAACAATCATCCTTGCTGTGTGATTGTAGCTCGAGAAGATTTTATTAAGGAACATCCTGATGAATTACAAAAATTCCTTAAAATTCATCATACAACCACGGAGTATGTTAAATCCCATCCAGAAGATTCTGCAGAAATGGTATCTCAAGAAATAGTCACAAACAGTAAAGTGGAACAAATGGCTATGAAGAATGTTATATATGTATCATTATTAGATGAAAAATTCCAACAAAGCGTCATAGATTTCATGATAATGGAAAATAAGTTAGGATATCTTAATAAAACATTAACTGCAGAACAACTATTTGACACTCGATTTTTAGGTGGTTAGTTTGAGAAAAATAATTTACTCCCTAATATTACCCATTCTAATTATCGTGGTCTGGGCCATTCTCACCACCTTCACCGGATATATACCTTCTTATATTTTACCTAGTCCTTCAGAGGTCTTCCAGTCTTTTTTGGAACTTATTTACAACGGTAGTTTACTGGAAGCTACTATTTATACATTAACTCAAGTTTTTTTTGGTTTAATTGTTTCCGCAGCTGTTGCCATTCCTCTGGGCATATTAATGGGATGGTCACGTAAGGTTGAAGGACTTTTTGGATTAATAGTTGGAATCTTAAGGCCAATTCCACCAATAGCATGGATACCTTTTGCCATCTTATGGTTTGGAATAGGGATGACTTCTTCAATTTTCATTATTTTCGCAGGAAGTGTTTTCCCCATACTAATAAATACTATTGACGGGGTTAAAAGAATAGACCCTGTGTTACCAGAGGCGGCTTATACTTTGGGGGCCACTGAATTCCAAACCATTAGAAAAGTTGTACTACCTGCAGCGTTACCTAACATTATAACCGGACTCAAGGTAGGGGTGGGTATTGGACTTATGTGTACTGTAGCTGCAGAGATGATAGGATCCAATAATGGTTTAGGATATATCATACTGACTTCAACAAGCATGTTAAACACTGGAGCCGCGATTGTAGGTATGCTGACCATTGGAATCATTGGTCTAGGTCTAGATTACCTTTTTAACAGAGTGGAGAAAGATCTAAGATGATAACTCTAAAAAATGTTTCTAAAACTTTTAATCACAATGGAAAAGCCTTGGAAATTTTAAAAGATATCAATCTTAAAGTCGTTGATGGAGAATTTTTATGTGTTTTAGGACCTTCTGGTTGTGGCAAAACTACTTTACTACGTATGATGGCTGGTTTAGATTTCCCTACGAGCGGCGAAATTAGGGAGGGTGATAAAATAGTGAGTGCTCCCACCAGAGGTCGGGGTTTTGTTTTCCAACAATATTCACTTTTTCCCTGGATGAATGTGCTGGATAATGTTAGTTTTGGTCTGGAATTAAGGGGTATTGCCAAAAAGGAGCGTTATATTCAATCACGAAAATATTTGAAAATGGTGGGACTTCTTCCCTTTCAGGATAGTTATCCCCATGAACTTTCAGGGGGCATGAAGCAGAGGGTTGCCATAGCCCGTTGTCTGGTAAACAAAACCCGTATCTTATTGATGGATGAGCCTTTTTCTGCATTAGATGTTCAAACCAGAGAGAAATTACAAGGAGAGCTTGTAAAAATTTGGGAAAATGAGAAAAAGACGGTAGTGTTTGTGACCCACTCGGTTGATGAGGCAGTGTTCCTTGCAGATCGAATAGTTGTTCTCAGCAGTGGTCCGGGATGTGTACTCCAAAATATTCCTATTAAAATGAAAAGAATTCGGGATAGGACTTCATATGAATTTTTAGACATTAAAAAATACATAATTAATTTGTTGAATGATTAATTTAAGAATTTTTAAATTTTTATTATAATCCTATATTTTCAATGAAACTCTTTTCATCAGTCAAATCATCCATTATAAAATCAACTTTCGATTTTATTAGTTCTTCAGAACTGTAGCGGCCGGTGGCAACACCAATGGTTTTTGCACCTGCTTTTTTACCTGCCACCACATCTCGGGGAGTATCTCCAATTACAAAAATTTCATCTCCCTTAAAATTAAACTCATATCTGGCTACTTTAATTGCTTTTTTAACAAGCAGGGAGCGTTCAGCATAGTCACTACCAAAACCACCAAAAGGAAAATATTCATCTAAACCTGCACGATTCAACTTAGCATAAGCTATAGGCTCTAAATTCCCAGTGGTAAGTCCCAAAAGAACTTCTTCTTTTTCAAGCAGATTCAAGAGATTTTTAGCACCATCAAGTGCTTTGACATTTTCCAGGTGCACATTTTCCAGATAATATTGAATCATATAATCCAAACAATTCTGAAAATTCTTTTTAATAGTATCTTCTTTAAATTTTCCCAATTCCAATACTTCTCTAAGAATTTGAGGGTCAGTTTTGCCAGCATAGTTTATACCGCTTATGTCTTCTTTCATACCATAGAACTTACCGACGGCGTGTACAAATGCTTGGTAGTGACAACGAGCCCCTCTGACTAAGGTTCCATCAATATCAAAAAGAGCTAAAATACTATTTGTCATGATTTATCTCCACATTGATTAAGATTTAGATAATAGTTCTGCTGCTGCATTTTCAGCAATATCTATCACAACTGCTTCTTCAAGAGTGACTACCTCTTTATCTTTCATTAAAATTTCTCCATTACATATCACAGTATTGATATCGGAACCATTAGCAGCGTATACTAAATGGGAAATTGGATGTCTATATGGTGTTAAGTGTGCTGAATTCATATCTGCTAATATTACATCTGCTTTTTTACCTACTTCAATTGTTCCTATCTCATTTTCAAGTCCCAAAGTACGGGCACCATTAATTGTACTCATTTCAAATACTTTTTTTGCGGATAACGCCATTGAATCAAGATTATGTACTTTTTGCAGTAGGGCGGCGATTTTCATCTCCTCTACCATATCTAAATTATTGTTTGAAGCCGCACCGTCAGTTCCTAAAGAAACACAGACTCCTCTTTTAATTAACTCATCTACTGGTGATATTCCAGAAGCTAATTTCATATTACTTGAAGGATTATGGGATAGTTTGACATTATTGTTTTTAATTATATTTTTTTCCTCTTCACTGAGCCAAACAGCATGGGCTGCAATTACATCTTCGCCTAAAAATCCCAACTCATCCAGGTATTCAAAAGGTCTCTTTCCCTGGGCCGCTATAACTTGTTCTACCTCGTTTTGGGTTTCACAAACATGTATATGAATATTTACTCCATACTTATCTGCTTTTTTTCGAACCTCTTCAAGTAGTTCTGGGGAACAAGTATATGTGCTGTGCGGGCCAAATGCAACTTGTATACGTCCTTCAGCAGTGTTATGGCATTTTTTAATTATTCTGATACTTTCTTTAAATTCATTTTTCCTTTTTTCTTCATCAAAAAGATCTATCATACCATGGGATAGTACTGAGCGCAGTCCAGACTCTTCTACTGCACGGGCCACATCATCCATGTAAAAGTACATGTCGTTAAAGGTGGTGGTACCTGATTTAATCATTTCTAAACAACCCAACAGGGCACCAGCATAACAATACTCCCCACTTAAATTAGCCTCCATAGGCCATATATATTCATTTAGCCAAGTATCCAATGGTAAATCATCAGCAAGACCTCTCATTAATGTCATTGGAACATGAGTATGGGTATTAACAAAGCCTGGCATTAATACTTTTTTATAGCCGTTTATAACTTCATCAGCATCTTTTGAATTTAATTTATCGTTAATTGTAGTGATTTTGTCATTTTCAATCAGTACTGATCCTTTTTTTAGATCTCCACCCAGTATTGCAATGTCTTTGATTAAAATACTTTTATTCTCCATGATACCACCATTCTATTTAAGAGGGATTAGACTACCTATTATATCTAAAGGTTAATATTATAACTGTCAATATTATAAATTTTCATAAATATTAATATTCACGAATTTTGAGATTCGGGATTAAAAAACTTTTAAAATTACTATTATAGGGAGGATTTTAATGAAATTAAGAATTGCCTTACCATCCAAGGGGAGAATAAGTGATCCTGCCGTTAAACTTTTAGGAAAGGCAGGAATTGGTTTAAAGGATACAGCTAATAGAAAACTGTTCTCAGAAACACATGATAATGATATAAGTGTAATGTTTACTCGTGCTGCAGACATACCCGAATTCGTTGCTGACGGCGCCGCAGATTTAGGAATAACTGGATTAGACCTTATAGGAGAAAAAGGTGTTGATGTAGAAATTTTAGAAGATTTAAACTTTGGAAGAGCTAAACTCGTTCTGGCAGCTCCGGAAGATTCTAAAATCAATAATATATCTGATATAGATGATGATGCAATTGTTGCTACAGAATTTCCCAATTTAACAGAAAAATATCTAAAAGATAACGGAATTAATGCTAAAATAGTGGAACTTAGCGGATCAACAGAAATAGCTCCTTTTATAGGGGTGGCAGATATAATCGTTGATCTAACCAGTACAGGAACCACACTCAAGATGAATCATCTGAAAATTATCGACACGGTTGTAGAAAGTTCTGTAAAACTTGTAGCTAATAAAGAAAGCTATAATGCCAAGGAAGAGAAGATTGAAGCTGTAAGGACTGGTATTAAAGGAGTTATTGATGCTGAAGGTAAAAAACTGGTTATGATGAATGTGGATGAAAAACATCTAAAAGCCATAAAAAAGGCTATGCCCGGACTCACCGGCCCAACTGTGTCACAAGTTTTATCCAATAATGGTGTGGTGGCAGTCCACGCTGTGGTGGATGAAAAAAAAGTTTTTAAACTAGTAAATAAGCTTAAAATGATAGGTGCCAGGGATATCCTGGTGGTTCCAATTGAAAGAATAATATAAGCTCCTGTTTTATATTAATCCCATTTTATTGGGTTAATATTAATAAATTTGCATAGAAACATTTTTTAGGATTTTTTAAAAATTATACGTGATCGGCATGAGAAAACTACTTTGGTGGTTAATTGCAGGCTCAACCGGAGGGCCTAACCGTGCTAAAATTATAATGACACTGCATAAAAGACCATCAAATGCTAATCAACTTTCAGAAAATCTAAAATTAAATTATAAAACCGTAAGGCATCACTTAAAGATTTTAGAAGAAAACGATGTTATCACCACTACAGGTAAGAAGAAATATGGTGAAATATATTTTCTTTCAGAAAAGATGGAAGAAAACTATGATACTTTTAAGGATATCTGGAATGAATTGGAATAAATAGAGCACTAAATTAAAAGGGGTTTGAAGATGCAAATAGGAAATTTTGAAACAATCAAATTATTAATCTATATAACCGCCATAGTGGGAATAGCTAATGTTAGCTTATTGTTATTATTATTAAAATCCTATTGGAGAACATATAAAGAATTGAAATCTGAATTTACCATAGGACTTTTATATTTTTCAACATTTTTACTTCTTCAGAATATCATAACCACTGTTTTTATCACTTTACAATTAATATTAATTCCTTTTTCATCTGTATTAGAGATTCGTGGGCCTCATTTACCTTTATTTTTAATCAACTTAGTCCAGTTAGTTGCCTTATCTATACTCTTTAAGATCACCAGAAAATAAACTGACCAATAAGATTTGTGCATAATTTGTGCATAATTAATGTTTTATTCTTGCTTAAATTCGGCATAGGACTATATTAGTCCCTTAGTATAGATAGGTTCATGTCTTATTTATCACTAATTCTGAAAAATCCCTTCAGAAATAAAACAAGAAGTTCCCTTGCAATTATCGGGATTGCAATTGGAATAGCGACCATCGTAGGGTTGGGTCTCCTAACTGGTGGTCTAAAAGCCTCCACAGAATCTAAACTCAAAGCAGGGGCAGCTGAAATTACAGTTGTTCAGGCCAACAGTGGAATGGGTATTGTTGGTAGCACTGGTACTATTGATGAGAGTAGGGTGGCGGATATTCAAGAATTAAGCGGCGTTAAAGATGTTGCCGGAGTTTTAACCACAACTTATATGGATTCAAATTCAAGCGGCGGCAGTTTTAGGTCTGGACAGATATTTATCACAGGAATCAATAGTAACAAATTAAATCTTGCCAATATTGAGAGTGTTAACGGAACTATTTTCTCTAACGGAAACACAAATGAGATAATAATGGGTAAAACTGCTTCTGAAAACCTTAATAAAACAGTGGGAGATACCATCAACCTTTTTGGTACTGAATTCAAAATTACGGGAACATTTGAAAGTGGAAATATCATGACGGATAGTGGCATTTTCATGTCATTAGATACACTACAGAGTTTAACCAACAAAACAGGCACAGTCAGTACTATATATGTTAAGATAGCAGACAATGCCAACGTCACAACTGTGAGTAAAGCAATTGACAATGCTTATCCTAATGAACTCTCAGCTTCTTCAGCAGCAGCACAAGCAAACAGAATGAATGAAGCATTAAGTACCATAGATACTGCAACATGGGCAATTTCTCTTTTAGCAATCTTTATCGGTGCAGTTGGAGTTATAAATACCATGATAATGTCAGTTTACGAGAGAACTAGAGAGATAGGGGTTCTAAAAGCTGTGGGTTGGAAAGAACACAGAATACTAGGAATGATACTGGGAGAATCAATAGTTTTAACATTAATAGCAGCTGTTGTTGGTTCAATATTAGGAATAGTAGCTGTAACAGTCGGGTTAATGCTTATTTCAAATGTCGGATCAGTGATTACTCCTGTATATTCAGTGGACTTATTTTTAAGAGCTTTTGCTGTAGCACTATTTGTGGGAATAATAGGTGGAATATACCCAGCATATCGGGCATCAAGGTTACCACCGACTGAGGCGTTGCGTTATGAATAATGAAAATATTATTGAGATTAAAAATCTTAAAAAAAGTTACGACCATGGGAAAATAAAGGCATTAAACGGAATAGACCTAAATGTTCAAAAAGGAGAGTTTGTATCCATAATGGGACAGTCTGGTTCTGGAAAATCAACTTTACTCAACATGATAGGGGCCTTAGACCAGGCGGATGAAGGATCAATACAAGTAGCAGATAAGGATCTTATGAAAACCAAAAACTTGAATGAATTTCGATCAAAAGAAATTGGGTTTGTATTCCAGATGCACAATTTGATACCTAATTTAACTGTCCTGGAGAATGTGCAAATACCTATGTTTGAAAGAAACTTATCATCAACTGAAATGGATAAAAGAGCCAAAAATCTTTTAAAATCAGTGGAACTAGAAGATAGAATGAATCAAACACCCAACAAACTTTCTGGAGGGGAAAGACAGAGAGTGGCCATAGCCAGAGCCTTAGTAAACCATCCATCCATAATACTGGCCGACGAACCAACAGGATCCCTGGATTCCAAGACTGGTGATGTAATCCTAAATTTAATAAAGGATATTCACCAGAAAGAGAATGTAACTTTGGTTATGGTAACCCACGAGGCTTACGTGGCAAATATGGCGGACCGAACAATAACTGTGCTTGATGGGAAAGTTCAAGGAGATAATTAAAAAAATTAACAATGCCAAGATTAATTTTTTTTATCCATTTTTTTTGACTCTAAAAGAATTAATATTTTAGATTAACATGCCACTAATTGAAATTGCAGCAATGGGTTTGTTATTAATCATTGTAACTGTAACTGTGGGAATAGCAAATATATGCTTGTTATTATTGCTTATAAGTTCCTACTGGAAGACTTATAAAAAATTAAAATCTGGATTTACCATAGGACTTTTATATTTTTCATCATTTTTACTTCTTCAGAATATTATGGTAACTAGTTTTATGGCATTTCAATTGTTTTTACCTCCAATTTCTCCATTTGCAGAGGTTCACGGACCAAAATTGCCCTTATTTTTAATTAACATTGTACAGTTAATTGCCTTATTTATACTCTTTAAAATCACCAGGAAATGACCTAACAGTTTTACGGGTTTAATAGTAAGGAGCTATAATTATTAGTAATTAGTACAACATAAAAAAGGTCATGTCATATTTTTCTTTAATACTGAAAAACCCATTCAGAAATAGAACCAGAACTTCTCTGGCAATAGTAGGAATTGCCATTGGAATCGCCACTATTGTGGCATTAGGTCTAATTACTGGAGGTCTTAAAGCATCTACTGAAACTACTCTAAAAGCGGGAGGTGCTGAAATTACAGTTCTCCAAAACAATTCTGGACAGTTCATGAATGGGCGCATTGATGAAAATCGCGTCGATGAAATTAAGGAGATATCTGGAGTTAAGGATACTGCAGGAATTTTAAGAGCCCAGGTTGAAGTACCTGGCGCAGATTTCCCTTTATCTCTAACTGGTATTAAAGTAGAAAAGTTGATCTTGGCCAACATTGACAGTGTCACTGGAACAAAATTTTCTAATGGAAGTCAGGACGAGGTTATAATTGGCAAAACTGCATCTGAAACCCTTAATAAAGGTGTTGGGGATACTATAGTTCTTTTTGGTAAGAACTTCAAAATAACTGGTATTTTTGAAACAGGAAGTTTTATCCAGGATGCAGGGGCCTACATGTCTTTAGATACTCTTCAAAATCTTACCTCAAGGGAGGGAGAAGTTAGTATGATATACGTTAAGATCACCGACAATGCTAACATTACTCAGGTAAGTAAAAGAATTGAAGATGCTTATCCAAATGAATTAACCACCACCACGGCCATGGCCCAGGCCAGCAGAATAAACACAGGATTAAGTGCAATAGACACTGCTACATGGGCTATTTCACTCCTTGCAATTATAATAGGGGGAATAGGCGTTATAAATACCATGATAATGTCAGTTTACGAGAGAACCCGGGAAATCGGAGTTTTAAAAGCAGTAGGATGGAAGGGCCGCAGAATACTGGGAATGATCTTGGGTGAAGCAATTGTATTAACATTAATTGCTGGAGTGGTAGGTACAGTAATGGGTATAATTGCAGTTGAGGTTTTATTGTCCATTTCACCAACTACCAGTTTCATTGAACCGGTTTTTTCTATGGATATATTTATTAGGGCGTTTGGTATTGCTTTTCTTGTAGGTGTTATAGGAGGTTTATATCCTGCTTATCGAGCTTCAAAACTTGCTCCAACCGAGGCGCTGCGTTATGAATGAAGAAAATATTATTGAGATTAAAAATCTTAAAAAAAGTTACGACCATGGAAAAATAAAGGCATTAAACGGAATAGACCTAAATGTTCAAAAAGGAGAGTTTGTATCCATAATGGGACCTTCTGGTTCTGGAAAATCAACTCTACTTAATATGATAGGGGCTCTGGATAAGGCTGATGAAGGATATATTAATGTTGCAGGCATAGATTTAATTGAAACTAATGATTTAAGTGAATTTAGATCAAAAGAGATAGGCTTTGTATTTCAACTTCATAATCTAATACCTAACCTGACTGTTCTAGAGAATGTTCAGATTCCAATGTATGAAGGAAGTTATACCAGTAAAAAAATGGATAAAAGGGCTAAAGAACTTTTAAAATTAGTTGGCCTCGAAGATAAAATAGATCAAATGCCTACCAAACTTTCCGGTGGTGAAAGACAGAGAGTAGCAATTGCAAGAGCGTTAGTGAATCATCCTTCTATAATATTAGCCGATGAACCAACGGGTTCATTGGATTCAAAAACAGGAGATGTTATTTTGGGTATTCTAAAGGATCTCCACAAAAAAGAGAATGTCACTCTGGTAATGGTTACTCATGAGCCCTACGTGGCTGAAATGGCCGATCGAAAGATTAAAGTTCTTGACGGCACAGTGGCGGAATAGTTAAATTGGAGATAACTTAACTAATAAACTTGATAATTGGATCATGATTTAATAAGCTTCAAATCTTTATTTTTACTTATTGTTTATTAAATGAATTTTATTAAATTAATTTTACATTATCCAAAGTATTATAATTCTAAAACTATTAAACAATCTTTTATGGTGATTTAATGAAATTAATAAGATTCGTTAAGGATGGAAAAGAGAAAATCGGAATATTAGAATGTACAACAATAAATGAGATTTCCATTCCAATGATCCAAGCTTTAAACTCAGAAGACCTTTCAAACTTTCAAAAAAAATCTTATAAATTGACTCAAGTCCAAATAAAACCTCCAGTAATCCCTTCTAAGATAATCTGCATTGGCTTAAATTATAAAGACCATGCTGAAGAATTAAACATGGAAATTCCTGAAGAACCAATTATTTTCATGAAACCACCCACATCGGTCATAGCACATTATGAAAAGATTATTTATCCCGAAAAAGTTACCCAACTTGATTATGAAGCTGAAATGGCTGTTGTTATATCCAATAAAGCACATCATGTTAAAGATGATGATGCTAACAATTATATTGGAGGATTCACAGTTTTGAATGATGTAACTGCCCGAGATCTTCAACGTAAAGATATTCAGTGGACTCGTGCAAAAAGTTTTAACACCTTCTGTCCTTTAGGTCCGTGCATCGAGACGGAAATGGATCATTCTAATCAAAAAATTTCCCTAAAACTAAACCACCAACTTAAACAGAATTCCAATACTAAAAACATGATTTTCTCTGTGGAAAGACTAATTGAATTCATATCCCACATAATGACCTTAATGCCCGGTGATATAATAGCAACCGGCACACCTCCAGGGGTGGGTCCCATGAATAGGGATGATGTTGTCCAGGCCGAGGTAGAGGATATTGGAATACTGAAAAATAGGGTTATATGAATTAAACCCGAGATGTAATTTCAAAAAAAAGAATTTTAAAATAACTATTCTATTTTTTTGAATGAGCATAGGGCGTGGGGTACTGGTTTTAATCACTTAAATTTAAATAAAAAAATAAAAACTAATTAGTGATTATTCAATGTATATTGCTGGTTTGTAGGGTAGAGCATTTTTAGATTTGTTCTCAGGGTCATAATCGGGATGTTGATATACTATCACTTCTGCGTCTGCCTCTTTGGATAAAAATTCAAGGGAATCTTTAATAATGGAGTATTCATCTAAACGGCCTACATAGTTTGTTTTGGTAATTTCACGGGCAATTTTCTTGGCGAATTCTGCTATTTCTTTTTTATTGTCATGGACATTCATTTTAATGGATTTACCCATAATCTGTCCAATATCTGGTCTTTTTATTTCATCAGCAATCTCAAAAACATTCCATTTCCAATCAGGGGCAATGTAAATATGGATCTTTTCAGGTTTTACGTCTATTATCTTTTGAATTTCTTTTATATCGTCGGATAAGCTCTGAATAATCTCTTCAGATTTTTGTACCTTTTCATCGATAAGTTCCAGCTTATATTCGGGCCAGGCTGCTTTTGATACCAGATCTTCTCCTTTATATTTGGACCACATCTCTTCACAGGTATGGGGGACAAAGGGTGTCATTAAACGTATCCAGATATTCAGTAGATAGGTTAATGTATCAGTAACTTCATTTAGAATCTTTTCATCTTTTATTTCATGTTTTACACGATATAAGTAATGATCAACATCTTTTTTCATTAAAAAGAGTGCTTCCTGTAATGCTTTACGTGTCTGGAAACCTTCAAGAGCTTTGGTTGAATCTCTTATCCTCATATGTACTTGACTTATTAACCAGGAATTGATTGGTTTAAGATCATTGAATTTAATTTCAAGATTCAGGTCTATTTTGGAACTTTTTAATTCTTCTATTAAATTTCCAAATCCTGAAAACCATTCTAAACGTTTTTTAATACCTTTTACTTCATTTTCACGCCAGTCAAAGTCCTGCCATGGTTCTGCTGAGGACATTAAGAATAATCGCACCACATCTGCGCCGTGATTATTTATGGCATCTTTTAAAAGTATCACATTTCCTTTGGAGGAGGACATTTTATTTCCCTCTAAAAGTCCCATACCAAAAACAACAGCACCTTGGGGCCATTTTTTCTCAGGAAAAATGGCTGAATGATGGAAAAGATGGAATGTTAAATGGTTTCCAATAAGATCTTTTGCAGATAACCGCCAGTCCAGAGGATACCAGTAATTAAATTCGTTTTTTATGTCTTGAAAGAGTTCATCGCTGATTTTATCTGAATATGGGGTGTTAAAATCTAAAAATACATTTTCGAAGAAGTTGTCATCCAGATTTTCAGCATCTATCTTTTTCAAGTATTTTGTAATAGCATAATAAGCCATGTATATGGTTGAATCACTTAATGGTTCTATTATCCATTGAGGATCCCATGGAAGTTTTGTTCCAAGACCTATCCTTCGGGAACAGGCCCAATCCTGCAACCAATCAATATAATATTCAAAATTAGCTTCTACCTCTTCAGGAATTATCTGCATTTGTTTGAGACATGTGTGTGTTTTTTCTTTCCAGTCTAGGTCAGAATATTTCATAAACCACTGATCTTCCATTATTCGAACCACACATTTGCTTCCACACCTACATATTACTGGTCTTTCCGCAAAATCGTGCATTTTATCCCCTTTACCAGATTCAAGGAGTTTTTCAATAATCTCATCACGAGCTTTGCTAACACTTAATCCGTTATAATCAGGGATGTGGTCTGCCATAACTCCTTTTGCATGTTCTAATTTGTAGAGTTCATTGGTGGCTTCTTTAAGTTTCTCATCCTGCTGGTTTTGAACTCCTAATTTAGATATCATGTCCTGAGCAGGATATTGGCCGAAATCTTTGAGTTTAATCACATTCCTTGGCTGAAGATTTTCAACCTTTTTGGTTAAATTATACTTCTCAAGTAGGGCTTGATCTTTTTTCAAATCTTCCAGAGCAATAAAATCAGCAGGGGCATGGCCAGGTACAGAATAAACTACTCCTGAGGCATATTCGGGGTCGACAAATGAAGCAGGTAGTATTACATGTTTTTCCCCCGTGATGGGGTTTATTACATTTCTTCCAATCAAACCGTGGACATCCACTTCTTCTACAATTTCAACATTTTTTTTCTGATGAATCAAATTGTTATAGGCCATTTTACTGATGATCCATTCGTCATCATCAACTTTGACTTTCATATATTCTTCATCAGGGTTTAACCATAGGTTGGTAACACCAAATATAGTTTCTGGACGGAATGTGGCGGGAACCAGATATGCACCGTCAATTTCAAACTTGATAAGTGTTAACTCATTAATTCCTACTCCTTCCCCCTCCAGTAAGTCATGGTCTCCCACCGGGTTTTCGCATTCAGGACAGTACTTAACTGGATGAGCTCCCTTCCTGATTAATCCTTTATCTTTTAAACTTCTAATCTGCCATTCAATGAATTTTTGATATGGGGGGTCTATGGTTTTAAATTCCCTTCTCCAATCAATTGAATAACCCATTTCCTGCATTACATCTTTATATTCACTGCTGAAATAATTTACAATGTAATTGGGGTCGGTGAACTTTTTTAGTTCTTCTTCTGGCACTTTGTGGACGGTTTGGTAAATATCCAAAGTCCATGGATCTTTTCTTTCAATTCTCTTTGCAATCCCTATTACAGGGGCTCCGGTAACATGCCAGGCCATTGGGAAAAGGACATTGTAACCTTGCATTCGTTTAAAACGGGCATAAACATCAGGTACAGTATAAGTTCTGCCGTGTCCAATGTGCATAGCCCCACTGGGATATGGATAGGCCACGGTCACGAACATTTTTTCTCGATTATCTGGATCAGATTCAAATAACTTTTCTTCATTCCATCTTTTTTGCCATTTTTTCTCTATATTGGTATCTGTCAATTCTTCACCACCAGAATCAGCATAACTATGATCAAATTCATCATTTCAATTAAAATTATTTAAGAAGATTTTAAATTTAGTAGTTACAGCTACTAATAATAAGTAAAACTCAGATATCTTATATTTTAACTTCTTAATTTAAATTATTATCCTTAACTTTTGTTGTTTCATTCTATATTAAATGGAAAATGTATCCTTATTAACCAATTTTACCATCTAACCATTTTAAATAATCATCAGACCCTTTTATTATGGGAATGGCCAGTATACACGGAATATCATAACTATGAATACTTTTAACCTTTTCAATAATCTTTTCAACTTTACTGGTATCGGTTTTAGCTATTAACAAGGACTCAGAATCTTCTTCTAAATCACTTTCCCCTCTGTATATGGATTTAATGGAAGGTAAAATATTTGTACATGCAGCTAATCTTTCATCAAGGAGTACTCGTGCTATTTTTTCGGATTCTTCTATTCCTGAGGTTGTAATATATACTAAGACATACATATTTATCACCGTAGCAAAGGTATTTCCGGTAATAATAATTTATGTTCATTTTGTTTAATCATTTTTTTAACTCTAATAACTTCATTTAAAGGAAGATTAAGGGCTTCTGATACTTGTTCTTCTGACAATTTCTGGTCAATCAGCAGGTTTAATAGTTGATCAAGAATATCATATTTAATTCCCAACTCTTCTTCGTCGGTCTGACCGGACCAGAGGCCAGCACTCGGTGCTTTTTCAATTATTTCGTCTGGAACACCAACATAAGAAGCTATTTTTCGTACATGGGCTTTGTAAAGATCACCGAGAGGTAATATATCTACTCCTCCATCACCATACTTGGTGAAATAACCAATCAAAAGTTCTGTACGGTTTCCAGTACCTACAACCAGCCTATTAAGACTATTAGCATGATAGTACAGTATCATCATTCTTGATCTTGCTTTTAAATTAGCAGCAGCTAGTTTATTAGCTTCATGGGGACACATGGTAGGGAAAAGTTTTATTAAGGGATCTATATGAATAATCTCATATTCAATTCCTAGATCTTCTGCTACCTTCTGGGCATGTAAAACATCTTCACTGGAAGTGGTTTCGCTGGGCATTATCAATCCCAGTATCTTTTCTTTTGTCAGCGACTGGGCACAGATATAAGCTGCTGTTGAAGAATCAATACCTCCACTCAATCCTAAAACTAATCCATCTACTTGAGCTTCATCTATTTTTTTTTGTAGAAATTCTATTATTCTTTCAGTAGCTTTTTTTTCATCTATATTCTCTAGTCCTGATTTTCCGTGCATAAAATCACTTTTTAGATTTTAATTGATAAATTTGAGAAATTATGACAATTAATGCAGTTTTTCACCAATACAGTTCCATGATTGATATTCCATTTTATTTTTTACTGGGTGAAATTTCAGTTCCCTTTATATAAATCTATAAGTTTATTATATATGATAATAAGTTTAAAACTGAATATTTATAATGGTATTATACTAGTAATTTCTAAAGCTCATTTTAGACTACTTAACTGATACTAAAAATTTGGAGGTATTAAATGGCATTCAAAGATCTTTTTAAATTCAACAAAGGTAAAACTACATTTGTTTTCATTGGAGGTAAAGGAGGAGTAGGTAAAACTACCATGTCTGCTGCTACTGCCCTTTGGACTGCTCAACAAGGTAAAAAAACGTTGATAATATCCACAGACCCTGCACACTCCCTTGGAGATTCATTTGAAAGAAACATAGGGCACGAACCAACACCTATAAAGGAAAATCTTTATGCTGTTGAAATAGACCCTGAAGTTGCAATGCAGGACTACGAGGCTAAAATGAAGGAACAAGCTGCATTAAACCCTGGTATGGGAATGGACATACTCCAGGATCAGATGGACATGGCTTCTATGTCTCCAGGAATAGACGAAGCAGCAGCTTTTGATAAATTTTTACAGTACATGACCACAGATGAATATGATATTGTAATATTTGATACAGCCCCTACTGGCCACACTCTCCGGTTCCTCTCATTCCCGGAAATGATGGACTCCTGGGTAGGAAAAATGATTAAACTACGAAAACAAATAGGTGGTATGGCTAAAGCCTTCAAAAACATTTTACCATTCATGGGCGATGAGGATGAGGAAGACAGGGCCTTGGAAGATATGGAAGTAACTAAAAAGAAGATAAGAGAAGCCAGAGCCGTCATGGCTGATCCGGATCGTACCTCCTTTAAAATGGTTGTAATACCTGAAGAAATGTCTATATATGAATCTGAAAGGGCTATGGAGGCACTTAGAAAATACAATATATTTTCGGACGGTGTTATTGTAAACCAGATTCTACCGGAAGAGACTGGTTGTGAATTCTGTGAAGCACGTAGAAATTTACAGCAAAAACGTCTTGAAACTATCCATGAGAAGTTTGGAAGACAGTTAATAGCAGAAGTACCACTTCTTAAAGAGGAAGCAAAAGGAATGGACACTCTTAAAGAGGTTGCAAATATTCTTTATGGAGCATCTGATGTTCCACAAATTGAAGGTGATTAATTAATCACAAATTATTACTTTTTTAGAAAAGTTAGGGAGGTATAGTACATGAGAGAAAATCAAAGGAATGCACTTCTGAGTTTAATAGGTGGGATCGGCCTTTTAGTTTTGTTAGGTGGATTGTTTGGATTGTATCCATTTAATTATGGGTTATTAGGTGCTTTTGTTTTTTGGATAATTGCAGGAGTACTGAAAGCTTATTATGGCTGATTTGGGCTGTTATTTATTAAAATAATTATTTTTTAACTTTTTTAAATTTAAAATAACAATTTTAGTGTTTATATGTTAATTAAAGATCTAAATAACTGCAAAAATTTCAAGGCTTTAGATGAAACAATTATATGCGAATTATTACATCCAAAAAACGAAGTTGAAGACTTAAAAATGGAGTTTAGTTTAGCACACGCTATTTTAGAACCAGGAAAATCTTCTCTACCTCACAAAATAAAAAATTCAGTGGAAGTTTATTATATTCTAGAAGGGCAGGGATTGATGCATATTGACCATGAAGAAAATGAGCTAAAAGAAGGTCAAACAGTTTACATACCTCCAGATTCTATACAGTACCTGGAAAACACTGGAGATTCAAAATTAAAATTTTTATGTATGGTTTCTCCGCCGTGGAAACTCGAGAATGAAAAGTTAGTGGGATATTGATTAATATGTCCTTATATTCATAGTTAGCCGTTAAAATTGGTTAATATATAACCATTACACACATGTAACTGAAATCTTCGTTTAACAGATTCTTAAGCGGCGTTTTAATTATTCTTTCGTCATCATAACTTAATCTTTCACATACAGCTACATTTTTTTTGGGATTAACCCCGTTATTCAATAAAAAAGTTACAATTTCATCCATGTTTAAGTTGGGAAGTATAATAGTGGGGTTTCCATTATTTATTAGAGATATTAATTCTTTTGAAACTCCTTTTCCATGGATGGTGATTAAATTTGCATCGTCCCACGGTATTTGTAGTCTGGCAGCACAAAGCTGGATAGAACTAATGCCGGGGATTACTTCAATTTCGATGTTATTTGTAGTTTTAAGCACGGTTTTCAGTAGTCCGGAAAATCCTGGGTCTCCTGTAGAGAGTATACTAACATTCAAACCGTCGTTAACCTTTTTAATACCATATTCAATCATTTCTTTAATATTATTGGCATTTAAATAAACTTTATGAGTTTTTATATCTTCAAATAGATTCAAAGCTCTTTTACTACCAATAACAATGTCTGACGATTCTACGGTATTAACTGCGCTTAATGTCAAATATTCCTTGGATCCCGGACCTATTCCTACTATGTAAAATTTTGACATTTCCATCCTCAACTTTAACCCATTAATTTTGTTAAATTTTTTAAAATAACATTTAATATCTGTAGTCTTCTAGGTAATAAAAATCTTTATTTTTAATGAAAAACATAATACATCTAAATAATTAACATAGTGAAAATTATGATTAAACGCATTATATTATTTTTGTTTGTTTTTGTATCAATTTTAGGAATATGTGGAGCAGCTTCAGCTACATTAATTTCAGATAATAATACACAAGATTACACTATATCTGAAAATGAAACAGAGATAAATGATACTAACTCAACGGTTGATAATTCAACTTCAAATATCTCTGATGAAACTACTGGAAACTCATCAGCCAAATCAATTCTAAATGAATTATTTGTTAGATTTAAAATTACAAATCCAAGTACTAACCCAATTGCCAAGAATTTGCATGCCCAAGTTAATGCTACAGTTATAAAAGATTATAAGGAAATAAGCGGACTGCAGCTGGTTAAGATACCTGCTAATATAAGTTTAGAGGATGCAATTCACATATACTCCCAAAACGCTTATGTTTTGTATGTTGAACCAAATCAAGTTTATCAGATCGGTTTAATACCTAATGATACGAGTTTCAATAACCAGTGGGGTCTTTATAACAATGGCCAGATAATTTATGGTTGGTGGGGGATAGCCGGAGCAGATATTAATGCAGTTAATGCATGGAATATTAGTACCGGTTCTTCAAATGTGGTTATTGCTGTTTTGGACACAGGCATTGATCTAAATCATATTGATCTACAAGGTAATTTATGGATAAACAGGGGAGAAATACCTAATGACGGCATAGACAATGATAATAATGGTTACATAGATGATTATTATGGTTGGGACTTTTTTAATAATGACAATGATCCAAGTGACGACAATGGACACGGAACAAGCATTGCAGGGGTTATAGCTGCAGTTGGAAATAACAGTCAGGGAATAACAGGAGTAATGTGGAATGCCCAAATAATGACATTAAAATTTCTTGATAAATATGGCTACGGCACAGATGAAGATGCACTTGATGCAATTTTATATGCCAATAAGATGGGTGCACATGTAATAAATAATTCATGGAATGGTGGAAGTTATTCTAAAGTTTTAAAAGACGCTATAAGTTTATCAAAAGCTTTGGTAGTATGTGCGGCAGGGAATGAATCTAAAAATAATGATATTATACCTGAATATCCTGCAAGTTATACTTGTTCCAACTTAATCAGTGTGGCTGCAACGGATATGGAGGATTATATAACTTATTTCTCTAATTATGGAATCACCAGTGTTGATGTGGCAGCACCGGGGACGTATATTTACAGTACATTACCTGGAAATAAATATGGCTTTTCAAGCGGAACATCAATGTCTACTGCATTTGTTTCAGGATTAGCTGGACTGATAAAATCAGTAAGACCGGATCTTACCAACATTCAAATAAAAAATACAATCCTAAATAATGTGGATGTTAAATCATCTCTGGTAGGTAAAATATTAACCGGGGGCAGAATTAACGCTTATAAAGCATTAACTAATATAATTACCAGTTTAAATTATCCAAAGATATTAAACACAGATCCCGGTAAAAATTCAGTAGAAGTTCCTCTTAATAAGATAATAAAAATATATTTCAATGGAGATGTCAAAAAGGGAAGCAATTTTAATCGGATAAGCCTTAAAGATGCAAAAGGAAAATCAATTTCGATACAAAGATCTATAAATGGCAATATTCTAATTATTAATGCCTCAAAACTAGTCTACGGAAATAAATATACTTTAAAAATCCCTGCTGGATCAATAAGGAATATTTATGGTAACTATTTCTTGTCAAATTACAGTTACTGTTTCAACACTATTAAACTACATAATTCCTATATTAAAGTTCAAAATAGGGGTTATGGTTCCTTACACTTTATATACTATGTTGCCATAACCCGGCCGGCTATGAAAACAATTTATAAACGTCTTAGTGGTACACTTTACCGTGGAAAAACTACCTTTTTAAATATAGGTAAACATCCTCTGGGGACAAAGATCCTGTTATCAGCATATATCTACAATAAATCCAGGTATAGAAGAACCGTAAGTATAAGAAACACTTTTTTAGTGCAAAACATGAATTCATTGAGTCGAAAAATTTACATGAGATGGGTTAAAGCTTCTCCGGGAAAACGATATAAAAGCCCACTTTATACTCGTAGGTTAATCCAAATAACTTCATTAGGATTGAAAATCAGGGTAATTACTCCACTTCGTAGATTATAGATAGTAAATTTAAACAAAAATTGGCTTTTATTTATTAAATCAAATTATAATAAGGACAATTAACTCTTTTTTTAATATAAAATTTGGATTATCCTTCTTAAAAAATTATTTATATCTTGCTTTAAGATATAATGAATTAAGATAAGTATAATTTTAATCAACAGATTCATTTAAAGAATACTATTAAGTGATAAAATGCTTCAAATTGCAGTAACCGGAAAACCAAACGTTGGAAAATCATCTTTTTTTAATTCATCAACCTTATCTGATGCTGAAGTGGCTGGATATCCATTCACCACTATAAATGCAAACAAAGCAGTGGCTCATGTGGTAACCACTTGTCCGTGCAAAGAACTAGAACTGGTTTGCAGTCCCAAGAATTCAAAATGTGTAAATGGACAGAGATTTATACCTGTAGAGTTGATAGATGTTGCGGGTTTGGTCCCAGGAGCACACGAGGGACGAGGTCTTGGAAACAAATTTTTAGACGATTTAAGACAGGCAAAAGCATTTATACATGTAGTAGATGCTTCTGGGTCTACTGATGAGGAGGGAAGGCCTTGTGAGGCAGGAAGTCATGATCCATTAGAAGATGTGGAATTTCTCCAACACGAGATAACCATGTGGCTTTTCGGTATCCTAAAGAAAAACTGGAATCGGCTGGTAAGAAAAGCCCTATCTGAAAAATTGGACATCTCAAAAGTATTATACGAACAGCTCAGTGGAATTGGAATAAAATTAGAGGATGTTATAGAGGCTAAACGAGGATTAAAAACTGAATATCATACTTGGAGTGATGAAGATATTATAAGTTTACTGGATAAACTCCTTCGAATATCCAAGCCCATGCTAATTGTGGCTAATAAGGCAGACATTCCAACGGCAGAGGATAATATCAAAAGGTTAAAAGAAAAATATGACAATGTGATACCTGCATCAGCTGAAGCCGAACTCGCATTAACTAAAGCTGCAAAGGCGGGTTTAATTTCTTATAATCCTGGGGATTCAGATTTTGATGTCCTGAATTCTGATGGACTAAATGAAAATCAGAAAAAAGCTCTTGGATACATAAGAGAGAATGTACTTCAGAAATATGGCAGTACAGGAGTTCAAGAAGCACTCAATAAAGTTATATTTGATCTTTTAGATATGTTGGTTGTTTTCCCCGTAGAAGATGAACATAAACTCTGTGATAAAGATGGAAATATTTTACCTGATGCTTTATTGATCAGTAAAGGGTCTAAACCTCGGGACATGGCCTATGTTATCCACACTGATATTGGAGATACTTTCCTTCATGCTATTGATGCTCGAAGTGGTAGGAGAATTAGCAGTGATTATGAAATTCAGGACTTGGATATTATAAGTATAATCTGCAGATAGTGGGTGCATAAAAAGAAAGGATACATTTGTTTAAAAAGTAATCATAGTTAATTTGGAAAACTGATTGATCTTTTTATCCAATAAATTTGAAACGTATGTTATGGAGTTGATATTACGGATTTAAAAAGTTTATGGAATGTGATATAAAAACGGGTGTAAAAATGACAGAAACTAAAACAGAGATTTATCTTTGTAAGTGTGGCAAGGATTATATAACATTAGAAAAAAGTGTCAGTAGTAGGTTGCGTTCATCCATTAAGAAAGGAAATTATAGTTTTATTACTCCATGTCCTGTCTGTGGAGTATGATTGATGAAAATGGTAGAGATTTGCGTAAAATGATAAAATTTTGATAATTTATTCAATGGATTAGGAGGTTCTCTTTCAGTTAAATGAAACAATCATATTTATGTCCCAAATTTGACTATTTTCTTAATTATTTTTCCTATTATCTATTATCTGCTTTTAATAAGTAATAATTTCTCTTATTTGATCATAAAAACATTTTTAGTAAACTTTTATTATTCAATAAGGGATTAACCTTAATTTTATATCTTATTCTATTCATAAAAATAATGGGAATTATTATTTAAAGAGGTATATTTCAACTGTAAGTGAGGAAAATGAAAATTTATAAACTTCCTCCTGAAAAAGTATATGAAAAATTGGACACATCAACATCTGGTTTATCTGAAAATGAAGCAGATAATCGTCTAAAAAAATATGGCCTCAATAAAATAGAAGAATTTAAAAAAACCCCATTAATATACATATTTTTAGCTAATTTTTATCATGTACTTGCTTTACTTTTATGGGCTGCTAGTATACTGGCTTTTATTTCTGGAACTCCTCAGCTGGGCGTTGCTATAATTGCTGTAATTATAATTAATGCTATTTTTAGTTTCTGGCAGGAATATGAAGCAGAAAAGGCAACTGAAGCTCTTAAAAAAATTTTACCCACCCATGCAAAGGTTATTAGGGATGGTAAAGAGGAAAAGATACTGGCAGAAAAATTAACACCGGGAGATGTCATTGTACTGGAAGAAGGTGATAATATATCAGCTGACGCCCGTTTGGTGGAATCTTACCAGATGAAAGTTGATACTTCTACTCTAACTGGCGAATCAAGACCTGTGCGAAAAATTTCAAAAATTCCTAAAAAGGAACATAACTACTTGGAAATGCCGAATATTGTTTTTGCTGGTACCAGTGTATCTTCTGGATCTGGAAAAGCTGTTATAATATCAACGGGAATGAACACGGAATTTAACAAAATTGCCTCCATGACCCAGGTTGTGAAAGATGAACCCAGCCCTCTTCAAAAACAGATAAACAGATTAGCACAGATAATAGCTGTGGTTGCTGTATCAATGGGATTCATATTATTTGTAATCGATATATGGGTGATTAATTTACCACTTGTACTTGGTTTTACTTTTGCTATAGGTTTAATGGTGGCTAATGTTCCAGAAGGGCTGCTTCCGACGGTGACACTAGCACTGGCAGCATCAGCCAAAAAAATGATCAAAAAAAATGCATTGATAAAACGTTTATCCAGCGTGGAAACCTTGGGATCCACCACTATTATATGCACAGACAAAACAGGAACCTTAACCAAAAATGAAATGACTGTGCGCAAAATCTGGATACCCTATGAAGTAATTGACGTTACAGGCACAGGATATGATCCTGAAGGAGAATTTCTCCATGAAGGACAAAAGGTATCCCACAAAGAATTTAAAGAACTTGAACTGGTTGTTAGGACTGCTGCTTTTTGTAATGACGCAAAATTAATTGAAACGGAAAAATCTACAGATAAATATAAAATTATAGGAGATCCAACTGAAGCTTCTTTACTGGTGGCTGCACGTAAAATTAATTTTAATTTAGAAGAAGAATTAAAAAGGATGCCTCGAATAGAAGAACTTCCTTTTGATTCAGATAGAAAATCCATGAGTTCCATCCACCAGAAAAAGGATAAAAAAGTTGCCTATGTCAAAGGAGCTCCCAAGAAGATAATTTCTCTATGTAACCAAATTTCGGTAGAAAATACTGTTCGGGAGTTCACTTCTGATGAAAAAGATGAAGTTACAAAAATACATGATGAAATGGCTTCCGATGGTTTACGAATTCTTGCAATGGCATATAAAGAGTTATCAAATGATTTTAAAGATTATGATCCATATGTTGTAGAGAAAGATATGATATTCACGGGAATGATGGCTATGCATGATCCTCCAAGACCTGAAATCAGGCAAGCTGTTGAAAAATGCCATCAAGCAGGTATTAGAATAATTATGATAACTGGAGATTATGGGCTCACTGCCAGGGCTATTGCAAAGGAAGTGGGAATAATATCAGGGGATTGTACCATAATCAAAGGTAAAAAATTGGATGAAATGACAGATTCTGAAGTGGTTGGGATTATTAAATCTAAAGGTAATGTTATATTTGCTCGGGCAGTTCCAGAGCATAAGATGCGTATAGCATCTATCTTAGAAGAGGAAGAAGAGATTGTGGCCATGACGGGAGACGGTGTAAATGATGCGCCTGCCCTTAGAAAAGCAGATATCGGAGTTGCAATGGGCATCACAGGAACTGATGTTGCTAAAGAAGCATCAGACATGGTTTTAACTGATGATAATTTTGCGACCATTGTTTCTGCTATAAAAGAAGGACGTACCATCTATGAAAATATTAGGAAATTTATAACCTACATATTTGCTCACGAAACAGCAGAAATTCTGCCCTTTGTTTTGATGGTAGTGTTAAAAATTCCCCTGCCTATAACCGTGATGCAGATTTTAGCTATTGATCTTGGAACTGATACTCTTCCTGCTCTGGCTTTAGGTATGGGTCCTTCTGAATCAGATGTGATGAAAAGACCTCCCCGAAGTCATGAAGAACGCCTTTTAAATCTACCAGTTATATTTCGTGGTTACGTATATCTGGGATCAATCGAGGCTTTACTGGTGATTTCAGGATATTTTTGGGTTTTATTCAGTGGAGGATGGCAATGGGGTGATAATCTCTTGTTTACAGATCCTCTCTACCTTAAAGCTACGACTATGGTCTTTGTAGGTATAGTATGTGCTCAGATTGGTAATTTGTTAGCATGCCAGACAACCAGAATGTCCAGTTTTAAACTAGGATTATTTAAAAACAAGTGGATTTTAAGAGGAATATTATTTGAAATTGTGGTGATACTGGCAATTGTTTACATCCCATATTTGCAGGATATATTTGGAACAACATCTTTGGGTATTAATGATTGGCTTTACGTAATTACCTTTGTACCAATAATGCTTTTTGCAGATGAATTAAGAAAATACTGGATAAAAAGGAAAAATATACTTAGTTAGTTTTTCAATCTTTAAATAATTCAATTTTCACATTTTTAAATGGTTTAATCTCTAATTCACCATTTTTTAAAATATTTTTAAAGGAATAAGCCAGTATTTGAACCCCTTTTTCATCAGCAATTTTAAGGGCATTGGAGAATTCAGGGTCCATCTTGTAATTAGGTGAGAATTTTTCTGCATCTTCTCGCATTATTAAAAATAGAACAGCGCAGTTAAAAGATTTTTCCCTGGCATGGGTAAGTTCTTCAACATGTTTTCTCCCCCGTTGGGTAGGTGCATCTGGAAACAGGGCCAGGCCATCCTCTACCAGGGTACAGCCTTTGACTTCCAGCAACATCTTATCTTTTCCACTTGAAAGTAAAAAATCAATACGGCTTTTACCGTAGGTGTACTCTCTTTTCTCTACAGTATATCCTTTCAATTCCTTGAAAATATCAGATTCAATTATATTTGCAGCTATATTACTGTGGATGCCTGAGTTAATAATAACCCATCTATCCTGGTGAAGCACCCCAAGTACATCAAACTTGGTCTTTCTATGGGCGGTATTACTGGCGGCTTTAAGCAGTAATTTTACATTAGGGATTAAAAGTTCCTTGAGCCGACCTGGATCTTTTAAGTGCGCTTCAAACTTTTTATTATTTGATTCAAATAATATGAGAAACCTGTTGGGTCTCTCAATGAATTTTCCGGTAATTAAATTCTTTATTATCATAACAACACTGCAATTCTCTTATTTAAAGAATAAATATCAAATTATTTTTTTTAGTTGATTCATAAAATCAAGTTCGTCCTTTTTTAGATGTATAAATCCATTTTATCCACGGTTTTGACAAATTCATGGGCGTAATTTAAAATCTGGGAATAAGAATCATATGTATAAACTTCATATATTATGGCCGGAGTTCCGGATTTTATTAATGGAATACTTACATAAGGTCCGCTGGTAGGTTCTGGCAGTAGAGGAGGCACGTAATAAGCTAACCAGGGAAGTTTATCTTTAATTTGCCAGGCGATTCTTTCAGATTTAGTGGATTTTAAAGGTGAAAAAACAAATAGTTTCTCACTATAATTTCCTCGATTAGAATGCACATCCACCACCAGGTCAAAATTATTTCCTTTTATATCTGGAACTGCGAATGAATAGGCTAAAATCTGGCCGTTTATTCTTCCTTTAGTATAATCCTCTTGATCCTTGGTAACCATAACTCGATAAATATAATAACAATGTTTTAACGCTTTATCATTTGTTTTTATTGTGTCTAGTACAGCTGCATGTGATTTTGATTCAAGGGGGTGGACTCCTATAATATAAGCAATTTTAACTGGAGAACTGATATTGCCGTAGGGACCGTCTTTTAAAACTGCACCATAATTCATATGGTTCGGTACATATTTAAAAGTAAAAATTTCATTATTAGAATCATGATTAAAGCAATTAGAATAATATACAGTAGATAAAACCAGTATTAAGACTATGATAATCAGTGTTATGTAAAAGTTTTTTTTACCAGTTTTCTGCATCTTATCACACAATTTTTTATCTTATAATAATAAATCAAGTAAATTAATTAGTATGTTTCACTCATTAAATTGTAACTTGTAACATATATTTTAACATATATTTTATTTCATTAATGATTCGAGGTGAAAAATTGCATCCCAGACCAAGCCCAATTGCCGCGTCTTTATACACGTTAAGAGACTTAAATGCAGATGTCATTGTATTACACGGACCACATGGTTGTTGTTTCAGAACTGGCCGATTGTTAGAAAATGATGGTGTTAGGGTGGTAACTACTGCCATGTCTGAAAATGACTTTATATTTGGAGCATCATCCAAGTTAGAAGAAGTACTAGAAAAAGTTGATTCAATGTTTTCTCCAAAGTTGGTGGGAGTAGTGGGGACCTGTGCCAGCATGATAATCGGTGAAGATTTGAAAGAGGCAGTTCAGAAGGCCGGAATTAATGCCAAGGTAATTAGTGTCGAATCTCACGGAGGATTTGGTGAGGGGGATAATACTGAAGGCGCTATTGCAGTTCTTAAAGCAGCAGAAAGAGAAGGAATAATATCTCACGAAGAAACTGAAAGACAATCTAAAATGCTTAGATTAGCTACTAGAATTGAAAAAACAAGGGGAATGGCCAAAGGCGAGTATATTGCTCCATCTTTTGGTGATGATAAGGAAAAAATTGCCCAGATACTAATTGAAAAATTTGAAAATAATGAAAAGATTGTCTTGGTATTGAATTCCAAGAAAGAAACATCTTACCTGTTTGCAGATATACTAAAAATCCCATTTACTCAACTATATCCTGAAAATAAACCCACCATAATTGCTAATCTAGACGAAAAAATTGGACTTCCACGAATAAGACAGCACGCCGTCAACATTAAATCGGAATTATCAGAAAATGGTGTTGAAATTGATTTTATAACCGGAGGTCTGGATGAATATCCCGTTACTGGAGAAAAAGCTGCAGATATTATTAATGAGATAGGCGCGGATTTTGTAGTAGTGGCTGGTGTGCCACATGCCGTTCCCATCGAAAGGATTAATTCAAATTTACTGGCTATAACTGACGGCCCACGTTTGGTAGAACCATTAAAAGAGATAGGATATAATTATGTGGTAACTGAACTGGATGCACATTCTAAGACTTTAGGTACAAATAAAATAGTGAAATCTGATTTTGGAGAGGTTTTAAGAAAACAACTCCCTCAGAATAAAAAGTAAAAAAACTTATTTAGTATTACTAGAATATAGAAATGTAATAAATAGTATGATTTACCATCATCACAGAATAATATTTAAGGGTGCAAGGTGATTAAAATGAGTAAAACTGTGGGTATGATTCTCTGTGGAGGGTTTGGGAAGCGTTTACGGCCGCTTACTGAGTCTATTCCTAAACCATTAATTGAAATGAAGGAAGGTTACACTATTCTTGATAAACAGCTTTTTGATTTCAAAAATGCAGGGGTGGAACGTGTTATTCTTTTAACTGGTTTTTTAAGTGATAAAATAAGGGAAAGATATGGAAAAAATTACGGGGGTTTGCAGATTGAATATGTGGAAGAAGATGAACCTCTTGGTACTTTGAACGCTATAAGAATGGGAATGGATCACATTGATGATGAAAAACAGTGTGTAATAAGAAATGGAGATGTTGTAGCTGATTTAAACCTTAAAAAGATGATTTATTTAGGCGAACGTTCTAATTATCCTTTATCTATTTTTGTAACTAAAATGCAATCTCCTTATGGTATTGTCGAAATAAGTGGGGATAGATTAACATCTTTTAAAGAAAAACCTATTCTAGATTACTACATTAATGGGGGAGTCTATTTTTCTAAAGGAGAACTAAATTTCGGTGATTTTGACGTGGGAGATATTGAAAAAACGGTATTTCCAGTAATGGCTAAAGAAAATCAGTTAAGTTATTACAAAGAAGATGGACTATTTTGGATGGCCATAGATACATCTAAAGAACTTGAAGAGATAAGAAAAGAATATAAAAACAGGGAAGATAAACCCTGGGGCTATGAGAAAGTTTTAATCAACACTGAAAAATATATGACTAAGGAACTTTTCATAAGGGAAGGATATCAAACTTCTTTTCATTATCATGAAGAAAAGGATGAAACCATGTACATAGTAAGTGGTGCTGGTTACATTGAGTTTGAAGATAAGAAAGAATACTTCGGTAAAAATGAAACAATTAGAATAGAGCCTAAAAAACCACACTCTATTGTGGCCATGGAGAACACGGTTTTACATGAGGTTTCAACACCACACCTGGAAGATACAGTTCGAGTGAAAGATTTTTACGCACGATAACTTTTGGAAGTACTTTTAGGGTTTAATCTCAGAATAAACAAAGTAAACTTATAAAATTATGATTTAATCAGTAATAATGTGCTTAAATTATATAAACAGGATATTCGGGATAAAATGATAACTATAATAGATTATGGTACAGGAAATCTAAAAAGCATAAGAAATGGTTTTTTAAAGGTTGGAGAAGAGGTTAAAATAACCAATAATATAAGTGAAATTGAAAAAGCAGAAGCTTTAGTTTTACCTGGTGTAGGGGCCTTTGGTCTTGCAATGAAAAATTTAGAAGGATATGAGGCTGTTATTCATCAGCACATAAATGATGGAAAACCTTTTTTGGGTGTTTGTTTAGGTTTACAATTATTATTCACTGAAAGCCAGGAAAGTGAAGGAATAAAAGGATTAGATGTTTTTAGAGGGGAAGTGGCCCGATTACCAAAAGGATTGAAAATTCCCCACATGGGATGGAACGACTTGAATATACGTGGAACTTGTCCTATTTTTGAGGGAATAGATAATGATTACGTTTATTTTGTACATTCTTATTATGTCAAACCGGAAGATCCAGATATTATAGCTGCAACCGTGGATTACGGGATTGAAGTAACTGCAGCAGTTTGCCACGATAATGTATTTGCCACCCAATTTCATCCGGAAAAAAGTGGAGAGGTCGGATTAGAAATTTTAAGGAACTTTGTCAAGCATGCGGATTGATTTATCAAATTTAGTATATTTTAACTGTAGCAGGTCATAACTGGACCACACTTAAGAGTACCAAATAATTGAATTGTAATGGGATTCAAATTGTAAAAAACCATGGAATTTAATGAAAACATAATAATGGTGATTTTATGGATATAGAGGGCTTTGTAAGGCGAAATATTAAAAAATACAGCGAAAAATCAGTAAAACAGAATTTAACAGAAAAAATACTTGAATATAAGAGTATAAGCCCGGAAAATGCTCAAAAAATGGCCGAAGCTGTGATTGAAGAAGTTCAAAATACTCTTACTATTTCTGATCATGATGACGCATTTTTAAGAGAACTTATAGGTTATCCCCATTCTGAAATTGGGATGGGAGAAATAGGAGTAGGTTCTCGGGGTGAAGGAGATTTTTTTGTTCACAGAAAAATTGCAGATATAGTGTCCAGTACAAAAATAAATTCATTTATTAATCCCACAGCACAAGATGACGGAGGAGTAGTTCAAACACAGGTTGACTCTAAAGAAGTTTATGTAACCACAGCAGTTGATGGAATACATTCCCGTTTAAGTGAATATCCATTTTTAGGAGGTTTTCATGTTGCAAGGGCGGCTTTAAGGGATGTATGTGTAATGGGTTCCGATCCAGTGGCAGTTATTAGTGATCTGCACTTGGCAGATGATGGGGATGTGGGAAAACTTTTTGACTTTACTGCAGGAGTTTGTGCCGTATCAGAACTAGTGGATGTTCCACTGGTTGCGGGCAGCACCCTTCGGATAGGAGGAGATATGGTCCTGGGTGATCGATTGGTGAGTGCAGTGGGGGCAATTGGAGTTTCCGAGTATCCGCCAACTGCAAGAAAAAGAGCAGAAGTCGGTGATGTAATACTTTTAACTGAAGGTTCTGGTGGAGGTACCATTACCACCACAGCACTGTATCATGGAATGTTTGACGTGGTATGGGAAACCCTGGACATTAACTTTATAAAGGCTTCTGAAGCTATTTTTGGATCAGGATTACTTCCAGAGGTACATGCCATGACGGATGTTACCAACGGAGGACTCAGGGGAGATGCTCACGAAATTTCAAGAACTACGGGCCTGGGGTTAACATTTTATCATGACAAAATCCGTAAAATGATAAACCCTAGAGTACTTCAAATGCTGGAAAAACTGGACATAGATCCATTAGGCGTTTCTGTAGATTCTTTAATGATAATTGTACCTGGAGAAGTATCTGATGATGTTAAAAAGGTAATAAATGATGTGGGTGTACCTATATCTGAAATAGGGTTTGTGGATGAAACTGGAATATCTAAACTAGTTAAGGATGATGTTGAAGAAGAGTTAAAACCCTTGTTTAGAGAAGCAGCTTACACAAAGATAAAAAAGATAGTAGGGGATACGCAACCTGATGATTTCGAGTTAATGAAACAAAAAGTTGAAGAATCTGCCCTAGCTGCAATTAAAAAGAAGGATAAAATTGTTGAAGCCATAAAAAAGCAGTATTAATTGAATTACAGAGTTTTAAAATGTATTACAAGTAGTTATCTAATTTATTCTAACTAGAAGGTATATCATATGGATAATAAAGGATTAATAGTCTCTTCAGATGCTATACTTGCTTTGATTGTGGTTTTCATTCTTTTGGCTACAGTTACCAATATCAGTGGTGATAAATCTGGTTCCTTTATACAGCAAGTGGTAATGGCTAAAAATGCCCAGGACGCCATGGAGTTAATGGCCACTTATAAAAATATTTCCACTAATAAGACAGTACTGGAACTTATGGCTGACCAGCTTATAAAAAATGGTAATCAAAGGTCGGGAATGGATGATGCTGGCCAGATAGCCAGTGAATTTTTAGATAAAACATTATCTGGAAGCAATTACAATTTAATTGAAATAAATAAATTAAATGGTACCCCACTTGCTTCAAATGCAGATATGAATAATGCAGATAATATTTCTTCAGCCAGCAGAACTTGTGGTGAATATATATTTAAACTGTATATATGGGATTAGATCATAATATAAGATAAAACAGCTATTTTAAGGTTTTGAATATGGAATATTTAATTAGAAAGGAGTATAAAGATTATTTTGCCGAACTGGTTTCTTTGGTTGCCAGCGCACCATTGGTAGCCATTCCCATATTTATTTTGATTAATTATGTTCTATTGGATTGGAATGACTTCATTTTTTACTCTATTTTGAGCGTATTTTTTGCAGCAATACTGCCCAGTATAATCTCAATTATATGGATATATCATAAAAAAGTGGAAATGGATATGCCAAATAAATCTGACAGAATTTATCCCCTTTTAATGGTTATATTATCTTATATGGTGGGAACTGTTGTCTTGTATGCTTTTAAAGCACCATCTATCATAACGGTTCTAATGTTTTGCTACCTCTTTAACACAGTAGTTGTACTATTAATCAACTTTTACTGGAAGATCAGTATTCATGTCATGGGAATCTCAGGACCAGCACCTGCTTTGATATATGTATTTGGTTATTGGGGGATCATATTTAGTTTAATAATTCCTTTAATAATGTGGAGCAGATACCACCTGAAAAGACACACATTTTATCAAGTGCTGGCTGGTGCAGGTCTTGGATTTTCATTAACAACATTACAAATATATTTGCTATTGTTCAACTAGGTTTAATGGTTTGTAATATTAAGAAAATGATAAAGACTTTATGAAACCTTTATTTTTTTACTAATTAAATTTAAATAGAAAGAAATTTTTATTAGTTATACCATACGAAAAAGTATAGTACAATTGAACTTACATCCATATCCTTTTATAGAGTCCTTTTTCGATTGTTAATGTTCTTAATTATGGTTGTATATTCTATTTTCTCAGATGAGATAGCCCTGATAGTGTAGCGGATAACACGTAGGATTGCGGATCCTATTCCCCGGGTTCAAGTCCCGGTCAGGGCATTAATCATATAATAAACTTAATTTAAAGGCTGTAGGCATCTGCTAGTTTTTTTTATAATAACTTAAATCAATAAGATTGCTATTAAGAGTTTTTATAAATTTTTAAGGATAACTTAATATTTTAATAGATAAATTCTAAAGCCAACTTTTTATTGAATGTTTAATAAAAATAATAACATAGGAATTATTTAAAAATTAGAAGGGGGATAATTATGAATTCCTATTTTAAAGAGGAAATAGAAACCATGGGTCGTGACCAACTTGACGCATTGGTAGAAGAAAGGATAAAATACACGGTAAAGTATGCCTATGAAAATTCACCATTTTATCGGAAGTGGTTTGAAAAGAATAAAATTAAACTATCAGATATTAGAACCCACGATGATCTAAGAGAACTACCCATAATAACTGGTAACACTATAAGAGAAAGACAGCCCCCTGAAGCCCAAGAATTTGAATTTAAATGCACGGACTGGGAGAATATATTCACTATTCACGAGACCAGTGGAACCAGTGGAATGCCCAAATCATTTTTCTTAACCTGGGAAGACTGGAATCGGTATGCTGAAAAGTACGCTCGATCCTTTGTTTCCCAGAATTTCACAAGAGGGGATAGGGTGGTAGTATGTGCATCCTATGGAATGAATGTGGGGGCTAACACCATGACCTTAGCTGCCCAGAAAATTGGGATGGCCATAATCCCCGAAGGTCGATGCACATTTCCGGTGCGTATAATGGAAAACTATGAGCCCACGGGAATAGTAGCCAGCGTATTTAAACTAATAAGGTTGGCACGAAGAATGAAAAAAGAAGGATTAAATCCAGAGGAATCCAGTATAAAACGCCTCATAGCAGGGGGAGAAAGTTTTGCCCAAGAATCTCGGGCATACGTGGAAGAATTATGGGATGTGGATGTTTATAATACCTATGGGAGTACCGAAGGAACTATGTGTGGAGAATGCCACAAAAAGGTAGGTTTACATGTCCCTGAAGATCTGGTCCATCTTGATGTGTACGATCCACAGCTTAAAGATTTTGTGGGTGATGATGAATGTGGAAGACTGGTTTTAACCACTTTACTGCCGGTGGGGGGTAGATCTGGAACACTTCTATTGAATTATGATACTGAAGATACCACTGTGGTTGTATCTCGTGAGAAGTGTCCATGTGGCAGAACCCACATGAGGATTATGAATCCACAAAGAGAAGCAGAGACATACTGGATTGCAGGTTCACCTTTTAACCGAGTAGATGTGGAAGCTGCAGTATTTCAGCGTGAAAACATGGAATACGTGACTGGAGAATACGAAACATTTCTCTATGGGGATGAAGATGAGGGCGAAGTTACCATGAGAGTGAGTATGGAATGCCAGGATATAGACCACTGCGAAGAGGAACTGGTAAAAGAAAATTTCATTAAATCATTCTTTAAATATAAACCAATTCTGGCCGAGGCCTACTTTGAGGACATACTGAACCTCATATTTAATTTCACCAAGCCTGGAGAACTGGAGTTCTACAAGATTAAAGGAAGACCGAAACGCATAGTTGACCGCAGATAATAAATCAAAAACTGAACAATTTTTAAATTAACGGAGAAGATAAATGTTAAACGCTGAAACATATATTACTGATGATGAAGGAATTGGGGGAAAGATAAGAACTACTTACGAAGATTTTTACGTTGAAGAAATACCGGAAACACTTCCCAGTGGAAAAGGGCCAAATACATGGCTTTTCATAGAGAAAGTGGGAAGAAATACCCTTGATGTTGTACTGGACATCGCCCACATTTTACATATTAGTCGTAAACGGATGGGCTTTGCCGGAATGAAAGATAAAAAAGCAGTTACTCGCCAATGGATATGTGTTAGTAACATTGATCCAGAGGAAATATTGGAACTAGAAGAAAAGCTTCACAAGGTTAAAATAATCTCCATAATGCCTAACGAAAAAAAATTAAGGATTGGACAGCTTATAGGCAACAAATTCCGTATTTTAATACGTGATATAAATGATACTGGAACAGCAACTGAAACTGCTAATAATGTTTTTTCCCAGCTCCTGGAAACCGGCGTACCCAACTATTATGGATGGCAGAGATTTGGTTTTCCCCGGACCAACACCCATCTGGTGGGAAGGGCACTTATTGAAAATGATTTAAAAAAAACCGTGGATTCATACATTGGAAATCCATACAATAGTGAACCAGACTACATCCAAAATGCACGAATGTTATATGACCATGGAGATTTGGAGGGGTCTTACGAAGAGATGCCCTCAAATATGCGCTATGAACGTATGATGCTCCGCACCTTATTAAAAGAAATTAAAAAGAAAACAGAATTAGATGAAACCTCCTATAAAAGAGCTATAGAGAGTTTACCCAAGCCACTTAAGAGAATGTTTGTACATGCTTACCAATCTTACCTATTTAACCAGGCAGTAAGTGAAAGAGCCAAGCTGAACATCAATAAATATGTCGAAGGTGACATACTAATAGATAATGAGGAACACCTGGTTCATGAGTTTAAAAAAGAAGAAGTAAACGAAATGATCAAAAATTTCCAGGTACATCCAACTGCTCCCCTTTTTGGAAGCAAAGTTCCTTTCGCAGGTGGAAAGATTGGAAAGATCGAGGAAAGAATTTTAAATTCAGAAAATATATCAAAAAATGATTTTGAAGTTCCTAAAATGCCAAAATTGGGGAGTCATGGACTTAGAAGATCCATCCGATTTAAAATTTGGGATGCATCTGCTATTCCAACCGAGGAAGGTGTGTTAACAGAGTTTTCCATTCCTAAAGGGTGCTATGCCACAGCAGTGCTGCGTGAAATAATGAAAAATGAGGTAATATAATACCATCTTCAAAATTATGATTTAATACTATTTGAAAGTTATATGAGGTAATTTGATGAAAGAGTCTTTTAAAACTGTTAAATGTAAAAAAATTTCTAAAGGCCAGGCCAAGGGTGAAGTTGTTGTTACTAAAGATTCAATAAGTTTTTTAGGGGGAGTGAATCCTAAAACTGGGATTGTTATAGATTCTGGGCACGAACTCTATGGTGAAAGCATAACAGACAAGATACTGGTCATACCATCTGGTAAAGGTTCCACTGTGGGATCCTATGTGATATTCCAGATGGCTAAAAATAAAACAGCCCCATTAGCTATTATCTCCATTAAAGCCGAACCCATAATTGCAACCGGCGCTATAATGGCGGGAATACCTATGGTTCACCAGCCGGCTGCAGATATTTTAAATATGCTGAAAAATGGAGATACGATTGAGGTTAATGCTGATGAGTGCTTTATAAAATTATTGAATTAAAATTCCTCATTTTTTTTGGCTGATTCTCCTATTGCTCCACCAACAGCTCCCAGAACTCCACAGATCAGTACAGCTATTATAGTTATAACTACACCAATTATAAGTCCTATAGTTCCAACTACTATTCCTACTTGAGCTAAGAATAGGGATATTATGGCACTTATGGCTCCAAAACCTATAAATGATATGAAACCTATTATTAATCCGCCAATTACTCCTGCAAGGGCTCCATTTTTGATTCCTTCGAGTTCTCCTTCCTTTATAAAGTAGATGGTTATGAATCCCCCGGCCAGAGGTCCCAGGAAAAATAATGGGAAAAAGGCTAAAACAAGGATAATTGTAAATACAGCAGTTATTATTGCTCCAATTCCAATAGCTTTCCAGTCAGTCATTTAATCACCTTATTTAATATTGGTCAACCTTTTAAAATCATTATTTCAGTATTCTTTAATTAAGTTAAAATAATTTTCTGATTTTTTAAAAATAAAAAAAGTAAAAAAAATAAAAAAATTGTAATAGGGCTTATTAGGCTTCTCCTTTTATTAAGACTCCTATAGCTCCACCTATGGCTCCAATAATTGCAGAAATTATTATACTTATGATAATAGCCACTAAACCGAGAGCAGCACCCGCAGCTCCCATGAGAGCTCCAAGTCCAATAATTAGGATTATTCCACCAATTATTCCACCAATTATTCCCACAAGAGCTCCGTGGATAGCACCATTCATATAGTCTCCGCCAACACTGTAACCAACATAGATAGTCGCTAACAGGTATCCTATATATGATCCCCAACTTCCAGCGATTGCTCCTAAAATAATTCCTAATATAATTGCTAATATGAAGCCTATAATGACCGGTTTCCATTGTACTTCTACCATGCTTTTCACCTCCCTTCAAGTTTTAACATATTATATATTAGTGTATATCCCTAATATTTTTTTCTTTTTTTCTCTCGAAAAAGATAAACCTTAAATGGAAAGAAGCCTATTTTTAACTTCGTAATATTAAAAAATAAATTATTAAATTAAATAAATTAATTAATAAAATTTGATGTATTCTTTGAATCAGGCTTTTCCTTTCACCATAGCACCAATTGCTCCACCAACTGCCATAACAATGACAACACCAATGGTGCTTATCAGCAGTACTAAGGCGGTTAAGCTGGCTACAGCAAATCCAATAATACCTAGAAGCAGAGTTCCGAATATTAATAATAATATTCCTATTATTATGGCACCAATTGCTCCGGCTAGTGCTCCGTTAGTTGCGCCGTTCATAGCATCTTCATTTACCATGTAACCAACAATCATACCGGCAATGAAAATTCCCAGAAGTCCGCCGAATGGTCCGCCGAATGCTCCAAATATGGCACCTAGTATTATTGACAAAAAGAATCCAACAATCACTGCTCCCCAGTTAATAATAATAATCACCCCTTTATTGAAATTTTTACTAATAATATAAAAAATAAAAAATTAAGTTTTTTTTATTCCAGTTCCAGTTTGATTCCGCCGATTCGTGGAGCAAGTAAGTTGTATACAAGTGCAACGATTGCATACATTATAAATCCACCTATAAATGCCATTATAGGCCACACAATGATGAAGAAAACTGCTGAAAATGCTCCGCTGAAACCAGCAACATTGGCTGTATCTGCGGGGATCATGGCTAATATAGAAGCAGTGAATATGGTCATTATAACACCCATTATTAAGGTGATTACTGCTAATACAGCCCCTGTGATCAATGCAAAAGATACGACTGGGACAGATTTAATTTCTTTAATATCACCCATTTTTGTCACCTCCCTATATTTTTACAGTTTTTATTATGATTTTTGAATATTATATTTTTTCTTCTTAAATCTCTAAACATAACATAAATATTTTAGAATAGGAAATGAATTTTTAAAAGTAACATCATAAACTAAGAAGAGGGATTGCTATTAAATTAAATAATAAAAAAGTCATTTACTTACTACTTTTCCTACTTTTCTTTGTTCTAATGTTTTTATCTTTCTATTTGGACTTCCTCTCTTTAAAGCTTATTTTAGGATTTAGTGTAGTTTTATTAATTTTAAGTTATAATCTGGAAAAAAAACTTGATAATAGGCAATATAAAATCTTTATTTTTGTAATATTCTTTTTTCCAATTATTGAGACGAGTTTAAAAATTTTCAACAAATATTATATTCCTCAAGAATTCAATACATTAAATTATATTGCTTGTTGTAATGGATTTGAACATTTACTGGCAGGTATTGCAATAGGGGTTATATTACTGCCTTTTATAGTTGATATTCTGCGAAAATTAAATAAAAAAGAACAGATAATTTCATTTGTGCCTTTGGTAAGCTTTTTTTGTCTTTCTTACGAATTAATAGGATATTACTTTTTTTATACTAATAAACCATATCTAGCTTTATTATATCAAGATACTATGCAGGATCTTACCATGAATATAATAGGTGCATTAATTGCTTTTATTTTATTAATGGGATTTAAAAAAGGTAATAAAAATAAAATAGATAAATAAAATTTAAAAAAAGACTTTTTTAAGAAAAAAGTTAAAAAATTTAAGGTATTGATGGTGTAGTTCCATTATTTGGAGTGGAACCTCCGCCAGTGCTATTATTTCTAATAATTTTAATATCTTCTTTAGAACTAATATTTGTAGAAGTGAAATAAGAGCTGTATATTATAAGGGCCGCTATAGCAATCACAATTAATGCCCCAAAAAGAAGTATATATTCTGCTGATCCCTGTCCTTTAGCATCTTCTAATAATTTCATACTCATCCCCCATTTAATTCTTTTAATATATATCTCCAAGGTAATTATTTAAATTTTATTTTTTTGTCTATGACATTCATAACAGTAATCTTAATGATGTTGAATATTGAAATTATAAATGAAGTTTATATTATATTATAGAAAGGATGGGGAACAAAATGGCATATTCACTCATTTATAACGGAACAATTCTGGATGGTAACAGCAGCAAACCTTTAAAAGAAGCCGCTATTTTATTAAAAGATAATAGAATAATTCAAATTGATAAAGAAGATTCAATTAAACTGCCAGATGATGATATTAATAAAATAGATGCTAAAAAAGGTTTTATACTCCCTGGGTTTATTGATGTCCATGTCCATTTAATGTTAGACGGCTTCGATATCAACAAGATAATGAAAACTCCCCTTTCACTCTATTTTTACAAAGCAGTTCAGAACATGCAATTAACACTAAATGCTGGTGTTACCACGGTTAGAGATGCAGGACTGGCAGATATTGGTTTGAAAATGGCCGTAGAACAGAATTTAATTAAAGGCCCTAGAATGCAGATAAGTGTCAACTCCCTATCCATAACTGGCGGGCACTTCGATCTCCTGCTTAATTCCGGAATTGATGCTACTATTAAATACCCTGGATTTCCAGATTGCCGATGTGACGGTGTTGAAGAGGTTCGAAAGAAGGTAAGGGAAGTTTTAAGGGCTGGAGCAGATGTTATAAAAGTTATGACCACTGGAGGGGTTATAAGCCCCAATGATAAAGCAGAGTACACCCAGTTTACTGAGGAAGAGCTGAAAGTGATGGTTGAAGAAGGAAAATATAGGGAAGGTATTAAAGTAATGGCCCATGCCCATGGCACCCAAGGAATAAAAAATGCCATAAAAGCAGGTGTACATTCTATAGAACATGGAACGTACCTTAATGATGAATGTATTCAACTAATGCTTTCTAATGAAACCTATCTTATACCTACACTTTATGTTATACATTATAACGGTGATTTAGCTAGTTCAACTTCAAAAAATTTACCTGAGTGGATTAATGAGGCAGTGGAGATTGTAGATATTCATCGAGATAATATTAAAAAGGCATATCAAGCCGGTGTTAAGATAGTTATGGGCACAGATTGTGGAATTGCTCCTCATGGAAATAATTTAACGGAACTGGAACTCCTATGTGAAATAGGAATGACTCCTACAGAGGCAATAATGGCCGGAACCAAGAACGCTGCAAAGTGCATGGGATGGGAAAAGGATCTTGGAACTCTAGAGGTAGGTAAATTAGCAGATATTGTTATAAGTAGGAAAGATCCTTTAACTGATATTAAATCATTAGGAAATCCAGATAACATTGTTATGGTAATGAAAAATGGAGAAATAGTAAAAAATCAGATATAACATGTTATTTTAAATTATTAATCTATTAAAATAATATGAATTGTGTAATTCTTAATTTTAAATTGGTGGAGGTTCTGAATGTCAGAAAAACCTAAAAAAGAGGCTGAAATTAAAATTGCAGGTATGGGTTGTGCTTCTTGTGCAATTAATATTGAAAAATCATTAAATGATTTGGATGGTGTTGATGAGGCCCAAGTAAATTTTGGTACAGAAAAAGCCAATGTTAAATATGATCCAGAAAAATTAGAACTCAATCAATTAGAAAAAGCAGTAGAAAAAGCAGGTTACATGGTTATAAATGAAAAAGCGACCCTAAAAATTGGGGGTATGACCTGCGCCATGTGTGTTAAAGCAATAGAAGACGTTTTAAATAATTTAGATGGTATTAGCAGCGTAAATGTGAATTTGGCCGCTGAAAAAGCATATGTTAATTACAATCCTAATTTAGTTACTATTGAGGATATGAAGAATGCAGTAGAAAATTTAGGTTACCAATTTTTAGGTTTAGAAGGAGAAGTATCTGAAGACATTGAAGAAGAATTGCGCCAAAAAGATTTAAAATCAAAAAGAAATCGAATCATAGTAGGTTTCGGATTTTCACTGCCATTAATGGCCATGATGCTTCTGGGCATACCAGCTCCTTTCTATATGCCCTATTTTATGTTGGCAGTTTCCATTATTCCTTTCATCTATGTGAGTTACCCCATTTTCACTGCGGCTGCCCGGGCCCTTTTGAACCGGACCCTGGATATGGATGTGATGTATTCTATGGGTATTGGGGTGGCTTTTGTGGCCAGTCTTCTGGGAACTTTTAACATTATTTTAACCCCTCAGTTCATGTTTTATGAGACCGCGCTCATGTTAGCGGCATTTTTAACCCTGGGACGATACTTAGAAACTCGAGCTAAGGGAAGAACTTCCACGGCAATTAAAAAACTCATTGGTCTGCAACCCCAGACAGCAGTGGTAGTCCAAGATGACAGTGAAACTGAAATCCCCATCCAGGATGTGCAGGTTGGTGATCTAATACGGGTACGGCCTGGTGAAAAGATCCCTGCAGATGGTGTAGTTGTCTCTGGAGAAAGTTACGTGGATGAATCCATGATAACCGGCGAACCCATACCTGCATTTAAAGAAAATGGAAACGAAGTTGTGGGCGGCACTTTAAATAAAAATGGAGTCTTAATATTTAAAACCAGTAGAGTAGGTAAAGACACGGTTTTATCCCAGATTATAAAACTGGTGGATGAGGCCCAGGGATCCAAACCCCCAGTACAAAGAATTGCGGATAAGGCAGTTACTTACTTCATACCAACAGTACTGACCATCGCTATAGTTGCCTTTGCTGTATGGTATCTCCTTTTAGGTTCTACACTTCTTTTTGGACTTACAGTACTAATTTCTATTTTAGTAGTGGCCTGCCCGTGTGCTTTGGGTTTAGCTACACCCACTGCAGTTACAGTTGGAATTGGTAGGGGTGCAGAGCTTGGAATTTTAATCAAAAATGGGGAAGCACTTGAGATATCAGAAAAGATTTCAGAGATTCTTTTTGACAAAACTGGGACCCTAACCCAGGGCCAGCCCCAGGTAACAGATATTGTGAGTTTCCACAGTTATACTGAGGAAGTTCTAAAATGGGCTGCCAGTGTGGAGAAAAATTCACAGCACCCTATTGCTGAGGCTGTTTCAATTAAAGCTCAAGAATATGATATAGAACTGGTGAATGTTTCAAAATTTGACACTATTGGAGGTAAAGGAGTTACCGCACAGGCAGATGGCAGGAATATTATCATTGGTAACCGGGCCATTTTCAAAGACCAGGGCCTGGAATTGAATGAAGAAGCGGAGGAAAATCTATCACGCCTGGAAGGTGAAGGCAAAACCACTATTTTGATTGGCTTAAAGGATGAAATCATAGGCATTATTGCAGTGGCGGATACAGTCAAAGAAACCACAGCTCTGGCAGTGCAGGAAATAGAGAAGATGGGTCTTAAAACAGTTATGATAACCGGGGATAACCAGAAGACTGCAGAGGCAGTGGCCCAACAGATTGGTATTAGCGAGGTCCGGGCTCAGGTTTTACCTGAAGTAAAGGCACAGGAAGTATCTAAACTACAGAGTGAAGGGAAAATGGTGGCTTTTATAGGGGATGGTATAAATGATGCTCCTGCACTGGCCCAGGCCGATGTAGGGATTGCTATTGGTAGTGGAACTGACGTAGCAATTGAAAGTGGAGATGTGGTACTAATTAATGATGAACCAATTGACGCTGCTGCATCTGTTCAGCTTTCAAGAAAGGTTATGGGTCGAATAAAACTTAATATATTCTGGGCATTTGCTTACAACGCTATTTTGATCCCGGTTGCTGCTGGAGTTTTATATCCTACCTTTGGAATCACGTTCCGACCAGAATACGCTGGTCTGGCCATGGCTCTAAGTTCAGTTACTGTGGTTTCCCTATCTTTGATGTTGAAAGGATATGTTCCTGAAGCTCGAAAGAGATTAAAAGTCGTGGAAAATAAAAAGCATTAATGTTTTGGATTGTGGGTTTGTTAAAAATAATGGTTATAGAAATAATTGTAGGGGAGCTACATTTCAATTGGTTAGTTATATAGGAAACTAATTTCTTAATATAATTTTCACATAATACTCTAAGACGAGTGTTAAAAAGTAGCTAAAAGATCTCCAGAATTTTTTAAGATATAAAAAAATTTCATTTTTTAGTTTTTTTTAAATCTTTCAGATTCTTTTTAAGTTTTAATTAAATTTAATCTTATTGTAGATTTAAAACATTTTTATTACTTAATTTTAATAAAAAAATAATCATGCATATCACTCATTTGTTTATAACATTCAAGTTAGTTATTAGATATAATTTTTGTAAAAAACTTATTTTTAGAAATTACAGAATTTAAAATCCTAAATTCAATAAAAAATTCAGTATATTCAAGTATATTCAATTTAAATGCTTTATTTTATTTAATTTTTGTATGGTATTCTAAGAATAAAATAGTAATTTTTATACATACAAATATCAGATTTCTTATTATAATTTTGTATTATAATTAATATGTAAGGTGGGCTATAATTAATGAAAGTGGAGAATTTATCAATACCTTATTTTTCAATTATATAATATAAACTCAAATAAGATTTGTATTTTCATTGGGGGGATGAGAATTTAAAAAACAGATTTTAATATTTATTTTAATATTTATTTTTGCATTGGTAGTTTGTGGAACAGTTACAGCGACCAATAATTCTATTGAGAGGGTAAGTATTTCCACTGATGGTAATGAGTCCAATTATAATTGTGAAGAACCTTCTATTAGTGTAGATGGTCGTTATATAGTCTTTTCTTCTTATGCAGATAATCTTGTGAGTGATGATAATAATGGTTATAATGATATATTTGTCCATGATAACACTTTGAACATCACAGAACGGGTTAGCATATCCAGTACCGGCATAGAAAGCGATGGAAATAGTTATAAACCTGCAATAAGTGATGATGGGCGGTTTGTAGTGTTTGTATCACATGCAACTAATCTTGTAGAAATCGATACGAATGACGTATCGGATATATTTGTCTATGATAGATTACTTAAACAAATAGAGAGAGTTAACCTAGCTGTAAATGGTGAACAAGCCAACTCATACAGTAGTGAACCATCTATAAGTGGTGATGGAAACTATGTTGTATTTACTTCTTGGGCAAGTAATCTTGTAGAAAATGATACTAATGAGTGGGGTGATGTATTTGTTTGCAACCGCATTACAGGTACTTTAGAACGTGTAAGTATTTCAAGTAGTGGGGATGAACAAGTAATGCCTCCTAATTCCATAATACATGTAGATTATGAACCTTCTATAAGTGGTGATGGACGTTTTATTGCTTTTACCTCCTATGCAGAAAACCTTGTAGATGGAGACAATAATAATTGTCAGGATATATTCCTCTACGATCGAATTCTAAAAATCACAAAAAGAATAAGTGTATCTAGTGATGGCCAAGAAGCTACTGGTACTAGTGAAAACCCTGCAATTAGTAGTAATGGGCTTTATATTGTTTTCACTTCCAATGCAGGGAACCTGGTTGAAAACGATGATAATCCATGGAATGATATTTTTGTCCATGATATAGAAACAGGGTTCACTGAGAAGGTTAGCATCTTTACCTCAGAAGAAACCATATCTCGCAATCCTTCAATAAGTGGTGATGGTCGTTTTATAACATTTGAAACTACAAAAGGAGGGCAAACTCGAGTATCTAATTCTAATGAGAAAATATTTTCCAGTTTCGCTGATGTAACCAATTATTATAACATATTCATTTATGATCAAACATTTAAAACTATAAATTGTATAACCAAATCTTATATGTTGGATGAAGCTAATTCAGCTAGTTATACATCTTATATAAGTGCAGATGGAAGTTCAGTAGTATTCACTTCCTATGCAACCAATTTAATCCCGGAAGACAGTAACTACTGTGCGGATATTTTTGTTTATTCTCAAGATATTAGCTCTTCAATTACAGGAACAATTATTCCCCGAATAGTAAAATCCGGCGATGAAATAACAGTAATGGTAAACACTCTCGATTCGAGCAATATCAGTGCCACAATCCTTAATGAAGTATATTACTTGAACAAAGGGTCCGACGGGATTTGGTATCTTTCATACATCGTACCCAACATTCCTGATGGGACTTATGATGTTATATTAACTTCGACAAATGGTGGAGGACACGAAGAACAAATTACCCTTAATTTTATTGTAGACAATACATTACCTACAATTTCAGGCTATGTTACACCCGATACTGCAAAAAAATGGGATCTTATTTCTATTAATGCAATGACCAGTATTGATACAGTAACTGTAACTGCTTCAATACTTGGGGAAATATTTAACTTATCTCAACTATCAGAAAATAGTTGGAACTTAGATTATGCTATTCCCGATATAGAAGATGGAGTTTATCTGATTTTATTAACAGCAATTGATAATGCTGGAAATCAAAACACATTTTCACTTAGTTTCGCTGTGGATAATGGACCTCCAACTGTATCAGGATATATAAATCCTGAAAAAGTGAAAACATTTGATAAAATAAACATAACTGCCATTTCTGACAAAGATACATCAAGTATAACTGCTTTAATCTTTAATCAGACTTATGATCTAACAAAACAAGATGATGAAACATGGAATTTTCAATATACTGTTCCATATGTTTCGAATGGTAATTATATTATTTTATTGACAGCCCTAGATAGTGCAGGTAATCAAAGCACATTTCCAATTAATTTTACTGTTTTAAATCCGATAGACACCATATCTCCAATCATTTCAGGGATTATTACGCATACAAACCTTTTAAATGGAGTATTTGTAGAAAGGCCCAGTATTAATATCCATGCATTTGTTGATTCTGATGTTGTTAATGCTACTGCAACGATAATGGATAACAATTACTCCTTAACAAGGCAAGAAGATGGATCATGGTCCACTTCGAGTTATAGCTGGCTAGGTAAAGGAATATACACGGCTTTATTGACAGCCCAAGACTGGTCTGGAAATATCGGTACAACAACTATCATTTTCAATGTGGAAAACACAATACCCACAATAACCAGTACACTTAGCCCTGAAAAGTTAAAATCAGGAGATTCTTTAATTTTAAATGTAAATATTAGTCCCGATGCTAGAACAGTATATGCATCTACTCCAACCGGATTTATTGATCTAGAAAAACAAACCAATGGATCATGGGCGCTTCATTATATGGTTCCACAACTAGAAGATGGAGATCATACTATCTGGATAAAAATCTTGTATGGAACAGGATGGCTAAACCCTGATAGTAGAACCATTATTTCAGCGGATGGTTCCACTAACTTTACTGTAGATAACACACCACCATACATTTCAGGTTCTGCTACTCCAAATCCCTTAAGATCTGGTGATACACTCAAAATAGAGGCTTCAGGTAGTACTGGATCCTATTTCAAACCGGATGATACAGCAAATATTACTGCTACAATTTTAGGGCGAACATATAATATGACGAAGATAAGCAGTTGGTCGGACTGGTGGAAAGGAACTTCAGGTAGTGATTGGAGTAGTGATTATGTTGTTCCTGCATTGTCTGATGGTATTTACACAATATATTTCACAGCTACAGACTTATTAAGTAATCAGAGAACATCATCAATTAATTTTACAGTGGATAACACACCACCTGTGATAACTGGAACTATCAATCCAAATACTTTAAAATTCATTGATTTTGGATCGGAAAGGATATTAAAAATTACAGCCCAGTCTTCATCTGATACGAAAAATATTTATGCGTACTTTGATGGATCGTTCTCGTATCACCCACTTGATCTCTATACTTGGCGAGGTTCTCCAATTTTTGTCAATAATCCTTCTTCTCAAAATTTGAATTGTTTGAATGGCTATTGGATCTATGGATTTGGTGCTCCTAGCATAATCACGATTGGAACTCATTATATAAAGTTGGTAGCAACTGATTATGCTGGAAATGAGGGAATATTTTACCTTTCACTTATTGTCACTGATTTTTCAGGTCTTACCAAGCCACCAAATGAATGGTCTGGAATTGGGATAGGAAATGGTTCTAATGGGGGTTCATCAAGTGATACAGGATCATCTGGAAATAATGGGGGGGAATCTCATGGAAGCTCATCTGAAAGTTCAGGAAGATCCAATGGTTCAACAAGTCAAAATGAATCTCCGACATCTCCAGATTATACTTGGTTATTAATTGTTATTATTGTAGTTGCCATAATTTTATTACTGGCATTATTATATTATCTTGGTGTATTATCCATTATTGGCTTATTATTTTCCCTCGCATTTGGAATATTTTTGGATGTAGTTGCAGTATTATTTGAATGTTTAATTTATCTTGGTTGGTTTGTTATTTTGAATCCTTTTGCTATCGTTTTAGACATTTTAGGGGTGTCTTTTG